>JAYZFM010000012.1:0-155937 GCA_036336775.1 Bdellovibrionota bacterium | reverse complement strand
ACCTTGAAAAAAATGGTGCCAAAATTTTCATAGGTCACCGTGCCGAGAATATCGAAGATGTCCAATTGATAGTTTACTCATCAGCAATTGATAATAAGAACCCAGAAATATCCAAGGCTATGGATCAAAATATACCGATCGTAAAAAGAGCGGAGATGTTAGCGGAGTTAATGAGGCTTCGCTTTGGATTAGCTGTCGCAGGATCACATGGGAAAACGACGACAACAAGTATGCTTTCCACCATCTTTAAACAAGACGGAAGAAATCCTACCTGTATCGTTGGCGGCATTGTAAAAAATCTTGATGGGCAGGCGATAAGTGGAGACAGTAAGTTTTTAATCGCAGAAGCTGATGAATCTGACGGATCATTTCTTTTTCTAAATCCGATTATGAGTGTTATTACGAATATTGATAACGACCATATGGATTATTATAAAACAGAAGAAGCAATATTTAGTGCTTTTCAAGAATTTTCGAATAAAGTTCCATTTTATGGATGTGTCGCTTTAAATATTGATGACGAAAATTCTAGAAAGCTTATCGAAAAAATTAAAAGACCTTATGTTAGTTTTGGTATTCACCACGAAGCAGATTATCAAGCAAGTGAATTAGAATTCACTGAAGCTGGATGCAGTTATAAATTTACTCACCAAAACTTTTCACGAAAAATTAATCTTGGCATGTCAGGTGAATATAACGTTTTGAACTCTCTAGCGGCAATCAGTATTGCTCATAGAGCCGGTATTGAGTTAGAAAAAGCTTGTGAAGGAATTGAAGCTTTTCAAGGTGTTGGACGTCGTTTTGAATATTTGAAAAATGATAAAGAACTTGTAGTTATTGATGATTACGCTCACCATCCAACTGAAATAGAAAATATACTTAAAGTGTTTAATTCTAAGTACCATGACAAAAATAGAGTTTGTATCTTTCAACCTCACCGCTATTCGCGAACAAAAGAGTTTTGGAATGAATTTGTAAACTGTTTCAGAGGGGTGAGTAAGGTTTATGTATGCCCTATTTATGCTGCTAGTGAAAAGCCTATTGAATATATTGATGCTGAAATCATGGTAAAAAATATAAATGAAAAATTTCATAATGCAGAATATTTACCCGATTTCAATGAAGCGAAAAAAGTTATAGCGCAATTAAAGGGTAGCTCCTCAACTCTGATAACTTTAGGTGCAGGCTCGATCAGTAAAGAGATTCGAGGTATTCTTGCATCCCTGTAGATTTGAACATCTAGATCTTGTTTGGTTTGAGCAGGTAAATCTTGAAAAGTACACTACCATCAAGTTAGGCAACTTAGGTGATCTTGTTGAGGTTAAGTCAGTTGATGCACTTAAAAAGTTACTAACCAAAATCAAAGAACAAAAATTTAACTTTAGAATTGTGGGTTGGGGAGCTAATCAAGTACTTCACACCACAGACAAAACAGTTTTTATCAAACTCGATTTTCATTTTGATAAATCTTATCTTCAAAAAGCTCAAGATCGTTATGTCCTACCTGCTTCCGTTGGCCTGAATCAATTGACAGCTACGGCAATTAAACATGGTTTGAAGGGATGGGAGGTTTTTACAGGTATTCCTGCAAGTCTTGGTGGAGCTATTTGCATGAACGCAGGTACTTCACTTGGTGAAATCGGCAGTTTAATTGAAGAAGTTCAAATTTTGAAAACAAATGGTGAAATTTATACTCATAAGGTAGGGAGTGAATCCTTTTCTTATAGGCATAACAACTTTTTAAAAACCGATGAAATCATCATAGGGGCAACAATTAGACACCTTGGGGTGGATAAATCGATAGGTCAGACTATAAAAGAATATCTTCAATATAGAAAAAATACCCAGCCACTTGGAAGCAAAAACTGTGGAAGTGTGTTTAAAAACAATCCAAACTTTCGAGCTGGTCAAACGATTGACTCTTTGGGCTTAAAAGGTTTTGGAAATGGGGAAATCTCAGTTTCTATGAAGCATGCTAATTTTATTGAGAACCATGCAGGTGCAAAATCTGAAGACTTTTTAGAGCTAGTAGGCTGTTTAAAAGAAGAGATTGAGCGTTGTAGTGGTCAAAAATTTGAATTAGAAGTTAAAATCTATTAACATTTATCTATGAAGCATGCTTTTCTCTTAGCTTTTTTACCAATTTTTATGGCGGCCAAAGTGTCCTCGCCAAAATATTTTGAAGAAAGAATTCATTACAAAACTGATTTTGGTCAATGCCCATCGAAGGTTGTTGGTAAGCTTGCTCTTGATTTAGTTAAAAAATTTGAAGAGAAAAATTCTTTATTAGCAGTAAAAAAGAAGATCATCGACGAGAAATTAGAAGAGAAATATTTTTTGTCTTCATACCAAATTGGCTACGATCCACTTCTAAAGACACTGAATTTAAATTTTAATTGTCCTAAACCTCTAATGAGAGTTCAGATTTACAAGGATGGTGGTGAAGAGTATTACACTGCGGTTCTAGTTGATTCTGGAGAGCTTTATGATCCGACCTACGAAGTATTGCTTCGAGCTGAAGAAAAAATAAAAGGCACTCTACCGCATATGGCCTATCCAGCCGCACTTTTAGATAGTGGTGAAGAAAAAAAATTAACAAGTTTATTTAATATTATTGGAGAAGAATTTACTCGTAATATTTCAGAGGTTATTTTAAATGAAAACCGAGAACTCACAATCATCCTATCTCTCGGTAGAAAGCCCTCAAGCGCCTTTTTAGGTACAGATATGTGGAGTGAAAAAGTTGACAAGCTTGATTCAGTAATCAAGTTTATGCAGGAGAAGAAAACAATACCTGCCGTAATTAATCTGACTAATCTTAAAAAAATTGTTGTCAAGTTCTCAGACACCATCTAAAATTTTTTAATAGGGTGCAAAAAGTGCCGACCCTAGAAGCAGAATGATTCTGTAACTGTTTGTAAGCAGTGAGAAAGGACTCTCTCATGAATGACAAAAAAATTATTGTCGCGCTTGATATTGGTACGACGAAAGTCTGTACGACCATTGGTTACCTTGAGGACAAGGGAATGGAGATTATTGGCGTCGGCTCACATCCAAGTCACGGTCTTAAGAAAGGCGCAGTCGTCAATATCGACAAGACCGTAAAATCAATCCATTGCTCAATAGAAGATGCTAAGCTTATGGCCGGTATTGATAGCGTTCACGCTGCAACGGTTGGTATCGCTGGTAATCATATCTATTGTTTTAACTCCTCAGGAGTTGTCGCTGTAAAAGGTAAGGAGATCACTCAAGCCGATGTTGATCGAGTTCTAGAAGCAGCTAAGGCAGTTCTCATCCCAAGTGATAGAGAAGTTTTACATGTTATCCCTCAAGAGTTTAGAGTTGATAGCACTGCAGGGGTTAAAAACCCTATTGGTATGTGTGGATCAAGATTAGAAGCTCATGTTCATATCGTAACTGGAAAAACACCTCTCATTCAAAATATTATTAAATGTGTTGAAGCCGCAGGGATTGAGCCAAACGATATAATTCTTCAGCCGATTGCAAGTTCTAGATCAGTTCTTTCTCAGGAAGAAAAAGATCTTGGAGTTGTCTTAATTGATATCGGTGGTGGGACAACTGATATCGCTGTTTGGAAAGATGGAAGTTTAATTCATAGCCAGATTATTCCAGTTGGTGGAAATCACTTTACGAATGATTTAGCTGTTGCTCTTAAGATTCCACATAATGAAGCTGAGAGAGTGAAAATTAATCACGGGTCTGTTTTGGCAGATAGCTTAAATCAATCTGCTCACATAACGGTTCATGGATTATCAGGGTCAAAGCCTCGCGAAGTTAAACTCGGGCAGATTGCTCAAGTGCTTGGTGCAAGGGCAGAAGAGCTTTTTGAAATTATAAAAAAACAAATTGAAGATAAAAACTTAACTGGAATGATCACTGGTGGTTATATCTTAACTGGTGGTGGTGCACTTATTCGTGATTTATCAGACTTAGGTGAACACCTTTTAAGTAAACCAGTGAAAGTAGGTTATCCTCACGCTTTTGGTGGGATGACAACGGTCATGCAAGACCCTAAATTTGCAACAGTACTAGGGCTTCTTTTGGAGTCTAAATCGAATAATATGGGTAAGGAAATTACCAAAAATACCAAGCAAAAAATTTCCCAGTATGAAGAGGTAGATTTACTTGGTAGATTTAGTGACTCCTTAAGAAACGTGTTTAAGGAAATTTTTTAATCGGAGGATAATGTATGTTTGAGGTCGCAGAGAATATTGATAATAACTCGGGTGCCAGAATTAAGGTTATTGGTGTCGGAGGCGGTGGATGTAACGCCGTAAATACAATGATTAAGTCAGGACTTTCTGGTGTTGAATTTATTGTTGCTAATACTGACTCTCAAGCTCTTGCAGCTAACTTAGCACCTATTAAAATTCAACTTGGTAATGAATTAACAAAAGGTCTAGGAGCAGGCGCTAATCCAGAAGTTGGAAGAAAAGCAGCTCTCGATGATTACGAGAAGCTATCTGAATACATTGAAGGTGCAGACATGGTCTTCGTTACTGCCGGAATGGGTGGTGGAACTGGAACAGGAGCTGCACCTGTCATTGCAAAACTAGCTAAAGAGTTAGGAGCTCTAACTGTTGGTGTTGTAACTAAGCCTTTCATGTTTGAAGGAAGAAAAAGACAAAAACAAGCAGACCTTGGAATTAAAACTCTTGAAGAGTGTGTTGATTCTTTGATTACTATCCCTAACCAAAGACTACTTCAAATTGCTGGTGAGTCTCTATCTCTTGTAGATACTTTCAAAAAAGCTGATGAAGTACTTCTTCACGCAGTTCAAGGTATTTCTGATCTGATCAATAACACAGGTTTCATCAATGCTGACTTTGCTGATGTTTCAACAGTTATGGCCAATAAAGGTCTAGCACTTATGGGTACTGGTATTGCAACTGGTTCTGATAGAGCTGTTCAAGCGGCAACTGATGCGATTAGCTCTCCACTTCTTGAAGACATCACAATTGATGGTGCAACAGGAATTATTGTAAACATTACTGGAAACGCAACTTTATCTATGCATGAAACTAATGAAGCAATGACTCTTATTATGGAAGCTGCTGACGAAGATGCAGAAATCATCTTTGGAACTGTTGTAGATGAAGAGATGGGTGATGAAGTTAAGATCACTGTTATTGCAACTGGACTTGGTGGAGCGACTAAAGCTGCATACGTAGCAACTGAAACACGTCCAACAACAAATACAGAGGTAAGACCAACTATGATGGCTGAACCAACTGTAAGAGTTGAAGAAACAGTAAGAGAAGTACAAAGAGAAGCTACACCAGCGGCTCCAGAGTATAACTCTCAAATTTCTAATGAAACTTCTGAGTTAGATAGCTTCTTAGGAACATCAAAAGTAGAAGGTGCTACAGAGTCTGAAATTGAAAATACAAATGTTCAATTTAATAACACTAGCACTGAGTTTCTAAGAGAGACTTCTCGTGAAACTCAAAATAATGTTACTAAAGAAGAGCAAAATCAAGTGGCAGCTCAGCCAACTGAAACTCGTGAAGAGCGAAAAGTTGAAGCGGCTCCAACTACTAGTTCAAAAGCAAAATCAATTGCTGAAAAACTTGGGTTCATGAACTTTGACGATGATGAATTTGATACTCCATCATTTATGAGAAGAGACGATACTAGACAACAAGATATGTAAAAATAAGAAGGCCCTCAATGAGGGCCTTTTTTTATTTGAAGTATTTTTCTTCTTCGTCTTCTGAATCTCTAAACAAGATATAAGCCTCAGTATCATCTTCATTAAAACTATTTTCGAGTGCTCGAATATGCTTATACAAACCAAGTGACTCTTTTGATCCAAACTCATAAGAAATGGCATCTTCCCCTTTAAGCTCAGAATGAGACATCTCAATAGAGAGGTAGATACTTCTTTCTAGAACATCTTCATCTTTAATCATCTTCTTAATGAGGTAAGGAAGATATTTTCTCATGCTCAGACTGCTTCTAAACTCCATAAGTAAATCAGCTCTTTCACGACTCGATAACTCACTTTCAACACTTAAAATGCGGTATAACTTACTCGCCAGTGATTTGGCTTTTTGTGCATTTCCACCAGGTCCTGAGACATTATTATTTCTATGAAAAAGAGGGTTTGCAATATGCCGGTCTCTTCTTCCGCGGTAGATAGAGTCAATAACTTTTTGAAAATCTTCAAGTTTTACGTAGTTTGCTTGTAGGTATTCAAGTCCTGTTTTGTTGATAAAAAACTGTACACGGTAATTCACATCTTCTTTTTCTTTCTTAAAGAAAATTGGAAACATTCCCGGCCAGTCCCAACTCGCAAACTGATTATAATGACTTTCAACTGGTAGATTGTATTTTATTTCAGAATGTAGGTTTTGCTCTTCAATTCTCGTGTGACTGTGTTCATAGTAATTAAAACTCATCCCAACTTGTGAAAAATCTAAATCCTGTTGAGTCGGGTCACTATTAAATATAGAAAAGAAAGTAGACGATTTTCTACTCTTTAAGTCGATAATCCCAATATCAAAACCAAACTCTTTTTCAGAAGAAAAAGTAGGTGCAAAAAAGTATTTTTCACCATCATGATCATAGCTAACAATATTGTTTTCAGTATAGTTTCTAGATCTTTCATATTTAGAAACTAGAAGATTGATGTCAAAACCAAGTCCTCTTCTCGTAAAATCGATTTCAGAATTAAATGTCTTTTCGATTCTTTTGTTTTCTTTGTTGGCGTCTTCTTTTGCAATCAATTCAATTTTAGCCGCATTGGAAAGCAGTCTCTCCGTTTGAATTGCGTTGTCTTTAAAAAGGTCTTTTGCAATTTGTGCATCTTTTAAAGCTAGCTTTGGTGTTAAAAGATCATCGTAAGCCTGTCTGGCAACTTCAGTGTTTAGATCAAAGATATAGTCTAAGACCATAACACGACCTTTTTCTCTATTGGCAAAGGCTTCCATTAGGTCAAAATCAATAATTTTTTCTACGATTTTCGAACCAATTGAATTTCCGATATTAATTTTAAACAATTGCGGTCCAATATTTAAAGCACCACTTGTTTCGATATTTTTGGAGTTTTCTGCAAAAAGTCTTACTCTAATTTTTTGATCTTTCATTTTAAAAGTCTGGACCAGAAACTCACCACTTAGAATATAGAATGCTTTTGCATTTAAATTTAGACCAGGGCTTAGTACCTTATCTCCACTAAAGCCTGCAAAAAGATTCATCTTTGCCTGCATGGAAAAATAGTCTCCTGGCTCAAGTTGCTCCATCGCAATTTGAGAATTGAAAGGTATCTTTTTTAGATTTTCATCAGTATTAATTTCAAGTAAAGCGCGGCTATGGTCCGTATATGGACGAATAAATTTAAGTTTAGTTCCTTTGCTTAGACCTAGTCCAACTGGGACAGGAAGACCATTAAGAAAGTCTCCAGCGTCAAATTTAGCTTTAAGATCGTAGCTATCTGATCGTAGCCAATATCCTGAAACACCGCCAGCTTCCACTTCTCTTTTATATTTAGCAGCAAGGCTTAAGCCTGTTTGCTCAGAGGAGATATTAAAGATTCTAGCACCAACTCGAATATTGGCCTGGGAAAGTTTATCAAGAACCTTTCGTCCAAATCCACTTTCTTTAGCATAGCTTTCAAAGTCATGAATCCTATCAAAAGTCTTATCTTCAAGGTCTTGGTAGCTTCCAACTTCTGCGCTTAGGTTGAATGTAAGGCTAAGAGTAGCCACTAATAATATACAGTTTTTTAAATTCATACTTAAGGCTAACACGCTGGTAAATATCTTCTGAAAAATCGCCTGTTTTGTGTAAATTTTTTATGTAAAAACTTTAGACAAAAAAAGCCAGCCACAGCCGGCTTTTTAGAAACTTATTGGTGGTTTAGACTACTCAATCTCAGTCGGAGCAAGGTGGTTTAGCTCTACAGTACCATTAAGGTATCTTTTCATGTCACCAAACGTAACATTTGGGTGATATTTATCTGTGTTACAGTAGATTCTGGATGCTGACTTTAGCCCTTCAAATTCGATTCCTATTATTTCTTCAGCCACACGATATTTAGTTATATTGTACACAATACTGGATACAAAGTTTAGGGATTTAGGTGCTGTAAGGGTTCTTGGGTAATCCACTTTGTCGTGATGTAGATAGCATTCAGAATCTCCAATCTGTGTGGTGCCTGTGTTTGCCTTAATATTTAGGGACTGTTTAATTACCATTGATTCTAATTTTCCGATGCGAAGAAACTTATCACTGTCTTCGACTTGAGCAAAAGAAAGGGTACTAATCATTAAACTTAAAACTGCTAATTTGATTTTCATATATGCCTCCGAGCAAAAATTAAATTTTTAAAATTCTAGCTGAAAACCTTATGCGTTATAAGTTCTGCTGTAACAACTACAACAAACTGACTAAAGTTTTTACAGTGGGGAAGGTTGGTGCAGTCTAGGCTTCGCGATAGAGGTCAAACTTGGTGATAATTTCACCATCGTTTTCAATATAGCTGGTAAGGATATAAGATTTTATATTCTTCTTTTTAAGCTCATCTTTGCGATTTTGCATATTTAATGCAGCTTCGGGATTTTCAGGGTCAGATAGGGCTTCTGCTAAAAGATACCATTCGTGATTTTGATAATGAATACTGTCCTCCATACAAAGATAGAGCTCATCAAACGAATGAAGGTCTGAATCTTCAAACTCTTTATCACAAATAGAGCAGACACCTTTATGAGAGACAGTGAAGTGGGAGAGAAGCTTCTTTATGAGATTTTTCATACCATCGAAACTATAGTGATTGGTTTGTAACCTAGTTTTCCGTTAGCAAAGTTTCTTGTTTTTATTCTAACCTTTTCAGTTACATAGTCATAGTCTCGATTTTTAAATTCTTGAAATACTGTGTAATGAGTTAGCTCACGTAAATCTGGTAGAGCCCTCGCAAATTCGTTAGGAAGACCATTGGTTGTAATATTAATATTTTTTGACTTGTGATTAACGGTCACAACAATGAGGCCATTACAGGCCAGTTTTCTTCTTTCGCTGATTTTTTCCCGCTCTATTGGTATATTATTTCCATGAATGATTATGGGATCAGTTGGAGCATTGTCTATGATCTTCATCTCGCCGTTTTTAAACATGATTAGATCAAAATTTGTAATGAAGTGAGTTTTGATCAGAGGGAAGTTTTTTGCTGCAAAGTCTATATGCTTACGCAAAAAATAAGTTTCACCGTGAATTGGAATAAGATCAGTCGGTTGAATTTCTTTTAGAAGCTCAGCTAAATCTTTTTGACCAGGGTGCCCAGATGCATGAACCTGCATATCTCTGGAAGTGATAACTTCCACATTAGAATCTGATAATTTGTTGATAAGTCGATAAATTTTCTTCTCATTTCCAGGGATGGCCTTGGAACTAAAAACGAAAATATCTTTTTCGCTTAAAGTGATATGCTTTTGATCTCCGCTAGAGATTCTTTTTGTTGCACCTAGATGCTCTCCTTGGCTGCCAGTTACAATAAACATGAGGTTTGGATCAGTGTAGTTTTCGATGGCATCAAGTTCTATAATTGGGAAATCTTCTTTGTTGAGAATTCCCACATTGTGAGCTGACTCAAGGTAGAAGTGAAGTGAGCGCCCAATAAAGCAAACTTTTCTTTGGTGCTTCTTTGCTAGAAGTAAAAGATTGTGGACTCTATAGATATTAGAAGCAAAGAGCGTGATAAAAGTTCTTTGTTTTCTTGTGATGATTTTTTCTAGATCTTCTAAAATGTCATTTTCGGAAAGAGTCTTATCTGGATTTAAGATATTAGTACTATCTAAGAAAGCGATACTTCTTTTTGCTTTGGTGAAATATTGTTTAATCTTTTCTGTGTTAAAAGGCTTCTCAAAGCAAGGATTCAAATCATATTTAAAATCTGAAATAAATAAAAATGCTAACTCTTCTTGTTTATGTAGAATCACTCCAAAGGTATCTGGTATAGAGTGGGTTACATGAACAGGTCTTAATACGTATTCATCAAAAGTAATTTCTAAATCTTCAGTATAAGTTTCAATCTCGAAAGAAAAACCTGCTTTAAAAATCTTTGCCTTTATCAACTCAGTGGCAAGCCTTGGTGCATAGAGCTTAGTTCTAGGGAATTCTTGTAAAAAATGAACAACAGCACCAATATGATCTTCGTGCCCGTGAGTAATAAACAGAGTGATTGGCTTTTCAGACTTTTTTAAACTTTGAGTATCGACAATTAAATAGTTGATATCGAAGAAGTCTTCATAAGGAAATAGTATTCCATAATCAATTGCTAGTATTTCATTTTCAAATTCAAAGATTGTGATATTAGAGCCGATTTCTGCTACCCCTCCCATAGGGTAAATTTTTAGATCGGTCTTATTCATTGAGATACTCTCTTAGGCGGGCAGACAAAATTTTCGCTGCTACGTCTGTTTCTTCGCCAACTGTAAAATCGGCAAATTGTTTTTGAGGTTCTAGATACTTCAAGTACATAGGTCGAACTGTTTCATAGTATTGCTCGATTACAGACTCAAGCGAACGACCCCTTTCATTTACATCTCGGTGAAGTCTTCTGGTGAATCGAATATCAGCTTCAACGTGCAAGAAGCATTTGATATCCATTAAATCGCGGATTTTTTTATCGAATAAAGAAAAGATGCCTTCAAAAATAATAACTTTTTCAGGTTCTATTAAAGTCGTTTCTTCTTTTCTAGAGCTGGTTTTAAAATCGTAAATCGGAGCTTCAATTGCTTGGCCATTTTTTAATTGTTCAAGATGAGTGAAGAGAAGTTTCCAATCAAAAGCTTCTGGGTGGTCGAAATTAGGATTACCTTTCGCCGTTAGCAGATCATCTGGTAGAACATCGAGGTAATATGAGTCCATCGATATAAGACAGGCTTTATGATTAACACGATTAAAAACTTTATGGGCAAAGGTCGTTTTTCCAGACCCTTATCCCCCTGCGATTCCAATTAAGTACATAAGCGCACAAGGTAACATAATATTTAGAGATAACAAATACTTAGAAGAAAAAATTATACGGTTTATTGTCATTTTTTATAGCACTCTGCTATGAAGACATATGGAAAAATATTATTACGTTCAAGTCGCTATCCCCCTTAATTTACAAGTAGACATTGATGCAATTGCAATGAACTCACTCGGGTGTACAGGTGTTGAAGATTTTTCGATTGATGAACCATTGGTGGATGAGATTTTAGGTGAAAAGTCTTATTCTGGCGGAGATATTCCAGAGCAAGAAATTCTAAATGTTGAAAAAGTAGTCCAAACCGACACGAGCATAAAAAAATACTATTTTCAAACTCAGCAGGAATGTGTGGAGTTTCAAAACTTTTTAGAGAAAAATGAAATTACAACTTCGCATATTATTGAAAAAGAAGTTAAAGATTGGAATGAGGAGTGGAAAAAGAACTTTTCCACTATCAAAGTTAGCGATGACCTACATATTGTTCCTGCTTGGGAGAAGAGTGAGGACGCGAAAGCGGGAGAACTTTATATTTACCCGGGAATGGGCTTCGGTACGGGAAGCCACGAAACAACTTATCTTTGTTTGAAGTTTTTAGATAATATTAAAGAAAAACATATTAATAATTGTATCGACTTTGGATGTGGTTCAGGAATTTTAGGACTGGCCGTTCATTTGGAGCGAAAAACCTCTGATATCGTATTGTTTGATATTGATCCGCAGGCTCTAACCAATACTGAGCAAAATATAGAGTTGAATGCTTTTGGTCCTGATAATTTTAAAGCAATTTTACCTGAAGAGTATAAAACTTATGTAGGGAAAAAGTACGATTTAGTTTTCGCTAATATTTTACTGCAAACTCTAATTTCTGAAGCCTCTGATATTCAATCGCACCTAAAAGATGGATCAGTACTCATTCTCTCTGGGCTTTTGAAAGGGCAAGAGCAGGAAGTATTAGATTACTATCATAAAACTTGTCCTAATTTAGAGCTTAAAGAGATTGCAGGCAAAGGTGATTGGGTTGCCATATTGATGGAATACAAAGCATGAGGTCAATTTTAGTTCCAGACTCTGATATAAGTAAGGATCACTTGATCGAGATACAAGATGAGAAGTTTCATCACTTGAAAAATGTATTGAGAGCGAAAGTTGATTTAGAGGTTCTTCTTCTAACGGGAAAAGGCGAAGGACGAATATTTAAAATTGTTGAAATTACCAATAAGAAAATTTCGTTAGTCCCAGTTTCAGAGCTTAAAAAGGCGTCTCCCTCTCATGAAATAGATATTGCAATTGGAAAAGTAAAAAAAGACTCACTTGATCTTATAATAAAGCAATGTTGCGAATTGGGAGTTAGAAATATCTACGTCGTAAATTGCGAATATGCTCAATGCTATAAAATCAAAAATGATAGAATCGATAGATTGATTGAGTCAGCAATAGAGCAGTCTAATAATTATTTTTTACCTAATCTATATGAAGTAGGTTTCAGTGATCTTCCCTATGAGTTGTATCAACAGATTTTTCTTTTTTCACTGAAGAGAGGAAAAGCAAATTCCGTTCTACCTGGCAGGTCTCTATTAATGATAGGACCTGAAGGAGGATTCTCTGAGGGAGAGGAAAGACAGATTTTAGCGCTTGAAAATACAGTGGCGATTAATTTTGATATGCCAATTTTAAGGGCGACTACTGCTGTTCCTTGTGCGCTGGGCTACGTGTATGGCTTACAGCCTTAATTGCTGGTTTGTGAAAGTTATGAGAATCTATTAGAGAGACATGCGGAGAAATTTATATGCAAGAACAAGATCAAGATATTGATAAAATCCTCGAAAATTTTGAATTCAGTGCGATTACTGATGGCCTTGGATTTCATCATTCTGTTGGTGAAGAGAAAAAAGTTGAGCGTTCACTAGCTCAAAAAGCTAATGAGCTTGATCAAGACTTAAAAAAACATATTAATTCTCTTAAACAGTCTAAGCCAACGGGTGAAATAAACAGAGGAGACCTTACTCCATTTTATGTAGATTCAACGCCTGAGCAAAAACCAATCGAGGAACTTGCTGATTTAATTCCAGAAGAAAAGAAAATAGAAATCATTAAACAGGCTAATTCAGCTGAACGTTCAATTGCTTGGACTATTGATATGATCTTTGTTGGAACACTTGCTGTTGCTACTACAGTTCTTTCATTTTTCTTTGCTGATATTCCTGTTAATGAAGTAACAATGTTCTCTGAGTTAAGTGCAACATTTAGCTTAGCGATGTTATCTCTCTATCATATTCTTTATTTTTCAGTGCTAGACTCTACAGAGCACTCAACATTTGGAAAAAGAATCTTTGGTATAAAAGTTGTAAAAAACTTAAAGCCGATCTCACTAACTTTATCTTTTAAAAGAAATCTGTTTTGTTTGGTATCTTTAATTTTAATAGGGCTTCCAGCAATTTTAAAAACTCAAGATCTCTTCTTTGAAACACAAGTTATTAAAAGATGAATTTAGACCAGTTTAACCAAGCAAGAGAAAATAAAAAAGTCGTTTTTACTAATGGCTGTTTTGATATTATTCACCGTGGACATGTGAGCTACTTGAATGAAGCACGCGCTCTTGGTGACCTTCTTGTCGTTGGCTTAAACTCTGATGCTAGTGTTAAAAGATTGAAGGGTGAATCTCGTCCAGTAAATCATGAACAAGATCGAAAATTTGTGATGGAGAATCTTAAAGCAGTAGATTTTGTTTTTATTTTTGAAGAAGACACACCTTTGAATCTTATAAAAGAGATTAGTCCTGATATCTTAGTTAAAGGTGGAGATTGGAAGCCTGATCAAATAGTTGGCTCGGATTTTGTCTTACAAAATGGAGGCCAAGTCTTATCTCTAAAGTTTATTGATGGCTTTTCTACCACCTCAACTATTGAGAAAATCAATAATACCTGATAATTGGCATCAATTTTTCCCCGTGTAATTAATTGAAATTACTAGTCTTTGACATATTTTGTCAGGTTTCTTTAAATTTTTCCTAAACTTATTCCTGAGTGCATCGATAAGGTTTATGTCTGATGGTTGCTATCAACTACTGGACGTTAAACTTAACCTTATTAGAGGAGTACAAAATGGGCTTAAGAATTAAAACAAACGTACCTTCTGTAGCGGTACAAAAAGAACTAAGAAAAGCTGCAGAAAACACAGAAGACAGCTACGCAAAACTGGCTTCTGGTAAACGAATCACTAAATCAGCAGACGATGCTGCTGGTCTAGGTATTGCTAAGAAAATGGAAGCTGAGGTAAGAGGTTACCGAATGGCTCAAAAGAACGCGAGTTCAGGTGTTTCACTTGTACAAGTAGCTGAAGGTGGTCTTGATGAATCAACGAACATCCTAACAAGAATGAGAGAACTCTCAATTCAAGCAGCTTCAGATACTGTAGGTGAAAGAGAACGCGGATATTTAAATCTTGAATATGAACAACTCGTAGAAGAAGTTGATCGTATCTCTAAAACAACTACTTTTTCAGGTAAGGAACTTCTTACTGGTCAAAGTGATACAGGAACAATGGAATTTCACGTCGGTGCTTATGCCGGTGAAGATAATAGAATCTCATTTGATGCAGATGCTACTGATGCAACAGCTGCTTCACTGGGAATTGAAGGGACTAGCATTGCTGAAAAAGACGGTGCTCAAGGAAACCTTGAAGTAATTGACGAAGCGATTAATAAAGTAGCTGGATTTAGAGCAAACTTTGGTGCGATCCAATCTAGACTACAATCAACTATAACCAACTTAGATACTGCTGCGGTAAACACTGAAGCTGCTAGATCTCGAATTGAAGATGTCGATGTAGCGGAAGAGTCTGCGAAGCTTGCTGCAAACAACGTAATGAAGTCTGCAGGTATCTCATCTTTAGCTCAGGCTAACTCGATTCCAAATAGTGCAATGAGACTAATTGGATAATTAAGTAGGTAAGTAGAGAGGCGGGGAGGGCAACCTCCCTGTGCTAAAAAAGAACAATTATTGGTATAAATGTACCAATTTATCTTAAGCCCCCGCCTCTCTAGCGATGAAAGTTGTTAGAGAGGCCATATAAGAACAGGTTTAAAGATGGAAAATACGAATCAAAATTTATTACAAAAAAATTATGATGAGTGGTCCATTCAAAGCATCATTGATAACACAAAGTTGAATGAGCGTTCTGTTCTTGCATGGAAATTTGTTTCGGGGAAAAAAGTAACGGTCGAGGTGACCTTCTATATTATTAGAAAGGCGAGAAAAGAGATTGTTGTAAGAGCGGCATCTCGACAAGGGACAAAGTTATTAGGCGAGTTGGCGGCGAGTGCTAATAACCTGAACTTCTACTTACCAGAGGATATGGTTTTGTTTCAAACTGAAGTTAAGCAGATTGAACAAAACGGGGACGTGAGAATTACGATCCCAGCAATGATCGCACAAGTCGATAGAAGAAAGAGTTTTCGATTGTTTGTCGAAAATGGAATAAGTGTTAAGTCCACATTTAAAAAATTAGGACATGGACACAAACAAGTAGAGCAATTATTTAAAAAAGATTGCTTCGATATTTCAGCAAGTGGTCTATCTTTTATCGTGTCTAAGCCTGAGAGAAAATTTTTCGAATTAGGCGATAAGGTTTCGGGTATAACCTTAGAATTTGACGGCAAAGCGATTGAGTTTTCAGCGGTAGTTGTAAATTTACAAGAGATAGAACCAAGTCCACACAATAATCTTCATTATAAAGGCTGGAAAATTGCCTTTCAATTTAATGATATTGATTCAGAGCATGCAAAAGAATTAGATAGTTTCGTATTTAGGTATCTAGACTTAGATAAAGCCGTTTAAGATTTGCGACTTAATGCTATAATACTGATATGAATTGCGTATTTATTTCAGATCTTCATATCAAAAGGCCAGATGACCTGGCAGCTCGAATATTTCGTGAATTCTGTCTTCACTCACATACACTTCATTCGGATAAAGTTATTTTCCTCGGTGATATTTTTGACCATGTTGTGGGAAACCATGTGGAATACTTAAAAAAATACCAATTCTTTTTTGAAGAGCTAGATAAACTTTTGGCCCTAGATAAAGAGGTCGTTTTTATCGAGGGAAATCATGATTTTCATATTAAAGAGCTCTTTGAGAAATATCTCTCGAGCAATCCACGCTATTCTACTAATTTTCGTTATTTAAGAAAGGGTGAAACCCTGTTGTTGGGTGAAGAAAAATTTTATTATTGTCATGGTTATGAAGTTGATTACTTCAATAAGTACTTTAAACGTTGGTATCGTATATATTCATCTAAATGGTTTAAATTTTTTATCAATCATATCTTAACTTATAATATCATTATGAAAATTGCTGACTGGGCATCTAAAGATTCTAAAAGGCGAGGTCAAAAGACCTTTGATTTTAATCTTGCACGAGTAAAGTATATTGAAGGTGCTTATGAGTTAATAAAAGAAAAAAAAGTTGATGGGGTAATTGCTGGTCATACCCATATTCCATGCACGCATAAGTATCCCACTAATCAATGGTATTTTAACTGTGGTTTTCCTATGCGTGATAAAAAGTTTTTATCTTTTAGAAATCAAAAATTCGAAATGGTTAATTTAGAGGTATCATAGCCTGGATTTCATAATCCATCTTCTGACCTTCAAGTTCCATAATCGTCGCTGTCGTTCGGCTTTTATTTGTCGATTTTTCAACCTTAACCACCTTATCCGCAAACTTAGCAATTTGAGGAAGGTGAGTGATAGTAATAACTTGAGAATTAAACGAAACACTTTCAATGGCACTTCCTACACATAAAGCTGTCTCGCCCCCAATCCCGGTATCAATTTCATCAAAAAGAAAAATGCTGATGCTGTCTTTAGTTGCAAGAATATTTCTTACTGCGAGAAGGATTCTTGAAAGTTCTCCCCCTGAGGCTATATCTTTAATTTGATAAAAGCCTTCTCCAGGATTTGTTTCGGCTAAGAATTGAACATGCGAGTGACCATTAATATTGAGTTCACTCGACTTACTGACTGAAACTCTAATTGATGCACCAATCATTCTTAGAGACTTCACCATTTGGGTGAGTTTCTCCGAGAGTTCGCCAGCTGCTGCCTGACGAGTTTTGTGAAGTTTTGTTGCAACATTATTTGCTTTACTTAAAAGTGCTTCAAGTTCCCCTTCTAAGGTCCCAATATTATCACTGATTGTAGTAATCTCATCTAGTTGAGCTTGAAAATCAGTAAAGACCTGCTCTAATCCTTTTGTATCAGTATTAAATTTTCTCTTTAATTTTTGATACTCATCTAGTTTTTCGATTAGCTCGTCATATTCTTCTTCTGGAAATTCAGTGTTTTGTTCCAAGTTTATTCTGAAATTTAAGTCTTGCAGCATTTCTTTTGCAGAGAAGAAGTTCTCTTGCTCTTTTTCAGAAATCGCGCTCTCTCCAATAAGTGATTCTAGTTTGTTGAGCTGCTCAAGGAGTCCAGTAGAGTGGTGATCTCCTTCAAATAGCATATTAATATTTTCTAGAACCTGCTTTCCTTCAAGTTTATTTTTTAACTCTTCTTTTTTAGAAATTAGTTCTTGTTCTTCCGCCAATGAGGGGGAAAGCTTTTGAAGTTGGTTCAATTGAAACTCTATATAGTCTTTCTTTTGAAAAAGCTCTTTTTCTTTCTCGATCAACACCTCAAGTGTTTCTCTTTTTGTTTTAATCTGTGAAAATAAGTCTCGGTAAGAATCAAGATCATTTCCGTTCTGAGCATATAGATCTAAAAGCTTTAACTGATATTCAGAAGACAAAAGTTTTTGATTCTCAAATTGCCCTACAAGATCGATATATTTTCGTGCAAAAGTTTTTACAAACTGCTGGGTACTAAGTTGCTGGTTAACATAAGTTTTAGACTTACCATTTGGGTAAAGAATTCGTTTGATGGAGCAGTCATCTTCAAAAGGATAGCCGGCTTCACTAAAAAACTCTTTGATACTTTGATCTTCAGTAGAAAAAATTCCCTCAACTACTAAAAAATCGGAATCTTTTCGAATGAGTTTTTTGTCACCTCTAAAGCCAATTATGAGTTCAATTGCATCTAGGATTAAACTTTTTCCCGAACCTGTTTCACCGATAATTGCATTAAACTTGGGACTGAAATGTACGACCTGTTGATCAATAATACCCAAGTTTTGAATCGTTAGTTTTCTAAGATAGAGCTTCTTACTCATGGTTAGTCCTTGTTAACTTCTCTCGTTCCGTAAACGAACTTCTCTTTCAATGTATGGAAATATGTTTTTTCTACATTATTTATAAGAGTTATATACCTATTTTTTTCTTTTTTTACAGTTATGAAATCTTTGTATTTTACTGGGACAACAATTTGTCCATCAATAGTAACATTTACATCATCTATGTCCTCAATAATTTTAATTGTAACTGTTGAGTCGTCTGATATAACGACTGGTCTGTGAGTCAAGGCGTGGGGACAAATAGGAGTTAAAATATAGGCATTCACTCTTGGGTGAACAATCGGACCGCCGGCTGCAAGAGAATATCCGGTTGATCCATAAGTTGAACTCACGATAATACCATCGCCTCGAACATCTTGAGTATGCTCGTTATTAACTTCGATACTAACGGACATCATTCTCGCTATGGCGTTTTTTGTAATGACAGCATCATTAAAAAAGAACTCATCTGAGATTACTTTTTTTCCTCGAAATATTTGGACCGAGTTTAAGTAAATCTTTGAGGTTTTATATTTGTTGGCCAGAACAAGATTGAGATGCTCATAAAAATCCATCCTGGAAAACTCGGTGATGAAACCAAGTCGTCCTAGGTTTACACTAAACAACGGAATATCATTCGCAATTTTTCTGCTAACACCTAGAAGTGTGCCATCACCACCTAGTGACATCACTAGGTCCATCGAATGAAATAGTTTTTTGGAATCACAAAAATTAATTTTTTCCATCAAGGTCTTAGGGATGATTTTTTCAATCCTCTTAGCTTCTTTCTTTAAAAGATAAACTGATTTTTCACGTTTATGTAGCCAGCGAAAAAGGTTAGTTAGGATAGTACCGAAATCTTTTATTTCGGAGGGCTTTAAGACAATTCCTATATTTATAATTTCTTTCATACTGTTAAAAAGGTTTCTATTACGTCGTTGATATTATCAAATGGTTTATTTAGTACTTTGCATCCGTAACCATTTGCTTTGTCTATAACTTGTGATGAAGAGTAGGCGGTAATGATGATAAATTTTTTTGCAATTTCACTTTTCTCGTAGCGATGCTTACTTTCCTCTATTACATCGAAACCTGAAATATCTGTCAGCATCAGGTCACAAACGATTCTATCAAAGTCATGAAGTTTTATTTGCTCAATTGCATCTTTACCACTGCTAACCGCCGTAACTTTAGCACCACGCTTTTCCATGAGCATTTTTAGAGATTTTTGAATAAGAATTTCGTCTTCAACTAACAGTACTTGCATGCGCTAATATTAGGACAAACTGAGCTCCCTTGTCACTTTTAACGCACCACAGATCTCCCCCTTGCTTTTGAGCAAGATTGCGACAAATAGATAAGCCGAGTCCTGTGCCCTCCTGCTTTGTAGTGTAGAAGGGATCAAATATAGTTTCCACTGTATCAGCGGAGATACCTGGACCTGAGTCCATGTAATCAACCCTTAGGCCGGTTAGTTCCTGAGAAATTTTAATACTAATTTGGGCCTGCCCACTTGGAAGCTCTCTCATTGCCTGAGAACTATTTATAATTAAGTTGAAAAATATTTGAGATAGCGAAGTTGGATTATTTTGAATGATCAATTCACCTTTAGAATTTAAAAGAGATGGATCGCATTCAATTTCTCTTTTAATCATTTTTGTTTCACTCTTTGTGAGAGTAAATACTTCGTCTATCAATTTTAGAAGGTTTATAGTTTGAATCTGGTCACTTGAGCTATAGAGTTTGCTAAAGCCGTTAAGGATATTGAGACATTTCTCAATGGCTTCAAGAATTTGTTCTGCGAGCTCCTTATCGTCAGCTTGCTTCAACTCTTCTGTCGCGATACTCGCTGATAATTGTATGCCAAAAAGAGGATTGGATAATTCATGCCTTAGAGTATTGAGTAGTTCACCTAATAGAGAAATTCTTTTAATGTGAAACTCATTGTTGATCTTTTTTTCGGTGAGGTCGTAATCTTTTAAAGTATCACTTATGGACTGTAGCTTAGAGGTTAATTCCAATTGATCTTGGTTCTCTAAAATCACATCGAACAGATTTAAATTAATGTTGCAAAAAAGATTAAAATCAAAAATATGATTTTTACCATAGGGGATAAACTCACTTCTAGTGCCTATAATAATCAAGTTATGTGATTTAAAACTGGCGGCTTTCGCTAAACAGGTCCCTACGATATTAATTTGTGAGCTTTTTAAGAACGACTCTGCAAAGGTAGTCTGCTTTGCTTTTTTTATTGTGTTGAATACATCGTTGAATTCCTCAACACTCATTCTTTTAAGGTCTAAACTGTTGGATGAAATTTCTGCATATGAGGCTGAAATATCACCTTTTTTGTGAAACACAAAATGAACATGTGGTACATCTGTTAAAAGATTTTTAGATAAACTTTCCTGTATAAATCTAAGAACATTTTTTATATTTAAAATCTCTAGAAAATTAGAAAAAATTTGAGACTGCGAAATAGTATTCTTTTTAAGAATTTTTTTAAAGTCTAACTTTCCTATAGTATGTGATCTCGCAACTCTTTGTAGGTGGGGGATTAAATTAGATTTTAAAATTTTTAAATCATTTGCATCTTCTACGAAAGTTAACAAAAGATGTTCATGATCAAAGCTTTTGATAATTAAGTCAGCATCCTTAGCACTATCAATAATTTGCACATGATCTAGCTGGCCATCTATAGAGACCTGACTAAAGAGTTTTAGACTCTGTTTCGAAGATTTATGAAGACGTGTATTTTCCACTGAGTTAGGTTATCTTTCAATTCGTACTCAAGCAAGTCAGTTAGCATTATTGAATCATCTTTTGCGATGGCATCAGATATCGCCTTCATTACAGATAGTAAGTGAATTTGTAGTTCCTTGTAAGGAAGTAGCTCTACATCGTCAGCATTTTTACAAATATATGAACTAGTGATGATAAAGGTCTCGATAGCTTCTATGATGAAATTCAGTTCTTTTTTTGCTTTTAGAATATCATCATTCTTTAGAAGCTCTACACATGCATCTAACTTTACGAGAATTTTGTTCGAGAGTTCTAAAACATCTTCGACTAATGCAACTTTGTTGGCATTTCTCGCTTGAATATCTAATGAAATTATATCCTCACGGTTTATAGGTCTAACTAGATCCGGATCATCGGAATCCAGGTCTAAGTTTTTTCCATTCATCTTTAGACTTTCAAAATCGTATTCACTAAGAGGAAATTTCCTTCTTAACTGAGGAATAAGAGACTTTAAATTAAAAAAGTGTTCTTCACTGATTTCAATTCTTTGGTTGTTTAGTTCTAAAGTTGCCATACAATAATTCTAAACCTCTTTTATGCTCTCCGCCACATTAATTTTTGATTCAACTGTATTTTTAATAAAGTCATTCATAACGGCTGCTAAGTTTGAAGCATCATAAAAGCAAAGAAGACTACTCTTCGCAATCTCACTGAGATTGTTTCCTGGTGTATTCGCTTTGTTTACATGGAAGAAATCAATCAGATCCGCAAGTAGGGGATAGGTTTGTTTTGTAATCTGACAAAGTTGGTCAACTTCATTTAACTTCTTCACAGCAGCTTGAAGTTCAGCATAATCAACTTGTTTTTGCTCACTGGCCTTGATGATTTGATTACAATAGCGAACTCCAAAATTATAGAGTTCAAATAAATGATTCGTACCTTCAATATATTGAGAAAGATTATTAGCTGTCTCAACCGTTATGTCAGGTAAGGAAGTATTGATATCAGTTCCTCTAAGGTAGTACTGGAAAATAATTTCGTAGTAGTTTTTAAAGACATCATTGATATCAAAATAATTTTTTGTCAGTTCGTTCAATCGAAGACCGGTCTCCGTGTATTCACTTTTGTAAATTTTTAAATTAGCAGTGTGAAATGGAGAAAGTTCAGCTAAGCATGTATTTATGTCTTTAAGCCCATCGGAAAGGTAGCTTTCGGCAACCTTGGTGACAACTTGATGTTGAATGCTATTGTGACATGGTAGAAGTTCACACCTGTCATCGACTTTACATGGAAAACAGCTATTTCTCGGTACTAAATTTACAACCTTATCTGAATACGCTGTCGTTTCATGCGGTCGCACTGTACCAAGAGAGATAACTATACTCTGAGTTAAGGTCTCAGCAGCCAAATGTGAAACCAAAGAGTCATGACCGATAAAGAGTTTTGCTCTTTGTAAAAGTGCATATGTTTCTTCGATGGCAAAATCACCAACATGAGATTTTAAACGTGACTTAACCTTTTCAAGTGCAGGTGAGTTAACGATTTTTGAAACTTCTTCAAGATCGTTAGGTGCGCCTACAAGGTGAATATCGTAATTAGTATATTCATTAAGAAGCTTATAGATAACCTCTACCCATTTGGTCGCGCCCCAGCTTTTTTTCTTTGAAGAGGCAAATGGATGAATAACAATTCTATTCTCTCTAACTTCTTCTGATTCATTTTGAAGAACTAAGAGATCTTTGCATCCAAGAGAGTAGCGATAAATATCTACTAAATTAAACGGGGTGTTTGTCCCTCTCATGACACTAGAGTAAACGTATTGACTCCAAGGATCGGTAACAGAAACTTCTGTTTTGTCGTTTCTAGTGAGTCCAAGCTTTTGGTTAGACCTTACAAGTGAGTGTAAATAAGACGAGCTTTTAGTATAGCTGAAATTTACAGAAACATCGTAAGTCGTCTCGTTAATTCTATTAATAAAATGCTTAAGATTTCTTTGACCGCTTGCAAAGGTTCCTTCAATGAGTAGGTCTTTAGTGTCGAGGTAGAATATTTTTTCAAAAACGGTACGTAAAAGAAAATCAATTCCTCTTCCCATACTTTTGCGGGCAATTAAATGGCATTCTATGCCTGGAGTCTCCCCCTTGAACTGCCTCACAGCTTGAAGTGTTTGAACCAGGTCCCCAATTCTTGTGAGTTGTATAAATAAAACTGTGCCTTTCATTATCCCTCCTCTTCAATAAGGGATACTAAAAGTAGTTGCTCCAGATTTTCTTCTTTAAGGTTCTGGTTTGTTCTTAACTTCTCTTGAATTTCTTTCATGGCCTTGTGAATTTCTTCCTGAATAGTCACAATAACCTCCTCGATTAAAGATTAAGCAGTTTTATCTGTGGATTTTGAATCTGGAGTGAGATCTCCCATCAAATATCCACAAACTTCTGTTACCCTTTGTACGTTTGATTTTAACTCAAAAAGCTCTTTTTCAATTTGCACAAAGTTTTCTTTTGCATCATCCGTTTCAATCGCTTCCACACGTCCTTCTGCAAACCTGATAAGAGCTCCTACGATGCTATCTTGAGTTCCATATGCTAATAGTTGATCGTAGTAACCCAAAAAGCTATTTAGACTATCCTGAGAATTTCTCATGCCTTTAAGTGCTCTTAGTGTGGCCAGAAGAATCTTTACGACTCCTGTTAGGTCTGATCTAACGATATTAACGTACTCTTTTAAATGATCTTTCTGGCATTTCTCTTGTATATCTTTAAAAAGATGTTGATTCTCTGGATACCCTAACAGGTTAAAGAAAATACTTCTTGAGATATGATAATTGAGTTCTGAGTGAAGATCAACGTCACCTCTTATTTGAGAAAAGAAGTAACCGTATTCATCTTTTACACATGCAAAAGATTTGTTTTTCGTAACCATTGTTTCCACTGGCATTTCACTTTCAAATAACTCATTGATACTGAAAATAATATCAGAGCCGAGTTGCTTTTCTTCTGTGAAGTATAGCACCCTAGAGTGTTCTGTGCTTACTATCGGCTCAACCGCGAAAGGTTCAGCATTTCGTAGTTCAATTGATTCTGTCTGCATCAAGTTTGCCAGTACAAGTTGATCTGTTGCTGGGGATACAAATAGATCCAAGTTTCTAGCGACAGCAGTAAAAGCGGTTAAATCAATATTGATAGAGATTAGGCTATTATTGAAGTCTAAGTTTAATTCGTTAACCATATTTTTTTGACTAGGTTGTTTTGAGTCAATTAAAAGGACAGGAATATATTGAGTAGACTCACGTAAAGTACCAATTACTTCACTAAGAGTTTCCTTAGATAGATAGCTCCCATCATAGCCTTGGCTTAGAGAAATCCCGATCACTTTAGAATCACCAGCTTTCATCGTTCGTATTCTACCAAAGTTTTGATTCGCGATCTGAGAATATTCATCCGAAATTTTTAATGGCTCACTCGCAGATCTCCAAGGAGCTCCAATTAAATGAGACTGAATAATATTAGATTCGATCGGTGATCTTCTTGCTGATGAATTTACATAATTCATGGTCAGAGACCAGTCACAAGAATGTTTCGTTGTTCCTTTGTCAGAAAGTGAAACTCCGATTTTATTTTCAGTAAGCATAACTGTCGTCATTAAAGTACTTAAAGTCGTATTACTTTGATTGATTACTTGATCCCAGTTTTCATTCATAACTTCAGCAAGATTCTCTCCAAGAGTTTCGAGAGCATATCCATTCGAAAACAATCTTCCATCAACAATTTTTTTAATCTTTTCAGTCTGAATCATGTGGAATTTTGATACATGATTCAGTAGAGGAGCATAACTGCGATGAGATTCATCAATTAAAAGGTGTAGCTCTGTATGAGGATAGTTTGCACGTAATGTATCCATTAGATGAGCACTGCTAAGAAGTTGCTTACTTGTACCTAAGCTTACAATTAATATTTTATTCATTTTTATATCCTTAAGAATTTGCGATTTCGTTAAATGCTAATGTTAAAAAGTCTTTTCTTGTGAAGGTTCTCTTTTTCATTACCGATTCAATATATTCCTCAAGTGTTCCATTCTCATGAGAAGTTTCTACAAAAGTATCAATACTTTTTGAGAAGCGACGTAACTGGTTAAGGTCAGTACTTGCTTTGTATTGTAATAGATTTGAAAAGAATTCTTTGTTTAGCATGAAGCTAGCATCATGTTTTAAGATCGCAGGTGAACTTAGAAGAAATTCGGTGAAGTCTCTTCTAAGAAATAAAGACTCTGGATCTTTTGTATGAATGGGAATGATATTACTGTCTTCAAACTTACGTTTTTCATTAAAGTCCTTATACAGTTGTTCATTTGGTTCAATAATTAAAATTCGGTAATTGTCGTGCTCGCGATTGAGGATTTTTGCGATCTCTTCAACGTGGTATCCAAACCCAAGACCTAAAACGATAACATTTTTCTTTCGTTTTAATGTTTCTTCGTGGAGCTTAGCAAATCCTTCAGCCTCTTTGGCTGGACTATACATTGAATGAAGATAGACTTCATCAATATAAGGGACAGTTAGTCCAGATTTAGATTTAACAAGTTGGTACTGAGAGTAGCGTTCTTCCATAATCGTGCTCACAATTTTTAGTAGATTTTCTTAAGGTTATAACCTTTAAAATTCTCTTTGTTTTTAAACGTTTTAGCAATTTCATTTTGCGTTTTCATTTTTTCAGCTTCGAGATACATAGTAATTGATTCATCAAGACTGTTAATCTTGTTTATTAGTTGATTAACTTGGTTATTTGTCTTGTTGATTTGTTCTTCATTTTGCTGAGTTTGTTCAAGGCTCATTCTTTCACTCATTGTTTCAGCAATGGCGATAGCACGCGCTCTATTGTCTAGTAGAGGAATAAGCTCTTCGAAACGTTCTTCTCTAGCAAGCTTCAAGCCTTCAATCGAAAGTTCATAGGCTTTTTCTAAAAACTCAATTAATGATTTATCTGATGTATTATTTTTCATGCATTACCTGCTTTTTCAGTCTTAAGTGATTTCACTGCTTGGGACCAACCATCATAAAGAGTCGTTAAAACATTGAGGCAACCTTCAAGAGGTGCTTTGTCTTTATTAATGTTTGCCTGAGTACTAGAGTAGAGAATAAAGTCGTAAAGGGCTGACAATTCTCGCGCTACATCTCCACCAATTTCAAAATCAAGACTATTATTAAGTTCAATAACGATGTCTTGAAGTTTACCGATGTGCTCTCCTTTAGCTGCAACTTTCTTTTCATCAATTGCTTGGATTGCTTTTTTACAACTCTTAATTGCTGCTTGATACAGCATCAAAAGAATCTGCTCCTTACTTGCCGTTTGAACGGACGTTTTTTTGTAGGCTCCTAAACCGTAACTCATACTTTACTCCTTAACCAAGTTGTTGGACTGGATTAAAACCTCCACCGCCGAGGCCAGCTAATCCAGATCCTTGAGTTTTAATTCTTGATATTGTTTCTTCTAACCTTGCAAACTTTGCTTTTAGGTTTTCTTCTTTTCTTTTTATCCTTCTCTCTGTGGAATCGATTCTTCTATCGATTTGAGCTATTTTAGAGTCGAGACCGCTTTTTCGTGAGGAGAGAATACCACCCGGAATTTTCATCGCATCTTTTACCAGGCGTTCAATATTATCAACAAAGCCATCAACTTTTCCTTCCTCAATTGAGTAGCGCCCATTAATGACTTGATTAACGAGATCGATATTTTCATCAAGCTTTGCCTGAAACTTTTCTTTATCTAATTTAAGCATCCCGTCTTTTTGGAATTGCAGTCCTAGATCACCAATTCTAAAATTTCCAAATTCTGTTGGTACTCCTGCAAATACAGATGAACGTAGTCTACTTTCTAAGGTCTGGAGGGTGATATCCCCACCTAGAGTTTGTGAGGTATCTGAAGATTCGTCTAATCTATTTTGTTCTTTAATGAAGCCTATTACTTGGTTGATATTAGCAACGAGGTCATCAATTTTATCCGCCATTTTGGCAGTATCTTCAGTGATCTCAAGAGTGATTTCATCGCCCTTAGCAGCTTTTTTAAGATCAATCGTAACACCTGGAATGAGTTCGGTGGTTTTATTTCCTGGAAGTTCTATTTCAAAACCATCGAGCTTTATTTTAGAATCTTGTGCTTCTCGTTCTCCATCAAACCAAATATCAACTTCTCCATCTACCAAATAGAGGTTAGGGAATTGAGCTTTAGCAAGATCACCAGTTTCTTCTAATGTAATAATAAGTTTCCAAGGAGTGTCGGATCCATCACCTGAGTCTACAACATTTGCGCGCATTCCATTGTCTGCATCTTTATTGATGAGTTTCGCTATACCAGTAAGACTAGCGTGATCCTCATCTATATAAATCTCTTTAGAGGTTCCATCGGGTAATTCGTATTGAATATATCCAACACCCGTATAGGTGTTGTCTTTATCTGCGACTCCATTAGAGATTGCAGAAGATTTTTGAGCTAATTGGAGAACTTCAATTTGATAAGTTCCGGGTTCGGCAACGTTTTTATCCACAGAAGCTTTGATACCTTCACCAGAAATATTGACGTTAAATTCACGAAAAGATCTTGCACCTTTATTGGCATATACGGCACCCTCGAGTTTCTTAACTCGGTCTATAAGGTCATTAAGCAAGGCTTTCTTGTTTTCAATTTTTCCCTTTCGCGCTTCCATTTTCTGCAAGGGAATTTTTTCTGCTTCAATAATTTGCTTAACGATATCCTTGGGCAGTCCTGAATTTATAGAACCAAATGCAATACCCAACTAATCCTCCTGATCGTCCCAATCGCGCCTTCCTGCACTATGGGGGTATCATATACATCGTATCATACTAAGAATTTGATGCAATAGGGTATCAAGTGAGTTAAAATAATGAAGGCCCTGGGGTAGCGGGCCTTCAAATAGGATGAATTAGATTGGGTAAGTGCTAACCATTGTAACACTTACTAAATTTATCGGGTATTATGGAAAAAGCTTTAGCAAAAAAGTCAGACATTCTTAAAATAAAGTATAAATTCTTTATAAATCGTATAGTTACGTACTTTTCGTTCTTGTTAATACCGGTTTGGCTTCAAAAGACTGAGCAACTAAGTCTTTTTTCACAAAGCTTGATTCTTTTGGTCTACATCTTATTTATGGGAAGTCAGTGGTATTTATTTGGAAAAGAAATCGACCACCGACTTAAAATTTATTACAAGGCGAACTCTTCACTGGAGAGAATAATTTACCGGGTTCTCCTAGGAAATATTGGACTGATTTTGTTGTTTAATATTTTTTCGTTGTTACCAAACATTGCACTTGGTTCTGTTTTTTGGGGATTTTTTGCTGTCTTGGGTATTTTCTACTCTTGGCCTACTCGAGGGAAAATTATTGAAGAGACGATGGTCAGTCAGTTTAGTGAAATTCGCTATCTTGATTCTTTTGAGAAAACGATCTTATCCCTAAGTACAATAACGTTTTTAATCACGCTGCCAGACTTTCCGCTCTTCGAAAATGTTGATGCATTAAAGCTCTATCTCGATGGATCAGAAAACGTAAGTTTCTTTTTGTGGAATTATTTGTCCGTACTTTATTATCCATTTAAAGAATTTCCAAAACTCTTTAACTTGGTATGGAACTTTCATTTTTACTTTATTGGCATTGGAACTTTTTTATTCTCTTTTTACTGTTTACTCAGATATTTCTTTTCGAGACGTTTATCTATGCTTGGTACCTATGCAATTATTAGTTCATGGAGTTTATCCAAGCTTGTAGTAAATGATTTTTTTGTCGCGGTAACAAGTGGTCTACCACTTATTTGGTTGTGGAGTTTTATGTGGAGCACGAGATCCGGTAGTTACAGATCAGGTTTATTCACCGGTCTTATCGCGTTCTACCTTGCGATATTTAAACCAATATACTTCTTTTTAACACCTATAATGTTGCTTGCCGGATACTTCTTGTTTCAGCCATCTAAGACAGCTTGGTACCGCAGACAATGGCTTAAATACAATATTTTCGGAGTTGTCATGGCCGGTTTTACCGCTATGCTGTTTGTCACAGAAACTCCTTTTGGCGAAGCCGGTATTGATTCAGTTTGGATGACGATTGTAGATGCAATTTATAGGAAAGCATTTTTTGCTATCGCCCCATTGGGAATTATTTTAATTGCTCTGTACTCTTCAAATATTTCTAACTACCTCCTAACTTACATAAATCTTGATCGTAAGAAATTAGGAGAAGTCATGTTTGGAATTGCAATTTTATTTATCTTTGGTTCGTTTGTGTCGCCCACATTTTTTAATGGATTATCCATAATGTGGACTCTTGCTTTCTTATCTCTTTTTCCCATTGAGTGGATATTTCAGTCTATTAGTAGGCTTCGTTCTAAGAGAAATTTAATCTACGCTATGTACATCTTGGTGTGTCTACTGGACTCACAGATGGAGAATAGACTCCGGATAGTGGCCAAGATGTTTCTTGATAACGAGAGCTTAAAATACCTGATTCAATACTAATC
Source organism: Bdellovibrionota bacterium (assembly GCA_036336775.1). Lineage (GTDB taxonomy): Bacteria > Bdellovibrionota > Bacteriovoracia > Bacteriovoracales > Bacteriovoracaceae. The sequence goes on along the minus strand of JAYZFM010000012.1, from coordinate 126,467 downwards.
TTTCATCAGTAAAGCTAATCTTAAATATAAGAATCTCTAATATGTCTATGTCTAACTTGTTAAAATCGTGTTAAGTTAGTCTGTCTAAAAGATTTCTCTTGTGCCCGATGAATAGATTTATTACAATTAAATTAGGTGTTAATGGCAAGGAGGTCGTTATACTTAAGTCATCTGTAACCCACAATGTCTTTTCCGAATTCGTTTCGAATTATCAAACCTTTCAAACTACTTTTTCAAATCAAGATCAGCCATTCGTTTATGTCGACTATGATGGGGCCATCAAGCTTGTCACTGACGTCGTTGATTCTGAAAAAGAGGGCGATGAAATCTTCGCTTTATCGATAGCAGAAGATGGATTTGTAGAGTTTCTGGCCTTCCAAGAGTAGGCTAAATTCTTAAGGCGAGCTATCCGATAAGTTCAATATGAAATATTGGATAGTCGTATTCTGCTATATTTTTACTTCAGCAGCCTACGCAGGTAAAAATTTATTCTGCTCAGAGGTCTTTGATCCCCAAAGATTTTTAGCTGATGAAATTTACTTTGATCCTTTGACAAATTTTAAGAAAGTGAATCCTGAGGAAGTTGAGTCTTGGGAATATTTAAAAGAATGGGCGATTGATTCAGAGCTCAGAATCTATTTACGAACACAAACAGCTTATAAATATGGTCTTCCGGCAAAGGGAGAAAATTTTGAAAGAATTATAGCTGAATTTAAGAAATACAAAGCTGAAAAACCAAGTTTTTTTAGTTTCTCTTTTTATCACGCTAAGCAATGGCCAAGAAGAGGAAAATTAATCAAAGAATATTTTGTTCAGTATGGGATCGATTTAAAAAAGAATCCTCTTAGATTTATTTGGGCACCTCATGATCCTGCAACTTTTGCAGACCAAACTTTGCTGCATAAACTTTATGATTGGCCTTCTCATTATTTAACTCATCCACTAGCGGAAGTAACAAAGTCCTATAGGCAATTATCTATTTTCGGAAATCTAATAGTGTTTTCTGGAATTATGGGTGGGGTTTCATATTATCAGTTAAAAAATTACCAAGAAAGAATAGGTAAACTAAGAGAGCTGATTCTTAACGATCCTAGGTTTAAGGCTATTTCAGAGCAGCTTTCAGCTGGCTATATAACTTTTGCTGAAGGGGTTGAGCAAGCTTCGGAACTAGAAAAAGAGCTCCAACAAATCGATAGCGTTGAAAGCTTAGCGCAATCCAAAATTTGGGAGCCAATGAAGAAACTAAAAGATAAAGGCTTCTTTAAGACCGAAGAGCAATACGAAGAATTTCTTAGCGAGTACTATTCCTTTTATCAGGGTCATATTAACCTTGAAGGTTTGAAGTCAAAGATCAATGAAAGAGTTTTGGGGCTTGGTTATACAGTTAAAGAATTTTCTATCTTAACTGGTTTTGGAACATACTTGCCATCAGATACCCAAGTTCACATTGCAGATGCAACAAAAGAAGAGGATAAGCTTATCGAGTATTATGTGGATCTTGGTTTACAAGATTCTACTGAAATGCACAGAGTGGCCCTTTTAAATAAGTTTAGAAAAGAAAAAAGTCCAAAGCTTGTGCGAGTTGGATACCTAGCTGATGAATTCAAACTAAAATCTAATGATCGTGATAGTTTGATGAATGCCACGAAAAAACTTTTATTAGAAAGTAGTGTGGATGATTGGAATGAAAATCTACATGAACTAGACGCATTAGTTACTGACCTTAAACTTCCGCCCCAGGCAACTTTTTATTTAATGGATAGTTTTCTTCCGGAACAACAACTTGAAAATGAAATCGAACTTGATAGAAAAAATGAAATCAAAACAACTTCGAAGTCTAAACTTTTGGCTTATACACTTGCTAGACCTCATTTAAGTGCTCATTATAATTTTTACGAGCATCAGGGTGAGGTCGTTCGTTTGACGGGGCTTATGGGAAATATTCAAATGGGTCAGAAACTTCGAGAAATATTTGCAGAGTCTTTTCCTAAAGATAAGGCTGTTCTCTATCAAAGGCTAGAGGAAGAAGGAATGTTTCCGGAAGTTACCCAAAGTACAGAGCTTCCTATAGAGCTAAAGCAAATCCTGCTTCAAAAGCAAGTCGCGTATGAACTCTTTATCGAGCAGCGACTTTATAAAAATGAAGATCCTATTCAAAATTACCAAGAAGCTGCTGAGATAAATAAACGATTTCTCGCTAGTATTGAGTTATAGTTTTAGATTAACTAAATATCTCCTGATACTATTGTATGTATTGCCTCAAGAGAAAAATATACAGCAACGGCTGAGCCTAGTACCTTGCGCCCTTTCAAATCAGTTTTCCCAACTTTGATAGAGTAAGTGGCTACGTTATTATTGGCCAGTTTCTGAAGGGATCTTTCGAGCTCTTCTTTAGTCATATTTTTAAAAGCTTTTGTTTGCATGCCTCTATCAGTTATAACGAGTACGACCCTTTGGCTTCCCGTGATACCTTTGGCTCCAACCGAGTCTAGGACTTCGTCAATTTGGGTGTTATTTAATAGCCTGGGCTTAAGTCCGTCATATACAGTTTTAGCATTGATCATCTGTCTGTGAAGCATTTGATTGGAAATTGCATCACTATAGCGTAGACCTGGTAGAACGAGAGTTGCTCCAAGCTTAAAAGCCATAAGCATGCTTTGACCTACAGGGGGTTCCGAGTCAACTTCCATGTAACTATTTATTTTAACCGGAGCAAAAACTGTATCTGCGAATTCATCAAACTGCTCACTTAATGTTGGTGGCACTTCGTTTGCGACTGCACTAAAACAAAGAGTAGCTATGGCTGCGATGCTAATTAGTTTTTTCATTTTTAATCCTTTTATTATCTTCTTAAAATTCATCACGATAGAAAGAATGGAACATGTCGAGTGTTAGGTATACGACCACGGCACTTCCAGCTACACGCAGACCATGCATTTGTACATTTCCAAGTTTTGCGTTATGTAGCTTGATATTGTTATTGGCCATAGCCTGTAATGCTCTTTCTAGTTCTTCCTTAGTAACTTCTTTCGCCATAGTTGCTTCGGTATGTAGAATAGAAGTTGCTGGAGGAGCTGGGCGGCTCACATCCTGAACAAATTGATCAACACTCTCTGAGCTTAGAACTTTCTGATTTATCTGCTGATCGATATGTGTAGTTGTAACTTTGGTTGGGGTTTGGATATTAACCTTTCCAATTTTTTGACTTATGTATACAGTCGAAGTTGTTGTGTGCCGACTATACTCCAGGCTGTCTAGTACAAGATATAAACGTCTATTACCTTGGATTCCGGCATTTTCAACTTTGGCTAAAATAGAATCGATATCTTCGTTAGAAATTACTCTGGCGGTTGCATTCTCTACGATTGACTTTGATTGAACAATCTTTTTATGGAATTCACTCTCTCCATACGCATATACAAACCAGCCGGTATCTGCGATCATCGTACCAAAAACTTTCAATAGTGATTCTCCATCTCTAAAGTCAATTTTTTCGTCTGTGTACGTAGAAATCTTAACGGGTGCAAATACAAAGTCTGCCACCTTATCTATCTTTTCTTTGAGCTGGCTTTCTTCACCGGCGAGAGCATTAAAAGTTAGAAGGCTTACACACATCAATTTTAGCAAATTTTTCATTTCTATTTCCTTATTATCTTCTTAAAATTCATCACGATAGAAAGAATGGATCATGTCTAGCGTTATGTAGACAACAACAGCACTCCCTACTACATGAAGACTGTGCATTTTCACATATTTTTCGTTGAGAGAGAGTGAGCAAGGTCGAGAACAAGATAAACCGCAAGAGTTGACCCCCCAACTTTTAAAGCACTTGTTTTTACAGTTCCAACTTTAACTGAATAAGCTTTGATATTATTATTCGCCAGATTTTGTAGCGCATGTTCTAGCTCTTTTTTTGATAAATCTTTAACGGTAACAAGTTTCTTCTGATTACTTCTTTTTTCGCGGATAAAAATCTCAGAATTTTTTGAGCTGAGCTTTTCCGGTACAACCTCAGAATAGCTAGCTCTATTTTCAACAATTAATTGAATTCTGTTTGGACCACGGACACCCGTTTCATCAACTTCTGCCAGGATAGAGTCTATATCTGCATTTGAGAGGATATTTGCAGAAGCATTAGCAATAATACTTTTTGAGTAAACTGCCTTTTTGTGTACATCCTCAATTGCCGGTGCAATGATTAACCAGCTTGTAGCAAATGAAGAACCTAATAATTTTGTTACCTCAGCTAGCAAGCTTATATTACCGTACTGATCTTCATAAGATGAAAGCCTTACTGGCGCAAAAGCCACATCTCCAAACTTTTTGTAAGCCTCACCAATTAATTTAGTATCATTGGCAATAGCACCTGTAGCAAAACAGCTCATCAATGCGATACTAGCTAATTTATTCATTGTGTTCTCCTGAAAATAATAATTAATGAAAAGATACCGCATTAGACGAACGCACTTTAGGGCCTTCGAAATGTTTTCATATACTGTTCAAAGTTTAGACAAATATAAAGGCCGTCTTAATATTTGACGGTTTTAAATTGGCAAGTACTTGAAAGCTTAAGAAAAATGAAGTCTTGATAAAATTTGGGGATAAGTAAATTGGTCAAGTTTTATTTTCCGAATTGATAAAAATTTTATTTTTTAATAATTTCTCTAAATGCCTATTATTACGAGCGTCATAAGCCTAAATCAAATATATTTTAACAATTGTTAGCGTATATTCTAATGTGGAAAACTCCCATTTTTGTGTTGAATAACTACCAGGTTAAGCATTCTAGATGTAAGAAAATGGCAAAATATGTCAGTTTTTGTATAACTTAATTTTAAGTTATCTTGAGTTATTTGCTCGTTATTCGGCGTTTGGGCCTTAAAGTTATGTTAAGTTTCTGTGTTGTTAGAATTAAATTAAAATTGTGATTGTGAGCTGTGTAAATTTCAAATTGTAATTAATGTGCTATAACTTAATTTAAAATTTAGAACAAAAAAGAGAACTATGACTTTTAAAGTTAAAGATCACTATTTTAAAAAAGCTAAGCAGGATAACTACCTCGCAAGAAGCATCTATAAATTAGAAGAAATCAATGAAAAGTATTCCATTATTTCTAAGGGAGATAATGTTTTAGATTTGGGTTATTATCCAGGTTCTTGGATGCAATACACAACTCAAATTGTTGGGCCTGAAGGTTTTGTGGTTGGTATTGATATAAAAGAAGTAAATCAAAAGCTTGAAATAATTCCAAACGCTAGAGTGTATCAAAAAGACATCAATGACCTAAAAGATATTTCTGAGTTGGGTGTTGATGAAAAATTTGATGTGCTGGTCTCTGATATGGCACCAAACACAACAGGGATCAAGTCAGTAGATCAGGCCAGAAGTATGCAGTTGGTAGAAATGGTTTATTATCATCTCCCGATGTTACTTAAAGAAGGTGGGAATTTTTGCATCAAGATTTTTGATAGCCATGAGGCGCAGCAGTTCATCAAGGATAGAAGAAAAAAGGACTTTAAAAGTGTGCACTTACTTAAACCTAAGTCTACACGAAGTGTAAGTAAGGAATTTTTTCTCATTGGGAAAGGATTCTTGAATAATGCTTAGGGCCTTCTTTGTATATCTACTTTTAATCACTAACTCAAATGCGGGCTATAATTTTGCAAAGGATTTTAGTCTCCAGAAAGTTAACCTTGATTTGCTAGCGCAAAGAATCACTCACGAGGTTTTTGCAAGTGAGCAGTGGCCTACAACAGTGAGTTATGACGACCGTCAATACAAACTCGATTATGGTTTCGATGAAAGCCTAACTGATCACGTTAAAAAACTTATGCGTCGCTACCCATCTGACTACACTTCTGTCGTGGTAATTGAAAATAAAACGGGAAAAATTTTAACTGCAGTTGATTATGATAAGAAACAGCGAAAATATGGCAAAAATATTACCTTCTCAAGTACCCACCCAGCTGCAAGTATATTTAAAGTTATTACTGCAGCAAATCTTCTAGAAGAGGGAAAAGTTGATATTGATACTCCTTTTAGATTTAACGGTAGGTCTTCGACTCTTTATAAAAGCCAATTAAGAAATAGAAAGCCAAATCGATGGACACGAAAAATTGATTTCGCTAAAGCCTTTGCCATGAGTAATAATGTTGTTTTTGGAAAGGCTGCGATTAATAATTTGAGCTACGAAAAATTAAATAAGATGGCCTATAAATTCGGTTTCAATGACAACGTAACATCTATTTTAAAGACTAGTAATAGCAAGCTTTTCTCTGATAACGACGAGTATGGACTTGCTGAATTGGCTTCTGGTTTCAATCGTCAAACCATGATTAGTCCTGTGCATGGAGCGACCATAGCATCTGTTGCTGCCAATGGTGGGATTATGAAGTCAGCAAGTGTGATTGCTAAAATCACTGATGTAGAGTCTGGTAGGGTGATTTGGGAGAGAGCTCCAAAGGCTGAAGTAGTCATGTCTCCTGAACCAGTGCAAAAACTGCGTGAAATGATGGAACTTACTGTTAAAAGAGGAACTGCAAGAGGGTCTTTTCGCCGATGGATAAGAAGAAACCCGGCCTTCCATGTTGGTGGTAAAACAGGGTCGATAACTGGTGGTCTACCTTACGGGAAAAGAGATTGGTTTATTTCATATGCTTCCCCAAGTGAAAACCTGGAAGAGGGAATTTCTATTTGCGTAATGATTGTTAATGTAGAAAAATGGTACATCAAATCGACATTGTTTGCGCGAGAAGTTATTGATTATTATTTTAACAAAAAAAGGTCCTAATGTTCGGCTTTAAAAAGAAAAAAATAGACGACGGTTTAACTAGAAAAGAGAAAATTAAAAAAGAGACTAAGTCTATTTTTTGGATTGTTCTTTTGGTCTTCGGATTTAGATCAACTTTTTTCGAACCATTTAAAATTCCTTCAGGTTCAATGATTCCTACTTTATTAATTGGTGATTTTATTCTTGTTAATAAATTTGCTTACGGTTTTAAAGTTCCATTTTCTCAATGGCTCGGTGACCCTGTATATATCACGGGACCTAGTCAGCCAGAGCGTGGCGATGTAATCGTTTTCAAATATCCAAAAGATCCAAGTATTAACTATATTAAAAGAGTTGTTGGACTTCCTGGTGATACGATTGAGGTTGTTGATAAGGTTGTCTTTGTGAATGACGAGCCTCTTAAGACTGAAGAGTTCGATGGAAAAGAAATCCTTGAAGACATGGATGAGAAGTATAAAAACTTCAATTTTCGTTTTTTTAAAACTAAAACAGGTGAACATTATCACGTCACTCAAATTGATGAGGACAATGTATACTCAGCTAATTATCCAAAAATAAAAGTTCCAGAGGGACATTATTTTGCGATGGGTGACAACAGAGATTTTTCTGCAGACTCTCGCTCTTGGGGATTTGTTCCATTTAACAATATTAAAGGTGAGGCAGTAATGATTTGGTTTTCATTATCATTTCCATGGCCTTGGGAGCAGACAGAGGAAACTCTTCGCTTTAGACCCTTTAGAATTGGGACATCAATTGACGATGCCCCTGGTTTAAATTAATTCAATTCTACTTTCACCGTCATTTCCGGATTCATTATTAGCTATAGTGAAATCCGGATGGCGCTTGATATAATCTCTTAACCATTTTTTTAACACTCCATCACCATGCCCGTGAATAACATTGGCAAATGGCATGCTATGGCCGTAGAGATCTGAAATAATTTGCTCCACTAGGTTTTGAAATTCACTAAGCCTCATGCCCCTGCAGTCATACTCTAGCTTTTTATTATCATTTACAAAGCTAGTGTGAACATAGACTTCTTTTTTTACTTTTTGGCTGCCATTACCGCTTAAGCGCAGGCTTTTAGCAGGAACTTCGACTTTCATTTTTCCAGCGAGAACTTTTACTTTGGATTTTTTTATTTCTAAAAGTTCCACATCTTTATTTAGCTGCACACAGAAATAGCGACTTCCAACTGTGAGCTCTTTAGGCTTTTCATAATTAAGCTCTTTGTGAGGCTTCTTTTCATCATCCGATTTTAAGCGCCCCTTGATCTCAGCAAACTTATTGGCCACCTTATTTCGGTTAGTAATATTTCCCTTTTTAACATCGATGAGAATACTTTCTGCTTTGTCTTTAATTTCTTCTATTTCACTTAGCGCCTCAGTCATTTTCTGTTGCAGTTTAATAGCAAAAATAGATTCTTGTGCTTGCTTTTGATTTTTTAATTCAAGCTGTAGCTGTCGATTGTCTTGAATAACCTTATCTAGTTGAGCCTTCTTTCGAGACAAATCTGATAGCATTTTTTCGTAATGAACAACATTTGTGTCGATATAATTTTTGGCGTTATCAAGAATTTTTTTAAAGACTGGCGAATCCTTGGCCATTTCTGAAAAGATTTCGATTGCGTATGAGCTACCTGGATTTCCATAAATTAATTTATAGGTTGGCTGATTTGTTTGATCATTAAACCCAACATGAGCTGAAATGAACTCTTCATCGTTATGAAGGTACTGTTTTAGAGTTTGGTGGTGAGTTGATACTAATATCGTATTTTCTCCACCTTTATTGAGTGACTTCAATAAGGAATAAGCAAGTGCCGAAGCTTCCTCTGATGCAGTAGAGTTAAATATTTCATCTATCAGAATAAGATTTGTTTCTCCAAGCGAGCTCATCAAATCTTGGTAGGATTTGATTTCAGAAGCAAAGGAAGAGAGTCCTTCTTCTAGGTTTTGAAGATCCTGTCCTAAAAAGAAGATATTCGAATAGGGATGGAGAGTCGCTTCGGCTGCTGGAATGTAAAACCCTCGTTTTAATAAAGTTATATAGAGGGCAATCAACTTTAATGATGCAGTCTTTCCCCCTGTGTTTGGTCCACTGATAATAAGGCCCTCACCTGGACCAATTTTAATATCATTGGGAATCGAGTTTTTAATCAAAGGATGGTGAGCTTTTTTTACATCAATATAGGGAGTTGGACTTAAATGAGGTTTAAAATAATTATATTTAAAAGAAAAGTCTGCTCTGGCCAAATATTCATCTACAAAAAGAACCGTGGCGACGGAGTTTTCTGTGTCTCTCCAGTGTGAATTTAGCTTTGAGATAAACTCGCTTTCTATTTTACTAATAATTTTTTCAATCTCTAAAACGAATCCAAGTCTTTCTGCGTTTGCTTGACTGATATTAGTTGGTTCCACAAATAAGGTTTTACCCGAATCTGATCTACTTACAATCTTTCCAAAACGAGACTGATAGTGGTCACTCTTAATAGGCAAGACAAAATAATCATTTATAATATCGTGCTGTGGAATTTGTAGGTTATCTTGAAACTCTGGGTCACGTATCAATCTTTCAAGACTCACCCTAATTTTTGTCTCGTGCTCTTTGAGTTTTTGATAGAGGGGTCTTAATTGAGGATGCTTTTCAAAATCAATATTACCTTCTATATCAATAAATTTTCTAAAGTCTTGAATAGTTTTTCTGATATTATTCTTTTCAACTTTTAAGTGAGGGAAATACTTAACAGGGTAATGATTAAAACTTTGGCCAAATTCCAGTGAAAGTATAATTTGATTTAAATCGGTGATTTCTACAAGAGAGGAGATCTTAATTTTATTCAAAATACTTTTAAAATCGAAATCACTATAGAACTGGAGAAGGTCGGCTTTAATTGTGTTAAACTCCTCACTTTGAAGGACTTCAATAAAATGCTCTGTAATATCAAGCTTTCGTTGGATTTTTTTAGGATCACCAATTTCAAAGATAAGTTTTTCGTGGGTACTATCGAGCATTGCACAATTTTTAATTGTTTTTTCTAATGCTTCCCAGTCAATTTGATTCTTATATTGTGTTATACTACTTGCCATGATCCAAACATACTCTCAATTGGTTGATACGGTTTCTAAGTTTAATAAAATTATAGAGGGAAAACCGGCTCATATACAAAAAATTTATTCATCTGCTTATACAATAGGTTTATCAATACGCCTACCCGGACAAAACTTGGCCTTAATCATTGGAAGAGGCAAGCGAGTAGAAGGTTTAGGATGGCTTGAAAAGAATATTCCTTCAATACTCCGAACACAGGACAAATTTTTATCGTATTTAAGGGCCAGTCTTACTAATTCTGTTTTGGAAAAAATTGAAGTGGACACAGACGACAGAATAATAAGAATTGATTATTTACGATGGGGACAGAGAAACCATTTTTTTATGTTCTATAATAAAAAAGCACTAAATTTTGTGAACTATTTTTATAGTGAGAAAAAAAGAGAATTTTATTACCTAAAGAGCTGGGAGAATAAGCCCGTCGTTTGGAATGCGAGCATTGATTTTAGCATCTTTAACGAGGTAGGGAGAAAAAATCTTCCTGATAAGGAGAAAGAGGGAAGAGAATTTAATGCTGGTGAGATTTTAAAGCGAGAGCTAGCTGAAGTCGAGGATAGAACCCTTTCGAAAAAAGAAAAAAATAAGACGCTTAGAAAAGTTAAAAACATAAAGTTTGATCTTGAAAAAATTAAGGCACATAAGGAGTTACTTGCATTTTTAGATGAGGCATCAGACTTGGGAGAGCTTCCAAAAAAATGGAAATTTAAAAATATAAAAATTAGTTTTGATTATCCAGATCACTATAAACGTAGGGATCAGATCTTTAAAAAGATAAAAGCTCTTAAAGCAGCTGAAGCCTTGGTGGAAGCAAGGCTAATAGACGCAGAGAAGAAGCTATCTGGACAAGCGGCTTTAGTTGAAAAAAAACCAATTACACCTATTGCTCCTGCTTGGAACAAAGTTAAAGAAGCAATAAAAGCTCCAAAGATAGAACAGAAAGCTAATTATAAAGTCTTAGATTTTCCAAGCTTTAAAGTCGGGATTGGGCTCAGTGCTAACGGCAATGACGCTTTGAGAAGCGAGTTTGCTAGTAAAAATGATTATTGGTTTCACCTTGATGGAGATACAAGCCCGCATGTAATAGTGAAGGGAGATAATTTGGAGTTGAACGAAGATTTGTTCAATATTGTCGCCTCTATTATTTTAGACCATTCTGAGTATAATTTTTCACAGGCAAGTATTATTTTTACGAGGGTAAAAGACATCAAAGGTGTTAAAGGTACGCCTGGAAAAGTAATTTTTAAAAAAGAAAAGAGATATTATGCGAAAAAAATTGATTGGACTGATTTGTGTCTTAACTTCTCTTGAGTCTTTTGCGAATTTTCCCTCCCTTGATAATGTTTTATATCAACCATTCAAAACGAATTCAGATATATACTTTGAATTAGAATCAAAAGAGCTGACCAGCCTTATTAACACGAAATTACTATTGAACCTTAATGAAAATACTAATTGGAAAATATTTAAATTAGGCATGGATGAAGCAGTAGACCTTCAAAATCTAAAAATTGATAACAGTAGAGTTCTCGCTACTATTGCTCAAAATATTTTAGCCAAGGGAAGTTTTGTCTGGGCCGATTCGCTAACAGATTATTTAAGTGACTTTAAATTTATTGAGAAAAAGGATGACGTTTATTTTTACGAACCACTAAAGACAGGGACTGATATAATTGAACTCAAAATATCTTTTTCTATGGGAGAGTTGACCATAGAAATTGACCGAGAATTTGAGTCGGAAAAACATAAGTATGCATATAACAAAACAAGTTGGTCGGATAATAAATTTGTACTTACGACAATTCTAACGGAAATAAAAAAGGGCACGACTCTAATTAACACCACGACTTCTATTAACTATTATAAAGTGGGAAAGAAGTTGTGGTTACCGATGGAAGTCAACGTAGTAACCGACGAGACTTCTTCAGCTAAAACTGTAGGTAAAGTTGAACGAAGCTTGAGTGAAACATATAGGTTTACCAACTATAAAATTGACCAAAAAATTGCAAATGGTTGGTTTAATTCTCACAAGAAATAACTAAAAAAATTAACGAGTTAGAGTATAATAGGGATTCAAAGAGTTCTAATATTCTTATTGATAGAAAACATAGCAAACGGATTTACAATGAGTGATTTAAGAGAAAATGTAGTTAGTGTCTTGGAACAGGCGAAAAAAGTTGTCTTTGGACAAGATGAAATGTTGGAAGCCATTGTTGCAGCTCTTGTTTGTGAAGGACATTTATTAATTGAAGGAATGCCAGGCCTTGGTAAAACATTAAGTGTCTCTGTAATGAGTAAACTATGTGAGTTGGATTTTAATAGAATTCAATTTACTCCCGATCTACTGCCAAGTGACTTGATCGGAACAATGATTTATAACCAAAAAAAAGAAGAGTTTACTACTAAGTTTGGGCCTATCTTTACTCAACTTGTTCTCGCGGATGAGATTAACAGGTCACCAGCAAAGGTACAGGCGGCTTTACTTGAAGCTATGGCTGAAAAGCAAGTCACAATCGGAGACAAGTCATATCGACTAAAATCTCCATTTGTGGTTATGGCAACTCAAAACCCTATCGAGCAAGAAGGTACATATAATCTTCCAGAGGCACAGTTAGATAGATTCATGATGAAGGTTCATGTTAACTATCCAGACTACGATGCAGAGACTTCAATTCTTGATTTAAAACTTACAAGTATGGATTCACTTCGACCAATGTTAGATGCTTCGAAACTGGCTGTTTTAAAAGAAGCTGTTGATGGGATATTCGTCGATGAAAAAATTAAAAGGCTTGTGGTAAAAATTGTTCATGCCACTAGACCTGGAAATCAGTATTTTCTGAAAAAGTATGATGGAGCTATCATGGCGGGTGCATCACCAAGGGCATCTATTTGGCTATATAAACTTGCTAAGTTTAAAGCTTTTCTTGCTGGTAGCGATCATGTTGCACCAGAACATGTTTTAGCTGTTACTCAATCGGTTTTAGGACATAGAGTTCTTTTAACATATGAGGCTGCTATAGATAAAATGAATGTAAGGGACGTCGTTCAAGATATTGCTAATGAGTGTATTTAATGAACCTCAAAGAAATTGATAAGGTAGTTGGCTCGATTCAAAGTCACCTCTTTAGAAATTCAAATTCTTATTCGGTAGGGATGCTGAAATCTCATTTTCGAGGAGCAGGCTTACAATTTAAAGAGCACCAGATCTATAACCCCGGTGACGATGTAAGATTTATAGACTGGAAGCTTTCGGCGAAGACGAATACTACTTTCGTGAAAACATTCGAAGAAGAACGAAACGTTGAAATATATATCTTCTTAGATCTCTCCGAGAGTATGTTTTACGGATATCAAGGAGTTTCAAAGGCACAAGTTTGTGTCGAGTTGTGCTGTTTACTTTATTTACTCGCAGACAAATCGAAAGATCGTGTCTCTGTCGTTATTATGAATAATAAATCTCCGCTTATCTTGCCTCTTCTTTCAGGTCACGAAGGTATAAGCCATCTAATTTCTCAACTTGAAAAACGAGGAATACTTAATGAGAAAGGAAAGATCGACTGTTTTAATGTAAATCCAGAACCGATAAACGAGAATAAAACCCTAGGTCTTCTGAAAAATTTTGTAGCTAGAGGCAAAGAGGTTGTCTTTCTTTCAGATATGAAGAATTTCGAAAACAAAATGGAATTGCAAAAACTCTTGGTGCGAAGAAATATGCACTGTTTTTCGGTGGTTTCACCAATTGATGAGAGCAATAAACAGCCATTTACAATTTACGGTAAACGTAAGGGGCGCAGATCTTTTTTAAGGTTATTTCTAAAAAATGATGATGTGGAGTTAAAGGGAAGGATTAAAAAAATTAAAGTTGAAGAAAGATATTTGGAGAAATTTATTCGTGAAATGCTCTAAAATTTTATTGATGCTATTTCTTTTTATTTCTAGTGCGATAGCAAAAGACTATGTGGCACCTCTTAAAGAGACCACTATAAATAATGGTGAGCTTTATGACGTTCTCGTTATTTCAGATAAAACTGATGAAGAGTTGGCAGGTTTTATAAATACCAAAATAAACGACGTAATGTTCGTTCTCGATTTCAAAAAAGAAAATGAAAATCGTATTTTTGAAGTTTTCGTGACAGATCCACCTCAGCCCCAACAAAACGAGGAACCTAAAGAACCTGCATTCGCTGTGAGTGGTCTTAAATATGAATATGTAAAAAAGAACACACAGGGCAAAGTCGAATATATTGCGATCGACTATCAAGAAGCCTTGAAAAAAAATTGGAGGACAATTCTACTTATAGCGATACTTTTGATACTTCTTGGAGCCTTCGCCTATTTTTTCATTCGTGTGAGAAAAAGTGAAAAGTATATTCTGAAAAACTTGAAAAAAAAGAAAGCTAAAGAACTGAAAAAGCAGTTTGAGGACGCGACTGAAAGGCAAGACTTTGAAATGTTATATCGCGAGAAAAAATATTACTTAGATCTTTTTTCTAATAATGACGAACTAAAGGAATTTTTTAATAGACTAAATAAGGTCCAGTATAAAAGAGATTGGAACGAAGAGGATATTAAGTATATTCGCGACGCTCAAGTAAATGTGGATATTTTAAGGAGTAAGAATGGAATATAGTCATAAGTCTTATGCCATTTTTGCTTTGATTGCACTTGTCTTTTGGATGCTAGACTATTGGAAAGTGTTCCAGAAACCTATTGTCATACTACCTCCTGGTAAAGCTAGGTTTGGTTTTATGAAGTTCGTTAGACTCTTAGTCTTTTTAGCAGGAGTCACAAGTTTTCTGTTTATGGCCTATGCAATGACAGGTCCAAGAAAGCCACTCAAATTTCTTCCATCTAATATCGAAGTTAACGATATTTTTCTTGTTGTTGATGTTTCAAGATCAATGCTTGCTGATGATCTAAAGCCAAATAGGTTGGAGGTTGCTAAACAAAAATTGAAAGAATTTGCTGCACTAAGACCAACAGATCGTATTGGAATTGTAATTTTTTCTGAAAAAGTTTTTACCCTACTACCACTTACAACTGATCCAAATCTAGTAAATGAAATTATCTCAGATATAAAGATTGGTTTTTTAGGTTCTGGAACCAATATTGGCGATGCATTGGCATTGGCCGTTGCAAGAGGTCAGGCCAGTCCTACGAAAAATAAGGTCGTTGTTCTTCTTACGGATGGTGTAAATAATGTTGGAAATATGACCCCAATCAATGCTGCTAAAACAGCAAAAGAATTTGGAATTAAGGTATATACAATTGGTCTTGGAACAACAAAGTCTCGTCTTCCAATAGGTAAAGATCCGTTTGGTCGACAGCAGTATCAAAGTATTCCTGGGGGATCGATAGATGTCGAGACCTTAGAGAAAATTAGTTCCATGACTGGAGGAAAGAGCTTTATGGCCGACAGTGAAAACAGTTTGGCTCAAATACTGGAAGAGATTCAAAAATTAGAAAAGACTGAAATAAAAGCTAAAAAACAAGTGGTATATGAAGAGCTTTACTTGTTTTATTTATTGATTGGAGGAGGTCTTTTTCTTTTTACAGAGATATTTAGAAGAGCAATTATGAAGGAGGTTGCATGAGTTTTTTATATGCCCAATATGCTATCTTCGTTATTATTGCAGTAATAATTTGGTCGATATTTGTATTAAGGCAAAACTCACTTTTCAAAAAATGGGTAGTTGATCATTGGTTTATAAAAACAAACTGGAAATTCAAAATTTCTTCGGCATGCCAAATAATTGCTGTTGGTTTAATTGCTTTTGCTCTTCTTGATTTAAGGGGACCTGAAAAGTTTGTGCGTGCTTCAACATCATCTCAAAAAACAATGATTTTGATCGATACCTCTGCCAGTATGTTTGTTGAAGATGTTAGACCAAATCGTTTTGAAAAAGCTCTTTTGCTCGTTAAACATTACGTAAAAAGGGCATACGGACAAAAAATATCTATAGCAGTGTTTTCAGACTATCCCAAGAAAATTGTACCGTTCACAGATGATATAGATCTAATTGAAGCCCGTATCGAATCGTTAAAGGAATTAAACCTCAATAGTGGAGGTACGAGTTTATCTTTGGCCATTGGTGAAGCTATTCAAAATTTTAAAATGACAGAAGGGGATTCCTCCGGAAATATTCTTGTTTTTACAGATGCAGAAGAAACTGATGGTGGGATGAAGCTAGAGGTACCTGATTCTATTTCTGTGGGTGTTGTTGGTGTTGGAACAAGAAGAGGTGGGCCAGTTCCCGTCAGAAATGACAGAGGGATATTCATTAAAAATAAAACTTACTTGGGGGAGACAGTTGTTTCAAAACTTGACGAGAGTTTTTTAGAAAGCTTTGGTCAAGGTATTAAATATTATAAGCATTGGGTTGCAACCTCTTATACGCTCCCAACAGATGAAATTCTAAACTTCTTTGGACGCTCACATCAAATCAAATTATCTAAAAACAATTATAGGATAAGACCAGTTGAAGCTTGGAAACTACTCATACCTGCTATGGTATTACTAAGTTTGGGGTATTTCCTAAAACAATTTAAGGTGTTTTCTACTGTGCTCCTATTAATGGCTATAAGTAACTTCAGCTACGCTCAGATGAATGTTATTGACCCTCAGACGCTAGCGCAAATTGGTGGAGAACAGGACAAGAAAGAACCAGTGAAGTCACCTGAAACATTAGAACTTGAAAAGAAATTCGCTGAAGGAAGTCTTGATGATGAGGGCGTAAGGTATCTTGCAACAAAATTAATGCAAGACGGATTTCATGAAGATGCTTCTGCCCTTTATAACGAGATCATGCCTGAAGAAATCAACAAAGAAAATGTTCAGCATCAATTTAACCATGCATCTTCTATGTTGTTAGGAAAAGGTAACAGGGATGAGGCAGTTCAAAAATACAAAAATATAGTCGACTACCTAGAGAAAAACGATGTCCCTAATAGTGAGGAAATGCGAAAGAAAGCAAAACTAAATATGCTTAAGGCTTTCAAGCAGTCCCAAGGTGGTGGTGGCAAAAGTGATGAAGATAAGAAAGAAAAAGATCAAAAAGATAAAAATGATAAGTCTCAAGATAAGAAAGATGATGGAAAAGAGGGCGAAAAGAAAAAAGACCAGAAGAAAAATAATGATGAGGATAAAAAGAAAAAGCCAGAAAAAGATATGAGAAAGAAGGACTCGGGAGATAAGGAAGAGTCCAAAGAAGAAAAAAAAGAGCGTCAAAAGAAACTTCCAGCTCTGCTTAAACAACTGATGAGTGATGACAACAAACTTCAAAAGAAAATGATCGATGCAAAAACGACTAAACGAAAATCTTCAGAACAAAAGGATTGGTAATGATTAAAGTATTACTTCTATTACTAGTGAGCTTTAATATATTTGCTGGTGAAATAAGTATTAAGGTAGAACCTCTTAGACCGGTGTACAAAGAGTCATATGAAGTTCAAATGACTGTTGAACTCGAAGGAGATGAAGAGCCGGCAATTAGCTTTACCCCAATCAATATGGAAATTCTTAATAAAAGAGAAGCGGGTACTCAAACTCGTGCTTCATTTATAAACGGAACGGCCAGTATTACGAAATCTATTACTTATGTATATGAAGTCGTATCAAATCGTTTTGGAACTGCTTTTATGAAGGATATAACTGTAGAAAGTGGTGGACAAAAATATACTCACCCAACAGTTAGAATAACGATTCTACAACAGCCGCAAGAAGCTAAAAGCATTTTTGTCAGAGCAGAGCCCGATAAAGAAACAGCATTTGTAGGTGAGTCTGTTTTAGTTCGCTACTATCTATATAGTCGTGATGATGTTTCCATTACTTCAACAGATGTTAAAAAATTTCCTAAGCTTGATCGATTTTTAAAGCGCTTTCACCAAGAGCAGATGATTCCAGAAAGAGTTCGAGTTGATGATCGGATTTATGTGAGACGAGTTATATATACGGCTCAAGTTTTTGCAGAAAAATCAGGTAGCTACGAACTTGATCCATTGAGCTTAAGAATAGGATATTCTACTCGTTCATCGCGATCTGGAAATTTTGGTGGATTTAGCTTCAATATGGGACGAAGCAAATCTTCAACTATTGGGAGTCAGATTGTTAAAATTGAGGTCAAAGATCTTCCAGTTGAGGGTATGCCAAAGAGTTTTACAGGGCTTGTTGGAGAACATGATTTCAAGATTAAAATAAACAAAAATAAATTTATCGTAAATGAGCCAATCGAAATCCAGTTGGAAGTATCAGGCGAGGGAGCTTTTGAATTATTCGATCCCCCAAGTGTGCTATCTGTTCCAGAAGTTGAAGAATTTGATAAAAAAGCAGACCTGGCAATTCGAAAGGATTTTAGTGCCATAAAGAAAGTCGACTACACATATTTAGCTCGAGATAAATTGGACTTAAAAGGCCATTCTGTTGAGTTTTCGTATTTTGATCCGGTAGTTATGAATTATAAAAAAGTTGTACTCCCAATAGGTGATATAACGATTTCAGGAACAAAATCTAAAGCTCCAATAAAAAATAACACTGCAGGGCAAGATCCAAATTTGGCCCCTTTTTCAGCGCCGATAACTGAAAAGAAAGAATTCGATATGGATCCTTATTTAAAACCAGTGAATACTGTTTTATATAATGCAAAGGAGCTTGGAATTGCTTTTGCTGTAGGAATTTTGTTTCTTATAGGCATCTTTCTTAAGCAATTGAAAGAGCACTTTACACGAGAGACAAAAATTGATTACTTTAAAGAAATTTATAAAAATGGTGTGTCTTACAAAGATTTAGTCGTTGTTTTTAATGCTGTTTCAAATCAATCAGACTTAAGAAGTGCTATTGGTGCACTACCGCTAAGTGAAAATGCAAAGGAATACTTCTACAATTTGATTGACCAGTTAAATCTTCACTACAAAGATGGTGGGGAAGGAAAATTAAAAATTAAGAAAAAGTTTTTTAAAGAAATTGAGAAAATAGCGAATTCAAAAAATGATATTGTATACAAGCTTTGATGAAATCTCTAGGCCTTATGGTCTCCTTATAGGAAACTATGATGGTGTTCATACCGGGCATCAAGATGTTCTGAAAGACTTTGTGAAAGCTTGTGAAAAACAGAGTATTCTTCCTGTTCTTTTGACTTTTAAAGAACATCCAAAATTCTTTTTTCAGCCACAGGCCAAGAATTTTAAAATAACTTCTAACGAAAGGAAGAGAAGCCTCTTATTTCAATTTGGTTTAACTCATTTAGTAGAATTTATATTTGATAAAAATCTACAAAAGCATTCAGCTAGAGAGTTTCTAGAACAGTATATTTTTAATCAAAAAAATTTAAAATTTATGGCCTTAGGACATGATTTCGCTTTGGGCTCGGGTAAAGAAGACAGTTTAAATTTGTGTAAGGAGCTAGCTTCCCAGAGGGGAATACCTTTATCTCTTCATAAAAGCTTTATGCAGGCTGAGCAGATTGTTTCCTCTACACTTATAAGAAACCTTTTAGATGAGGGAGAACTGAGTCAGGCAAATAAATTTTTAGGTCGAAACTATGTGCTTGAAGGACATGTAGTGCGTGGAAAGCAAATCGGCTCAAAAGAGCTGGTTCCTACTATCAACCTAAACTTTGATCCACGAAGAAAAATACCTAAAGTCGGTGTATACGCTACTCTTACAAAAATAGATGGTCGGTATTATCATTCAATAACAAATATCGGACATAATCCCACTATTTCATCTGGTAACTTAAAAACAGTAGAAACTTTTATTTTGGATTTTAGTCAGGACGTTTACGACTCGGAAGTCTCTATCGAATTTTTAGAGTTTATTCGTGAGGAACAAAAATTTGATTCATTAGACAAACTTGGTGAACAAATTAAACTAGATGTGGAAAAGGTAAAAAATTATTTTAAAAAAATTAATCGTCCACATCTGGCACTTGTTGGGAAAAATATTAAGCATAGCCAGTCACAAAATATGTACGAGAGGCTATTAAATAAAAGTATTTCTTATGATCTACTGGATTATGAATCTGAAAGCGAAATAGCTCCGGCCGATGGACTTTTAAAAAAATACGATGGTTTTAGTATCACAGCTCCTTATAAAACCCATTTTTTAAGGGAATCAGAAGTCACTTGTGATTACAAAAAAGCAGTTAATACAGTCTATAAGAAAGATTCCAATATCTATTCAACTAATACAGATTTACTTGGATGCGAAGAGATACTTTTAAAGCTAAAGGCTTCTAATATTCTCGTCCTTGGCGATGGTGCAATGGCAAAAATGATCGAGTATTTGGGGACAAAACTCGGGATTTCAGTGAAGATAATTTCTAGAAGAAATGAACTACTTGATAAACTTGATCAATTCATTGGTAATCTTCCTCAGAATTCCTTAGTCATAAACTCTTGCTCTAGAAGCTATGAATTCAAATTTAAGACTAACTCTCATTTGATCGTCTGGGATTTAAATTACAATGCTGACTCAGCCGGTTGGTTTTCTCAATTTTCAAATATTCAGTACTTCGATGGTATCGGCTTACTTGAGTTACAAGCAAAATATGCCCTAAAGCACTGGAATTTAGATTCAAAATAAAACTCCGCCTCAAGATTCCGATTAGTTAGCAAATGGTTAGAGAAGAATTTTTAAAGCTATTAACTGACAACGGTATAGCCACTCTTAAAGAGGTGCGTAGGTTGTCTTTGAGTAAGGACGAAGATGAAATATCTGAGTTCGACTTATTGCAAATGACTCATTTCGATGAAAACAAATTTGCAAAGCTAATGGCGGATAAATTTAAAGTTACTTTTATTGACTTAAAAAATGCGAAAGTTAATAAAGACACAATTATGTCTCTCAGAAAGCGCTCTATAACAAAATACAGAGCGATTCCAATTCAGGTAACCAGCTCTAAAGTTACTGTTGCAACTTTTGACCCGACTGTAATTGCAGGTAGTGCTAAAATAATCGGTGCGGAGTTAAAAAGACCAGTTGAATTCATTCTTACCAATATATCTTCCTGGAGAAAATTATTTTCTAAAGTAGAAGACTCTGTTGAAGAATTAATTAGTACGATTGTAGAAGTAAAAGCTAGTGAAGAGAATGATGCTGATATTAAAGCAGAAGATATCGGACAAGATGTTGTTACTTTTGTAAACAGAATCTTAGCAGAAGCTTATGTTAAAAAGGCTTCCGATATTCATATCGAGCCATATGAGAAAATGTTTAGGATTAGATTTAGACTTGATGGTTCACTATTAGAAGTGGCCAAGCCACCTAAGTCGATGATGGCACCAGTTCTTTCTCGTTTGAAGATTATGTCTTCAATGGATATTTCTGAAAAAAGAAAGCCTCAGGATGGAAGGATAAAGCTAAATATTGGTGGGCGGCCAATTGATTATAGGGTTTCTTCACTACCAACGCTCTTTGGTGAAAAGATAGTTTTACGACTACTAGATCAATCAAATCTTCAACTTGATATGACTAAACTTGGTTTTGAACATAAGCAAATTGATATCTTTAAAAAAGGTATCTACAACCCATATGGGATGGTGCTTGTTACTGGTCCAACGGGGTCTGGAAAAACAACCACGCTATATTCCGCACTAGCAGAATTGAATACAGAAGATACAAATATTTCTACAGCTGAAGATCCTTGTGAATTCAACTTAGAGGGAATCAATCAAGTTAACGTTAAAAAAGAAGTAGGACTAACTTTTGCCTCTGCTCTTAAAGCATTTTTGCGGCAAGATCCAGATATTATCATGGTTGGGGAGATTAGAGACTTAGAAGTTGGTGAAATCGCTGTTGAGGCTGCACTTCCTGGGCATATGGTTTTATCGACTCTTCATACTAACGATGCGCCAAGTACTGTTACTAGACTCATAAATATGGGTATTGAGCCCTTCCTTGTTGTAGCAGCACTTAATGTTGTTGTGGCCCAGAGACTTTGTCGAAAGATCTGCATCAATTGTCGTGAACAAGTGAAGGTTGATGAGAAACAATTAATTTCCTGTGGGTTTGCTCCAGCTTCGGCAAGTAAAATAAAAATTTATCATGGTGCGGGTTGCGAGGTTTGCGGTGGAACAGGCTATAAGGGCCGAGTTGCTATCTATGAAGTTTTGGATGTTGGTCCAAAAATTCGTGACCTTGTTATGCGAAATGCTACGAGTGATGAAATTAAAGCGCAGGCAAATAAAAACGGAATGAAAAGTTTAAGAATGAGTGCACTGACTAAAGTTGCACAAGGATTAACGACACTAGAGGAGGCTTTGGCCAACTCAGCTTCGGATAATGATTAAGGATAGACTATGAGTAGTACGAAAACGAACACAAAGACGGAACCTACTAAAACTCACACCACCACCAAACCTGGTAGTGTTGGAAATATTCAGATTCAGCAGCTCTTTAAAGTTATGGTTGATAATGGTGCCTCGGATTTACATATCTCTGTTGGAACGCCACCAGGGATGAGAATTTCAGGTGAAGTAATACGAGTAAAGATACCAGCTTTAACGGCAGATGATACAAAGAGACTTGTTTATCAAATCTTAACTGAAGCTCAAAGATCAGAATTAGAGAAAAACTTAGAGCTCGATTTTTCATTCGGTGTAAAAGGATTGGCGCGTTTTAGGGCAAACTGTTTCTATTCAAAAGGGGCGGTTGCTGCAGTTTTTAGACAAATTCCATCTCAGGTTCCAGATTTCGATGCTCTAGGATTACCGGCGGTACTACTTGAAATGACCGATGTATCAAATGGTTTAATACTAGTTACAGGACCAACAGGTTCTGGTAAGTCGACGACACTTGCCTCAATTATAGATAGGCTAAACTCTACAGAAAATGGGCATATTATTACGCTTGAAGATCCAGTCGAATTTATGCACTCCCATAAGGCGAGTATAGTAAATCAAAGAGAAATAGGTGTTGATACCCTTTCATTTTCAAATGGGTTGAGGTCACTTTTAAGACAAGATCCAGATATCGTTCTGGTTGGGGAGCTTAGAGATGTTGAAACTATTGAGGCCGCACTTGAAATTGCAGAAACCGGTCACTTAGTTTTTGGAACTCTTCATACCAACTCAACGATTCAAACGATTTCCAGGATTATCAACGTTTTCCCTGCTGATCAACAAGATCCGATTCGAACACTTTTATCGTTCGTTCTTCAGGGTGTTGTCGCTCAACAGCTTTTACCTAAAAAAGGCGGGGGACGTGTTCTGTGCCAAGAAATTTTGCGATTAACTCCGGCCATTAGGAACTTGATTCGTGAAGATAAACTTCATCAGGTTTATTCGGCAATGCAAATCAACCAAGAAGCAACGAAAATGGTTACAATGAACCAAAGTATCAAAAAGGCATTGGACGGGGGATTAATTTCACGTGAAGACGCTATGTCATATTCGAATAACCCGGAAGAGATGGCGAAGATGCTTGGATTAAAAGAGGTATAATAAGCTATGGGCGGAAAGTATAAATATACAGGTATTAACTCTGACGGAAAAAAAGTTGAAGGAGAAATTGAAGCGCAAAATATGCGTGAGGTAAAGAAGCAACTAAGACGTCAAGGAATTAGACCTCGTAGAGTTACTGAACCTAGTATTCTCGATCTTGATCTTGGTCAATTGATGGTAGATAAAGGTTTTGCAGCCCCTTTCACACTTAACGAGTTAAATAGGTTTACTAAGCAGTTTTCGATTTTGATCGATGCCGGAGTTCCAATTCTTGAGAGTTTGGAAATTTTGGCCAAACAAGAACGAGTTCCAACTTTAAAATCGTGCATTAAAAATATTGTAGATGCTATTGGAAATGGGAAGTCTCTGCATGAAGCGATGGCTTCGCAAAAGGGTTTTGATAAACTCTATACGTCTTTAGTTAAGGCGGGTGAGGCTGCTGGTATCTTAGATACCATTCTAAATAAGCTTTCTGAATTTATGGAAAAGCAGCAAGCGATTAAAAAGAAGATTAAAGGTGCATTAACCTATCCTGTTATCGTACTCGTAATTGGTATTGGTGTAACTTGGGGTTTAATGTATTTCGTTGTTCCTCAGTTTGTGGCGATGTTGCAAGAGGGAGGACAAGAGATCCCTGCTATTACCCAATTTGTAATCGATATTTCTGATTTTTTTCAAGAGTATACTCTGTTGATGTTTATACTAGGTTTAGCTGGATTTTTTGCGTTCGCTAACTATATCAAAACTCCAAAAGGGAAAATTCAGTGGGATAAGACTGTTATGAAAGCACCTCTTTTTGGAGGGATTATTATTAAAGGAAGTCTTTCCAGTTTTTCTCGAACTCTGGCTACGATGCTGGGTGCAGGTGTGCCTCTGATTGATTCCCTAGATATTTGTATCGATACTTTGGATAATACTCAAATTGCAAAAGATATGAAGCAGGTGAAGGAAAGTGTTATTAAGGGGAAGTCTATAACTGAACCATTGGGAAGGATCCGTTATTTCCCTCCGCTTGTTAATCAAATGGTTAAGGTTGGAGAGTCGACCGGGAACTTAGATGACATGCTTATTAAGGTGGCAGATGTTTTTGAGCAGGAGACGGAAGAATTGATTGAAGCCATCACTAAACTGATAGAGCCAGTAATTCTTGTCGGTTTAGGGGGAATTATTGGTACAGTACTCATTGCGATGTATATGCCGATCTTCATGCAAGCTGGTGGAGTGTGACGTCTAAGTGCTTGAAAATATTGAAATAATTAAAATTCCTTTAAGAATTTAGATTAGATTAAGTGAAAAAGAACCGATTATATTTAGTATGAAGTTATAATAATTGTTAAGACTTCTTGTTTCTTAATAACAATCAGTCCAACTAAAAAACTAAACTCTTAACGTTTAGACAGGAGAATGACATGAAAAAATTTTTACGGGCCAATCAGGCTGGTTTTACCCTCGTAGAGCTCATGATCGTTGTTGCGATCATTGGGATTCTTTCGGCTGTTGCGGTACCTAACTTCAAAAGGTATCAAGCAAAATCAAAGACATCTGAAGCTAAAATTCAACTCGCAGCGGCTTACACAGCTGAGCAATCTTTTTATGGAGACTTTGGGATCTACCATAACTGTTTTACTTATATGGGATATGACCCATCGAATGAGGAAAATAACAGATATTTTGCTATCGGTATCAACTCTGGTGCGACAATCAACGGGCCTGCTTTCAATACAGCGACGAACTCTGGTTTAAATGCTGCTGATTGTGCTTCTGGTTTTGCAGCTGTTGATGGAACAAACTGGTTTAAAGCTGGTAAAGGTAATGGTAACATTTCTGCAGCTACTTTATCATCAGGGTTTTCTTCACTTGGTAACCAGCAGAATGCTGCCTCTCAGTTTTTTACAATCTCTGCTGAAGGTGTAGTGAGTGCTGACTTTACTTCTCCAGGTGCTGGAGGGAGAGCGACTATTACAGTTAACCACAACAAAATTTACTTAATTAACGTTCCTGGTTATTAATAGCTAATTAAAAAGTTTTCTTTAAACTTGAATATAAGCCCTATCTTTGGATAGGGCTTTTTTATATATTCTTTCTGTAGCCAATTGAGGATTCTTTATCTTTAACTCTCTCTCGGTAGTCGAGATAAATCTGGCATCCCTCAGTCTCTTCTTCATGACAAATTTCATCGAATTTTAATCCGTAGAAGGTATGTGTAAAAAAGATACTTGGTTCATCGAATTGTTTGAGTTGTTCCAGGTATTTATAAGCATACTCTATTTTGTCATTCTCATATAAAAGGATCGACATTATTGCAATGAAGTCAAATGGAGAGATAAATTTATTAGCAAACATTGCTTCTTTTTCTTTGAAACTAAAATCATCACTATATAAAATTCTAAAGCTATTTATTAATACGCGAGCATAGAGATATTCTTCCATAATAACTATGCACCTCAAATCAGCCCATCTTTTTGAATATTTTAAAAAAGTTACTTTATCTCCCGATCGCAATGATTCAGTTGATAGATATTGATAGGGGTAACACCCTTCTTCCTGCTGTGAAAAACGCTCAATTAGGTTAAAGATATTATCCCGTTTTATGTTGTAATAGTTATTTATTCCTACCGAGTAAATTGTAAAAACTATGAGAAATATATAACCTATTTTAGGTGAAATTTTGATTCTGTTTTTTATTGCTCCAATAAGAAAAATTAGTCCCAAAGATGGAGTTAAGATATAGTAGTTCTGAAAGATAGTCGTAAGTATATTAGACTTTGGGACAAATAGGGTTAAAAAAATCGTAGCTGTTAAAAGTGCTCCTCTTCCGATATTTAGTTTTTGTTTATCAGTTAGAGTTTTAAAAATTCTCGCGATAAAGGTAATAATCAGTAGTGGAGCAACTGCCGTATAAATATTGAAGAATGACTCTGTATTGTATCTGTAGGCAAAAGAGAGTGGGAAGAAAATTTGACGGTAGTATATGTTAATTCCTAATAACATTTTTCTAAAGTCATGTTCAAATTTTACAAAAAATTCGCCATCTAAATTAGAGTGATGATAATAAAGAATATTTAAACAGCCTATTAGAATTAGACAAAATCCAAAAGGTATCATTTTCAAAAACATTTTCTTGAGCTTATCTTTACCGAATCCATCATGTAGAAAATAAAAAAGAGGTACTCCGGCATTAATTGGCTGTGAAAGTAAACTTAGAAAATAGGATAGAAGTGAAATGGAATATGTCTTCTTACTATTCAAACGATCAACTAGATAATAGGAATAGGAAATGAGAAAGAAAAGAAAACTAAGAATGTGTTTTCGGGAACTGAATTCTACATAAACCATTAAACTTGCAGGATGAATGAGGAATAGGAAAGTACATATCTCACTAAACCTATCTGAAAAATGATATTTAATTATTTTATTTAAAAATAAACTCGTGAAAAACAGGATGATCAAATTTGTGATCAAAGGAAAGTTTTCAAAACCTATAAGCTTACCAATAAAAATATCCATGAGAAGTGATAGATCTCTGATGGGTTGCAAATCTACAGTATTACCTTCTTTAAGCAGAGTAAAATAGTCTGAGAAATGATTTAGATTATAGAGTGGATCGTAGATAATTGATTTATCTATCATTTGAGGTGGGTAAATGAATGCAAAGAAGTAGGCAGCCAGAATAATTATTAGAGAAGCCATCGTTATTTGAGTAAAGTGCTTCGTTTTATTCAAGGTAGAACCCTTATTTTCCATAATCTTGTTCCTGTCAGGTAAGGATAGTATAATGATTTTAAATATTTTCAGCAAATAGGGATTGATGAAAAATAAAGAGTCAGGATTTACTATAGTCGAGTTGATGATGGTTGTGTCTATAATCGGGATCCTTGCTGCAACATCTTCGGTGCTATTTGAGTATTATAGAGCAAAATCTAAGTCGACTGAAGCGAAGCTTACTTTGTCTTCTATATATACTAGTCAAACTGTCTTCTATAATGCTTTTGATATCTACGCTAATTGTCTTAACGATATGGGCTTTGTTCATCAAGGTCCAACGAAGTCTTTTTATGCTATAGGCTTTCCGACTATTACGGCTAATATAGGCGCGACTCCTCATGCGATGGCGGTAAAAAATGGACTAGCTCTTGGGATGTGCCCTTCAAATTTAGCTCCAACTCTTAATTCAACCTACTACCTCGCTGGTAGTGGAGTTGGAGAGGCGATTGTAAACTCTCAAGTCGAATTTCAAAACGGTATTACCGCAGCAATGACAAGCAATAATTTAGATGAATCAGTCCCTGGAAATACTTCAAATGATTTACTGGAAGGGCTTGGGGATATGACGACACCAGACAAGACAACTTTTGTTGTGCCAGCATTTGGATATATAAATGCAGACTATGTATCGCCAGTAAATGGTTCATTATGGACTATTAACTCGTCTAAATTACTTAAACAGCATCGAAAAGGTTTCTAGTTTTTTTCTTTGAAAATTCCATATGGGACGAAGTCTTCTTCAGATCTAAATTTTCCATTTTTTCTTAGGTAAGGCTTACCTTTGAAATCTAGTTTATCGCATTTTTTACCACCCTCATTAAGGCACGCTAAGTCTATCTGTGCCTTAATTCGGTATAAATCAGCTTCGACTCTTCCATATAATAAATGATCCTCATCTTCGTTCAGTGTTTTAAAGAGAGAAGCCAGCGAATCATAAGTGTCTTGAAGAGAAAAATTTTGGTTTTCGTATTTTAATTTGTGAAGAATCGAAATAACATATGGAGGAGTTTTTGGAAACTCCATCAATTTTTCGTATAAAGTTATTGCTTTAGGGTAGTTTTCTAACTCAAAAGCGTTTAAGAAGGCGAAGTTAAACAGTAAGTTGTAATCGTCTGGGTAGTACTTAAGTGATTTCTCGTATATTATTTCGGCTGCTCTAACATCATCTTTGACAATACTCAAGTACTGACCTCCATAAAGGTAAGCCTTATAAAACTTTGGGTCTAAATGAGTGATCGTATCAAACCGATGGAAGATCCAATTGTCTAGATCATTCTTTTTATAGTGTTCCAAGTCAGACTCCAACAGAGTTCCAATCCAGTAGATGTCTGAAAGAAGCATTTTTTGGCTAGAGAAAATAAGTCCGATGATTTCTTTTTGGATATTTATAGCTGTGTCTTGTTTGGATATATGTAGTTCCGGCTTTTGATTATTTTGGCTGATAAGTCCTGCACATAAAATGAGGAAAATCGAACCGATTAAAAGCAAAGTATTTTTCATTATCATCTTTCAAGACCTCTAATCTCTATAGCTATCGGTTTTTTGTTCATCTCGTAAATGAATTTTTCGAATTGATCCCTGTTTTTATCAGCCTTTATTTTACTCTTAATTTGCGAGGGAATGTAGCTGTTTTTTATAAAAATACTATTCGTTTTTGATTTGGGTAGCTTTTGTATGAAACTATTCTCGTCAATTAGCGTTTCACTATGTTGAGATAAATAGGTTTGTAATATGAACTGATCAAGCTTATTTGGAAAAACATTCTCTATATAAGCCTTTTTTTGTTCGTATGAAATTGAGGGATGCTCTAAATAAAAATGAGCTTGGATAAAAAAGAATGTATATTTCTGTAATTGAGGTTGACACTTATTGTTCATCCACCAACCGGGATATTTGCCGACATTTTTTAGTCGACCTTGCTTAATTGTCTCTACACTTAGCCATTCAGCTAATCTACAGTTAGGCTCTAGTTCAAAGTTTTTTTGATAAAGTGAATACTTATCTGTTCGGATTGAGCTGTAGTATAAGCTTGATGAGAATAAAGCTAAAGCTATTGGTACTAAGAACCAAGTCATTTTGCCCTTAAGCAGATCTTTAACTGCGACCAAGACTCCGGTAAGTAGTATAATTCCGAATCCTAGAAAATAAGAATTATAGTAGTAGAGATTATAGACATTGGACTTACTGATATACAGTAGTGAAAAGATCGAAAGTAGCGATAACGTTACAAACATAAATACGCTTTTATTCTTTTTGAACAGTAAGATGAAAAAGAGAAGCCCTGGTAGTAAGAATATAAGATTGTTGAAATCGCTTAAATTATAGTAAGTGGAAAATTTAAAAGGAAAGAAGAATTGGCGAAAAAATAAACTTATTGCGATAGCTAATTTACCCCAATCCAATGAATAAAATGCTTCATCATTTTCAAAGAAGAATGCTTTATACATAAATAAATTCGCTAATGCGAATAAAGCGAGCATTCCAATATAAGGAATTAAAGAACGGAGACTCCGTCTCTTTTCGGTTATCCAGATTAAAGGAATAAAAGCATTGATGATATGACTAGATAGCATCAAGAAGTATGTCACCAGAGAGGAAACTTTTCTTTTAGAGGCCATGACCAGATTCAGCGTATTAATCAGTAAAAGAAGACTTAAAATATGCTTACGTTGAGTTGGCTCATAAAAAGGCTGAATAAAAGCAGGATGAACTGTAAGTAGAATACTTCCTATATTGGCCATCTTTAAACTGATGTAGTTTCTAAGAAAAAAATTGTAAGAAAGCAGTGTTAATAAAAATAGGACAAAATTTGTCAAAAGGTGAATCTTGCTGAAGTTGAGAGTTTTCTCAATAGTAATATCTAGAAAGTGGGTAATATCTCTTAATGGCTGAAAATCAGGAATCTTTCTCGTCTGTAGCTTTTCAATATAATCAGATATAGATTGAACAGAGCGCAATGGTGTAATGATAAGGTCTTCATCCACCATAATGTCTTTATGAAGAAATGGAGTTATAAATAACACAGCCACTAGAGTTAGAATAAAAAATGGAAAGACTTTGGCTTTAACAGTAATCATAAAATCATATTAACAAAAATTTAAATTATTGCATTTAATCAAGACTCTATTTAATATTAAAGCATGTTGGAATTTTGTGAAGTCTCAAAAGTGTTTTCGTCAGATATTTTAAAAAGTCCTTTTGTGGCCGTGGATAAGTTATCGTTTAAAATTGAACGTGGACAGACGATTGGCTTTTTAGGTGCGAATGGTGCTGGAAAAACAACATCTATAAAAATGGCCATGGATTTTATAAGGCCTACTTCTGGTGAGATTATTTATGGAGATGAATTAGGGAGAACACGTTTAGATGCTTTTGCAAAAATGGGTTATCTTCCGGAACGTCCATTTTTCTACCCTCATTTAAAGGGACGTGAATTCTGCCAATATATGGGAAAGCTGTCTGGTTTAAGTAGTAAACAAATTTCAGATAAAATCAACTTTTGGTCACCTAAATTTAAAATTGATTTCGCATTAGATCGCACTCTCAAAACTTACTCAAAGGGAATGTTGCAGAGAGTTGGATTCCTAGCGACTCTATTACATGATCCTTCACTTATTATATTGGATGAACCACTTGCAGGTGTCGATCCTGTTGGAAGAAAAGAACTAAAAGACATTATCGAACAGGTGAGTAACGAAGGTAAAACAGTTTTCTTCAGCTCTCACATCGTGTCTGATGTTGAAGAGATTTGTGACACGGTGTTGTTTATTAAAGATGGTCAAATGGTTTTTAATGGCAGCGTTGATAAAATTATTCAAGATAATATAAAGCCACTAAGCCATATAAAGTATATAGACGGTATTGAAACGAAAAAAATAACAGTTGATGATTCTTCAAAAGCTTCAACGTTGGGGGAACTTGTTTCAAAAAATCTTGAAATACTTTCAATCGAGCAGGAACGTTTGAGTTTGGAGCAAATTTTTTACAAGGTAGATAAATAATGAGGCAAGCTTTAATCATTGCTCGCTACACTATGTTGGAAATCTTAAAGAGTAAGATTCTCTATAACGTGCTATTTCTTGGGATTGGTCTTCTGGTCATAACATATGTTGCATATAGTTTTACCTATGGCGAACCAAGTAGAGTTGCACTTGATTTTGGACTCGGCTGTTTATCTCTTTCCTCTGTGGCAATTGCGGTTTTTATCGGAGTTGGGATATTGTCGACCGAAATTGAAAGTAGAACGGTTTATATGATTATTTCAAGACCCGTTCCTAGGTATTCTTTTATTCTGGGAAAGTATTTAGGTTTAAGTGCCGTTTTGGCCATAAACGTAATTTTATTATCACTAATCACTCTCTCAATGTTTTTTGCAATTGGGGGAGAGTATAATAGTTTGATACCATGGGCAGTTGCCTTTACCTATCTAGAAAGCTTATTAGTATTAGCGATAGTTGGAACTTTCTCATTACTTTCAGGTAAAATAATGTCTGTGATGTACACAATTGCAATATATGTGTTAGGACATGGGATTAGCACTGCTCTTGAAACAAGTTTTGTAAAAAAAAGAGCGGTTTTAGAAAGCTTTTTAGATGCCTACCACTTTGTCTTACCAGCATTTTATAAAATAAGTATAAGAGAATACGTGATATATCAGAGTGATCTTTCGAGCGGTTACCTATTTAGTAATTTAGCTTACGGTGTAATTTACACATTAGGACTTATTCTAATCTCCACATTTATTTTTAATCGCAAGAATCTGGACTAATATGTATATTTTGGTGCTTCAAGTTCTATTTTTTATTTTCGGTAGTATGGTTGGTAGTTTTCTCAATGTCGTTATTTACCGCATGCCCCGAAATGAGTCGGTCGTTAAGCCAAGATCAAAATGTCCAAAATGTGGAACCATGGTGAAGTGGTACCAGAATATTCCCATTTTTAGTTTTATTTTTCTGAAAGGAAAATGTGGTTCATGTGATTTTAAAATTCCTTTTCGTTACCCATTAACTGAATTATTGGTCGGTATATTCGCTTTGTTGCTGATGCCGCCTGACTTTTCACCCGAGGCAATATTTAGTTTTACATATTTTTTCTCAATCGCTTGTGTGTTTCTGGCCCATTTTTTAATCGATATTGAACACCAGATTCTTCCTGATAAACTAAATATATACTTACTAGCAATTTCTCTACCTTATGTTGTTTTACATTTTCCTTTTATGCATTGGGTATTGGGAGGACTTATTGGTTTCTTTGGCCCTTACGGAGTGACCGTTTTGTTCTATAAGCTTAGGGGAGTGATAGGTCTTGGTGGTGGGGATATTAAGCTCTTTGGTATACTTGGCATCATTCTGGGTCCTCTTGGTGTTGTGAATAATATTTTTATGAGTTGCTTATTGGGTTCACTAATTGGTGTGGCCTTAATAGCAATGAAGAAGCTTGATCGCAATGCCCCGTTTGCTTTTGGACCATTTATTATTATTGCAGCTACTCTTCAAATCTTCTTTCCCGAGTTAGTTGAGTTAATTAATCCACTTTATATTAAATAACAATTTGCACCAATTTCTTGATTTAATAATTCAGAAAACGCTATAATGATGTAAAATTAGGGGTTTTGCTTGTCACTGGTCGAAAAAATTCAAGAAATGAAATTGAACATAGCCAAAGGTTATTTGGTTGGTGTTGACATTGGTCTAAGTGCAGTAAAGATTGCCACTATGGCCGAAGGGAAAAAAGGGACCTATAAGCTAGAAGCTTATGAATCATTCCCTTTAAGTGAAGCTTCTATTATCGAAGATGAAGTACAAAAGCCTGAAGAGATTATCGAAGCTATTCAATCGATATTATCAAAAAATGGAATTAAAAGAAAAATTGCCTGCCTTGGTATGCATGGTCCAAATACAGTAACTAAAAGACTGCAAGTTCCTGATGGTGACAAAGAGGAAGTTGAAGATAATATTTTTTGGGAATCAGAACAATATATCCCTTTTGGTGCCGACGATGCCCAAATTGGCTTCTCCATTCTTGGTCGAAGTGCTGAAGATGATGTCGTTGATGCCATCGTTGGTGCTGCTAAAATCGATGTGGTTGAAAGGTATGTAGGTTACCTTAAAGAAGGTGGGCTTCACACTCGAGTTGTCGATTTAAATGTTTTTGCTATCAATAATGTTTTTGAACTCTGTAAAGAAGAACAATTGGAAGAAATCTCTGACGAAGGTGCGATCATCATTGATTTTGGCGCTCAGTACACCACTTTAATGGTTTATCGAAATGGCGGTCCAATTCTTACTAAAGAAGTTAATATCGGTGGGGTTTTAATAACTGAAGAGATTCAGCGTTCCATGGGAGTTAGTTACGAAGAAGCTGAGGATCTCAAGGTAAATGGAGATGACAATGGTAATTTACCTGAAGAGATCATTGGTATTCTCGAGACACATATCAATCGATTGATGGATGAACTACGAAAGGTTTTAAATTTTTATATTGCTGCCGGGTCTAGTGAGCAGGTGGGGCATTGTTTTATAACTGGAGGTGGAGCAAGAGTTCCAGGTATTAAAGAGGCATTACAAGACCTTACAGATCTGCAAGTTGAGGAATTGAATCCACTCGAGATTATAGAGATAAAGGGGAATTTCTCGGAAATTGAGTTGGAGGATATGGCCTATTGTGGATTAGTGGCCATCGGCCTTTCTATGAGGAGAGTTGATTAATGATTGAAGTTAATTTATCTCCTGTTCAACAGACACAAGATTTTACCAAAGTTGGACCGATCAACCTTACTTTGATCAATCCAATATATTTGTTAATTGCAATTGTAGCTATTTATGTTGTTGAGCCAGCTGTCGATGGTTTTTTTAATGACGATATTGCTACGCTAGAGACTGAATATAAAATTAAACAGAATCAACTACAAAAACTAAGAACAGAGCTTTCCTCTTTTGATGAAGTTAAAAAACAAGTAGAAGAACTCAATCAAAAAGAAAAAGAACTTGAAAAGCAAGTTGATGTTATCAAGCAAATTGTTGCCAAAAGGCAGAATCCTTATGCTGTTTTAAAATATATAGCGGAGAAAACTCCTGATGATGTTTGGATTGTTGATTTGGTTGTTGACGATAGAAACCTAAAAATTATGGGCTATTCGAGAGCTTTCCCATCGATAACAAAGTTTATAGAAGAACTTAGACTATCGATTCACTTTAATTCTGATAATATAAATTATACGAAGCCTCAGACTCTAAATGCGGAGTTTAAGGGTATCGCTGTTGAACCTTTCGAGATCACGGCCCAAATTGTAAACTTTTATGGAGACTAGATTTGCTTGATCCTATAGTAAAATATTTTTGGGTACTTCTCTTAGCATATGCGGGTATGCTCGGGATGGATCGCTACGAATTGAAAAACACTGAGTATGAATCCCAGCAGAATTTAAACGATTCCGTTCCCCCTAAAATTGCTAAGGCGGAAAGAGAATTGAAAAATGTTCAGCAGTTCAACGCAAACTTAGAGACCTCTAAGGCGCGTGTCAAAGAAATAAGTAAAAGAATTGAGGATATTCAAAAACAACTTCCTTCTGAAATTGGAGATGCAGAAGTTGAAAACGTTTTAGCAACATTGGCAACCGATCTAAAGATGCTTAAGCCGAATGCACTTCATAAAGGTGAGACTAATCAAGGTTTATATTTTTCTAAAGAATTCTCGTTAGATGTAAAAGGTACATTCTTACAAGGACTTATTTATTTTGAAAAACTCGACAAAATGGCTAAATCTGGAGAACGAATCCTTAATGTGAAATATTTAAGATTTTCCGAATCTGAGGTTGGCGATAAGCGAAGTCGCTTTGTTGTGCTCGATATGACAACAACTCTTGAAGCCTATCGATATAATGCTGAATTTAAGCCGGGAGAGAATTAATATGAAATTGATTATTAGCATTCTCTTATTGGGTTTATGCATCGATTCTAAAGCTGATTTAAAAGAGCTATTTGAAGATCAGACTGAAATTAAGCAGCCTTTTGAATTGAGAGATCCTTTTCAGGTTCCTAAGTTTAAGTCTGCTGAAAAAGTTAAACGTGAAAAAAATGCTTCAGGCAAATTTGAAGAAAATGTACAAAAACTAGAGAAAGAAGTTGATATCAACAAAATTGAGATTGTAGGCGTTCTGATTGGAAAAGATCGGAGAGTCATGATTAAAGATGGTGGGAAAGTTTATACTTTAAAGGAAGGAGAGCCTTTAGGTACAAATGGTCCTGAAATCAAAGCAATCTTAGCAGGTGGGATAATATTAGTTGAGCAAATCGTTAATATATACGAGGAGCCAGAATATATTGAAACAATTATTCCTATTTCGCGTTAAGCTTGGTACGATTTTTAAAGTAGTTATAACTTTAAGGAAGAGGTTATATTAATGATTAGGAATTTATTAGTCCCATTTCTGTTGGTTTTTACTTTCTGCGTAGAAGCCCAAGAAGCATCCAAAATAAAATCAGTCAATTTTATTCAAGATGGCGAAGTTTCAAAACTTATTATTGATTTTGATGGTGAGTTCATCGCTGATCGAAAGCATCTTAAAAAAGAAAAGCAAATCTTATTAGATATTAAAAATGTTGTTGCTGATAAAAAGTTTTTAAGAGGAATTGATACTTCTGAATTTTCAGGGAGTGCCGTATATATTTCTCCTTATAGAAAACCAGGCGCAAAAAATGAAGTTCGATTTGCCATTCAGCTCAGAGACAATATTCGCTCTTTTATAGAAAAAAGAAAGAATAGAATGATTTTACATATTGAAAATAGGTTTGGAGTTTTTACCAGAGCCAAATTAAACAAAGTTGAAGATGGTCAAGTTGCTCGTGAAGAAGATGCAGACACTCAGAAACAAAAAATTCTTATTCCTAAATCGAATAGTGTAGAAGATATTTTAGAGAATTTAACTCAGTCTGGAGTCAAGAGATACGTTGGAAGAAAGATATCGTTAAATGTTAATGGCGTTTCGTTTCCGGATGTCTTGAGAATGATCGGTGAAACATCAGGTTTTAATATTATTATTGAAGATGATGTAAATAAGCTTAAGCCGCTTTCAATTAATTTGACGAATCTTCCATGGGATCAAGTTCTTGACACTATTATGGAACTTGGAAAGTTAGTTGCTATCAAATATGGAAATATTTTAACTATTACAACTGCTGAAAAGGCCTTAGCTGAAAGACAAAAAGAGTTAGATGAAAAAAGTAAAAATAAAACTCTCGAGCCATTAGTTACAAAAATTTTCCCGCTAAGTTACGCTTCAGATGCTGATATTAAAAAGATTCTCGAAGATTATATAACTAAAGACAGAGGTAGCATTCAATTCGACAAACGTACGCAAAATATGATTGTCAGAGATACTGTTGATGTTATTGAAAAAATTAAAAAAATTGTTGAAACTCTAGATACTCAGACTCCTCAGATTTTAATTGAGTCAAAAATTGTTGAAGCTTTTGAAAATTATGAATTACGAGCTGGTCTTACTGCACCTGGTTTATCATTTACTTACGACCCTTTAACAACAACTTCTGGATTGGAAGCAAATGAAGGCGCCTTTACATTTAACTCGGCTACGAATTTAGATGCGACTCAAATTGTAAATGCAACTGTAACAGTTGGTCGATTGACTGAACTTGCATTCGCTCTGGAGTTAATGGAGACAGAGTCTAAGGGGAGAATTATTTCATCTCCAAGAGTCATTACTCAAAATGGTGAGTCTGCAACAATTAGTGATCAGACAGAACGTACCTTTGTTACTACGACCACTTCGGAATTAGGAGCACCTCAACCTCAAACCACAAAAATTCCAGTAACAATATCTCTGCAAGTTACCCCGAAGGTTACGAATGAAGGGTCTATTGCGTTAAATGTTAATATAACAAAATCTGGTTATGGAACAACAAGTGTTCCAGGTGAATTACCACCTACAAATTCTAGAAGCATACAAACTAACGTGTTGGTAGATAACGGTTCAACAGTAAGTATTGGTGGGATTTATCAAACGGATGAACAAACTATTGAATCAGGTATTCCTTTTTTAAAGGATTTACCTATCATCGGCTGGCTATTTAAAAACGGATATAATCCTCAACAGACAAAATCCGAACTACTTATTTTTCTTACACCAAGAGTAATAAATCAAGAAGAGGCTGGCCTTACTAATAGAGAACTTGGCGAAGACTTAGGAGTCTAGAAGTGGCGGGAACGAGAAAAAACTCTTCGCTTCTATCTAAGTATACTTTAATGTATCAAAAGAAGCCTCAATCTAGGGTGTTTGCACCTCTTGCTGAAACTTATAGAAAGCTTGGGATGGTAGATGAAGCAATCAATATTCTCCAAAAGGGAATACGAATTCATCCTACGTACACTCTTGGATATATCGTTTTAGCTAACTGCTATTACGATTTGCAGAACTTTGAGTTAGCCTACAATACGATTAGATCATTTGTTCCTGGAAACCTCGAAAATTTATCACTCCAAAAGTTATTTGCAAAAACCTGTATGCAGTTAGGGTATTTAGATGAAGCTCTAGTTACCTATAAAAACCTACTGCTCCTTAATCCTAAGGACATGTTTGTAGCCGACCAGGTTAAGCTTTTAGAAGATGATCTACTCATAAATCAAGAAGAAGAGTTAGAGCCTGAGGCGATAAATAATCCTACCTCATTTGATGAGGATAATTGGATTCAAGTGGATTTTGGAAAGACAGAAAGCTCTCAAGCTAAAGATAGAGAAGATGAGATCGAATGGGAAGTTCAAGATCCAATAGCTAAATTTAAAAAAGAGGTTTGGGAAGAAAAGCTAGAAGTGGCGAAAAGATCTCTTGATGATGAATTCTTTTATGAGGATTATGATAACTCAAGCGAGGATGTCATTACTCCAGAAATTGAAGAGGAAACTCCTGAAGAAGATGGACCGATTATAACCCATACTTTAGTAGATCTATACTGTTCTCAAGGACATTTTGATAAAGCTCAAGAAATTTTAAACGATATTTTAAAGTTACATCCCAATGATAAGGCGACACAAAAACGCTTAGCTGAAGTTGAACAACTTATTGCCTCAAATGACGAAGGCGGTCCCGAAGCTGAGGAAGAAGTTTCAGGGGAAATAGAATCTGCCCAGAGCGAGAAAAAGCAATTAATTGAAAAACGGTATAAAAGCTATCTTGCAAAATTGCAGAGCCACAGACAGGCTGAGTTATGAAAAAGATATTAGTTATCAACGGTCCTAACCTAAATATGCTCGGAACTAGGGAGACAAATATCTATGGAAACCTTACTCTTGAAGAGCTAGAAAAAAGAACTAAAGATAAGCTAGCAATTACTCAGCCTGGACTTGAAATGACGTGGTGGCAATCGAACTCTGAGTCTGAAATTATTGAAAGAATACATCAGTTAACAAATGAAAATTATGACGCATTAATTATAAATCCTGCTGCATTTTCCCATACGTCAATAGCCATATTGGACGCATTAAAAATCCTTCAAAAGCCAATTGCAGAGGTCCATCTATCCAACGTTTATGCGCGTGAATCCTATCGACATTCTTTATTGACTGCGCAAGCTGCTTCTATAATAATGGGTGGGCTTGGATTAGAAGCTTATTATTTTGCGGCCCTCGCTTTGGTCGAAATCAACAAAGGATAAAAATTGAAGTATCAAACTACCGACATCAGAAACAATCTCAAAATTGCGATTGATGGAAAACCTTATATTGTTGTTCAGTTTCAACATGTAAACCCAGGAAAAGGTTCTGCATTTGTTAAAACTAAACTAAAAAATTTAGAAACAGGTCAAGTGTTAGAAAGAACTTTTAAATCAGGTGTTGATACTGTTGATAAGCCGGATATGGAAGAAAGAGAAATGGAATATACCTACGGTGATATGGATGGGTTTAATTTCATGGATACTAAAACATTCGAATCTGTTCATCTTTCACATGACAATGTTGGAGATGCAAAAAATTATCTTCAAGAAGGGATCAAAGTAGAGATTCTTTATTTTAATATGAGACCGATCTCAATTGAGCTTCCAAATTTCGTTAATCTTGCTGTAACAGAGACAGACCCTGGACTTAAAGGTGATACTGCAGCAGGTGGAACGAAAAAAGCGATATTAGAAACAGGTCTACAAGTAAACGTTCCTCTATTTATTGAGGTTGGAGAAGTTTTAAAGATTGATACACGTTCAGGCGAGTATGTAGAAAGAGCAAAATTATAGGAAATACCATGAGTGATTTTGATAAATTAAAAGACTTTATTGAGCTAGCAAAACAAGAAGGTGTTAGTGAATTAAAATACGAAGATGACGGGAAAAAATTTTTTGTTAGCTTTAATGCTGCTCCTGCTGTTATTTCTCACGTAGCTCCTACTGCTACGCCAACAGTAGCTGTCGACACAGTAAGTGCAGGCTCTACAGCTACTGATAACCATCATCAAATAACGTCCCCATTTGTGGGAACTTTTTATGCTTCACCATCTCCGGATAAGCCAGCTTTTGTTAAGGTGGGAGACAGAGTTTCTAAGGGGCAAACCTTATGTATCTTAGAAGCAATGAAAATTATGAATGAAATTGAGTCAGATGTTGATGGTGAAATTGTAGAAATTTGCTCATCAAACGAAAGCCTCGTTGAGTACGGGCAAACTCTTTTTAAAATTAGGGCCTAATTAAAGTGAAATTTAAAAAAGTACTTATTGCAAATAGAGGCGAGATTGCCATTCGTGTTCTGAGATCTTGTAAAGAGCTTGGAATCGAAACTGTCGCTGTTTATTCTCAGGAAGATGAAAACTCTCTTCATGTAAAATTAGCAGATGAATCTGTTTGCATTGGGCCAGCGAAATCAATTCATAGTTACCTAAATTACCACGCGATTTTATCTGCTGCAGAAATTACAGG
The DNA here is from genome assembly GCA_036336775.1 of Bdellovibrionota bacterium. Classification (GTDB taxonomy): domain Bacteria; phylum Bdellovibrionota; class Bacteriovoracia; order Bacteriovoracales; family Bacteriovoracaceae. The sequence continues at coordinate 86,456 of JAYZFM010000012.1, read as the reverse complement.
TGCTGATGCTATTCATCCAGGCTATGGATTCTTATCTGAGAATGTAGAATTCGCGAAGATGTCGCAGAAATGTGGAATCGAGTTTATCGGGCCTAACCTTGAAAGCTTAGAGAAGATGGGTAGTAAAATTGAGTCTAAAAAAATAGCTCAAGATGCTGATGTGCCTACACTTAAGCCAATTTATGTAAATGATCTTTCTGATGAGAAAATCTTGTCTGAAGTTACAAAAATGGGAATGCCCGTTTTGATCAAAGCTTCTGCCGGTGGTGGAGGAAGAGGAATGCGTCGAATTGATAATATAGATGACGTATTGAAAACAATTGAAATTTTAAAGCAAGAATCTAAATTGGCTTTTGGAGATGATAGTCTTTTTATTGAAAAATTTATTCAAAATCCAAGACATATCGAAATTCAAATACTGGGCGACAAGTTTGGAAATATTATTCATCTTGGAGAGAGAGATTGTACGATTCAGCGTCGTTATCAAAAGATAGTAGAAGAGTCACCAAGTCCAGTACTTCGTGACGAAGTTAGAACTCAGATGTGCGATTCTGCAATCAAGCTTGCTCATAAGGTTAAGTATGATTCAGCTGGAACGGTTGAATTTCTTTACGACTTAGATACTGAGCAGTTTTACTTTATGGAAATGAACACAAGAATCCAAGTAGAACACCCAGTGACAGAGCAAAGAACTGCAGTTGATTTAATTTCTCAACAAATTCAAATTGCTGCTGGAGCAAAATTATTGCTTAAACAAACAGACATAAAGTACCAAAATCACGTAATTGAGTGCAGAATAAATGCTGAAGATCCAACAACATCTATGCCTTCACCTGGATTGATTACACATTATCATCGTCCCGGTGGGATGGGGGTAAGAGTGGATGACTATATCTATACAGGATATAGAGTTTCTCCTCACTACGATTCAATGATTTCAAAAATTATAATCTCAGCTCCAACCAGAGAAGAGTGTATTACTCGGACTTTACGTGCACTTGATGAAACAGTCGTTGGTGGAATTAAGACAAATATAGATCTTCACAAGAAGATTTTGAATCACGAAGACTTTAGGGCAAATTCGTACAATACAAATTTTCTTGCGGAAAAATGCTAAAATATTAATAAGTTAGCTAATTATTCTGCAGGAGAAAATGACGGATTTAACTGTATTTCAAAATGAAATTAAACTAGGTAATTTTAGTGGGCTCATCGGTTTAATAGCTGATCTTGATCCTATTTGCTTGGAGCCAGAATTTTTTACTCTTCTAAAAAATCACTTAGATGAAATTAGAAAAAAAGCACAACCTATTGAGCTTTTTAAAATTAGCGAATTCTGTGCATCGAAAAATTACTTTGAATTGGTTTATTTGTTAACTGATACTGATGAGTGGTTAATTGATTTGCTGAGGTTGAGATGTACCGCTTGTCGCGAACTAGGACGCATTCAAGAATATTTTGATCTATGCAAAGAGGTATTAACCACATCACTACTGAAGAAATATTTTTCTAAGCTACCAGAATTTTTAAATACTCACGAAAAACATTTAAAAGAAAAAGGTTTTTTCAAAAAAGCAAAGTTAATTCTTCTACTAGAAACCTCCCAGTGGGGAAAGGCGGTAGACTTTGTTAAAAATAACTCTTTTGAAAATATCTACGAATTATTATCTACCTATGAGAGTGGTGATCCTGCTTATAGGAAGCTCTGCTTGACTCAAAAATTGAGAGAAAGTCAGCGATATGAAATGATGGAGAATGAATTAATTGAGTACTTACTTTTATGTGAGACAGACATAGAGAGAATGTATCTTTTTGAATTGTATTCATTGAATCCAATGATAGAGCTAGAACTGTTAGAGATCGCCAAAGATATATTAAAGTTAAATTTTAGAGATCTACCTTTAGAATATCGAAAACTTAAAACTGAACTTAAACCAATTATTCAGGTTAATAAGGTACAGCCTCAAAATGAAGATGAGGTATTCCCTAGATTGTATTCATTGGAAAATACCAATTTAGGACAAATAGAAGTGAGAGACGTCCGCTATGAAATCTCTTCCGAAGAGCAGATTGCCATCACGAGATTGAAATTTGAGGATTATGAAATTGAAGATAAGAAGGAACTGATAAAGAGTTTTATTTCTATGGGGTTTTATTCCGCAGCGTTGAAATTGGTTGATTCTTTGAGGTTGAGTGATGAAAAGCTGTATTATTTGGGCTTCTTAAATCTGAAAATTAGCAAATTTGCGGACGCAGTTTTTTATATAAATGAGTATTTAAATTCAGTACAACCAGATGATCCTATTCCTTTTTTGAAAATGAAAAGAGAAGCTCATATGGCCATGAATAATTTGGAAGCTTTAGCTCAAATTGAAATGCAGCTGGCCAGTCTAGGAGAAGAAACCTAGCAATGAAAAGAGTAAATAAAATTCTCATTTTATTTATATTTGTAATGACAGTATCGTTCATGCTGACTTGGGAGTTTTTGCAGAGTCGCTGGGTAGCAAAGAAAGTTTCGGATGTAGCAACAAAATACATTACGGAAGTACTTAATGCTAAAGTAGAATTTGAAAATCTACAATTTAATTTATTTCCACCCGGAGCGAATGTTAAAAACGTAAGCTTTATTCTAAAAAATGAAAAAGTAGATTTGAACATTAAAGCTAATTCATTGGGAGTTTATTTCAATCCTCTTGATGTTTTTGAAACAGACTTTATAGCAGATAGAGTTGTTTTAGAGGATGGAAGAGTTTTTGTAGAGCTTCCAAAATCCAAAGCGGAATCCGATATAGATACTGGAAGTAAAGTAGACTCGGGGAAACTGTTCGACTACCTACCAAAGATTCCTGTGAATACGGTTTCGCTAGAAAAGATTTTATTACAAGTTGATAAAACGGAATTCTTCGCAAAAGAAATTTATCTTCAGAATAAAAAGAACTCACTTTCTGTTATGGGAACCATAGAAAACATTGATCTTTCACAATATGTGGCCCTGCCTATAACTGTAGATTCTGTAAGAATAAATTCAACATTAAATGAGTCAAGATTGAGAGTCACTGAACTCGAAATTAACTCTGGATTTAAAAGAATTGAATTAAACGGTGAAGTAAGGTCGTATCTGTCAGATCAAATTAACTATAAATTTAATTCATCACTTGAGACACCAATTAAAGTATTGCACGATATCTTTGACTTTAGGAAGGTTGGAAATTTAGAGAAAGGAACGGTTAAAGTTGAATCCATAATTACTGGGACTGGTCGTCAATTTTCTATTACCAACCAAGTTGAAGCAGAGAATCTAGTGACAGACTTTGTTGATGCGGATCTATTACGGGGTGAAGTAGTTGTCGATAATAAGCATATCATCTTTCAAAATGTCATTATGGAAAAAGGGACTTCTGGGTTCCAATTAGATTCGCCGTTTGAATTTTATAATTTTGAATCCAAAAAATTCGTCGAAGAGCCAGTTATCGGAACTTTTCAAAATTTTAGGTTAAGAAATGCTTTGAAATACCTAAAATCGAATGTGGGATTTCTTAAAGGTAGTCTTTCTGCAAAAATTCGCTTCGACTTATTTGCCAATAGCTTCAGTTTCAAATTCTTAGATCAGGCTCTGATTCATGAGCTGATTCTTGAAGCAAATAAAGACTTAAATATTTTTGAAGCATCAGATTTGATTCTCCAAGAAGGAGATATTAGTGTCACAGGGGCGGACTTAGACCTAAGTATTGCTATAGGAAAAAAAGAGACACAATTTAGTATTCTAGCTACTACAAGAAAAGGTAAATTTAATTTACAAATACCAAATGCGTTTATTGATCTACAAGATATTTCTCCTTTTATGGGTTACAACTTAAAAGGAAAAGGTCTCGTCGATATAGACATTTCGCCATCAGATAAAGGTCTTGTTCTATCTGTAAAAGATGACATTAATAAATTCAGTATTAATGAGTTTTCATTCGATAAAGTTAAATCAGAACTAAGCCTTAACTTTGATTCTAATTTGCTTTCAATCGAAAAGTTATTTGCAACCTCAGGAAAAACCAATGTGTTTGCTAGAGGTAATATTGATATTGGCAAAGAAGAAATAGCCGCTAGTTACTCAGTCAAGGATGCGAGTTTTAGTGAGGTGAAAAGAGTTTTGGCTCCACTACTTAGGGATGTTTCTATCTCAACGAATGAAATTCATGGGAATTGGAATCTTAGTGGTAACTTATCCGGAAAAACGAGCATAGAAGGACTTATTGTGGATGGGCACTTTGAAGGACAAAATAATTATTTTTATGATGAAAATGTTGAAAACTTAAATTTTGACTACCGATTCGAAAAAGAAAAATTAAATGTACATGAATTTCTAGCGCAAAAAAGCGGTGGGACTATTAAGCTTAAATTTGACTATGACCTAGCGAAAAATGGAATTAGTATTTGGTCAAGAGTCTATGATATTCCAATTCAGGAACTCACTTGGTACAAGAGACTGCCTTTGAATTTAACAGGTGTATTGGACGGTGAAATAGCAGCAGAATATTTGGAAAGTAAATGGGAAGCAGACAGTAGTTTTAGAATCTCAAACACGTTTTCGAATGGAGAGTCTTTTGCTGATTCCAATATCACGATTAAATATCATTTAGATGAAATTAAAACAGATATTGATTTGTTCAATCAACAAGTTCTTCTAGATAGCCATATTGTATTAGAGGAAGGGCGAACAAATCAATCTTATCTGAATATAGACCTCAACGTACCTAATATTAGAAATATTGCAGGTATACTTTCAATTGTTGAACTGGCGAATACGGATGTTTCAGGTCGTGTTCGATACAATTTAAGATCTGAATTTGATTCAAAAACATGGAAGTTTAATCGAGTTCAAACTAATATGGAGAATTTGGTTATAAACAAAAAACCTATTTTTGTAAGATATAAGAGCACTGAACCTGAAATCATTATTGAAGATGGTGAAATAAAAAAATGGGATGTGAATATTCGAGGTAAAAATTTTTATATCTTGAGTAAGGGACGAGGAAATCTGTATGGTAACTTCAAAACAAATACTCAATCTAAAATTGATGCCAGCATAATTGAAATCTTTAATACGGTTGTGAATAAAGCAACAGGAAATATTAGGGCAAATGTTAATTTTGGTTTTCAAGATAACGAGCAACAGTATGAAGCGTATCTGACTTCAGATAATCTTTCACTTGCTTCAGAGTTGATACCGACCTCTATAACAAGGTCAGAATTTAAGATTTCACTTAAAGACAAAGTATTTGATATTGAAAAATTCTATGCACAGCTAATTAGTGGAACCTTAGAGGTAAGCGGAGAAGTCGGCTTGAAGTCTTTAGTTCCTGATGTAAATCTTCGGTACAAATTTAAAGATGCTGGTGTGACCTTGTTTAAGAAATCTAATCTAGTTTTCTCAGGCGAAGGAAGTTTCGTTGGGAAAACTTTTCCCTACACAGTGGGGGGAGATTATTATATTGAAAATTTTGTTCTCGTTAATGAACTCACTGACTTTGCCTCAGGAAGTGGTGGGTTCGTGCAGGATGAAATTGATTACCTTCCTGGTGATGAAGAGAAAGAGCTAGATCAACTGATCAACCTTAATTTGAATATCAATACGAGAAATCCAATTTATGTCAGGAACTCTTTAGCGGATCTTGGTTTTACTGGTGCTTTACAGGTATCAGGTTCCGAAAAGCTTCCTCGGGTAGGAGGTAAAATTAGTTTGGCTCCTCGAAACAATAAGGTCACATTCAAAAATAATGATTTTGTATTCACAAAAGGAAATATATTCTTTAATGAGCAAAATGAATATTCAAACCCTGAATTAGACTTTGCCGCTACCACTAGTATTAATGAATACAATATCTACGTAAAAGTTTTAGGCCCTGTTAAAACTTTTAAAGTGGATCTAACCTCTGAACCAGCACTTTCTCAAAGTGATATCTTAAGCTTAATTGCGTTTGGATATACTGAAGATTTATCTCAGAACTTAACGGACTCAGAAAGAGAGTCTATGACAAGAGCGGGTGTTACATCTATCATTTTTGACAGCTTCAAAATTAATGAAACCCTTAAAAAAGAATTTGGGCTTGAAATAAACCTTGGTACACAAATCTCTCAAGATCAAGGAAGTTTGCTTTCAGGTCGCTCGGGAGAAGGTTCAACAAATACTGGTCGTGTGAGGTCCGCGACAACGGTAGAACTTAAGAAGAAAATCAATGATGCAATTTCACTCTCTGCGAGTCAGACTTTAGATACGAATACTCAGCAAAGAAAAAGCGTCAATATAAATTATAATTTAAATAAAAATGTATCAATTGAAGGAGTTTACGAAACAAGAAACACAGATGACTTAGAAACCATAAACGTCGACAACTCTGTTGGTGCTGACGTAAAGTTGAAGTGGTCATTTAAATGAAGTTTTTTGTCTTTTTCTTCTTATTTTTTATTTTGATTCTAAAGCTAAACTCTGCCCATGCTTTTGATATAGACGCAATAGAGGTTAAGTGTAAAAGTTCATCAAATTGTAATGAGATACGGAAAGTTTTTAGTTCTGTTAGGGGGAACTACAAAGACGTGGAACATTTTGAAACAATATTAAAATTATATGTGGCAAATGAGGGTATAAAAAGATTTTATTACAAAGTTGAAGGTGAAGGTACAAAGAATACTTTATTTATTACCCTACAGACAAAGCCTATAATAAAATCAATCGTCGGCCCAAAAGTTATCGGTCCATTCGAAATAGAATTTCCATCAATACTTCCTCTTCGAGAAGACGAATATTTAGACACGAAGAAGGTGGATAATACTCTTCGTTTACTTACGGATATTGCTCGAGACAAAGGATTTCCTAGGGTAAAGGCTAGGGCAGAAGTTCAAGCAGTTGGTAGTGGAAGCGAGGTAACAATTCATGTTGATTTAGGCAAGCCTATTGTTGTTCAGGAAGTTATCGTTAACTCTAAGTCAGAGCGAATAAAGCGCATGATTGAAGAAAAAATAGGGTACCACGAAGGTGAGCCTTTCGATCCTCAGAAGATGCGTAATGAATTGGAAGATCTTCGAAAAATCTTTCTTCAATATGGATACTATTTAATAGATTTTGATTTTAAAAATAGAATTAGTGATGCCGGCGGGAGTTTGGTATATGTTGATGTCGTGGGTGCTTCGACTCATTCATTTCACATCAATAACAGTAAGTTTTTTACCGAAGCAGAACTTAAAGAATATTTAAGTGGGCAGTTGATTTCGTTGAAAAGGAAAATTTCAAATGAAACGATAGCTCAGTTAATGAAAGAGTATTATTTAAAAAAGGGCTTTCGCACTTCAACATTTGAAGTGAAGAATGAAAAATCCGTTAATGAATTTGGTGACCCCAATAATCATTATCTAATTGCGTGCACAGAAGGCAAGAGGAGTTATTTTCAAAAACTCAGGTTTAAAGGTAATTCATATTTTGAAGATAAAGTATTAAGGAATCATTTTTACGAAAATGCACCAGAAACTATTTCAGTACAAGCACTCGATAAAGAGTACTTGGATCAGTTTAAAGATAAGCTTAGGGAGCTGTATATAACTGAAGGATTCGTGAGTGTTTTCGTTGGCAATCCTGAGATTCAAGAATTGGCTGAGGATGAAAGAGTTCAGCTGAGCTATCGTATTCGGGAAGGAATTCAGACTAAAATTGATAAGTTTAAGTTGGATGGGCTGCCAGATAAATTACTGAATAAGGTCAACTTAGAACTTGTAAATAAAAGCGGAACACATTTTAACCCAATCGCTTTCAAGGAAGACCTCAAGTTTATAGAAACTTATTTAAGAAATGAAGGCTACTATTTTGCGAAAATTGAAAATCTAAATTCTCCAAACCTTGTAGAATACAAGCAAGACAATGCGCGAGTGGATATATTGATCAAAGTAAATCTGGGGCGAAAGCTCTTTGTTGATGAAATTCTGGTTATCGGAAATAAAAAAACTAGAAAACGTTTAATTGAGCGAGAGATATTTTTAAAAAAAGGTGATTTGCTCACCCGTAATGCGATCGAAAGCTCCCAAACGAATTTGTTATCACTAGGTCTGTTCTCTTCCGTGCAAATCAAGCCAGTAGATGGAAATCAAAAAAATACTGACGTCATTATCTTTGTTAGAGAAAAGGATTTTGGCACGTTTGAATTAGCTCCCGGGATTAGGACCGATATTGGGCTAAAGCTCTCAACCACAATTAACTACAATAATATAGATGGTCTAAATAAGAGAATTTCTTTCAAAGGTACTGTTAACCGAAGATTTGATCTAACCACCCTAGATAAAGAAAGAAGAAAAAGTTCTAACAGTCTTGTTGAGTACGATGGAACATTGAACTACTCTGAAAATAATATTTTTCGCTCCGAATATAACTTTGGGTTACTTTTGAATAAATCGCGAAGAAGGTTTTATTCTTTTGATGCGGATATTCAGAGAATTAGCTATTCTGTGACAAGGGTTTTTACTAATTGGTTCAGTGCTAGGATAAGTCAGCAATTAGAGACAATATCCCAATTTGATGCAACCCAAGACCGTGACCATGGCTTCTTTCAGATTGGTTCTTTTACGCCTTCAGTTATTTTCGATTTTAGAAATAGGCCTGTAAACCCTACCAAAGGTGCTATTTTTGATTTGGCGGTTGAGTTTGCGAACCCTTTCTTTTTGAGCCAGCAAGACGACGACTTAACTATTGATTATTACAAGTTAACATCACGTAATAGATTTTACCTGCCAGTTTCAAATTCCATGGTCTTTGCTATGTCTACGACCTTTGGAGTGCAGGAAAATCTCGCAACAGATTTAAATTCAAATGGAGAAAAAGAAGGCTATATACCTGGAATTAAAGTATTTAGACTGGTGGGTGCCGATATCATCAGAGGTTTTCAGGATGATGAAATGAACCGACTTGATAACGGTGAAGATATCAGTGCAGTCGCTATCGATAGCAGGGCCTACCTGTTTAATTTTAAGTTTGAACCTCGTTACTATATAAATGACTCCATGATTTTTGGAGTCTTTTATGATGCAGGGCGTGTTTTTGTGGATGAATTCGACTTTAATGACCTTCGCTCATCTGCTGGGCTCACTTTCAAATTGCTCTTGCCATTTGGTACCGTAGATTTCGATTATGGAATAAAACTCTTGAGGAAACGGGACACTGATGGTAACTTAGAGAGCCCTGGAAGGCTACATGTGTCAATCGGCTTCTTTTAATCCCCGTTAAAAGGAAGTTTTTCACAATGTGGTTTTTTTAATGATTAGTGGTGACTAATTATTGACAGTAGGTTTCATTGGCCGGTAAAAGGTCTGGAAATTTTATTTAATAGAGGTTTAATATGTATACGCAAAAATCGTTTACGCTTAAGAAAGATGATATTGATAAAAAATGGTGGGTTATCGATGCTACAGACGTAGTTGTTGGTAGGCTTGCAACAGAAGTAGCAACACTTTTAAAAGGGAAGCATAAGCCAACTTATACTCCTACTCAAGAGTGTGGTGATTTCGTTGTTATTACAAACGCTGAAAAGATTAAGTTCACAGGTAATAAGTGGAATGCCAAAAAATACTACTGGCATACAAACCACATTGGTGGATTAAAAGAAAGATCAGCTAAAGAGCAACTTGAGAAGCACCCAGAACTAATCGTTATGGAAGCTGTAAAAGGGATGCTACCTAAATCTTCTCAAGGGAAGAGACTTTTAACTAACTTAAAAGTTTATGCAGGTGCAGAACACAAGCATGAAGCTCAAAAACCAGAAGCAAGAGTTATAAAGTAAGAGGGACTTAGATATGGCAACTAAAGGTAAAACTTATTTAACTAATACAGTTGGAAGAAGAAAATCTTCAATCGCTAGAGTTTATGTAGCGGACGGGTCTGGAAAGATCACAGTAAATAAAAGAGAGCTTACTGACTATTTCCCAAAAGCAACTTCAAGATATGTTGTTGAGCAACCACTTGCACTTCTTGGTGTAAATGACAAATACGACCTAAACATCAATGTTTATGGTGGTGGAGTTACTGGTCAAGCTGGGGCAATCAGACTTGGTATTGCAAGAGCCCTTGCAGAGCTAAACGCTGCTGATAGAGGAGCTTTAAAGCAAGCTGGATTCTTAACTAGAGACTCTAGAAAAGTTGAAAGAAAGAAGTACGGTCTTGCTGGTGCGAGAAAGTCTTACCAATTCTCAAAACGTTAATATTTCAAAATTATATTTCGAAATACAAGAAAGCCCACGTTGCGTGGGCTTTTTTATTGTAAGTTTTCTTTAATTTACTTTGAGTATTCCTGTTGGTTTTATTACCCAACAATTTATCAAAGGAAAAATGATGAAAACTTTTATCTCAATAATTCTTTTAACAATTTTATGTTCTTGTGATTACACAGGTGCTTTAGAGTCAGTCTGCAATAGTAATAGACGTGATGTGAGTGGTTTTGCAGGTCGCTACACCTGGGATCTTGGAACAGGTAGTCCGGCTAACATTACTATTAAACGAATTCAACGTGGGGTTTACTCCATGCAAGCTGATGGAGAAGAGTTATTCAGTTATACAACCTGTAAAATCGGTGGTGTGACATTGGCAGAATCTTTCTTGGAGGCCGATGATGAAAGTCCGGATATGTATACTCTTCACAGACTTGAGGTGTCGAGGCAAAATACAGTGATTAGGACTCTACAATTTGAAGAAAAAACATTACAAGATAATGGTATTAGTTACGAAAAAGAGGAAGCTGAAGTAGAAGGCGTACCTCTTTCGATTATTTTGATTCACAATGCTCAAGTAGATAAAGAAGATCTAGTGAAAATGAGCGTTGATTCTAACGGTAAGGAACCTTTTTATATCGAGCTCAAAAAGTAAGTTTATTCAAATACGCGGAGCACGTGTTCATAATTTGAGGGATGTCGATGTTGATGTCCCTCTCAATCAGTTGACGTGTTTTACTGGGCCGAGTGGCTCTGGCAAGACATCACTGGCTTTCCATACTGTTTACTCGGAATCTAAAAGAAGATTTATTAATTCGTTCCCAACATCCATGAAGTTTTTCATTGATAGGCCCGCTCCAGTAGATGTTGATTCTATTAATCCTGTGCTTCCTGTTTTTGGTTTACCACAAATAAATCCAGTGATCGGTACAAGGTCTAATGTTTCTGATGTTATGCACTTAACAGGACTTTTTCAAAATTTCTTTGGAAACTATACAAAAGAGCTATGCCCTCTTCACCACAATGAATTTCTCCCCCTTTTATTTAGTGATTATCTGCAATCAGTTGTGGAGGGCGAAAAGCAAGAAGGGATGTTTCATGTCCTGATAGAAAAAGAAGAATTTATCGAGAAGATGGTTAATACTCCTTTTCCTTCACGTTCAATTAAATCAAATCGCTCTCGAAAAATTACGGAATTTGATAAAGATCACGAGTATTGGGAAGTTTTTAGATTTAAGTTTGATAAATTAGACCGTGCACAGAAAAAGTATGAAGAGCTAAGCAAAAACAATTTAAAATACTATTTGTTTTCAGAAAGCTTAAATAAAGTTATAAGTTTGAATTTTCGCTCCGGACACGAGTACTTCTGCCCAGCAGATAGTTGCGAACAAAAGCCTTCCAGATTAGCAAATAATATCTTGGCCTTCTCTCCATATAATGCCTTGGGTGCATGTTCAGTATGTAATGGATTCGGTGAGACCTTAGAATACGACCAAGAGAAACTCTATGATTCTGAAAAATCGGTTGAGGATGGTGGAGTACTCTTACTCAATTACAAAAGATTTGCCGGCCAGTATGAAGCGCTAATGTATGAGATGAGGAAAAAGAAAATCTCGGTCAAAAAACCTATTAAAGATCTGCCCCAAAGCTTTTTTGAATTACTATATCAAGGTGCAGGAGACTATCTTGGATTTGACGGCTACTTTAGATATCTAGAGCGAAAAAAATACAAAATGAATGTTCGGATTTTTGTAAGAAATCTTCAAAAGGGCGAGAAATGTAAAAGCTGTAATGGCTCACGTCTTGGGGAGCATATACATCAATTTTTTCCCTATGAAGACTCAGAAATCACTCTAAATGATTTAATGGATCAAACACTTGATACTACTCTTGATCAATTAAAGTTGCTTTCCTCTCAGCGCTTTTATAAATCAACTGACGCAAATAAAGCCTATAAAAGAATACTGTCTATCTTAGAAGTCGCTAACAGTATGGGGCTTGGGCATTTAGTTCTTTCCCGAAAGTCTAAAACTTTATCGGCCGGAGAATATCAACGTTTACTGTTACTAAAATATTTATCTTATGACGGAACGGGTGCTTTATTCATTTTTGACGAGCCAAGCTTAGGATTGAGCACCAAAGAGATGAAGGCATTAATTAAAGGATTTAGAGACCTGATTGATATTGGTAATACTGTGGTGTTGATTGATCATGACCATTTTATGATGGAGCAATCAGATTATATTGTGCATGTGGGACCTCATGGAGGTCATGAAGGCGGCCAGATTGTTTATCAAGGGCCTTCTAAAGATTATAAAATACAAAAGCAAACTAAAAAGATTAAGCCAATTAGCTTAAAACAAAAAAAGCTTATTAAGTTAACAGGACCGGAAATCTATAATCGCAAATTTCAAGATTTTGAACTAGTAATCGGTGGAATCAATTCAGTTATTGGGCCATCTGGTTCTGGAAAAACGAGCTGTTTAATTAATATTCTAGCTGATGCTCTTAGTTATAAGCTCAACGGTGAGCACTTAAATCTTACGCGTGGAAAGTACAAGGCCTTGACTGGTGTACCTGATTTTGAGGACGTCATTATAATCGATGCAAATTTAAATCGCTATACTTCAAGGTCAACTGTCGGAAGTATGACAGGTTTTTTTCCGGTCTTTAGAAAGCATTTTATTAATAAGCCGATGGCACAGGCCATGGGTCTTCAAGAGGGACATTTATCTTATAATTCTGAACTTGGACAATGTCCAAAGTGCGAAGGTAAGGGTGTAATTGTCGTAGAGATGCAGTTTCTTGAAGATATCATTCTAGAGTGTGAAGATTGTCACGGTAAAAAACTAAAACCTATTTATTCTGATATTTCAGATGGTCATATGACTGTTCATGAAGCTTATTCATCGCCACTTTCTAAGGTGATAAAAAATTTAAAGCTTACTCCTAAGTTCTCTAGAATCTATGAGCATATGAAGCTTTTGAATTTAGATTATCTCTCTCTAGACAGGCAAATTACTTCTTTGTCCGGTGGGGAAAAACAAAGGATTTATCTTTTAAGTAAGCTCCAAAAAAACATAACTAATAGTATAATTTTCTTTGAAAACATTTCGTTTGGGCTCTCGGTTGTTGAGTTAGAGAAGTTATGTGTCTTTTTGCAGGATCTGGCACAAAATGGAAATACTATAGTAGTGATTGATCAAAACCCAATATTTTCAACTATTTCCAATAAAAACATAAAGTTTGACTAAAACACTCAAGGTCTTGTTTTTTATGCCGAAAAGAAGGCATGAACAAGCTTATCATTCTTTTCATTTTATCATTTATTTCAGGTAGTTACGCTACTACTTTTGTTCCCATTTCGGCTAAAGAGCAAGTCAAACGAAGCGATTATTTGATTCGTGGGATAGTGGTTTCAAGTCAGACTGAAGAGCATGAGTTTTTTAAAGTTGTAACCAGGGTTGAGATGCGAGTTGAGCAAGGTCTTGGATTTGGAGAGGTACCAAGCCTGATTGATGTTTACTATCCAGGTGGCAATCACGAGGGACAATTCATAAAAATAGAAGGCGCTCCAAAACTAGAACTTGGTGAGAGCGTAGTTCTTGTATTGAATAATCATAAAGAACAGTACTGGGTAAGTAATCTTGGCCTAGGGAAATATTCACTCAAAAGAGTGGGGGAAGATTATATGATGGTGAATCAGATTTTTCCTGAGCATCCAGAGTTTGGACATATTCCTTTTAGTCGATTCGTTAAAATCGCAGAAAATGTGAAAAATAAAAAGTTCGCTATGAGGTCTAAAACTAGATTTGAATTGGAAGCAGAAAAAAGAATTCACGTGGCGACTAATAAAAAACAAAACTCAAGAGGTATCGCATCTGTAGAACCTGCAAAGAATGAGGAAAGCTTTCCAGTTATCTGGCTAGTCTTTATCTTTGGAGCATTAGGTGTTGGTGTTCAATTCTCGAGGCGTAAAAAATTATGAGAATTTTGCTTCTGCTTTTAATATCACAATCTGCCTTTTCTTATGTAATTTCAAGATCGGAAACAGGGGCAGAAGTTAAGTGGAAGCGTTCAAATAAAACGTTAAATTTATATATCAATCCTTATCCTGTATCGAATGATATCACTTTAGATATATCTGATGATGAATTAGATGACCTCGGTATGACAGAATCTAATTATATTGCGAGTCGTATGATTGAAATAATGGATGAAGCCACTGAGCAGTGGAACGAAGTTTCTCCCTATACTATTAACCCTATCTATCAAACTAGTACTTCAGTTAGTTTCAATGACTCATCTAATTCGATGGCATTTACTAATAATTTTTCATTTTTTAACTCAGGAGTTCTTGCGGTAACAGTTTTGTCCTATGAGTCTGACTCTGGAAGTATAAACTCTGCAGATATCTTAATCAATCAATCTGCAACCAATTTTGTGGACTTCACGGTGGATGAGGATGTGAGCTCTCTTGATGCTGCCTATTTAGGGGATGTACTAACTCATGAAATAGGTCATATGTTGGGTTTAAGTCATTCAGAGGTAACAAACTCTACGATGACATATTCCGTTTTTAAAAACCAACATACTATTCATACTGATGACGAAGCTGGTGTGATTGCAAACTATAATCTATCAACTTATGATGGTCAGATAGAAGGTACTGTCGTTGCTGATACTGGTGAAGGAGTTTTTGGCGCCCATGTTCTTCTTGTTTCTCTAACAGAAAATAAAGTTGTTCAAGGGCAATTAACAGATGCGGATGGTAAGTTTTCTTTCCAAGTTGAAGACAGCAATAAGAGCTATTCCATCTTGGTTAAACCCTTAAAAAATTTAACTTCCCTGCCTGATTATTATAAAAATGTAAAAACAGACTACTGCTCCCAAGACGTTTTTGTTCCAAGTTTTTTTCAAGCATGTGGGGGGAGGTCGAAAAGTCGTCCTCATCAAATGAGTCCAGAAAATCAGGGCAACTATATTGATGTTGGAGAGGTGACCATTCGTTGTGATGAGGGACTTGATTCTAATTACCTTGCAAATAAGTTTTCATCTGCTATTGATCCAATCGAGCTTGATACAACTTATGCTCAGACCACAGCTAATTTTGTAGTGTTATTTTTTGACGATGAAATTGAGCAAGGTGTGGCAGGTAATGGAGATAGTTTTTCATTTGATTTATCTGATATTAGTTCAGGTTCTGATGTCGTTCGTATAAGTGTCATGACGACTAGTCTGGGGAGTCGCTACAAAATTGTTACTGCTGTTCAAAAAGGTAGTAATAGTACGGTGGCCTATACTGCGGGAACTGACGAAACGGGAAAACTATTAACGGATTACTCAATAGACTTTAGTCTTTCTACAGATATCACAGAAAACATCTTTAATATTACTTTGTACCCTAGTGAACTTAGTACTGATGAAGCCTATGAGATTTTTTCCGCACCGAATGAGCTGGCGAACTCAAATAATATTTATCAGTTGGTGGTAAGTGTGGGGAGTTATGTGGATGGAGAGTTTATTCCTAGGGAATCAATTGATTCTTACCCTTATACGGATAACTCCTCTTGCCGTGAAGGCACGCTTTCATATGGGGCCAAGCCATATACAAATTTTAGTAGTACTTCGAATGCTGCGGCGAGCAGTGAGGGGCAAGGATTCTCTTGTGCGGCTGTAGATCTTGGCGGTGACGATGGGGGCAACTCAAGTGGTCCTATGAGCTTTGTTTTAGGTATCCTAATCGTCGTCTTGTCTAGTCGATTTAGGTATTATTTTTTGTCGAAACCCTAATCTTTTACTATCATTTAAGTAGTTATTTTCACTTGGATGGTGGTTATGTATAAAGTATTTCTACAGTTAGTTTTATCAGTCTTTTTTATATCTGCGACTCCTGCGCAAGATCTACTCAAAGAGAGAATTTGGAAAATATCAGATAGAAAAAGATCTGTTTTTTTAGACAGAGGTGTTTTTCATTCTGATGCCAATCCTATGCAACAGTCTTTGAAGGATGTGAGAAATTCTTATGTGGCTTCTCGTGGTTACGAGCGGGTTGTATTTGATTTTACTAGTGCAAAACCGCCACGTGTTTACGGAAAGATTTCAAATAGTGAAAACAAAGTTTACTTAGATTTTTTCAATACTTCTATTGGAACGAATATCAGTGAGCTAAAGAATATAAAATTTTTAAAGAACATCGATTTTTTTACAATTGATGAAGATAACATCTCAGTTGAACTTCAATTTAAACAAAATGTTAGCTTTGATATTTTCTATTTAGAAAATCCAGGGCGCTTAGTTGTAGATGTTAAAAAATAGGAAAAATAAATGAACGAAACGGAAAATGTAAAAATAAATTCAGAAGTAGAAAGTTTACAAAAACTTCCTGAGCAAGTTGTGGTTATTCCTATAGTGAATAGTCCAATATTTCCAGGAATGATTGCACCAATTATTCTATCTGAAGATAAGTACACGCCAGAACTAGATGCAATGGTTAACCGTATCGGTTATGTGGCCTTGAACTTAGTTAAGTTTAAAGAAGGTCAAGAGTATGTAATCGACGATGGTGAAGAAAATCCAATGACTGCTCAAAACGATGTTGAAGAGTATGAAATGGAAGCTTACGGCGGAGAGGTCAAGGATCTTTCGTCTAAAGATATCTATCGTGTTGGTGTATTTTGCAAAGTTGTTAAAAAATTAAAGCTTCCAGATGGCTCTGTGAATTTACTTGTTCACGGATTAAAGCGATATCGTATTGATAAGTTTATTGAAGAAGCACCTCTAATTGTTGTGAATGCAGATGTATTTGAAGATGTGCATGAATCAGACGAAGAATTAGATGCGTATACTAGGTCAGTAATCAATCAAGTTAAAAAATTAAGTGAGATCAATCCATACTTTAATGAAGAGATGAAACTTGCGATGTTAAACTCGCCAAGTCCAGGCTCTTTAGCAGATCTCGTGGCGTTTGCCCTATCATTAGATGTGCCTGAGGCACAGGATTTTCTTGAAACTCTTGTGGTTAAAAAAAGATTTGCAAAGCTTCTTGTATACTTGAAAAGAGAAAAAGATGTTGCAGATATTCAGAAGAAAATCACTGATGAGGTAAATGATAAAGTTAATAAGTATCAAAGAGAATATTTTTTAAGAGAGCAGCTAAAAGTTATCCGCTCCGAACTTGGAATGGACGAGGATGAAAAATCTCGTGATATAAATAAATTCAAAGAGCTAATCGAAGAGTGTAAAATGCCAGAAGAGGCTGAAAAAGCTGCTCTGGAAGAGCTTGAGCGTTTAGAGTCTATTCCTGATTCTTCTCCAGAATATAATATTACAAGAACCTTCCTTAACTGGATGACTCAACTACCTTGGTCTAAATCTACCGATGATAGCGCCGATATTGATAGCGCGAGAAAAATTCTGGAAAAAGATCACTACGGTTTAGAAAAAGCGAAAGAAAGAATTTTAGAATTTTTGGCCGTAAGACAATTGAAACCAGAATATGACGGAACGATCCTATGTTTAGCAGGTCCTCCTGGTGTAGGGAAAACTTCTCTTGGTCAATCGATTGCTAATGCCCTAGGAAGAAAATTTTATCGGTTCTCTCTTGGTGGTATGAGAGATGAAGCGGAGATTAAAGGGCACAGAAGAACATATGTGGGTGCTATGCCAGGTAAGCTTATTCAAGCTTTGAAGAGAGTTGAAGTAAACAATCCTGTTATCATGTTAGATGAAATCGATAAGCTAGGACGTTCTTATCAAGGTGATCCAGGTTCAGCATTACTAGAAGTGCTAGACCCTGAACAAAACAAAACTTTTATTGATAACTATTTAGATATTCCATTTGATCTATCTAAGGTTTTATTTATAGCCACAGCCAACTATGTTGGAGAAATTCCAGAAGCACTTATAGATAGAATGGAGTTAATTGAACTTAGTGGTTATACGATGGAAGAGAAAATCTCCATTGCTTCTAAATGGGTAATTCCAAAGCAGTTAAAAGCTCACGGTCTAACGACTAAGGATTTCACTTTATCCAAGGTCACATTAAAAGCTCTGATCCATGATTATGCTAGAGAGGCTGGAGTGAGACGAATGGAGCAGTTAATTGCAAAGCTTTGTCGTTCAGCAGCTCTTAAAAAAGTTAGCAGTAAAAATGCAAAAAAATTCTCTCCACTTCCTAAAGACTTAGAAGAGATTTTAGGACCAAAGAGGTTTCAATCAGAGGTGGCGCAAAAGCCATTGCAACCGGGTGTCGTTACAGGTCTTGCTTGGACTTCATTTGGTGGTGAAATTCTTTTTGTAGAAACTCTTCCCGTAAGAGGAAAAGGTTTCAAGCTTACAGGGCAAATGGGTGACGTCATGAACGAGTCAGCCAATATTGCGTATAGTTATGTGAAACGTTTACTGCAAACGGAATTAGAAGTGGCAAAGAAAACTAAGTCAGCAAAAAAATCAAAATCACCAGAGGTTAACAGTCCTGAAGATAGTTACGATTTTCTTGCTAATCATGAGGTTCACTTGCACCTTCCTGCTGGAGCGACTCCAAAAGATGGACCTAGTGCCGGTATTACAATGGCCCTGGCCCTTTACTCTCTTTCTAAGAATAAAAAAGTTCGCGGAAATGTTGCGATGACTGGAGAGTTAAGCCTGACAGGTAAGGTGTTACCAGTCGGTGGGATTAAGGAAAAAGTATTGGCCGCAAAACGTGCGGGAATCAAAGATATAATTCTTCCATTTGAAAATGAAAAAGATCTCAAAGAAGTACCAGAGCGTCATCGTAAAGGAATGAAGTTTTATCCAGTAAAACATTTTGATGATGTTTTAAAAATTGCATTGCGAAAATAATCTAAAATATTTCTAGCCGGCAACTCGCCGGCTTTTTCTAATTCTTAACATAAGTTATTTACTGAAGCTTTCTTAAGTCCAACCATTTTCGTCTAGTTTAACTGAGGAGAGAGCATGAGAGTAATTTTATTAACAGTATTAATTGCACTTAGTTTTAGTGCATCTGTAAAAGCAGATATTATCGATAGACACGTTTTTGTTGGCGTGAAAAGAAAGCTTAAATTGAGAAAGATTGGTGGAAGTGGTGCAGCCTATGCATTTTATGCAAACCTAAGAATCACTAATCATGGTGGTAATCCAGTTGGTCGCCCACATATTATTTTTCCAAATGTGTATGAGGCCAATCCTAAAGATTCTAATTCCAGGTTTAATGTAATGATTGGTTACAGAACTCGTGGACTGCCAGTAGCAACTGGATCTATCAGAAGTTTTAGACTTCCAAGAGTTGAGACTGAATCATTTGATTTTAGTGGAATGAAGAAAGATCTATTTGGAATGGTTTTTAAAATTATGAATCAAAATCGTGCCAACAAAACAGGTGAAGTAAGAGTTGAAGTTTACAGCTCAACACTTTACACGATCAAGTGTAGAGTTCATATGATCAACAAATAATAAAAGCTTAGGGCCGGCAGTCAGTCGGTCCTAATACAAAATCTTTTGCATAATGGTTACATCAAGCCAGCGATCGAATTTAAATCCAACCTTATTCATCGTACCTACAACTTCAAATCCAAACTTTTTATGAATATTTATACTAGCGCTTGAGCCAGCTTCTATCTTTGAAAGAATGACTCTAATGTTTTTTGCTTTTGCCGAGTCGATTAGTTCATCCATCATTTGGCTTCCAAGATTTTGACCTTGATATCCTGGAAGAATGTATATGGTAAGCTCGCAAGTGGTGTCATATGCTTTTCTATCTGAGAATGCTTTGAGTAGTCCAAAGCCAATGATTTTATTTTCAATTTCTATAACTTTAAGTGGATAGCCGTTATCAAAATCTTTGAACCAATCGCGGTGATCATTGGTATTTTTAATTTCAGTATCGAAGGTTGCAACGGTTTGTTCTACCGCCCAGTTATAAATGGAGAGGATATTATTTAAGTCGTTTGTGTTTGCGTTTCGAATTGGCATAAAAAAAGCCTCTCATAAGAGAGGCTTAATATTAAGAATAATTTTTGTAAAAAATTAAAATTCGTCTGAATCGTATTCTTCCATCGGAGCATGCTTAACTTTGTCAGCTGCGATTTCACGTAAAGCAGTTACGATTTCTTTATTTTTACTTTTAACAAGAGCATCCGCACCTTCTCTAAGTTGCTTAACTCTTTTAGCTGTTAAATGAACTAATTCGTATCTGTTTTCAACTTTTTCGAGACAATCTTCAATTGTTACTCTTGCCATTTTTATACCTCGTAATTAATCTATGAAACTCACTTTATAGGCCGCATTGGGCCAAATGTCAAAGCTTAAACATCTTGATACATAGCGTCTATTAGGTTTTTGTAGTCTCTCATAAGCGCTTTTTTCTTAAGCTTTAAAGATGGAGTCAGGTAGTTGTCTTGAGTAATCTCTATTGGGACGATGCGAAAGTTTTTTATCGTCTCAAATGAAGCGAGATTTTCATTCAACACTTTAATTTCGTCGTGAATAAGCTTATTAACCTTTGTGTTAGTCGCCAAATCAATGAAATCGCAATCCTCAGAGATTTCAAATTGTTCAAATAGTTTACTCATTTGTGCTTTAGATATACCAATGAGCGCTGTGAGAAACTTGCGCTTGTCTCCAATGACTAGACACTGTTCTATATAGAGGCTTCTTTTGAGAATATTCTCTATTTTCTGAGGAGCTACATTTTTCCCGCCGCTAGTAATGATGATATCTTTCTTACGGTCCGTAATTTTTAAAAAGCCCTGTGAATCAAACACGCCTATATCGCCAGTGTGAAACCATCCGTCTTTATCTAGTACTCTCGAGGTTTCTTTAGTGTCTTTGTAATAGCCCGAGAATAACGCCTTAGATTTAATTAAAATCTCTCCATCATCTTCGAATTTAATTTCCACGTCTCCAATTGGCTGCCCGACAGTTCCTGCCACTTGTTTACTTAGGGGATTAATACAGCAAGGAGCGATGGTTTCAGTTAGTCCATAACCCTCAAGCACAGTCAGACCTGAATTTCGAAGAAATTTGATGATATTCACATCGAGTGGGGCTCCACCTGAAATAAAGTAGCGAACTTTTCCTCCAAACATTTCATAAATTTTTGAGAAGACTAATTTTTTTGCCAGGTTATGCTGCAGTATTAAGCCACTAGAAGGAATATGATCAGAGTCTAGGGTTTCATAGTATAGGTTTGCCACTTTCATGGCCCAATCAAATGTATGCTTTTTGAGCTGGCTTATATTTATTTGTTTGATGGCCTTCTCGTAGATCTTCTCGAGTACTCTTGGTACTGCAATCAAGATTGTTGGCCTAACCAGTTTGATATTCTCAATTAGCTTCGCCATACTTTCGGCATAAATGATTTCGTTTCCTAGCACTATGGTTGTAAATGATTCGAACCGACCAAGAACATGGGATAAGGGAAGGTAAGTAAGGATCTTATCTCCTTCATTTATAGAACCTAAAACATATTTATCAACATTTTTTAGGACTTGGTAGAGAGCATCGTGCTTGATTACCGCACCTTTTGGTAGCCCTGTTGTTCCTGAAGTATAAACTATCGTAGCCTGATGGGTAGTGTCGATATTTTGAATATTATTTTCAAAAAGATCGGGGCTTTGGATACGTTCTTGATGACCTTGTTCAAGTAGATCATGGTAACGGAAAAATTTAATATCAGATTTGAGTTGAGTGTAAACTTCTCGTGGAATGTCATCAATAGCGATGACTTTTTTAAGCTTACTTAGTTTATCTTGCGAGTTAATAACCTTTTGGCATTGCTCCTCGTTTTCCACTACGATTATCGTACTATCAGAATGTTCAATAATGTACTCTACCTCTTCATCAGTATAAGAGGGATAGATTGGAACCGTCACTCCTCCAGAGCACATAATTGCAAGATCTAAAAGATTCCACTCATAGCGTGTATTACTTAAAAGACTTACCTTATCTTGTAGTTTTACTCCTAAATTTAGGAAGGAAATTGATAGAGCCTCTACGTACTCTTTATAAGTCGTAAAACTAATAGTTTTAACTTTTCGTTTTTCAATCCAGCCTATACATTTCGATTCAGGCTCTGATTGATATCGTTTGATAAATAGATCACATAGGGTTTTTTTCATAGAATATTTTTCTCAAGTAATTACTTTATTTTAGTATTTTCCACTATCTAGCACAAGGTTTAATGGTCGTCTTTAGCATTATGATGGCCATGAAGAATGTGCTTATCATCAGTCGATTTATTAAAAGAAGAAATAGCCGCAACTATTTTCATTTTAAAGGTTATTTTAAAGGTCATAAAATAGCTTTAATTGAAATAGCGCAGGGAGAGTTTGTGCTAGGAGAAGACTATGTCTTGAGCCTAGGTTCTGTTAAGGTCGAAGGACAAACACTTAAAGGAAAATTACTTGCTTCTCGTCAGCTCTAATTAACCTTTACTTCGACATTGTCCCCAATCATGAAATTATTGATCTCAAATAGAGGATCTTTAACTGTGTTATATAATTTCTTGATATTTCCAATTGCAGAGTTATCTTCTGCGTGAATGACCTCTAGAGTTCCAATTGGAATTCTGTAGCTCACTCGCTTTTTATTGTCATACGGGTTTCGCTTTGAAATAGTTCTAAAAACTGTCAAAGTTGATCCCTTTTGGATCCCATGGTTACTTCCCATGTCGACGTAATAATTTCTTCTTAGAATTTCATCTTTCCATCCCATGGGAATGTCTTCTGCTACACTGAAGATAAGATGATCGCGCGCCATAACAGAAATAGATGACACTAAAAGAGTAAAAATTAAAAATGTTTTCATGCAGGATAATCTCATTATGTCTTCCTTTTAGGATTTCACACAGATTTAATCGGCATTTTGGGCAGGCTTATTGATAAAGGGCAAGCCATAGGCAAAGCTTGCCTATGGCTCAATCTTTAAATACTTGAAATTATTGTTAATCAAATCAGACTGTCTGAAGTTTTTAAGGTGTTTATGGTGTAAAATATAGTTTCTTGAGTAGAATTGCATAACCCAAGGAAGGTCTCTTGAAACAATATCTTCCACTTTCTTAGTGATTTTGAGGATTGTCTCTTCATCCTCTGCAAAAAACAGTTTTTTATACAGGTTATCCACTTCTTTATTAGAGTAGTACGTGGAGTTAGGACCTGGTGGATGGTTTTTGCTAATTAGTAATTGAATGACATTTTCAGGATCAGGGTAATCCATGGCCCAGCCACCTTGCCATAATTGTAGTTGGCCAGTTTTAGCTTTGTTGAGAAAACCTGGAAAAGTATTTAAATTAACTTTGATTTTTACGCCAATTTTACCGAGCTCTTTTTCAATAAATTCACCCATCTGTCTTGAAACAGTAGTTGAGCCCCTTACATCATAAGAAAACTCCGGGAGTCCTTCGCCATTTGGATAGCCGGCTTCTTCTAATAGTTTCTTTGCTTTTTCAAAGTTGTATTCATAGGGTAGGGTGTTAGAAGGGTCATATCCTTTCACGCCTGGAGGGTAGATTGAGTTGGCTTTAAGTGCAATATTATTGGTGAAGCTTTTAATGTATTCGTCAATATTGATGGCGTGGGCCATTGCTTTTCGAAGCTTTAGATTCTTTCCAAGAATAGGATCAGTCATATTGAAAGCTAGCCACCAATAGGTAAGAGTTGGGGCAATCTGTAGTTCGATCCCTTGCTCTGAGAATTCGTTATTTAAGTTTCCTGTATTATCTAAGGCTAATGGGAAATGATCCTTGGTTAAAACAATAAGATCAATTTTTTGAGAAAGGAAGTTTAGCCAACGAGTTTGTGATTCCTTCATGATATGAAAATTAATTTGCTCAATAAATGGGAGAGTTTTCCCTGAATCTTTAAATAATTCATTTTCATAGGAAAACCGATCACCCTCTGAAGGAAAGTTACTTGTATGAAAAGCTTTAAATTTTTCAAGCTTTAAAACGGAATTTTTCTTCCATTGAGTAAGGTAGTATGGACCTGTTCCAATCGAAACTTCATTCAAGTTATTTTCAGTTGCTAGAATGACTTCGTCTGTCACTGGAGTCGTGAAAGCCATTGCAAGCGCGTAAATTAATTGGGGGTAGGGTTGAGTCAATTTAATTACTAATTCATTCTTCTTCGTAGAGTTAAGGCCTTCAATTTTTGCCGCTAACACCGCTTTTAGGTAATCTTGGGTAGATTTATAGTCTTTTTTAGAGTGGATAAATTTTTCTCTAAAAGCATCAAGTCCTTTAATTTTCCCTTCAAATAGCCACCAACCGTTACTCCCTTGAGTGATGGCCAGTCTTTTAATTTGATTAACAAAATCTTTGGAAACTACTTTGCGGCCTTTGGGCTCTTTAAAAGATTTGTGCTCGTGATAGTAAACATTACTCTTAAGCTTGATATGATAGGTGAGTCCATCATCTTCTATTACGGGAAGACTATCAGCTAAGTTTGGCACCAATTGATAAGGTCTTTTCAGGTAATCATATTCATAGAGCGCTTCATAAACCTGATAAACAACTTTGGCAGATACAGTGTCATAACTTATCGCTGGATCTAGGGTTGATACACTACTAGTTAGGGCATAGTTTAAAATATTTTTCTTCGCCACTTTCTCTTTTGAGCAAGCAGTAAAAAGAATAAGTAGACAGAGAAAAATATATTTCACTTATATACTCCCTAGTTCAGATTTAATATTTTCGATGAATTCACTGATTTTTGCCGACTCCCCAGAGCCTTGAGCCATATCAGGTCTTCCTCCACCACGACCGTTTACCGTTGCTTGGTGCTTTTTCATGATTTCTGAACAATTAATTTTCTTATTTGATTTATCAGTTCTCAGTAGGAAAGAAGTTTTTTCACCTTCAACATTATATAGAAATAAGACATCTTCTTTATTCTTATCAATAAACTGATCAGATAGACCTCTGAACTCTTTAGTCGGTGTATCTTTCGCTTCTGTCGCAACAAAACCTAGACCATTAGCTAGTTTCTCTTTGTTTGAAAACATATCCTTATTGTTATTTTGAAGCATCCTTGTTTGAATTTCTTTGATCTCTTTATTCTTCTTTTTGATCGTATTTTGAAGCGCCTCTAGTTTATCAAGCACATTATTAGCATTTGAAGAAAGTTCTCTTTCTACTTTTTGCAGGACTCGTGAACGGTTCATAAGATAAGTTAGTGCAGTATCAGAAGTTGTCGCTTCAATTCTTCTTACTCCACTTGACAAAGATGACTCAGAGAGAAGAACAAATAATCCTATTTCAGAAGTGTTTTGCACGTGAGTTCCACCGCAAAGCTCTAGAGAAAATTCACCCATCTCAAGTACTCTTACCTCATCACCATACTTCTCACCGAAAAGCGCCATTGCACCTTTTTCAGTTGCCTGATCCTTAGTCATCAAACTTGCATTAACTTGGAGATTGGCTTGAATCTGTAAGTTAACTAGATCCTCAATTTTATTTAAATCTTCCTTACTAACTGCTTCTGGTTGGGTAAAGTCAAAACGAAGACTGTCTTCGCTTACTCTTGAACCCGCTTGTTTAACGTGATTACCAAGAACTTGAATTAAAGCAGATTGAAGAAGGTGAGTTGCTGAGTGATTTCTCTTAATCAGCTCTCTTCTTTTTATGTCCACTTTCAAAGTAACAGTATCACCTTTTTTAATGTCTTCAGTAAGTTCAACCAGGTGAGCATGAATACCATCAACAGGCTTTTGGGTATCGAGAATCTTTCCAATGAGTTTATCCCCTCTAAAAATTTCTCCCGAGTCACCAACTTGTCCACCCGATTCCCCATAGAAAGGAGTTTGGTCAAAAACAAGTACTGTATTGTCTCCAGAAAAACAGGCCAGGCATTTAGCGTCAGCGACCACTTGGGTATAACCTAAGAATTTAGTTGGACCATTGGATTCAAAAATCTGGTAGTATTGCTCTTTATCGTCATCTTGAACTGAGAAATTAGATGATGAGCGTGACATCTCTTTTTGTTTTTCCATCGCTGCATTGAACTGAGCTTCATCAACATTAAGACCACGCTCACGTAAAATGACTTGAGTCAGATCGAATGGAAATCCATAAGTGTCGTATAGTTTAAAGGCAACAGCGCCATCCATCATTTTTGAATCCATCGCAGCAATTTCTTTTTCTAGTAGATCTAGACCTGTTTTAAGCGTGCTACGAAATTTTTCTTCTTCAATTTTTAAAAGTTTAATCGCCAAGTCTGAGTTGGCTGCATTTTGTGGGTAAGTCTCACCGAGGTCTTTAAAAACTGTGCTTACCAAATTATGTAATGTCGGTTTTTCTATCTCTAATACCTGAAGATGTCTGGTCGCGCGTCTGATAATACGTCTTAAGACATATCCACGCCCTTCGTTACTTGGAATGACTCCATCAGTGATGAGCATTGTCGTGGCCCTTGCATGGTCACAGATAACTCTGAAACTATTTGTGTATTTAGAGTCTGAATATTTTTTCCCAGAAAGTTTTTCAATTTCTTTAATGAGATTTTGAAAAACGTCAGTGTCATAGTTCCAGTAAACACCCTGAAGAGCTGATGAGAGTCTTTCGAGTCCAGCTCCAGTATCAACACATGGGTTTGGAAGGCTTTTTCTTTCCACTTCTCCATTTTCATTTTTAAATTTTTCATATTGCATGAAAACAAGGTTCCAAATCTCTACGTAACGTCCTTCATCATCAAGGATGCAGTTGCTTGTATCAGCACCATCACTATATTCTTGACCGTGATCATAAAAGATTTCAGAACATGGACCACATGGACCAACTTCACCCATTTCCCAAAAATTATCTTTGTCATCACGATAAAAAATTCGATCAAGTGGAATGCCTTGCTCTTTATGCCAAATCATACGAGCTTCTTCATCAGTATTATGAACTGTTACAAAAAGCTTATCTTTTGGAATTTTTAATTCTTCGGTTAAAAATTTCCAGGCAAAAGCGATGGCTTCAGATTTAAAATAATCACCGAAAGAAAAATTTCCAAGCATTTCAAAAAATGTATGGTGCCTCGCTGTAAACCCAACATTTTCTAGGTCGTTATGCTTTCCACCAGCTCTAACACATTTCTGAATAGTGACTGCTCTTTTGGATGCTGGATTCGCTTTTCCAGTGAAATAGTCTTTGAATTGATTCATACCGGCGTTTGCGAATAAAAGTGTGGGATCATCAAGAGGAATTAAAGGTGATGAATCTAGTCGGGTATGACCATTTTCTTCAAAAAATTGTACGAATTTATTTCTAATCTCTGCTGTTTTCATAGTGCCTTTACCTATTCAATTTCACTGTTATTTGCGTCCTATCTCTTATAACATATTTACGTAAAGATTAAATAGTTTTGGAGGGTTAGATCTCTTTGTCAGATTGGAATTTCGATATATTGATGGCCAGTTTTTTTCGGTCAAAAATTCTTGCCGAGGCCCTTGGTAAGATTGCTGAAAAACAACCAAAGGAGCTGAGAAATCTGTGCCTCTTGCTGCATAGCGAAGATCAGGAATCATTGAAAGTAGTAAAAGAATTTCAAGACAAGATTCCTCTGAACATAACTGAGGTCAATAAGGTCCCAACTCCCGGTGGCTCTAGAAACTTACTAATTGAAAAATCTGATTCAAAATGGCTTTGCTTTTTAGATGATGATGTAGTCATCTCAGAAAATTATTTCGAAACAGCCACCCAAATTATTTTAAATGAATCAGTTGATGTTTTCGGTGGACCGGATCAAGCCTTAGCAGATGATCCAAAACAGAACTTGCTCGGAAAGATCTTGGCATCAAGATTTGTCATGGGCCCTACTCACATTAGACACGATCGTAAAACCCATATTCAAAGAGATACTGATGAGATCTCTCTGACACTCTGTAACTTATGGATAAAAAAAGAGATTCTTGAGGACGAGAATCTAAAATTTAGCGAAGTTTGGAATCGCTGCGAAGAAAATCTACTCTTAGATCAATTAGAGAGTCGTGGGAAGAAAATGTCGTACTTTCCTCAGCTTTTTGTTTATCACTTAAGACGTGCAGCTGTAGATCAAATATTTGCAATTCAGTTGAAGTCAGGGTTTTATCGGGGATTACATCTCAACCACTTGGATGCAAAATTTAAAAAATCTTTTTTGATTCCAATTCTAACAGGCATGGGGTTAGTTATCCTGCCTCTTATTTCAATTAAGCTATTTATCGCGCTAAGTTTAATCCATTTTTTATTAAATTTTTCGACTAATATTAAATTCATTAAAGAAGATTCTGAACTGAAATTATTAGGCTATGGTATTTTAGTCGTTGTTGCTATCCACACTGGATTTTCGTTAGGTGTTTTTGCTGGTTTTATGAAAGGTAAAATTGATGACTTCAAAACAAGTTAATTTAGACTTTTTCAATTTCTCCATTCTGATCCACTTAGATGATGCTGAATTGGCCAGAAAGACTTGCAAAGATTTTTCATTCTTTTTAGCGGAGAATTCTAAAGAGCCCAAATTTACAATTATCGTGAAAAAAGATGATGCATTTAAACTTCCTAAATCTCTAGTTGCAACTACTCAATCTCAAAACTCGATTACTTATGTGGAAAACAATAAAAAATATCAGGATTACTATGGTAAAGCTTGGACCATTCTCGAGGGCAATTCCTTAAAGCTTATCTATCGTGATATTAACTGTGTTCATGAGATCCTGTATCTTGTAATTCTCTCCTATAGTGGCAAATACATGGATTCGAAGGGCTATCATAAAGTCCATGCTTGCGGTTTTAATTTTGAAAGGCAAAATATTATTTTAATGATGCCTTCAAAAGGTGGGAAGACGACAATTTTCACAGATATGTTGTCAGACCCTAAAATCAACATCATTTCGGATGATACACCAGTCATATCTAGAACTGGAAAAGTTTATCCCTTCCCTCTAAGACTTGGCTGTGAAGATAAAAATGATCTTCTAAAAAAGTTTCCCTATATTGATGAAAATGAGATTTATGAATTCCAAAGGGTCTATTTCTCTAAAAAATATCTTCTAAGTATTAACTCTCTGAAAAATAAAGTATTTGCCGCCAATGGAAAAACCAAATTTGTATTAGGCGTAAGAAGTACCCGTGAAAAACCAAAAATTAAAAAAGTTTCAAAGCTTAGGTTTCTACTCTTCTTAATTCCGCACTTTATTGTCGGAGTTGGACTTCCAATGGTTATTGAGCATTTTTTTCGTTTGGGGGCTAAAGATTTTTTTACCAATTCAAAGATATTTTTAAGTAGAGCTTTTACTGCCCTCGTTGTTGTCATTCGTCATGAAGGTTATGTTTTGGAAACGAGCTCAAATAAGGCCCTTAATAGAGAGCTTTTAATGGAGCTTTTGGATTGAAAGACTTAATTCTAATTCAGTTATATAAACTTTCCAAATACGGTCTGATAAATAATCTCTATGTATTGTATTACAAATCGGCTATTAAATTTTTAGAATTAATTTTTTCTAGGATTGATTATATAGAACAAGTGGGACTGAAAGGAAGTTTTGGTAAAGTCTACTTTGTACCTGTTTTTTCAGATCTTGATTTTTTTGTTGTAGGAAATAAAAACGCTGTAACAATAAAAAAGTTAGACCGACTCTTTAAATTCACATCTCTTATTTTTCCGATCGTTAAAGATTATGATTTCTATACAAAAACAGAAGCAAAATTGCTGTTAAGTTTTGGAGATTTAAAATTTATTGATCCGGGAAGTTGGACAACTTTAAAAGGAGAGTCCTTTAGTTCTCAATATAGATATCATCCAAGAAAGTTTTATTTGGATATTGTTCATGAAATTCATTTTCAATTTGAGTGGCTGTTTCGGAATTTACAAACGAGAACATCTAAAGAGGTTTATAAATCCCTTAATATTCAAAGGCAATATGATAAAGTCTCTGATTTATTAAATTACCTCCACGATCATCAAAGCTATACAATACGACGTAGACCCTTTAAACCAAATTATAGGTGGGTGGATTACTCGAACGAATATATCATCCAAAAATTCAATGATTTGTTGGAAAGAAGTGTTCAAATAAGAACTCTTAAAAAAATCTTTTTTAAGGAATTTCAAGGCAGAGATCTTGAGCCGATTTTAGAGCAAGAATATTTTCAAAATAATCTAGTGTTAATGGATTCTGGTTTCGTTTATAGTGGAAAGTTACATTATTTTACTAGAGAGAATTTTGAACTATTTTACTTCTCCGGTGCAATAGATAGTTTTATGGTCTACGACTGGGCGAGGGAAAATGAAGACGATAGACTTGGGTGCTTTTTCGTTAGGGCTCAATACTATTGCAGGCTCATAGAGGGACGCTTTAATAGCAGACATGATCGTAAATATTTGGAAAAACAACTTCCGGAATTTTTAAATGATGCCAAATTTGTAGAAAATATGATTCCCAACTACTTAACTCCTCCTTCAAATGTGTTCGGTAAAAAAGTAGTTCTACGAGTCTTTGAGGCGCGTAAGAGAAATGGGTATGAGCTTGAAAAAGAAATTATGGGTACAAACCTCTCTTCTGAAACAACCAATTTATCATTTTTAAATGTCGTTTTAAATGATGGTTCATTTCAAAACAAGAACTTTCAGTTGTTAGAAAACAGGAGTGGAAGTGTAATTGAAAGCAGTATTTTGAATATTTATTTAAGAACAATTCAAGAGCACCTTTGTTATGAAGGAACATTGCTGGAGTACGGAATAAGTTGGTGTTTTGGGGCAAAAGAAATTCTCGTATTAGACTATAGGCTAGAGTTGAGTGATCAGGTTTTACAAACCTTTCTAGACGAATCAATTCTCGAGGGGAATTTTAAAATCACTCGACCTACGCACCAGATCGTACAGAACTATATAATTGCAGCCTCGAAAATTTCAATTCAAAAAATCCCTTTTTCAAAACTGACAAATCTAAATTTCTATATTGCTGAAATTATACAAGCAATAATTCAGGGTAAGGTGGGAGAATTAGATATCTCACAAAAACAAATGCTAAAAGAATGGGATATCTTTAAATATTTGGGAGATGTAGAGTATTGGAGCATCAATTTATCAACTAAGTTCTGTGAATTAAATACAACTTCTCTAAACATTATTCCGTTAATAAACTCGTTAATTGAGCAAAACAAATTTGGTATTTTCAACGTAAAGGAAAAAGAAAAAGACTTGTGGTTGGAGATTGGTTACTTGTTGAGTTCCAATAATTATTACGCGGCAAAAACAAGTGTCTTGAACAATTTGGAAAGATTTCGGCTTAGTGCAGGTGCTATTTTCTTGTATAGGGATATTGAAATTGTGGTTCAATCCCATCAAGAGTGTAGCTTAGTCATGACGCCGACGGAAGGTGCAGATACTTGCTTTCACTTTTTAAAAGAAGGTTTCTATCGCGGGAAACTTAAAAAGAAGTATTCTGTATCGGAAAGCGGCTTTTATACCTTTGACTTTCTATTCCGGTCCGAAAACTTAAACCGCGTATCGCTTATTAATGTTGAGATAACTGAGGAACGCTTCAAAAACTCTGGATCAAAAAAAGATATAATAAAACTTCAATTGAATACGGACTTTAAACTAATAGCATATCTTGAAAAAGGAATTAATGTTGTTGAAGTCGATTTTACAATACAAACAAAAAATAGCTTAGATTTATCTTTTGGGTTAGAACTGAATAAACTTATAAAGTATTGGGATTTAGATGAACATCAAATGACGTTGAAAGATGGCGCAATTATACCGAATGCTGATCTCCTCTCAAATACAGACGAAATATTATGTACCGAGTTTCAATTATATAAAATTGATCACGCGAATAAACTTAATTTTGCATCAAACTCCTGTATGTTTCCGAGTCATATAGACTTTGATAAAAGAGCTATTTATGCTTACTCTACTTCTCACGGATATACCGATCTTCGTTTGGAGTTCAATTTCGATCCTGATTTAATAAAAAGCATTAGGTCTTTTTCTAAATGCAAAAAAGAAGATTTAAAATGGATTGAAAGTACTCCCAGAGAGGTTAAATTTGAAACTTATAATAATGTTATGGTCGACGCATTAATCTCCTTAAATTTTTCAGGAATTTCAGGAGAGGTAATTGCAAAAAAAATTATCAGTTTTCAGCCCTTTGATATTGATGATTCTTTTCGAATTTTTCATTTAGATGTGGATGTAACAAGTGAATTTTCAATCTTTGTTTTTGATAATTATATTGAGATATATCCAAATTTAAATCTTTCTAATACTACCAATTCAAGTGATATTGGATTGGTAGCTCGCTTAAACGCTTTGCCAAATCAAGTATATGGCCTATTTCAAGAAGATATAAAACTGGTTCGTCCTGAAGACAAATATTTTCAGTACCAAAAATTTGAAAGTCTAGATTCTATCAAGCTTTATCCTGGGTTTCATAAGTTTGTCCTCTATTTTGATGAGGCGAATACAACGGATTTAGAAGTTTTTAGTAAGAATAAGAATATATCTTTCCAAAGAGTTCATATAGAAAATAGTCAGGTGGGAGTCTATGAGGTATTTGTTCCGACCCTAATAGACGAGTTAAAACTTGATACACAAGTTAGTGTTTCTAAAGTTGATCACCTTTTTTATCCAGCAGACTAATGGCTTCCTGATATTGTTTGTCACTAATAAATGGATGTTTGGTATGAATTAAGATATTCGAAAGCGCTTGTTCTTTTAGGGTTAAAATCCTTGAGTTTTCTTGGATGAACGAGTTCAATTGCAATTTACTTTCTGAATCTATTAAAACTGTAAGAAACCTTCCGATGTATCTCTTGGGAATATCAACTCTTTCTGAAAAAACTGCAGCAGTAGTTAAGTTTTTAAATTGAATAAAATTTACTTGGTCTAATTGATCTAAAATATATTTACTGTTTGTGCCTATGGATTTGATATCATCATAGATATAGCTGTAATACATCGATGCTTCTAATGAAATTTGATTTTTGTCTAAATTGTATCCTCTCGCTAATGCATGGGAAAAGCTTCTATAGTTGTAGATTGTGAACAAATAATTAGAAAAAATAGCAACCATTATTGAGGTCCAGAATAACTTGTTTTTGAACTGTGACGCTAGGAACATTAAGACAAATGGTACACAGGGATAAAACCAATGATCGGAACTAAAAGAGTATTTCATATAGGGAACATATATATATCCTGAAATCGGGATGAATAAGATTATTATCAGTACAAAATAATGATCAAATCTGAAAACTCCGAGGGTTAAAATTAAGATTCCAATGGCAGAAAATAAAAATATGGAGTTCCTTTTAAGTGTTTCTTGATTGGCCTCATAGAATGGATGATATTGAAATAGACCAACACTCTCTAAAAATAATCGACCTAGGTTTTGAACAGCTATAATTTGTTTGTCTCTTAATTTACTCAGACTTGAAATACTTTTAAGATATGTTTTTGTTGATACCGTTAATTCTGTCGATATGGTTTGCTCTTTGGCCTCACTGTGAGTGATGGCTTTTTCTTTTGGCTCTTTAAAGAGTTCCTTTTCAATGTTTTGAGCCTCTTGAACAAAATATGCAACACCTTTGATATTTAAAAATCCCAAAATAATTGTGGCAAAAAGCAGGCATATAAAAGTTATTTGGAATGAGCGTTCTTTTTTAATCTGTTTTCGAAATTGAAACAGATAGTAAAATGGAAATAGTATGGCCACGACCTTACTCATTAAACTTAAAAAGAAATATAGGAATA
Organism: Bdellovibrionota bacterium; assembly: GCA_036336775.1. GTDB lineage: Bacteria > Bdellovibrionota > Bacteriovoracia > Bacteriovoracales > Bacteriovoracaceae. The sequence goes on along the minus strand of JAYZFM010000012.1, from coordinate 52,503 downwards.
TTTGGAGTTGGTCCTTGTAATTAAATTGCTTTTTTGTAGCGCATTTATCGACTAATAAAAGCAGAAAAAAGACAGCGAGTAGGGTCTTGATTTGAAACCCCCAACTTACAGTAAGAACGCTTACAGGAGCAAAGAGAAAAAGTAAAGACAAGGGACGAGCGTATTTTTGAAGTTGATCCTGCTTACTTAAAATCGATCTAAAAATGAGAAAATTCAAAAAGTGAATAAGAAGATTGAAAAATCTGAGGTAAACAACAGATTCTCCAAAGAATTTTAAATAAGTCCAAAGTATGGTGTAGGTTAATGGCCAACTTTTATAATAAGGACTCCATGGAAGCCAGGAGTAGAGAGGATTAGGAATATGGCGCACTTTAGTTATCCAATATTCAAAATCTATACTAAAAGGGTAGTTACCAAGTAGGCTTATATTGACTAAAAAATAGATTATGAAGATGATGTATATATAATATTTATTAAAAATTCTAATCATGAAGTATTTAAATCAATTATTTAAAATTAACCCTAAAATTATAGTAGTGTTTTTTGTGCTATTAATATTTCAAGTCATTTTGATTTTAAATGCAAGGGAAGATTATACAAACTCTTTTGAAGTGGAAAAACTTAAGCCTCTTCATTTTGCCTTTCAATCTGAAATTTCAAAAATTTTGATGTCGGATTGTAAGTCCTTTAATGATGCTTTTATTGAGTCATTGAAAAATAAAGCGAAAAAAATTGGTGTCGAATTACACACCACAAGTGAAATAGTTAATGCAATTGATGATTTAATATTCGAAAAGATAATTTTGACTAGCTCATTACTTAATAATAATTCAGTAACTTACTCAACTCATGGCTACAAAGTCATTTATTCAGGCAATAAGAACTGTTTTGGGACTATTTAGGAAGCCTTTAATATCCAACCTGATTTCTGGTGTTTACGTGTTTGTGCCTTAAATTTATTGCATGTGAAGGCAATGATATTTGAGTAGTTTACTTAAAATCAACAACTTATATTGGAAATATATTCCCTTTCGGCACAGATTTGTCACTTAGTTTATAATTTACTCTAAGTACAATTAAACTTTGCTTGGGGAATTTCCATGTTCAAACAAATTTTAGGCAACAATCGCGGTATGTCATTAATGGAAACTGTTGTTGCCTCAGCTATTTCGATTGTTATTGCCATGGGGGTTATGCAAATTAACCAGAACGCAAGTAAAGGGATGAGTCGTATTCAATCCAAAAATAATCTGGTTGAGTTAAAACAGGATTTAAGGAGAAAGCTTGCGGTTGTAACTAATTCTGGGGCCAAGGCCTGTACGTCAGCTATGTCAAATGCCTTTGGAACAAATATCACAAATGATGTAAACAGGACGACTGCGGGAAATAGTTTTTCTGCGGACGGTTCGTTTAATGATCTTGTGGTTGGATCTGAGCTGCCAGGTGCTCCTGGTATTACACTTGTTAGAATGACAAGAAAGGCTTTTGATAATGGGTCTCTAGCTAGTAATCAAGGTCGGTGTGATCTTGAGCTGGAATTAACAAATTCAAGAGACGGACAACAGGGTACATTTGAAATGTGGATCCCAATTGTTTGTAATGCTGTCGACCATACTGCAGGTACGATTGTTATGGACAGTTGTGGGACCACCAATAACTCTGAAGATTATGGTCTCGGTGAAATGATTACAGATACAAACAACAGGGATTTAATGGTATTTGAAGGTGGTACTGGTGGAGCTTTCATGACGGTTGGTAGTAACCCAGATCCAAACAATACTGTTTCAACATTATCTCTTTTTCCACAAGCACCGGCTAATGCCAGTAATATTGGAGACACCTCTGCAATAGATTTGCCTTACGGCGCAGCGATTTTATGGGGTAACACGGTTGATGGTTCAGATCCAATCGGAATCCATGGTTACGATAATGCAGGTACAGACACACTCGTTTTGACAGCTACCGAGGTTTCAATTCCTTCAACCTTAAAAGATTTAACCCAATTAAATGTTCAAAACATCTACGCAAGTGGTGAGGTGCATGCGGTTGGGGATATGTATGCGCCAAACTACTACAATAACTCCGATAGGGATCTAAAAAAAGATATCAAAACATTAGAAAGAGTAAGCGACAAGCTTGATAAAATTCGAGGTGTAACTTACTTTATGCGTGCGGATGAGTTTCCTCAGTTTAATTTTTCTAGAGAAAAACAAATTGGTCTTATTGCTCAAGAAATAGAAGAAGTATTTCCTGAGCTTGTTTCTATTAGTCCAGTAACTAAGAAGCGTTCAGTATCATACGGTGCATTTGGGGCGGTTCTTTTACAAGCTCTGAAAGAGCAGAAAGAAGAAATTAAACAAAACAGAGAGATGCTCTCGTATCTTGAGGGTGATCAACGTATGAAAGATCTTGAACAAGATGCAAGAATCGAACAACTTGAAAGAGAGAATCAGTACCTAAGAGAAGAGCTTGAAGCACTTCATAATAAACTTGATCGATTGATAGAGTTACAAAAATAGGAAAATGTCCTGTTGAGCTGGCAAGTCGACATTTATTTAGCTTAAACGCTTATTAAGTTTTGTGGAAACCTCCGAGTAGGTGTGCCCCTTAGAGATTAAAAAACGAAGAACTTTGGCTTTTAATTTCTGACGTTCTTCCCATTCAGTTGGAATTTCTTTACCTCTTAGCTTTTTTTCTATTAGGTGGTCGATAATATCTGTCGCATGGAGATCTTGCTCAGATCTTAAAGCGTCAACTTCCTCATCAATAGCTGTTAGTTTTTCTTGATTAAGTTTTTGAATAATAAAGCTATTGGCGTAGCCTCTAAGTATATGTTGTTTTATTCTCTGTTTTTTATACTCCTCTTCTCGGAGATAATTCTTTTCAACTAAATCCTCGATTATAGTCTCAATTAATTCAGGTGTATGTTTTCGTTCTTTAAGTTTTTGACGAATTTTATGTTTGGAGTAATCTCTTTTTGAGAGGATATAGATGCAATAATTGTAGGCTTTCTTAAATTCTTCTTCCATAGTAATTTGAATAAAAAAGGGAAGTGCAAAGACTTCCCCTTTTTGAGAGAAAATTTATAACTACTTTTTACTGTAGTTTCTTTTTTCTTGTTTTCTTTGCTGGTGCTGCGGCTTCTACTTCTTCTTCGATTATTTCACCAGTCTCCATATCTACTGCAGGTTCTTCACCTTTAATAAGACCTTTTTTTACTAAGATCTTATTTTTAATTTCATCCATCATAGCAGAATTCTCTTCAAGGAATCTTTTTGAGTTCTCTCTACCTTGACCGATTTTTTCATTGCTATATGAGTACCATGCACCAGCTTTCTCTACGATCTTCTCCGCGACAGCAAGATCAAGAAGATCACCAACTTTCGAAATACCAGTTCCATACATGATATCAAATTCAACTTGCTTGAACGGAGGAGCAACTTTGTTTTTCACAATTTTAATTCTAGTTCTGTTACCAACAACGTTTTCACCTTCTTTAATCGCACCAACTCTTCTAATATCCATTCTTACTGAAGAGTAAAATTTAAGTGCATTACCACCGGTAGTTGTTTCAGGGTTACCAAACATAACACCAATTTTCATTCTTAATTGGTTAATAAAAATAACAGTAGTATTTGATCTAGAGATTGAACCAGTTAATTTTCTTAGAGCTTGTGACATTAGTCGTGCCTGAAGTCCCATGTGTGAATCACCCATATCGCCTTCAAGTTCTGCTCTAGGAGTAAGGGCAGCAACAGAGTCTACGATTAATAGGTCAACAGCACCTGAGCGAACAAGCATATCAGTAATTTCTAAAGCTTGCTCACCAGAGTCTGGTTGAGAAATAAGTGTGTTAGGAATATCTACCCCAAGTTTTGCTGCATAGCTTGTATCAAGTGCGTGTTCTGCATCAACGAAAGCAACTGTTCCACCAGCTCTTTGACACTCAGCTGCAATATGTAGAGTTAAAGTTGTTTTACCTGAAGATTCAGGTCCGTAAATTTCAATTATTCTTCCTTTAGGAATCCCACCAATCCCTAGAGCGAGATCGATACCAAGAGTACCAGTAGAGATAGCAGGTACGCGCTCTCTTTCTTCGTTACCAAGTTTCATGATTGCGCCCTTACCGAACTGCTTTTCAATTCCAGCAAGTGCTAAATCTAGGGCTTTTTTCTTGTTGTCGTCAGACATTTGGGTTGTTGCCATTTTTTCTCTCCTAAAATGTTTGTTAATCAGAAGTTATCACTAACTTTAGTTTTAGCCAAGCAAATTACGGAAAAATTACGGATTTTATAACTGACTGTTTTTGTTGGATATTTAATTTAGCCAATGAAAATAGTTTAGAGCGTACAAGACAATTCCAGCATAGATAGCGCTAACAATATCATCTAAGATTGTCCCAGCACCATTTTTAATTTTTTTATCTACCCAGTTAGCTGGAAAAAATTTTAAAATATCAAAAACGCGAAAGACGACAAAAATAACAGCAAGATTAGCATAAGAAGTATTAGGAAAAATAAAGAGCCATGTGACAAGCATTCCAATAACTTCGTCAATGACTATCCAGCCTGGGTCTTGCACCCCTTTTTTAAGCTGCATTCGGTGAGCTTCAAAACAACTGACTAAGGTTAAACCTACGATCAATATGATCAATCCAAAAAAGCTTATGCCTAAGTAATTTAGAAGTAGTATCAAAGGAATCGTGGCCAAGCTTCCAGCGGTTCCTGGCATATAAGGCGTGTATCCTGTCCCTAGAAAAGTTAAAAGTAATAGACTTAGTTTGTCTCTTAAGAGAAGGTTTTGATCTTTCATTGGTTATAGGTTAACTTTCATAGACTTAATTGAGAACAATTTTATGGAACATTCCACATATCTAAAAAAATATAGCTTTAATTGGGAAACGCTGGATATTATGGCCAGTGGAACTTCATCAATTGACGCTAAAAACTACCTGGCCAATTTTGAGTCTGATACAGAAGTTCAGGCATTTCTGCGCGGGTATGGGTATGACCTTTCTGATCCAATTGAAAATGCGGAAATGTTTGGAAATTTTCAGGAAGCTCTTCAGTTTATAAAAAAGTACTTTCTCAAAGAAGGAAATTTAGAGGATGGTTTAGATCTTATTATTCCTTCCGTTTTTTATACAATCACTGATGTTTCGGAATTGTTGTTAATTGCAACTGGAAATTCAAGTTTAACTGTTAAGGAAGAAGATACGTTGTGGGCCAGTATTATTCTAAAGGTTATGCACACGATTCTACACTTAGATAAAGACCTTCGCTCTCGTTATTTCTCAACAATCCAAACTCAAATCTTCGATCGTTTTTATAAGTATCTATCTCGTGAAGATGAGAAGCTCTATATAGTCAGTGATAATAAAAAAGAGGTTATACCTCTTGTGGATTTTGAGACTAAGTCTACAAAAACCAGAGATAGTATAATTATAAAACTACTCCATAAAAAAGAAAACGTAGCTGAAGAACTTTTTGATAGAATAGGGATTAGATTTATCACTCATAATCGCTTAGATGCAATTAGGCTTTTAAAACTTCTTTATCAAAATCATATTGTTGTCGTGAATAATATTAAACCTTCGCGCTCTCAAAATTCCCTCATAGATTTGAAAAAATTCAGAGAAATGCACTACCAACTTATTAAGCAGTCCATTAAAAACGATTTTTCAGAAGAAGAGTTTTTGGTAGCGCTCAACAATACCGCGGAAGAATGCGCATTAGATCAGCAAGAATATAAGAATAACGAGCATACTTCCCACCGCTACCGAGCGATCCATTTTACCTGTAGGCAGTTGATTAAATATAAAAATCCATTTTATGTTGAATTTAATCGATTAAAAAAGGTGGCCAAAAAAGAGGATCCTGAGAACCAATTGATTGATAGAATTTTAAATTTAGATACAAGTTCCATTGCAAAAGACATCAGGTTTTTCTATCCATTTGAGGTTCAGATAACAGATAAAGCTTCTCATAAGATGAATACGGATGGAGAAGCATCACATGCCGAATACAAACGTTCTCAACTAAAGTCTGCGCAGATCAGACTCTTTAAAGATCTTGTTGCGTTTAATGGCATGGGTGACCTAACTCAAGAATAATTCAATTCTCTCATTTATCATTTCTGGGAAATCAGCCTGAGGAACATGGCTTCCTTCGTGGATAACATATAGTTCAGAGTTAGGTAGTTTTTCTTGCATCATTCTTTGTAAAAAATTTGGGATAACTTTATCGTGATTCCCACCAACCACTAGTGTCCTCGTTTTTATTTGTTCAATGAATGCAAGTATATCGTGTTCTTGCATTTGGTCTATCAATTGGAAAAAAAGCTCAGGACCAAGTTGCGCGATCTTCATCAAGTATACTTCAATAAATTCTTCGCTTACCATCTCAAGATGGAATCCACCTTTGTGAATCGCTTTTTGAATCAACGGTGTCCATCCACCGTACTTCCAAAAAGCATTGAAGTAGTCTGGAAATTTTTCCCTGACTTTATTGAGAATCGGTTTTAGGGGGCCGGTTAAATGAGTGTTCATCATGATATTATGAACTGGCAACATTGTTCCTGATATAAGTATTTGAGAAGCGATATCGTGATCAAAATGTTTGCAATACTCGAGACAGACATTAACACCCATGGAGTGCCCAAAAAAAATCGAATCAGTGAGTTCGAGATGATCTATTAGCTCTTTTAAATCGAAAGCAATTTGCCTAAAGGTGATATTCTCTAAATTTTGTCCTCCAGAAGATTGAAAATGTCCACGATAATCATGTAGTAAAATATGGTGACCAAGCTTATCAAAATGTTCAACCTGATATTTCCAGTGATGATTACTGCAAACTAGCCCGTAATTAAAAACCAATACATTTTTTGTCACATCTCCTGGTTTAAAATTTGTCGTGTAGAAAATTTGTTCGCCATCAGATAGTTTTAAAAAGTTGTTAAATTGATTTTTCATTTTACTCTTTTAATAATTTTAGGATTTTCAAGAAAGGGGACTTATCTTCTTTTAGTTGTGAAAGTCTGTTGTTGAGTACGCTTGCTAGCTCTTTTTCTTCAACATAGTGAAAAGCACAAATTTTAATTTTTGTGTCTCCAATATCAACCAAATCATTTGTCTTTAAAGTCTTTTTTGCGTTCGTTTTGTTTGAGTTAACCTTGAGTTCGTCTACTGTTGATGGTGTGATATAAAGCTTACCGTCTGCAGAAATTTCAAGAGTCGCTGGTTCATTCTTTTCTTTGTTGACGATAATATCGTTTTGAAGACTGGCTCCGATATTTAAACTATTTCTATTAAAGAAATAGGTTCCTAATCTATTTAGGTCTTTGGAATTTAGAATTTCGATTTCAATCATATTCTTATTATAGCGAATCTTAGATTGTTGTGGAAACGTGCAAGTTTTGAACCTCTTTCATTAAAAGGTTGTTGAGTACTTCCGTTTGAGTTGATTCTAATTTATTTATATCCCGACTAACTTGTTCAAATATTGAACGGTCTTCAAAGATATTGGCCAATTTAAATCCAGAGTCATGCCCTGACTGATTGAGACCAAAAAGCTCTCCTTGTCCTCTGAACTGGAGATCGGCCTCCGATATTTCAAAGCCATCGATGGTTTTCTCAATTATCTCTAATCTTTTCATAGAGTCATCTTGAAGTTTTTTATCTAGCACCAAAAAGCAAAAACCAGGTTTTTCTCCTCTGCCCACTCTTCCTCTAAGCTGATGAAGAGTACTAAGTCCAAATCTTTCCGGACTATAGATTGAAATAACAGTAGAGTTTAGCACATTGATTCCAACTTCAATTACTGTCGTTGAAACTAAAATATCAATTTCACCTTTTTCAAAGCAATTCATGACTTTTTGCTTTTCATCAGAAGTTAGTTGACCATGTAGTACTTCCACTTTGTATTCTGGAAAATAGTGTAGGTACTGATCATAAACTTCGGCTACACTTTTCATGTCGGTCGTAAGTGACTCTTCAATGGCGGGAACAACTACGTAAATCTGTTCCCCAAGGCTTAAGCGTGTCTTTACGAAACTGAGAAACTTGGGTTTATTCTCTGGTGTGACGATTCTGGTTTTAATGCCTTTTCTTCCCCCAGGAAGTTCTCTTATTGTAGAGATGCTTAGGTCTCCATATTGAGCTAGCTGAAGGCTTCGCGGAATAGGCGTGGCAGACATAATTATAGAGTGAACACCTTGTCCTTTGGAAAAAAGTTTCAATCGTTGTCCAACTCCGAACTTATGTTGCTCATCAATTATGGCCATTGCTAAGTCTTTAAACTCAACGCTATCTTGTATTAAGCTGTGAGTGCCAATAATCAAATCTATCTTTCCTGATTTAAGATTCGCATAAATTTGCTTTTTATCTTTTTGACTTGTGCTTCCTAGTAGGAGAGCAAAATGAATATTTTTAGGAAGAGTTTTTTCAAGTGTTTTATAATGTTGAGAGGCCAACGCTTCTGTAGGGCACATGAATGCTACTTGTTTATTATTTTCTATCGCCATTAATGCTGCGATAATTGCGACGGAAGTTTTACCGCAACCAACATCGCCTTGAACCATTCTCATCATGGGATAATTTTGTTTTAGATCAATTTTAATATCTTCCAGAACGAGCTTTTGATCATTCGTTAGCTCGTAAGAAAATAAATTTGAATAGTCTTTGTTAGAAATAATGACTGGCGCATTTAGTGCCTTATTTCTCTCTCTTCTGGCCCGAGCTTTAATTTGGTTATTAAAAAATTCTTGGTACTTTAAGCGCTCCACGGCCTGTTCAAAACTGACCTCAGTATTTTTTCCATGAATAACTTTGAGTGCTTCAATTAAACTCAAAGGGTGAAGCGTTGGATCGGGGAGTTCTGTATTCCATATACTATCGGGAATCTTATCAATGAGAGCTTTGGTGTGGCGGCCAGCAATTGTATTAATCGTTGGATATTCGATGATGACTTCGTTTTCATTGACTTTAACGGGATTGATTTGCGGATTGGCGATGATAATTTCATCTTTTGCTTCAGTAGGAGTTCCCAGAAACACGAATTCATTGAGTTGTTCTAGTTGTTTTTTGATGTTTGGATAGGCATTGAACCATCTTAAGCGAATAAAGTTTTCACCTAAGCTATCCTTTACGAGAACATTCGCATTGAATAACTGAACTCTACCTTTGCCTTTGCGGCCAAATGCTGGATAAAAATTGAGTTGAGTAATTTTACCTTTTCCTAGAAATAGTTTTTGTACTTCAATTTCAGAAAAAGGTCTTATTCCGGGAACTTTTTGAACACGAAGAGGCATTACCCACAATAGATCCTCTATGGTTTCTATTCCCACTTCGATAAGTTTTTCCATTGTCTTTGTCGGCTTTTTGGAGCTCCCAAGACTGGTAATCGGTAAATGTAGATTATTTGTACTCAAAACCTTCAACGATATAGTTGATATCTCCCTTTGGAGCTTTTACAACAACTTCGTCGCCTTCTTCCCGCCCAATTAATGCTTTCCCTAAGGGGCTAGTATAAGAAATTTTATCATCTAATGCTTGAGCTTCATCTTCACCTACAATTTGGAATGAACGAGTCTCTTCTTTATCTTCGTTAAAAAGAGTTACGTAGGCGCCAAAGACTATTTTTTCATTGGAAATTTTTGATGTATCTACAACTTGGGCAGAGTTAAGTTTACCTTGAATTTCAGCAATACGGCCTTCGTTGTGTGCTTGTTTTTCCTTGGCAGCGTGATATTCAGCATTCTCTTTTAGATCGCCGTGAGCTCTTGCTTCAGCTATTTGATTTTTAATTTCCTCTCGCTCAACTTTCGTTAATTTTTCGAGTTCATCATCTAACATTTTTTTACCCGCAAGGGTCATTGGAAACTGTGCCATATTATAAATCCTATTTATTTTTTAAATAAAGCATTAGCAGCGTCTAATGCTGATTGTTTTGAATTATCACTGCCTTGATTTGAGCCAAGTTTGAAGTAATCGCAAAAATTTGCTTTTTCCTTTTCGACAATTCTGTCTGCACTTGGCTCACGGCATTCATTGTATGAGTTCTTATCATAGAAATCGCACATTCTACAACAGCGCAAATTAGCATAACAGCTTGGACATTCTTCGTTGCGAGAAATGTCATTTTGAGGGCTTAAATCAAGTTTTGTCTCACACTTATAACAAGTTACGTTCATTAAAAACTCCTCCTTACTCCAAAGCCAACACCGGATTGACCATTATTATCCCTGTAGGGAGAGAAGTAAATACGAGGACTGTTACGCCTGTTGTATTGATCTATAGCTTGTTTTAAATATTTTTCGTTATTAAACTTCATCGTTTTAGCCGCTAGATAACTCACGGCAATAAGTAGTGAACCACCATAAATAAGTGTGTTCTTACTAGAAACGGCACCATCTTCACTCGTTTGTAATAAACCACCAATAACCATGATTGAGCCTAAAGTACTGGCAGAGGCGTTCAAAACGGTGGGCTTGTTTTTTTCTTGATAGGTATTTAAAAGGTCCTTACTAACCGGATCTTTTTCTAGGTAGAACCTTAAGCCTTCTCCCATTTTTCCTGAACCCGCATCGACCAAAACTTCTTGGTAATTAATGATGGCAACTCTAGAACAAGTCTCGTTTGCTTGCACAGCTTGAGTAAGAAATATCAGACAAAAGATCAAAATTTTCACAGTAACCATTTTAACGGGATAATCATAAAAAGAAACTAGGAAAGCTTAATTTAACGCCATATAATAATTTTTATGACGACCAATACCCATATTCAACTTGTTCATATTAAAGTTACCTCGCTCTCTGAGGCCGAAGAATTTTATGATGAAATTTTCCAAAAAATTGGTCTCAGTTCAAAAGACACCAACGAAAATAGCATAACTTATTGGGGGCCCTTGGGGCTTATGCTTTATGAGCAAAATGATGTTCAGGCGCATATTGACCACAACTATCGACTAGGTCTTGTTCAACTTTCAGTGAGACTTCCAGAAAAAAAATTGGTTGATGAACTTTATCAGGCACTACAACTAAAAAAATATACTTTTGCTTGGGAGCCAAAAAGGTTTGATTACTCGGAAAATTATTATTCCTTCTTGGTGTTTGATCCAGATGATAATAAGTTTGAATTTTTGTTTGATGCGTAGCGCACCGCTCAGTTTTAGGGCAGAGTAAATGATGCCTCAAGTTGTGAAAATCTCGACTTCTAATATAGTTAAAGTATGGATTTAATTAGAACGGGAATTGGCTTAACTAAAACGATAAAAAACGTTCAGCGGTTCCGTGAAATTTTAACGGTATTTGCAAAACATGGTTTTGATGAATTCATCATTGGAACAAAGCTCAATGCTGTTATTCCAAACTTCGTAATCCCTCAATCTCGATTTGAAAAAGAAGATGATCTTGATGATCATAGTTTTTGGAATTCAGTAGGGTATAGACTTAGAAAGTCTTTTGAAGAGTTGGGACCAAGCTTTATAAAAGTCGGACAGCTACTTGCTTCAAGAGAAGATATCCTCGCTCCCGCTTTAATCTCGCAGCTTAAAATGCTTCAGAATAAAGTCACTTCAATTAGCTTTGATGAGGCGAAGTCAGTCTTGACTGAGAATATTGATTATCGAATCTCTGATGTATTTGAGTCAATTGAGGAAGTCCCGATTGGCGTGGCCTCAATCGGAATCGTCTACAAGGCAGTTCTTAAAGAAAATGGCGAGCCTGTTGTCGTTAAAATTCAACGTCCAAATATTCGACGGATCATTCAAACCGATTTTGAAATCATTGCCTTCATAGTCCAAAGATTAGAGAAGTCTTCGGAGGAAATTAAGTTTCTAGGGCTATCGCGCGCGATAGATGACTTTTTTAAAAGTATCCAAAACGAACTAAATTTTCTAATCGAAGCCAATAATAATAAAAAATTAAAAATGATCATTGAGTCTCATGATGAAAAAGGAACGTTAGTCGTACCAAAAGTTTATCGTGAGTTATCCAGTGAAAAAGTTTTAGTCATGGAATATCTAGACGGTGTTCCATTTAACGACATCAAAGATATTTCTCAATACCCAATTCTAAAAGAGAACTTAGAGGAGGGTGTGCGCATCTTTATGCATACTATGTTATCGGACGGTTTTTTCCATGCAGACCTTCATGGAGGAAATTTCTTTAGGCTTAAAGATGATAAAATAGGGCTGATTGATTTTGGTCTCGTGGGAACTTTAAGTAAAAAGAATCGCTCAAATTTGGTTGCAATCCTCTATGCGCTTCTTTCAAATAATTATGAAAATTTGGTTTATGAGTTTTTGGACGTCGCAGACTATGAGGTAATTCCCGATCATGACATGCTTGTGCATGATATCCGTGACGCTCTTCTTCCTTTTGTCGGAATGAGTGTACAAGAGATGGATGCAACGGCTTTAACTTACGCCATTGTTTCAACTCTAAGTAAACACGAAATATACCTGCCAAGGGATTGGTTTATCATCTTTAGATCACTCATGACTTTAGATGGAGCTGGAAAGACCCTCAATGTCGATCTCAATATTTTTGAAATTATTGAAGGCGAAATGAAAGAGGTCCTAGAGGAGCTTGTCTCAAAAGATACGTTGGTGGAGGAGGCTGCTTGGCTTGGTCGTGATCTATTAAATTCATTCCGAATTATACCCCGCCATCTTCGCTGGTTACTAAAAGAATTTGCTAAGAAGAAATATCAGTTAGAACTCAATATAAGTGGAGTCAACGAAGAGCTAAATATGATTGCTCGAAGTTTTTACTTTGTAGGGCTTATGATTTTGACTTCTGTGTTTTGTCTTTGTGGCGTTTTGATTCTTGGAGATTCTGTTGTTAAGCACCCACAGGATATACCAGTATTAACTTATATATTTTGGGGACTGGCATCCGCAGCTTTTTTTAGGGCCACCTTACTTTATAAAATAAAATAATTAAATACTATCCATACCAGATATAAATAAATCTGGAGTTTCAAATTCAGTAAATTTTCCAGGACCGAAAAGACCAGGCAGAAAATCTTTTACTTTTAATGTGAACTCTTCATCATCTATTTTTATTGTGATCTCTTGATCTGTTTGCGAGATAAATTCCGCTCCAGCAAACTCGGCGAGAAAAGTTTTAAAAGCATTGGCGCTCTCAATCTTTGCCACACTGCCGAACAATTCTCTACATGAGAAATTCTTCTCGCTTATATAGGGTGTCCATACGTTTCCGATATTAATCATCTCTGAAAGTTCTTGATCATCGATCAATCCGTATTCATGAATAATTTCAGTTAAGTCTTGACCTTTATCGATGAAAAAATAATTTTTAATTTTATCATTTTGTTTTTTAATAAATAATCTGGCAGAAGTAATTGATGCGAGTTGCTCCCAATCGCTCTTTGTCCTAGATATCCTTACTTCACCACTTGCGCCATAGAGTTCTTGCACTTGTTTTAAATCTTCTGAAGACAAACTAGCTAATTTTGTTTCAGTCCAGTTAGAACCTAAAGGCTTTTCACTTTTTAAATAATGAATCAGGTTCACGCATGGATAAAAATGAAACCTCTCATATAAAGCAAGCTTTTCACTCCATAGAAAAGATAAACAGGCTTCTGAATATAAATTTAATACATGGGAAAAGAGTAAATTAAACTTACCTTGTCCACGGTATTCATCTTTAACTACAATTCCTCCAAACATATTGACCTTATGTATGGAGAGTAGCTCTATATCTTTCTGTAGGCAGCCTATATGACCAATTACTTCATCGTTTTCTAAAAGAATATGACAGTTTTTAAAATTTTTTTCGTTAAATAAAGGAGCAAAATCGACATCAAACTTGAATGGACTCGAATATTGAAAAGATTTTTCAATTAATTTTAAAGTTTCTTTTTGGTACTGGGGAGAATCTGCAAGATTAGTGATGTTCGACATACCAATAATCATAGGGTATTAGGCCGATTCCGGCAAATATTTCCCCCCACGAAAAAAGATTTTAGGCGAAAAACAATCCCGTCGATATGTTTTGTAGATGGTCTTGCATCATCCCACAGTCCAAGGATGGAAATCTGTGGAACCCTTATCAAGGAGGATAAAATGGGTTTACGTATCAACACTAACGTGTCGAGTTTGAATGCTCAAAGAAATTTGGGAAAAACAAGACTCGATCAACAGAAAGTTCTTGAGCAACTTTCTTCTGGTCAAAGGATCAACCGTGCCGGTGATGACGCTGCAGGGTTGGCAATCTCTGAAAATTTAAAAGCACAAATTAGAGGGATGCAACAAGCTGAAAGAAACGCAGCTGACGGTATTTCACTCGTTCAAATCGCTGAAGGTGGTCTATCTGAGGTATCAAGTATCTTAATTAGACTTAGAGAGCTTGCAGTACAAGCCGCTTCGGATACTATCGGACCAACTGAAAGAAAATTTCTTAACGTTGAATTCGAGCAATTGGTTGCTGAAGTTGACCGTATTGCAAACTCAACTGAATTTAACCGTGTTCCACTACTAAATGGTACTGGTGCTGTATTTGATATTCAAATTGGTACTAGAAATGACCCTTTGAGTGACCGATTAACTTTTGATGCATCAAGTGCAGACGTTAACGTTGCGGCCCTAGGTCTAAACTTAGCTTCTGTTGCTGATAAGATCTCAGCTCAGAACTCACTAGCTGCGATCGACTCTTCAATCGTATCTGTTTCTGGTATTAGAGCCGACTTTGGTGCTCTTCAAAACAGACTTCAGTCTACGATTAATAACCTTCAGGTAAGTGTAGAAAACTTAAGTGCTGCAAACTCTCGAGTTAGAGATGCTGACATCGCATCTGCAACTGCTGAACTAACTAAGAGTAATATCTTGATGCAAGCAGGTACTTCGGTCCTCGCACAAGCTAATAACTCAACAACAAGTGCATTGTCACTGATCCAATCGGCTGCGCAATAATATTCGCCCCGATGAATGCTGATGAAAGTCAGCCGATTTAAAAAAACAACCTGCGCCGAGACGTAAGTCTCAACTTAAAACTGTAGAAAGTAAGACGTATATGGTGTGCGTCGGTGGTGGCCTGAACCAAAAAACAGACTACCAATTTTAATAACCAAGAGCAGAAGGCTCGTCATTACAACAGGAGGTTTAAGATGTATAACGACGGAGCATAAATATGGGTTTACGTATTAATACCAACATTCAGAGTCTTTCGGCTCAAAGAATGTTAGGAAAAACAAACTTTAGATTAACAAATAACTTAGCAAAACTTTCAAGTGGTGAAAGAATAACTAAAGCTGCGGATGATGCAGCAGGATTAGCGATTAGTGAAAACTTAAAAGCTCAAATCCGAAGTATAAGACAAGCAAAGAGGAACGCAGATGATGGTATTTCGATGGTACAGACAGCAGAAGGAGGACTCTCAGAGATTTCTTCTATTGTCATCAGACTGCGCGAACTTGCTGTCCAAGCAGCATCAGACACAGTTGGAGATACAGAGAGAAGTTTCTCAGACATTGAATTTCAACAGCTCAAACAAGAAATCGAAAGGATTTCAAAAGCTTCAGAATTCAATGGCAGAAAGCTACTCGACGGTACGTCAGGTTTGGTTGAAATCCAAGTTGGGGCTAGAAATAATCCTAACCAAGATCGAATCCGCTACGACGGAACGCAAGTGGTTTCTACTTTGGAATCACTCGGTATCACCGCAGAGTCAGTCTCTAGTAAAGAGGGAGCTCAACTCGCTCTTACCAGACTTGATGATGCACTTGTTAAGGTCAACGGCGTTAGAGCCAACCTTGGTGCACTTCAAAACAGACTTACTTCAGTTATCACCACGTTGGGAATTACTGAAGAGAATTTTAGCGAAGCGAATTCTCGAATTAGAGATGTTGATGTTGCCTCTGAAACAGCAGATTTGACTAAGAACCAGATTCTTACTCAAGCTGGAGTTTCGGTACTAGCTCAGGCTAACCAAGCACCGACTTACGCATTATCTTTGCTAAACCAATAAGCTTACTTTCTACCAGGGATGGGTCGAATGACCCATCCCTTTAATTTTTTTTCCCTTTATTTCAAACAATCCCAACCAATGCTAAAATAAATCATGGCTAAAAAAACGGTAATGATATTTGGTATTTCATCTTTTATTGGTTCAAATATCGCAGATAAATTCAAAGATAAATATCGAGTTATCGGTACATACTTTACTAATCCAGTCGAGATTCCGGGTATCTTAACTTTAAAATGTGATGTCCACAGTAAAGAGCTAGTTCAAAAACTTGTTTTACTCTTTAAGCCTGATGTTTGTATTTATGCCGTAGGAATTACAGACTTAAATGCCTGCCAAGAATTTCCAAAAGTCGCTGATGCACTTAATACAGCAGGTGTGTTTAACGTGGCCATGGCCTCAGAAAGGTATCACGCTAAATTTCTCTATTTCAGCTCATGCTATATTTTCTCAGGAGAAGACATTCTCTTTCGTGAGAATGAAACGCCAACACCCTCAAGTGTTTATGGAAACACGATGGCCGCAGCGGAATTTTTTATTCAAAGGTCATGTCTAAATTATATTATTTTCCGATGCGCTCCAATTTTTGGAAGAAGCTTTAACCCAAATGATTTGAAGTGGGTTGAGGTACTTGAGCGAAATGAGTTTGCAGGTCAAAAAGTTATTTGCGACACCAAAGTATACACCGGCTATATAGATGTATGTTCACTCTGTGAGTATATTGATTTGGCAATTGATATGGATGTAACAAATAAACTTTTACAAGTTTCGACCACAGATTTAATGAACCGTTATGAGTTTGCTAAAACTTATCTAGAAATTTTCGGTGGGAATACAGGTATTCTGTCGAAGGGTGATTGGGATTTTCCAAGAACCGAAAATCAAATGGCCTTACAAAACGTAGGGGATGAGCTGCGCTTCGCTATCGACGTACAAAATATTCAAAAAGAATTTAATGTAAAAATGCCTACCATTGCAGAATCAATAACACGCTATAAGGCAAGTTTAGAAGGAACTATTAAAGCAAAACGTAAAGCAGCTACCGGCGTAACTTTTATCTAGCAGTATGCTTAATAAATTCTGTTAGGTAGTGTCTTACCAATGAGTCTAGGTCTACATCTTCACCGTTAAATTTCCAGTGAATATTATTGAATGCACCAACATGTGCACGAATCTCATGAATTTTTTGACTTGATTCGGGTTGATAGTTAAGTCTTGCAGCAAACAAACCGCCAGCATTTGATAAAAATCCAAGTGAAATTACATCTGCAGATCTTCTGGCAACAACAAGTTTAAGACTATTTCTAAAGAGCATAAAGTCGTTAACTGTATTTGAGATTTTAAACATTTTAATTGTTTTTGTATTGTCACCTTGGTTGGCCCTAAGTTCATTGAACTTTGCCACGTAGATTTCAAATCTTTCTTTCAAATTTTCCATGAACTCAATGGAGGAAGATTCCAACATATGAAGGGGATCGAGGTGTTCGCTAAAATTTATAACTCCAGACTCCTCCATGGTAATTTCTTCGAGGGCCAGGTTTTCTATCCAATTAGTTGAAATAACTTCTTTATTTATGTCCATATAGAAATTTTGATTGGTTTGGTATGGGATGTCAAGAAAGCGGGCTTGAGGACGATTTTTGGTTTCGCGCCCCTATAAAATAGGTGGGCGCAATTAGTAATCACTTTAGGCTTCCCATTTAGCAAATCACATACGTGACTTGTTGGGCCTGCTCACTGTGATCAGGGACAGCTCCCGAATAAATCTTTGTAGGGCGAAACTCGTGTTACGCCCTCAAACCCAATATCATTATAGCATTAAAAAAACTGAATGATGAGCAGGATTTTTGGGCACTGTAAAAGGTATTTATTTAGAATAAAGTCCTTTAATTATAGTTACTTATAGAAATCAAGAGAAAATCTTGAGAGGAATGCTGTGTGGTGTTATAATATTGTTAAGGAGTATTAAAGTTTATGAGAAAACGTCCGATAGGTTTTGTACCTATAACAGGAGAATTTCATGGTTAAGGAATTTTTCAACTATTTGAGAGATGAAGACGGACAAACATCAACGGAGTACATTCTGCTTGTAGCAGTTGTGGCTGCTATTATCTTTAAGTTTAAAGATAAACTGCAAGAAAGACTCAATACTTTGATTGATGGTGTATTTAACAAGTCAGATTCACTCGTTCAAGATTTACAATAGTCGAAGAACTTAGGAATTATTTGCCCTAAGTCTTCGATTATTCATTCACCCGTATAATAGAAATATGGGGAGATTTCGTACGCACTCTGGTCAAGCATTAATCGAATATGTTCTAGTTATGATTTTCGTAATCGTAATTGGAAGTCGACTTATTGGTAACTTCACCGATTTTATGCGGGATTCAGTTGGTAATCTAGGACATGTTTTAAGCCAAAACCTCACTGTTGGTGTTTGTGAAGATCGGTGCTTCTTTGGTGGTTATAAGAATAGGTTCAGTCCGTGATTCCTATTCCAATATATATCTTTATTCTTTTAGAGCTTTTAGCAGTTTCTTATCTTGATATTAAATTTCGAAAGATTAAAAATTTTTGGTCCATACTGAATATTATTTTGGCCTTGTCTCTATTTTTTATTTTTCCCGATCTCTACGTTTTACAAGTGGATTCATTCTATTTCACGTTTGTCTTTTTTATTGTGGGCTTTTTTTTATTTCTCTTACGCATCATGGGTGGGGGAGACTCAAAGTTTTTGGCCACCTTCTTTTTAATTATCCCATCAATCGCTCAAGATGAAGTTTTTATTCATCTACTTACAGCTACAGTTATAGTTGGTTCAGGTTTTTTTCTCAGTAATATCATCAAGAATTTTGAAAAAATAGTCACCTCTTTAAAAGCATCAGATCTACAAGGGGTAAAAAGTTGCTTTGGTAAAAAATTTGCCTATGCACCTGTTATACTTTTAGCATGGATAACTTTTGGCGCTTCAATCTTAATGTAAAAGGTCAATCAACTGTTGAGTATATTTTAGTACTTGCAGTGGTTATCTCTATGAGCCTATTAGTGTTTCGCTCGAATGGGTTTAAAAATCTCTTTGGTGAAAATGGGCGCTTTTCTGATGTCTATAAGCGACAAATGGAATACTCCTATCGCCATGGTAGACCTGGAGACGAAAGGTTTCGAACTCCAAATTACGGTTCAGATCAACATGATTCATATAACGGGAGGTTATTTGTTGGAACAGATCCTTATCCCAGTCAATGATGAAAAGGGACAGTCTGCTATTGAATTTATCCTGACCTTTGCTTTTGGTCTTGGAATCGTATTTTTATTCGCTATTCAAAGTTTAAATGCGACAAAAGGATTTTTAGTTCATTATGCTAATTTTATGGCCGCAAGAACATATCAGGTTAATGACCTGGGAATTGATAACACTCAGACTATGATGACCAATGCAGCAGCAGAGGCAGCAAAAGTTTTTTCATCCTACGCTCTGGGATCGTTCGGAATTAATGCTCAATTTAAAATAATAACTCCCAATCAAGGCAGAGGAATTTATAGTGGTGGAGTCGCGGAATTTTCAGAAGCATTATCTGCTCTCCCTTTTGTTGGAGGAGGAGCAACCGCCAACTTTTACTCGGAATCATTTTTGGGAAAAGAACCACTTAGAATGACCTGTTTCGAGCAAACTTGTGCAGCTATAACCGGAAGTCCCAATGGGTGTGAAGGTCGAAGTGATCAAATGGATGTGGTGATCTATGATAATGGCTGCTAAGAAAATAATAAAAAACAAAAAAGGGCAGGCCTTATTTGAGTTTCTTATTTTTCTGCCTTTTATGCTTATGATGTATTCAGTTACGCTTTCAATGTCTAATGCGATTTCTGCCTCAATTAACCAACAAAAAGTTGTACGTGGATATTTTTATTTTAAAGTTGCCGGAAACTCAACAATTCCCGCTCCAATTAATACCGGACAAGATACTTTTGCCAACTTCAGAAATTTTGGAATGCATGCGTACGGTTGGATGGAAAGACTTGATGGTAGAACACCTGTAGCTCCTTGTTTCAAGTTTAATTTATTACTTGGAGAGGATGAAGAAGATGAGTGCGAAGAATCTTATTCCGAGCCAACTACTCAGTTTATTCGAGTCATGACAGCGTATGGGGTCTGCGGAGCTACCTATTCTCGAGGTGAAAATAGTGACCCTCAAGCATATCCCTTAGTAGATACCTCGGGTGCTGCTGCAACTAGGTGCTATCTCATTCAGTAATGTGGTCATTTCTTCCACCTGCATAAAAAAACCGCTACAACTATATAATAATAGGTAGTTCTAAATGAAAAGGATCTGAAATGAACAGTAGAGCCTTTACCTTAAGTTTGGTTATCGCAGGTATCGCAATTTTTATGGTGCAGTCTTATATCGATGGGCGAGAGTCCGATTTTAAAAAGCGCTATGGTGATCAAAGACAAGTGGTTATCGCTTCTGCGGAAATTCAAGAGATGGAAACAATTGATAGTAAAAAACTAAAAGTTGTTACTGTTCCTGGTAAGTACGTTATGCCAAATGCATACAATAAAATTGAAGATCTTAACTTTGCAATCGCTTCAACTCCAATTATGCCTGGTGAGCAAATTACTCCTCCAAGAGTTTCATTTCCTAATCAAAAAACAGGTCTAGCAAGACAGGTTAGTCAGGGCAAAAGAGCTTTCTCTGTTGCTGTATCGGAAGACCAAGCGGTTGGAAAATTAATTAAACCGGGTGATAGAGTAGATATTCTTGCTCCCATAAACTACGGCTCAGGTACAATCGATAGATCAAAAGTAAAAACTGTTATTCAGGATGTTTATGTACTTGCTACAGGAAAAAGAATTACAAGAGAAATTCCTTTAGCAGGAATGCAAGTTGATAAAGAGATCAGAGGTTTGAAATTAAATACCTTCACTAATTTCAATAATGTCACGCTGGAGCTAAGTCCATATGATGTTCAAAAGATTATTTTCCTTACTCAATATTCGAAAGGGATCTATCTTTCTTTAAGATCCAATAACGACAAAAACCAAGAGAGAATTGGTGCAACCAGTTTATTTGATGTTTTGGGAGAAGATGCAGAGGAAGCTCGCCAATACTTTGAAGAGCGTAAAGCTCAATTGGAGAGAAGAAGATGATCAAAAAGCTTACTGCCTTTTTTCTCATGCTTATTTCATTGAGTTTGTTTGCTCAAGAGACAGAAGTACGCAAGCAGAATTTAGACATAGCTATTGGAATCGATGAAATAGTTAGACTTGATTATAAATTCAGTCAAAAAATTCAAGTGGGGCAAGAAGGCTTATTAAAATTGATTGTCGTCCCTGCAAGACAAGAGATAACCTTCAGAGGGCTCGCCCCAGGTAAAACTTCAGTAACAATTAGAGATAATTTTGGAGAAGTTCGTGATGTGTTTTTAGTCAATGTAACTTCAGATGGAAATTCAAATATAGTTAGAGAATTAAGAGATCTTATTGGTGATATTGAAGGAATTGAAATTAGTATTAAAGGTGGAAAGGTTGTCGTCGGCGGAGAGATAGTCGTTCCTGAACAATATGGACGAATTACAACGGTTCTTTCCCGCTATCCAGATGTTTTAGTTTTAATTGATTACTCAAGACAAACGCAATTGATCATAGCGCGTGAAATGCAAGATGCTATTAATAGAAATAATATGAAAGATGTTACTGTTAGAGTTGTTAATGGTGACTACTGGCTTGAAGGCGTAGTTAATAGTGGTGGAAAAAAAGAACTTGCTGTTAATATTGCAGAAGCTTATAGGCCAGATAATTTAGTGTCCTTAGGAGCTTCAGCTGGAGGGACTAGAGTTCAGGTAAAACCTCGTGGAGGAATTGTGAACTTTATTTCTGTTAACGAGAAAAAAGACCCTGAACCACCGAAAAAATTGATAAAAATTTCCTCTCAATTCGTTGAACTCTCGAAAGATTATTCGAAAGTTTTTGCTTTTAAATGGGCTCCATTTTTAAGTAATGATAGTTCAATCGCTTTTGGAAAAGCTGAAGAGGGCGGAATTGTGACTCGTGAAAATGGATCGCTTTCTGGAACAATTACTCGGTTATTTCCTCAACTAAATTCAGCTAAACAAGCTGGATATGCAAGAGTTATCCAATCTGGGATGGGTGTTACTAACGATGGGCAACAGCTAAGAATTAATAAATCTACGACAATCAACTTCGCAGTTGGTACAGGACAAGGTCAGGAAGCAAAGACAGCGAATATCGCTTTTACTATGACTACTACCCCGAAAATAGGAACAGAGGAAAATATAAACCTTTCGCCTCTTACTGTGCAAGTTTCACTTCCTAACGCAAGCTCTGGAAACGGTAATCCGTTGGTTACTTCAAATGAGGTCTCTACAAATATTACGGTTAAGTCAAAAGAGTCTGCGGTTATCGGTGGAATCATGCAAAATACCTCTCAGACCAATTATGACAAAGATGATCCAGATCCAACTGAAGCAACAACAAGTGATTCTTCAGATAGTTCTCAACAGGCTTCTCAATTGTTTAGATTATTGAGGTCGAAGAGTTATTCCACATCTAAAAACCAATTCGTCGTTTTTATAACGCCAGAGATTTTAGAATCAGCTTCTAAAGGAACAGAAGAGATTAGAAGAAAGTTTAGAAAGAGAGAGCGCTAAGTAATGGCCGGACATGTAATAACAGTTATTGGTGGAAAAGGTGGAGTTGGAAAGTCCCAATTCGCCGCTAATTTAGCTTTCGCCTTTGCTATGGAAAATAGACAAAAAGCGCTTTTGATTGATCTCGATCAAAAAGCTTGTGGTGATCAAAACCTAATTACAGGTATGCGCTCAAAGAAAAACATTAAAGATGTTGCTGATTTCAATGGCTCATTTGATGCAAAAACTATTAATACTTTTGTAACTCCCCATAAAGCAGGAGTTCATTATATTGGGATGCCTACTGAAACGATGATGGCCCTGGAAGTTGCCCCTGATGGAGTGGCGAAGTTCTTAAAAGCGGCTCCTAATTTGTATCCAGTCACAATTATTGACGCGGGTTCTGAACTTAATGAACTTGCTATTAAAGCGATGGAGTTTTCAACCATGATTGCGATGGTGGTTACTCCGGATCTTCTGGCGGTCAATCAAACCAAAAGAATTTTCAGTGAACTGACTACCATGCTCTTTCCAAAAGAGATGATGTTTCTTTTTCTTAATCAATTTCAAAAAGGACATCCGGTAACACCCGAAACGATTGGACGTCAGATTGGAAAACCTGTATTTAATGTTATTCCAAAAGATGATCAAGGTTGTACTAGAGCGCTTTCTTCAGCTGCGCCATTAATGGTACTCTCAAAAAACTCACCATTATCTCAAGGGGTATTGGATTCAGTAAGAAAAATTAAACAAAAAAATATCCTAGCTTCTTTGGCCAGGTTGAAAAAACCTGAAGGCGCATCAGCTAGTGCTAGCAAGCCATCTAAATCTGGCTCATCTCGTTCAGGACGAGACCCTTGGACTGATCTTAAGTCAAGAATTCATAGAGGTCTTGTTGAAGAGATGGATATGAAAAAAACTGATGCTAGTGACGAGCAAGGTATGATTGTTCTTCGTGAGCGAACGAAAAAGATCGTAGTTGAGCTTCTAGGTAAAGAAGACACCAAGAGTATTCTCTCTTCCAGAGAAGATATGAATAGGATCGTAAAAGAGATTTTAGATGAAGCTCTTGGGCTTGGTCCTTTAGAAGACTTATTATCTGATAAAAGTATCTCTGAGATCATGGTCGTCGGTCCGAAAAAAATCTATTACGAGCAAGACGGAAAAAATAAAAAATCTGATATTACTTTTACTAATGATCGCCAGGTTCTAAACGTTATCGAGCGTATTGTTTCAAAAGTAGGACGAAGAATCGATGAAAAAACTCCTTATGTTGATGCAAGATTAGAGGATGGATCTAGGGTTCACGCTATCATTAAACCTTGTGCTCTTGATGGGGGAACAATTACCATTAGAAAATTCCCAGAGGAGAGGCTCACTTATAAGCATTTGGTTGATTACGGATCTCTTACCCAAAACATGGCGGACTTCTTAAAAATTAGTGTTACCAATCACCGAAATATCGTTATCTCTGGTGGTACTGGTTCTGGTAAGACTACATTAATTAATATTCTTGGGAGTTTTATACCGGCCAATGAAAGGATCATCACTTGTGAAGATTCTGCTGAGCTTAACCTTCCTCAGGAACACGTCGTTAGACTAGAAACAAAACCACCTTCACTTGAAGGCGAGGGTGCGGTTGATATTAGGTGTCTTGTTAAACAAACACTTAGAATGAGACCTGATAGAATTATAGTTGGAGAGTGTAGAGGGGGAGAAACCTTAGACATGCTTCAGGCCATGAACACTGGACACGACGGTTCACTCACAACAGTTCACTCCAATACGCCAAGAGATTGTATCTCAAGACTTGAAACATTGGTTCAGTATGCAGGGGCTGGGATTTCTCCAAAAGCAATTAAAGAGATGATTGCTTCCGCAGTCCATATGATCGTGCAACAAACAAGACTCGAAGATGGAACCAGAAAGGTTATGAATATTACCGAAGTTGGTGGAATGCAGGGTGAGGTTATTACTATCCAAGATATCTTTGCTTTCCAGCAAGAAGGTGTAGGGAATAAAGGAAAAATCAAAGGTAAGTATATTGCCACGGGGTTTATTCCTAAGTTCGTTGAAAAAATAGAAAAGAAAGGTGTAAAGATTCCAAGGGGACTTTTTAAAAATGAATAGATTTCTTTTAAGTTTTTTATTTATTTTAATATCATTGCCTGCAAATGCTCAGATCGTTGAGCAGACAGATTCGTCTAAGCTTTTTGTCATCGCTTTCGTCGGAGCTATTGCTTTTTTTAGTTCATATCTTAATTCGGTAAGGTTGTTTACGTGGATTGAAGACCAGACTTACGGAACAAGAGATTATGTGCTTCAAAAATGCGAATTACTTTTTTATGAAATAGATCCTATGAGGGTTACCTATATTCTTTTATTTCTCGCTTTTGGGCTAGGTTCAATTGTGATGGGAATCTTTTTTATCATGAGTAAATTTGCTCTTGGAGTTTTTTTAGGAATAGTTACATCATTCATAGGATGGAGAATACCTAGACCTATTATGGATTACTTGGTTAGTAAAAGAGTCACAAAATACGAAGATCAGGTTGTCGATGCACTTGGGCTTTTATCCAATGGTTTGAAAGCAGGTCTATCACTCCCGCAAGCAATGGGAATGGTCGTTGAAGAGCTTCCGGCTCCAGTAAGTCAGGAGTTTAATCTTATCCTCCAACAAACAAAAATCGGTGTGCCACTGAATGAAGCTTTTGATAGTTTCGCAAAGAGAATGCCCACTGAAGATAACGAAATGTTTGTGACTTCTGTTAATATTTTACGTGAAACAGGTGGTAATCTTGCCGAAGTTTTTGACACTATTGCAGATGTTGTTCGTGAGCGAGTTCGTCTAAAGCAAAAAGTGGCCACATACCTGGCCCAAGGGAAAGCTCAAGCATCCCTTATCAGCTCTATGCCTGTAGCAATGTTAGCCTATTTTACATCCACAGATCCAGAAACAGCTCATATTATGTTTGACACGGTTCCAGGCATGATTGCCATGATTGTAGCGCTTGGATTGACAGCTTTTGGAGGCTTTGTAATGTACAAAGTTGTCCAAATCAAGGTGTAAAAAAAAATCCTTAAGTGATTCCATGTATTGACCGATAATATAAGTGAAGAATAATTTTTCGAACCCAAAGGGATGGAAAATGGGAATTTTTAAACGTAATGCGACACTGATTTTAACCACTTTAATGGCCTTACCTGGCTATGCTGGAGTTAACCTTAAAAACGGGAACTTCTATATTTCATACACTGATATAAGTGTACCAGGTTCAGGCAAAAATCTTGAGATTTCTAGGACCTACAACTCTAAATCTACCGAAAAGGGACGATTTGGTTTTGGCTGGGGTACTTACTATGACACCAAGGTTGTAAAAAACCCTGATGGATGTGCTGTTGTACATGAACATGGTGCCGGGGGAACGACAAGATTTTGTCCAAAAAACAAAGTTGACCCTAAAGCTGCTTCACAAAAGATTATTGCGGCGATGAGAAAACGTGCAAGCGTTTCTGCGGAAGCTGAGAAAAATCTTTTAGAAAGGCTTGTGAATAATGCTGAGTTAAGACATGTCTACGCAAGAAGATATAATGTTTCGACTGATATTGCTGCAGGATCGGTACTCTATTCGAACCAAAGAGGTATTCAGGAGCTTCAAGTTACCAAAACTGGTTTCATAAGAAAATCAAATGATGGCAAACGAGAAGTCTTCAACGAAAAAGGTGAATTATCAGAGGTTAAAGAAAAGAATGGTTATAGCGTTAGCTTTTCTTATAAAGATGGAAATCTGTTTGCCATAAAAGATTCAGCTGCAAAGCAAATTTACTTCTCTTGGTATCCAAATGGAAAAGTAAAAGAAATGTGGTCAGTGGGTGATAAGAAAGCTTCATTCGTTTATGACGGTGATAACTTAATCTACTCAAAAGATGTTGATGGAAATGAGTATGGTTTCCAATATGATGCAAATCACAACCTAACAAAAGTTGTTTATAATCCTGAACCAGGAAAGAATACTGTTAAAAAAGGTGTTAAAGAAGACTCTATTCAAATGGAGTATGACCCTAAAAAGTTCTTCATCACCAAAAAGACAGAAAGAAATGGTGATGTGACTGAATACAAGTACGATAACGATCCTAAGAGACCTAAGGATCATTATTGGACACTTGTAACAAAACCAGGGTTTAGTGGTAAGAAAGTAACAAACAGATATGAGTATGAGATTAAGACTCGTCCAGATGGATCTCGATATACTTATAGAATTCTTACTAAGATTAACGGTATCAAAACTGAAACAATTTACTCTGAGTGTTGTGGATTGCCACTAAAAATTGCCAGAGGAAAGAACGTTACAAATTTTGAATATAACGATAAAGGGCTTTTAACGAAGAAAACTTCGACAAAAGGTGACTCTGTAATTATCGATTATGACAAGGTTCACAACAAGATTTCAAGGGTTCAGAACGCTTCTGGAATCACGAGCTTCAAATACGATGCTAAAGGTAATCTAACGAACGCTGAAAATAACCGCGGGAAGAAGGTGTTATTAGTGTATAATTCAAAAGGTAAGATAAGTAAGATGGTTGATAAGGACTCTAAGTCAAAACAAACCAGGGTACTTGCTTTTAAATACAATGCGCTTGGAAAGCCAGTTGAGATCCAAATGGAGAAAGTAGGAACAATCAATGTTTCGTACAATAACTTCGGTGAGATCAAAAAGGTTGAGTCAAAGCAAGGTCATAAAATGGCCCTACAAGTAACTCAAGCTTTCCAAAACTTGCTAGCGATTGTTAAGCCAGCAGGTGTTAACTTAAACATGTAATACCGTTAGGATTTTAGGAGAGAGTAATGAAGAATATATTAAAAATGATAATACTAGGAATGATAGTAACTGCATCTGTGAATGTATTTGCAGCGGAGAGCACCAAACCCTCTCAAGAGGTAGGTGCTACTATTTGTGACAGTGACTTAATTCAAGGTGGAACCACGGGGACTACCGGTGTTAAGACTGGTGACAGTGAGGGTACGCAAGAATAGGTTAAAAACTATATTATAAAGCTATAAGCCTCCTATTACGGGAGGCTTTTTTTTTGTCCAAAATCTAAACACCGTTAAAAATTTTTACACTACCTCATTTTACATCAAACCTTATTTCCAATACTTGCAGGAACCAAGACTTGGCACCGGGTATGCATATATATAGGTAAGTTCATTTAACCGAGGAGAGAGCAAATGAAACTATTATTTGTATTAATGTTAACTTTAGGGTCTACAGTTTCTGTATTCGCCGCAAACGGTGAAGACCGTGTTTCTGTTGGTGATAATATTATCTGCCAAGAGGAATTAAACAAGTCTACCGTAATCAGTATTAAAGAGGGCGGGGATGATGCACACACCGCTTTAGGTGAGTAACCAAATCTATTCTAGTAAACTTTCATACAAAAAAGGGACCCCACCAGGTCCCTTTTTGTAAACTTTCTATTCAGCCCATCAAAATCTAATCAATAAACAAAACAAACTCCTTAGAAACTGTTCAAACAGTTGGCATCTAATATGCACATTAATTAAATATCGAATTTGAGTTAAAAGGAGAGTTTATGAAATCTTTAATCACAGTATTTTTATTCTTAGTATCAGTAACAACATTTGCAGCCAACGGTGAAGACCGCGTCTCTATTGGAGATAATATTGTCTGCCAAGAGGAATTAAATAAGTCAGTGACCCTAACAGAGGGCACTAATGGCATACAGGATTTAAGCTCTGCTGATAGCGAATAAATAGGGTTAAGATACCTAAGAAAATGAATGTTGCTGAGCTTATCATTGGCGCTTTAGACTTGAGAGGCGCCAATAGTTTTTTAAACCAATGAGGGGCCAGAACTAGGCCTGGAAGCGTCCCGAGCCAAAATGTGCTGATAGCAGCTATAACAGTTAAAGGGCCGTTAGAGATTAAAATAATGGCCAATAGACCATATAAAAGACCGCAAGGTAGAAAAATACTCAATGCTCCTAAGCTAAACTGAGACTTTCCACCATATTTTTGACCAAAGAAGTAGATCTTTTCACTTAGTTTTGCCAATGGGCGCATGCCTGTAAGATCAAATTTGCCTTTGAAAAATACACCCAAACCAAAAATAATCATAAATAGGCTCAGAAGTATTGCAGTAGTGTCTACAATCCACTCCGACTGTAATTTAAACCTTACCCCCACACCAAGAAAATAAAGTGAGAGAGCTACAAAGAGATATCCCGAAAGGCGTCCTGATTGATAAAGGTAGTTTTGCTTTTTAGTCTTAGTAAATGCAAGTACTAAAGGACCACACATCCCAACACAATGAATACTTCCTAAAAGCCCCAGCACTAAAGTCGCTAGGGGAAGTAGATAAGATGGAATTTCTGTGAGATTATTCAAAAGGTCCGACAAGCCTCACTTCCTTTTCAATAATAATTTTATCGGTATCAATGTTTTTTACGAGGATTGAAACAAATCTTTGGCCTTTAGTTAGAATAGACTTATCAAATTCGATAAAAACAGGAACTTCATAATTTTGTGATCGTAGAACAAACTCTTCTTCTGGGACGGTTAATTTCAGTCCTAGGTTATTGTCTTTTAACTCAATTTTATACTTAGTATCATCAACTGAAGCGATAAAGGCTTTGAGTCTAAAGTGATTGATGTATCTTTTATCACCATCTTTAAGTTTAATTTCTTGATAGGCTGCTTCTTTAGAACTTTTAAAAATTTGAACTTGAAGCTGTTGTCTAAGTGATAAGGAGAAATAAAGCCCAGTCGCTAAAGCTGACAAAAGCAACAAATAGATGACACTTCGAGCTTGAATTTTAGGTTTTTTAACTCCTTTCAATTCATTCTCTGTCGTGTAGCGGATAAGGCCTGTAGGTTGCTTGAGCTTAACCATTATTTCATCACAAGCATCAATACACATTGTACATGCAATGCACTCTAATTGGGTTCCTTCTCGAATGTCTATTCCTGTTGGACAAGCTTTTACGCAGCGATTGCAGTCAATACAGCTTCCCTCTTGATCTTTTGGAAGCCCCTTTGCTCTTCTTGGCTCTCCTCTTTTCGAGTCATAGGCAACAATCATACTATTGTCATCCATTGCAACACTTTGAAAGCGTCCGTAAGGACAGGCAATGATGCAAAATTGCTCTCTAAACCATCCAAAGTCTAAAAGTATAATTCCCGTCATTACTAGCATAGTGAGAAATAATGCCCAATGCTCAGTTGGTGTCGTCATAGTGATCCAAAAGAGTTTGTGAGTTCCAACAAAGTAACCTAAAAAAGAATGCACAATATGCAAGGAGACGAGAATATATAGCAGCCATTTGAGAGCGCGCTTCCAAACCTTTTCAAAAGTCCAAGGACCAGCGGCTAATGCTTTTCGAGCACGCGCTTTACCCTCAACTAGCTTTTCAATATTTCTGTAAATGGCGTCGATAAAGACGGTCTGAGGACATGCCCATCCACACCAAACTCGCCCCCAGATACTGGTGATAAAGGCGATGGTGAGGATAAATCCCGCCAAGAGAAAAAAGAGTAAGGGACCGTCATGGCCAAAGAATTCAAATCCAAAAATACGAAAGGTTCTTTTAGGTATATCTAAAAGAACCCATTGTTTTCCATCTATATATATCCAAGGTAAAAATAGATAAAGAAAAATAAGAAAATAATAAAACGCTCGACGTCTTGTTTTCCAGAAACCAGTTATATCCTCAGGAAACAGGTAGACCCTGTTTCCTTTTTCATCTGTGGTTTTTAATCTGGATTCTGGAAGTTCACTCATTTTTTACTCTACTAATTCACCTTGAGGCTCTTTAGGGTTTGCTGGCTGAGTTCCTTTCATCTTAACAACGAAAGCTGTAACCGCCATAATTTCTTCGTCAGTTAAAACACCTTTCCACGCTTGCATCCCTTTATCAACGACACCTTGGTTGATAACAGTGTAGATCATCTCAGCATCACCGTTACCATGAAGCCAGTACGCATCAGTTAGGTTGGGTCCAACTCCACCACCACCATCAGCAGCATGGCAAGCCTTACATTTTCTTTTAAAGCGTTTCTTTCCAAGCTTTTTTGCCGCAGGAGTCGCCACATAGGCATTGTATTTATCCCAGTTAAATCCACCATTTTTCTTTTGCCATTCAGCTTGTGCTGCCTCAACTTCTGCAACCTTTTCTTTAAACTCTTCGTTTATGGTTGTTGCACCAAAAAAAGTATGGTGACCGTAGTAATATACAGCAAAGATAATTGTGATGTAGAAAGTAAAGAGCCACCACTTCGGAAGAGGATGATTAAGCTCTTTAATTCCGTCGTATTCGTGATCTAGTAAGATGTGTTTTTCATCTTCTAGTACAACTAGCTTTTCATCATCGTTGTTACTCATTTTTCAATCCTTTTTCATCCTCAAGTGGGATCTGACTAATATTATTGAAGTATTCCTTCGCACCTTTTCGAAAAACTAGAAAAAGCATCATCACAAAAACGGCCACAAAAAGTAGAAGTGCTACATTTGAAAGCCATGGAAGGTCCCAATTCGATAACACAACTGATTTCATCGATTTCATTATTGACTCCCGTCTTTTCCTAATCTTTGTAGGTATGCGATTAGGGCAATTAATTGCTTGTCTGCTTTTTTCATACTGACACCTTCAGACTCCATTCCTTTCGCAATTCTTTCAGCTTGGGCTTTTGCCATCGGAACAGCGTACTTGATATCGTCTTCAGTGTATGGAACTCCAAGAGCTGCCATAACCTTAAGCTTCTTTGGTAGAATTTTAAAATCAGTCTTCTTTTTTTCTAGCCAAGAGTATTCAGGCATAATTGAACCTGGAGTCATCGCTCTTGGATCAATCATGTGACGGTAATGCCAAAAGTCTGGACGCTTACCACCTTCTCTTGCAAGATCAGGCCCAATTCTTCTTGATCCCCACTGAAATGGACGATCGTAGATAAACTCTGTTGCTTCACTTGGCTTACCATATCTTTGTAATTCGTTCGCCATCGGACGAATCATCTGAGAGTGACAAGTATAACAACCCTCGCGGATATAAATATCTCTACCGGCAAGTTCAAGTGCAGTATAAGGCTTGATATTTGGATTAATTTCTATGAATTTGTTAGACATTAATGCTGGCACAAACTCAATTGCAGTCCCTATAAATACAGCGATAAAAGCTAGTACAGTAAAAACAGCTGTCATTCCTTCGAGTTTTCTATGTCCTGAGTCAGTAGAGGGGCTAGTTTTCCAAGTAGGAACTGGAGCCTCAAAAGTTTTTTCTTCTTGCTCTTTAGGTGCGTTCGCAATAGTTTTCCAAACGTTGTAGATCATGATGATGATACTTGCAAAAACTAGTAAACCACCCACTAAACGAACATAATACAGTGGAATGATTCGAGTTACAGTTTCAACGAAATCTGGGTAAACAAGATCACCTTTTTCATCAATTGCTTTCCACATTAAACCTTGAGTAATCCCAGCTACTAACATCGAAACATAGTACATCCCTAAACCAATTGTACCGGTCCAGAATTGAATATTTCCAAGTTTCACTGAGTAAATCTTAGTATTCCAAAGCTTTGGAATCATATAATATAACATCCCTGCAGCTAAAAAGTAGTTCCAACCGATACCACCACCATGTACGTGTCCGATGATCCAGTCTGTATAATGCCCCAGAGCATTTACTGATTTAATTGATAGTAGTGGACCTTCAAATGTCGACATCCCATAGAATGTCAGAGAGGTTGCAAAGAACTTAAGAATTGGTTCTCTTCTTACTCGATCCCAAGCTCCTCTAAGTGTTAGCAGACCGTTGATCATCCCACCCCATGAAGGTGCCCAAAGCATAACCGAAAACACCATCCCTAGAGTTTGTGCCCATTCAGGAAGAGAAGTGTATAAAAGGTGGTGAGGCCCGGCCCAAATATAGATGAAAATTAATGACCAAAAATGAACTATAGAAAGTCTATAAGAGTAGACTGGTCTATTAATTGCCTTTGGTACGAAGTAATACATCAAACCTAGAACTGGTGTGGTTAGAAAGAATGCAACTGCATTGTGTCCATACCACCATTGAATAAGAGCATCTTGAACTCCAGCAAAGACAGGGTAACTTTTCATAAAGCTAACCGGCATCTCGAGTGAGTTCACGATATGAAGCATAGCTACTGTAATAATCGTGGCAATATAAAACCAAATTGAAACATAGATGTGTTTTTCACGTCGTTTAAATAATGTTCCAAAAAAGTTTACAGCAAAGATGACCCAAATTAGGGTAATTGCAAGGTCAATTGGCCATTCTAACTCAGCGTATTCTTTCCCCATAGTGATACCAAGAGGTAGAGTGATAGCCGCGGATACAATAATTAATTGCCAACC
This sequence comes from Bdellovibrionota bacterium, assembly GCA_036336775.1. Lineage (GTDB taxonomy): Bacteria > Bdellovibrionota > Bacteriovoracia > Bacteriovoracales > Bacteriovoracaceae. Next base: position 19,474 of record JAYZFM010000012.1, on the reverse strand, counting down.
CCAAAAATGGATTTTACTTAAAGTGTCGGAGAAAAGTCTCGCCTTACAAAGTCTTTGAAGTGAGTAGTAAACCCCTGCAAAGATACTGTTACCCACAAATGCAAAGATTACTGCATTAGTGTGAAGAGGTCTAAGTCTTCCAAATGTTAACCATTCAAGTCCAAGGTTCATTCGCCAGTTAGCCAGTTGACTAGCGATTAAAACCCCAACGAGCATTCCGACTGCACCCCACAGGAGTGTGGCCAGTGAAAACATTTTTACGATTTTATCATCGTATTTAAATGTTTCAGTTTCCTGATTGTTTTGAGTCATTGTTTTTTCCTTTTATATTTTTTTCTTCTAAAAGAATTCTGTATGCGGGAGTGTCAAGGTCTTCAAATTGACCTTTAAAAACTGAAAAGACGAAAACCCCTAAGAAAATTAGGGCGAGAAATAGAGCGATTGGTATCGTGAAAAATAAAATGTCCATATACAGTTCCTGTATACTTAAATTAAGGGAATTAAGTATTAAAAAACATGATACAGATCATAAACTTTATTAAACATTATTACGCATTTTTTTAGTCGAAATTAAGCTCGAAGCTAAAACGGTAAAAGAACTTATCGGCATTAAAATGGCAGCAAGTAGTGGAGTAATAAGCCCCATTACTGCAAGTATGATCCCGATCATATTATAGATCAATGAGAAGCTGACGTTTCGTTTAATGATACGAACAGTTTCTCCTGCTACTATAATCAGTTTCTCTAGAGAAACGAGGGAATTGGGGTTGTTAAAAAATACATGACTTGCCCTAAGTGATAGGTCCATACTATTAGCCACTGCTACACCGACTAAAGCAGAGTTTATTGCAATTGCATCATTCGCTCCATCTCCAACCATGATACTATCGGGATGAGCGGCTATGATTTCCTGTTTTTGTTTCGGTTTTACCTGAGAATAGACTTGCTCCTTTGAAAAACCAAGCAAATCTCCCACTCGATTTACAACACCCGGATTGTCCCCAGAAATCATATGAAGTTTGTAGTTGGCTCGAAGACGCTCAAGCACTTCCTTAGCTTCTTTTTGAGGATGATCTTCCAGGTAAATTCTTGCTAGCAATTCATTGTTTTGCCTCAGTTCAAAAGAGGTTTGCTCTGTTTCATTATCTATAGGCTTTATAGTGAATAGTGTATTATTTAGACTTCCTTCAAGACCGATTCCTGGTAATTCCCTCGCTCCTTTAAATTCAAGCTTAGGGAGTTCACTGCGTTTCTCACTCCATTTTTGTGCGATATATTCCCTGATTGAATGAGCAATAGGGTGGGATGAATAACTTTCTAAATTAAAGATGAGTTCTTCTTCTTTTTCTTGATTGAAGTAAGAGTCCCATTTAACAATTTGAAAATTCCCCTCTGTCAGGGTTCCTGTTTTATCAAAAAAGATATTTTTCGCTAGTTGAATATTCTCTAAAACCTTCTCATCTTTGACTAGGATCCCATTTTTTGCAAGCTTTGATAGACCTAAGGTTATAGTTAGAGGTGGTGTAAGACCTAAAGCACAAGGACAAGTGATGATTATCAAGGTTAAAGCTCTTAGATAGGCAACTTCAAAGTTATTGGTAAAAAGGAAAAAAACGAAAACCAGAACTGAAATTATGAGCTGAGAAAAAACGAAATACTTTGTCACTTTATCTGTGAGTTTCATTAAATTTGTTTTTTGCTGCCAGCCTTCCTCAACTTCTTTTAAGATAAGACCTAATTGAGAGTCACTAATGGACTTTGTGACTTTAATCTTGAGTTTTTCCTCGTTATTGATACAGCCGGAGAAGACTTCACTCTCTGGTGAGACTTTAACGGCTTTTATTTCTCCGGTGATGAGTGAATTGTTTGTACTTGAATTTCCTGCTAATACAACTCCATCAAGAGGGATCGTTTCTCCCGGGTACACTACGATCTCATCATCAACTTTGAGAAAACGGGTAAACACATCAATTTCCTCCCCATCTACAATCTTCTTCGTAGGGATATTAGAAAAGAAACTATAAATATTTTCCTGGTTCAAGCTTTTTTGTTGAGAAACCTTTAGAAGAAAACGTGAAAGCAATATTAGAAAAACAAGGGTTGTAAGAGTATCAAAATAAATATGGTCAAGGCTTGTGATGAGACTTAGATAGCTTAATGCTGCTCCCAAAAATATCGCCAGAACGATTGGAAGATCAATTGAAAGCTGCCTTGATTTGAGTGCTCCAAAAGAATTTTTATAAAATGGCACGGCCCCGTAAAATAGTATTGGAAGAAATAAAACTCCAGATAGAAGGTCAAAAAACACCCTCATTGATTGATCAGCTCCAAGGTAATTGGAGAAGGCAAATAGCATTATATTACCAGTACAAAAAAATGATACCGCAATTCTCGTAATATCTTTTCTGTTCTCTTTTGATTTTAAATTCCTCACATCCTGATTTTCTAAAATAGGGTGGGGATAGTACCCCAGATCAGAAATAAGGTTAGCTATCTCTGAAAGTTTCCCATCTAAAGCGAATTTAATAGTCAAAGTAGATGTAGACATATTTAAGTTCGCGGAGCGAATGCTCGTATCTATTTCAGGTAATTTCTCTAAAATCCATAAACAGGCGGCACAATGTACGCCTTCAACATAAAAAGAAATTTCTTTTTGACCTTTATTTTCTGTAACAAAGCTTTGATTGAACTCAGGATCGTCTAAATATTTAAACTTAGCTTCTTTTTTATTTTTAAGGGATATTGAACGAGTTTCGTCCTGACGGAGTTGATAATAATCTTGTAGTTGATTTTTCTGAAGAATTTTGTAAACGCTTTTACAACCCAGGCAGCAAAAGTTTTTATTAACACCTTCAATAGTTTCATTATAGCGGACGACAATATTTTCTCCGCAATGATCACACTTATCAACGCTCATGCATGATTTTTAATCATTGTTGATCAATTCGTCTAGTTTTCTTTTTTCGTCTTTTCTGATGTCTTCTAAAATTACCTCGGAGGCAGCTCCAAGTCTTCCACTACTCTTTTTGGTGTCGACGTAGTCTTTATATTCAAGATCACTATTTTGGATGAAATCCTTACTGATTTCTCCGGACTTCTTGATACCACGCTTTACACTTTTTCCAATACTGCGCTGAATATCAGTGCCAAGAGGTCCCATAATCTCTGAGAGGTGATAGAAAATAGGCTTTCTGTTCACCTGAAAAGATAAAACAACAAAGCTTATAGTAAAAGCAATCATACTTTTAATTATCATAGAGATCATGTTAACTCCTATTTAAGTAAAAAAATAATCCTACAGTTTAGTTCTCTCATTTGGCTCACTAACTTGTAGTTCCATGTATACTTCTCAAACTCTTTTTCAAGTTTTTCAATCATCTCGATCTTTTTCATATTTATATCGGGATGCCCTATCGTAGTTAATAGGGATGAATTTCTCTCTAGGTTTGTAAAAAACTGTCCTAGAGCAATATTCATACTTTCAATATATAGAGATTGAAAAAATGGGTAGTTTTTATTGTTGATCACATCAGGATCAGCTTCAAGGTAACAAAGAATGAATCCATTGAGTTCACCCTCAAGTTCAAAAGAAAGGGGAACTTCTTGAGATGTCTTTTTGTGAAACACTTCAGTATGAATAAGCGGAGTATTTTCAATCAAATATGCTTGATTATAAATATTCATTTCTTTTTCAACTGCAGCAGCAAGTTGGCTATCGAGGTCACCTACCAGAGGAGCATTGATTTCGTTTCTTTTTAAAGACTCTAACATTTTATTCCTCCTGAATATCTGCCAGTATTTTATCAATTGATGTAACTAAATCTTCTTTGCTAAATGGCTTTTGTAAAAAATCAGAAGCCCCAGAAGAGATAGAATCAATGACGATACTCTCTTGTGCAAGTGAAGAAATCATGATGATAGATGTGTTTTGAAAGTTTTCCGTTATATATTCAGCCAACTCTATACCGCTAACTTCTGGCATAACGATATCAATAATTACTAAGTGAGCTTTTCTATCTCGAAGGATATTAATAGCTTCCTTAGCACTAGCCGCCTCTCCAATAACATTATACTTCTCGTCCGTAAGCATATTTGCTATCGTACTTCGTGAAAAATCTGAGTCGTCTACTATGAGAATTCTATATTGCACATCTGCTTCCTTGCATCAATCAATTACTATTTTAACGAATATCTTAGAAATAAAAAAGAAAAAAGGGAAGCGATGCTTCCCTTATTTTATTATGCTGCCATTGAGCTTTCTTTGCGTTTTGGTGAGTGAGACTTTTTCTTGTAACTTTTCATATGAGGTTCCCAGTCAAGTATTGCTACTTCTAGTACTTCCTGGAAGTTTTTCACCGGAATGAAATTTAGTTTCTTTCTAAATTCGTCAGGTATATCCATCAAGTCTTTCTGGTTTTTCCAAGGAATGATAATTGTCTCAATTCCCATTCTCATCGCTGCAAGAGCTTTTTCTCTAATCCCACCTACCGGTAGTACCTTTCCAGTCAAAGTGATTTCACCAGTCATGGCAATATCTTTTGAAACGAGAGTCCCTGTCAGTAGTGACACAATAGTGGTTGCTAAAGTGATCCCTGCACTTGGGCCATCTTTTGGAATAGCTCCTGCTGGAAGGTGAATATGAATCTCTTTTTCATCAAAAATATCTTCATTAATTCCAAGATCATCAGAGTGACTTCTAATGAATCCCATTGCTGCCTGAGCAGACTCTTTCATCACTTCACCCAGCTGACCAGTTAAAGTAATTCCTTTTCCTCGCATCATAGTTGATTCGATAAAAAGAATTTCTCCTCCGGCGGCAGTCCAAGCTAGGCCTGTTGCAACTCCCACTTCGTCATATTCTTTTCCATCTTCTTTAGAATAAAGAGCAGGTCCTAAGAATTTTTCTACTGTGTCGGAGATGATATGAGTCTTTGCATTCTCTCCAGTTGCAATTTTCTTCGCAACTTTTCTACAAAGAGCGCCAATTTGTCTTTCTAGGTTTCTTAATCCGGCTTCTCTGGTAAAACCATCGATAACTGAAATAACACCCTCGTCGTGAAATTGGATATGCTCTTCATTAATACCGTTTTCATCCATTTGTTTTGGAATTAAGTATTGCTTTGATATCTCAAGTTTCTCTTCTTGTGTGTATCCGGATAAGTTTATTACTTCCATTCTGTCTCTTAGTGGACCAGGAATATTTTCCAATACGTTGGCTGTCGCAATAAACATTACATTTGATAAATCATATGGAACGTTTAAGTAATGATCTCTAAAAGATTGGTTCTGCTCAGGATCAAGAACTTCAAGTAGTGCACTTGAAGGATCGCCTTTATAGTCAGAGCCAAGCTTATCAATCTCATCTAGCATAATTACTGGATTTGTTGTTTTTGCTTGCTTCATCGCTTGGATAAATCTACCAGGCATTGAACCAACATAAGTTCTTCTATGCCCTCTAATTTCAGATTCATCTTTAACACCGCCAAGACTAATTCTAACAAACTCACGCCCAGTTGCTTTTGCAATTGATTTCCCTAGGGAAGTTTTACCAACACCTGGAGGTCCAGAAAAACAAAGGATCGGACCTTTAGATTTTCCACCTTTTAGGGTGCGTACAGCTAGGAATTCTAAAATTCTTTCTTTGATTTTAGAAAGATCAAAGTGATCTTCATTTAAAGTATCCATCGCATAGCTTAGGTCTGTTATTTCTTGAGATTTTTCATTCCATGGAAGGTCTATCATCCATTCCATATAACTTCTCATGATGCTCGATTCGCTAGAATCAGGGTGCATTCTTTCTAGGCGTTGTAATTGCTTCAAGCACTCTTTTTCCACATCGGCTGGCATCTTTTTGTTGAGAATTTTATCTTTTAATTCTGCAAACTCATCTTTTTCCTCACCATCACCAAGCTCTGTTTTCATTTGCTTGATTTGCTCTCTTAAAAAGTACTCTTTTTGAGTTTTAGAGATCTCGTGGTTTGTACTAGATTTAATTTTCTCTTGATACTCCATGATCTGAAGCTCAGAAGTTAAAATATCATTTATTTTATTTAATCTTTCTACTGGATTTAAAGTCTCTAAGATTTCTTGTGCTTGATGAACTCTTAAGTTCATATTAGAAGAAATCAAATCTGCAAGTCGACTTGGGTTATGGATATCTTCAAGAACAATCAGTATATCAGGTGATAGAATCTTACCTTTATTGATAACGTGCTCTAGGTTGGTGCGGACATTTCTCATTAGTGCTTCAATCACTTCTTGAGATTCTTCTGCCTCAACAGGATCAACTTTTTCTACTTTTACTTTATAGAAAGGTTCACTATCTTCATAGCTCATGATCCTTGCTTTTGTTAAACCTTGAATAAGAATTTTAAGTCTACCATCAGGTAGTTTTCTCATTCTCATAATCATTGCAACTGTACCTAGATCAAAAATCTCACTTGGAGTTGGACTTTCAGCTTGAATGTCCTTTTGACTTGATAGAACGATTAATCGGTCTGTGTTGTTAATTGCTTCTTCTACGGCCTGTATCGATGACTCTCTTCCTACGTATAGGGGATGAATCATAAAGGGATAGACGACTAGATCTCTAATAGGCAGGAGAGGGAGTGTTTCTTTAAATTCAATATTTTCACCCTCGTAATTAGTAACCATAACTTGTTCCTCCAGCAGTTTCTTTGAACGGTACACATATCCATATGCAGAGAACTCATCGGGAATATTTTTCCGAACTTTACATTTAAAACTAAAAAAAGATGTTTTTTTCTTAATATTTGCCTGTGCACTAGTAAGAATTTTGATATGATTCTCGATAGTTAAATAAAAAATATGGGATTAATGCTATGGCCGATAAAATCAATATAGTACTTCTAGCTGCAGGAAAAGGAACTCGACTCAATATGGATGTTCCAAAGCCTCTATGCCCATTTATGGGAAAGACTTTACTCGATTTTGTTTTGAAAGAAGTAACTGAATTTTGCCACGAAGAAAACTTTGATCCCCAAATTGATTTGATTGTAGGTCATCAGAAAGAACTTATAGAAGCCCATGTATCTAAGAACTACTCTTCAGAAAACATAAGCTTTGTTCATCAAGAACAACAGCTTGGTACTGGCCATGCAGTCAAAGTTTATTTTGAAAAAAAGAAGGAGGCAGTTAACCAGCCCCTTACCTTTATTATGTGTGCTGATACTCCTTTACTTAAAAAAGAAATCTTTAAGCAGATGCTCAAAAAAATTCGTGAAGAGGGTGGCCAGGGCGTTGCTGCCACTTTTGAAAAAGATATACCTACCGGCTACGGTCGTATCGTTCACTCAAAATCTGGTTTTGAAATTGTCGAAGAAAAAGATGCTTCTGCTGATATAAAAAGAATAAAAGAAGTAAATTCAGGATTGTATTTATTAAAAACAAGCCATTTAGAAGAGAATATCTTTAATTTAAAATCAGAAAATAATGCGAATGAGTTCTATCTGACGGATCTTTTTAAACCACATTTTGAAGTGACGACTCAATGTTTTGAGAACGGAGAGCTATTTGAAGGCGTGAATAATTTGATCGATCTCGAGAGAGTTCAAAAAATAGCCATGCTTGCAAAAATTAGAAGCTTGCAAATGCAAGGTGTTCAATTTATTAATGCTGAATCTATTTATATTGAGGACGATGTAGAGATTGGTTCCAAAACTATTGTTTATCCGAATGTCTTTTTGCATGGGAGGAGTTCCATTAAAGAGGGAGTTTCTATTGAAGCAAATGTTGTTATAAAAGACAGTATTATTAAATCAAATACGAAAATCTTAGCTGGTTGTTATATTGAAAGTGCCCATGTTGGCGAACAAGTAAGTCTTGGCCCATATGCCAGGCTACGTGCTGGTACTGAAATAGGAGCTGAGTCAAAAATCGGAAATTTCGTTGAAACAAAAAAAGCGAAGCTCGATAAAGGTGTAAAAGTCTCTCATTTAAGCTATGTCGGAGATGCCGAAATTGGGGAAAATACTAATATTGGATGTGGTTTTATCACTTGCAACTATGACGGGAAGAATAAGCATTTAACCAAGATCGGAAGAGATTCATTTATCGGAAGTGACTGCCAAATGATTGCACCAATAAATTTGGGTGACCGAGTCTATGTTGGTTCTGGTTCTACTATTAACAAAGATGTTCCTGATGACGCATTTGCTATAGCCCGTGAACGCCAAGTAACCAAGCCTGAGATGGCCAAGAAATTTATAAAAAAGTAAGCTTAACGCTTTGCGATTTATAGCAACATACTCCTTATAATGCTAATATAAGCTTTTTAGGAGAGTAATGCATGTGTGGAATTGTCGGATATATTGGACCTAAGGATGCTGTTGCACCAATTATTGATGGTCTATCAAGATTAGAATATAGGGGTTATGACTCTGCTGGTGTTTGTTTAAATATCGCTGGAGAGCTTACAGAATTTAAAAAAGAGGGCAAGTTAAAAAACTTAGAAAACCTTCTACAAACTGCAAAACCTAAAAGCTCTTTTGGAATTGGTCACACAAGATGGGCCACGCATGGTGGGGTAAACGATCAAAATGCCCACCCTCATATCAACGATACTTTTGCTATTGTACATAACGGGATTATTGAAAATGCGACAGAGCTAAAAGCTGGTCTGAATTATAATTTCAAATCACAAACAGATTCGGAAGTATTTTTGGCCGTTGTGACTAATGAATTTTCAGTATTAGGCTCGGTTGAAAAAGCTATAAGCTCTGCTTTCAAAAAGGTGGAAGGTAACTCAGCTTTTGTAATCATGCATAGAGAAACCCAGAAAATTTATGCCCTAAAAAACTCAGCACCATTAGTTTGTGGGATAAATGAATCTACTGGAGAGATGTTCGTTTCCTCCGATCCATACGCTCTTATTGGATACACGTCTAAATTATACTTTCCTGAAGATAAAATTCTCTGTGTTGGTGATAGAGAGAAAAATGATTTTAGTTTTTACGATTTAGAACTAGAGCCAAGTTCTAAATACAAAGCTCAACTTGAAACTCGTTCAAAGGACGTTGTTGATAAAGGTCAATTTGAGCATTTCATGATGAAAGAGATATTTGAGCAGCCAAGACTTGTAGCGGGAACGGCAAAACGATTGAGTGATCCTAAGTTTAAGGAGGTATTTTCTAAAATCTCTACTTTCAAACCAGAGGTCATAAATATAATTGGATGTGGAACTGCATTACATGCTGGTTTGGTAATCAAGAATTTTTTAGAAAGTGAAAACTCTCTTCGCGTTGTAACTGACTTTGCTAGTGAGTTCAGATACCGCGAGCCACTCCTGTCTAAAAATGATGTAGGACTCTTTATCACGCAGTCAGGAGAAACAGCTGACACTCTTGCCTGCCAACAGCATTGTAAAGAAGCTGGCCTTAAGACTTACAGTATAGTGAATGTCGAAGGATCAACAATTTATAGGTCTTGTGATCAAAATATTTTGCTTAACGCTGGAGCCGAAATCGGCGTTGCCAGTACCAAAGCCTTTACCCAAATGGCGGTAATGGGGTATCTACTATCTCAAAGTTATGCTGATAAATTTGATTCAGAAGAGACAGTAACTGAGTTAGAAAATGCCGCAAAGGCGATCGATAAAATTCTTTCACAAGAAGATGAGATAAAAGCAATCGCTCGAGAAATTTATAATTATAAAGGTTTTATTTTTACAGGAAGAGGAAATCAGTTCCCAATTGCTCTGGAAGGAGCACTAAAATTGAAAGAAATAGCCTATGTTCATGCAGAAGGCTACGCATCTGGAGAGTTAAAGCATGGACCGATTGCTCTTTTTGATGAAAATATGGTCAATATTGCACTCATAACTTCAGATCTTTATAAGAAGACTTTATCAAATGCCCAAGAAGTTAAAGCTAGAAAAGGTGTGATGGTAATTATTGGTGAAAACCAAGTTGAAGAAATGAAAGATATTTCAAATTTCTACTTTGATATTGATTATTGTGGAACAACGAAATTAAAGCCTATTGTTTCTAATGTTGTCCTTCAGCTTTTGAGCTATCACATCGCAAAATTAAAAGGAACTGATATCGATAAACCTAGAAACCTAGCAAAATCGGTTACGGTGGAGTAGATGGATTTATCTCATCTAAATTCTGAGCAGCAAAGAGCAGTGACTCAAACTGATGGCCCAGTGATGATATTAGCAGGGGCTGGTTCAGGTAAAACCCGTACACTTGTTTCTCGGATTCAGTATCTAATGGAAGATAAGCAAGTTAGTCCTTATCGAATTTTGGCGGTAACGTTTTCAAATAAAGCAGCACGAGAGATGAGGGAGAGAGTTGCAGCTCAATCAAATGTGGATCTAGGTGCTCTACAAGTGACAACCTTCCATTCATTTTGCGCTCGTCTTCTCAGAATAGAAGCTCAATACCTAGGACTAAGTAGGAACTTCACCATTTACGATGCATCGGAATCTAAAAGCATTGTGAAAACAATTTTAGGAAAACATGGAATCAACTCCAAAGAAGTTCATCCATCATCTCTGCAGTATTATGTAGAGGAGTTAAAAAATCTTGGGTATTACGTAGGGTGCCAGGATGAAGAGACTCTGGATGATATAGAAGAAGAGCATGAGTTTTTTAAATTTTTTAGAGAGTACGAAGCAGAATTACATAAATCCAATGCTGTAGACTTTGGAAGCTTGATAACAGCAGTGTTGAATCTTTTTGAAAACTTTCCAGAAGTACTAGAAAGGTATCAAAGAAAATTTCAATATATTCTTGTGGATGAGTATCAGGATACTAACCGTGCTCAATTTAGGTTAGTTAAATTACTTTCTCAGGGAACAAATAATATCTGTGTGGTCGGGGATGAAGATCAGTCGATTTATTCTTGGCGAGGCGCTGATATAAGAAATATTCTCGATTTTGAAAAAGTATTTTCAAGTTACGACCTTATTAAGCTTGAGCAGAATTACCGATCGAGTAAAAACATTATTGAGGCAGCCTCTCATGTAATTGGTCACAATGTTAACCGTAAGGGAAAAAACATGTGGACCGATAATGATCAAGGTGACTCTATCCAAGTTTTAGAGTGTAGAGATGATAAACTAGAGTCTCAGTTTGTAGGAAGTGAAATACAAAAGCTCTTAAATGCTGGAACTGATGCAAATGAGATAGCTGTTTTTTATAGAACAAATGCCCAGTCAAGACTTATAGAGGATGCCCTTCGAAAGGTTAATATTCCCTACCGAGTTGTAGCTGGGATTAAGTTTTATGAGCGAAAAGAAATTAAAGATCTTTTATGCTACCTACGCTGTATAACGAATGACAAAGATGCTCTAGCGATAACGAGAGTTATCAATGTTCCCGTTAGGGGAATTGGTGCTCGTACTTTAAGAAAAATCGAAGACGAAGCGATCAAACTTAATACAAGCTTATGGGACATGCTCAATAGGCTCAACGATCACTACGATGATTTTAAGCATTTGAGACTATCGACTAAAGTAAAGAGTGGGATCAGAGGTTTTGTTCACGTTATCACCGAAGCAAAGGTCGCGAGTACTGAAGGAGCTCTTCCTAGTGCCGTATATGAAAAACTTTTAGCCGAATCAGGATATCTAGCGAGTTTAAATGCCGAAGGCACTCACGAAGCTATGGCAAGAATTGAAAACCTTGATGAACTTCTCAATGCTATTAAACAATATGAGGAAGATGAAGAGGAGCCAAGCCTTGTTGGATTTCTTGAAACAATAACTCTTGATAGTGAAACTGAAACCGGTGAAGAAGGTCAGGGGCAAGTCTCAATGATGACTATACATGGTTCAAAAGGGTTAGAGTACGAGTACGTTTTTCTAGTAGGGGCTGAAGAAACAGTTTTTCCATCATATATGAGCTTAGAAAACGGTGAAGAAGCTATTGAAGAAGAACGAAGACTTTTTTATGTTGCCATGACTAGGGCCATGAAAAAACTCTACATATGTTTTGCTCAAGGAAGAATGCTGTGGGGGTCAGTAAGATTCAATGGTCCATCTAGATTTCTAGATGAAATACCTGAAGATTACTATGAGTGGGATAAATATGAAGGATCTGGCATGATGTCTTCAATGTCTAGTTCAAGCCGTCCTGCTCGAAGAACTTCAAGAAGTGCCGATTTTGATGAGTTTAGCCAGGTTGGCCAATATGATAATGATGAAGTTTCATATGTTATTCCAGAGAAAAAAGTAAGCTATAAATTTCCTGAAGGCACAAATGTAAACCATAAGTTATACGGAAAAGGGACTATTCTTTCTGCCGAAGGAGCTGGCGGAGACGAAAAAGTTGTTGTGAAGTTCTTGGATGGAACCCGTAAAAAGTTTTTAGTTAAATTTGCTCCTTTAGAGCGAATATGAACAAATTTCTTAAATTTTTTATCCTTGTTATTGTGTCTGTTATTCTCGCTACGGGTCTGATCTATTACGGCATCATCTATCGAATTGATATGAATGAAATCAAGCTGACTTTAAAAGAAAATATAGAAAGAAATCTTCCTGGGTCAGAGTTTCAAGTTGAGGATATTTCGCATGAGGTTGGGCTTAGGGTCTCGTTAAACTTAAAAAATGTTAAACTTACTCATAAAGACTCTTCTTCCAGTCTTATTACTGCCAAATCATTAGTGATAAAAATACCTTTTGTTTCTATGTTAAGTGGGCGTGGTGTAAATCGTATTAAAGTAAAAGACCTTTATATCGAAAACGATACCTCAAAATGGCGTAGGATCCTTCCTGAATCTGCTGTGGCTAAGTCGATTATTACAAGGGTGAAGTTACCTTACTTTCTTGTCGGCAATCAAACCTCTTTGGAGATAAAGAACCTATCAATCTCTGATAGTATTTTTAAAAAGATAAGTTTTAAAAATTTAAGTCTCAGTCACGATTCTGCCTTTGAATTTACTAAAGAACAGAGGATTACTCTGGTTAAAGGTCGAAGTATCGATTCAACTTTTCGATTTGTAGGGGAACTTAACTTAAAACGACTGCTAGATAAGAAGGCTTCAGTAATTAAAGGAAATATTTTCTTAAATCAGAATAAACTTGAACCTGAAAATTTGAAACTTCCTTCGGTAAAAGGAGATGCTGAAATTTCAGTCAAAAAGAATCATTCGTACGAATTTTCGACAAATCTGGATGCAGAAGGAATATTATTTGGGAGAGTCGTTTTATCAAATGAAAATGGTTTTGAATCTTTAGATGGTGATTTAAAGATAAATGCCCAGAGATTTATCGATTATTTTCATTTAGCGAGTCGCTTATCGAATGTGAGTATCAATAACTCTGTCGGAGAAATTAAACTCAACCTCAATAGCGAGGGTAAAATATGGAAGGGTACCTCTTCCGTAAATTTTGAGCAGGGTTTTGAAGTAGATCTTTTGAATTCTAGAGCAACCTTAGTTCCAAAGCTTTTATGGAGTGACAAAACAGTCAATTTGGCTTTGAACTATCAATTCGAAAAAGGACATATTGATAGTTCTTTCACGTTTAATCCTTTTCCGTTTGTTGAACAAAGCAAATTGAATGTGAAGGGAAAAATCCTATTAGATGGACTTAATTTAACACAGAAAGATTTAATTCAGTTTTTAGCAGTTTCTAGAATCGTTCCCCATTTGAATCAAACGCTGACAGAGGTCCCAGCTATAAATATTTCACTCGACAGTAATAATATCCTCCTTGAGGAAAAAGAAGCAAAGCTAAGTGGCAAAATATTGAGTGAATACTCGCAAGGGACTGCCATTGTAAATTTAAAAATGGCAGAAAATGCAGAACTCAATTCCATTGTAAGGAAAGATTACTCCAGGCCAGAATCCCTAAATCTATATGATCTATCTTTCAAAAACTTAGATATTGAGTATTTAAAGCATTTGTCACCATATTATCTATCCCAGATAGAGGGTAAGTTTTCAGGGAAGGTCCAATACAGTGAAGATGTAGAAGAAAAGCTAATCACAGACGGGATAGTTTCCATAAAATCTCCTAAGAATTCTAATGTAAGTTCAGAGTTAGCAAATAGAAGTGTTGCTTTTCTAAAGGATAATAGTCTTTTAAATCAAAAACTTTCAAGTACTGAAATTACATCGATGGGAATTACAGGTACGATCGACAAAAATATATTCTTCTTTAATTCTTACGAATTTGAGCTCCTAAAATGCTGTCGACTAGTTTTTACGGGTTCTTCCAAGCTTAATTCTTCGGTGGCACTAAATGGAGTCCTCAAACTCAAAAATGGCATAAGCGAAGTTTTTAAAGTTAAAGGCGATAGTTTTAACGATTTAAACTTTTTTCTAGATACAAAAGGTAGTAACCAATGAATTTTTCACCCATTCAATTTAAAGACGAAAAACTTATTTTATTAGATCAAAGAAAACTTCCAAATGAAGAAGTATTTATTGAATATAATTCAATTGAAGAAGTTCATCGCGGTATAAAAGATATGGTTGTTAGGGGAGCACCTTGTATAGGGTTCACAGCTATCTTTGGTATGGCGATTTGGATTAAACATCATTCAGACTTCACTCTTGAGCAATTATCTAAAGCCGGAAATTACTTAAACTCAGCGAGACCTACAGCTGTTAACTTGCGATTTGAAATAGACAACGTCATAGAAATGATAAAATCAGAAGAGCTTACAGGTGCTGAAGCCTTTGATCGGGTTGTTAAATTTGGATTTCATAAAATTGAACAATCAGAAATTGAAAATAGAAAAATGGCTGAATTCGCAGAAGAAGATCTCGCGAAGATTTGCGGAAAAAGTAAATTTAATATACTTACCCATTGTAATACTGGTTTTCTGGCCTGTGGAAGTGTTGGAACCGCACTTGGTGTTGTTCAAAATTTGCATGAGAAAGGTAAACTTGAAAATTGTTGGGTCGATGAAACGAGACCCTATCTTCAAGGTTCTAGGCTTACAGCATATGAACTTACTAAACTCAATGCTCCTCACAAAGTTGTTGTTGAGGGAGCAGCCTCATTTTTAATGAGAAATGGAATGGTGGATGCCATTTTTACTGGTGCTGATAGAATCGTTGCAAACGGAGATACTGCTAACAAAGTAGGGACATCAAACTTATCTATCATTGCCGCTCATTATGGAATCCCATTTTATATTGTTGCCCCGTCAAGCTCATTTGATCTCGAAACGAAGACAGGAGCTGATATTGAGATAGAATTGCGTCCTCAAGACGAAATTTTAAGCTATAAAGAATACAGAATCGCTCCTAAATTGACCGAAGCATACAATCCTAGCTTTGATATAACAGACGGAAAGTTGATCACTGGAATTATTAGTGAGAAGGGTATCGCTAAGGGTAATTATGTTGAAACTCTTCCTGGTATTGTGAAATGAAAACGGCTTCGATCGACATAGGTTCAAATTCGATCTTGTTTCTGGCGTTAGATGAAAACGGTAGTGTTGTTGGTAATGAGGCAAATGTAACAGGTCTTGGTAGAGGACTTGATCAGACTGGCGCTTTCTCTCAAGTTGCAATGGATGAATCTTATGAAGTATTTCGCTCTTATCATAAACTATGCTTAGACCTCAATATTGAACCATCAGATGTCATCGTAACGGCAACTGAAGCATCAAGAGTTGCTAAGAATGCCGGAGAGTTTTTTAATCAAATCAAACAAGATTTTGGCTTCCAAGTACAAACGATTACCGGCGAAGCGGAAGCTTATTTTTCAATGCTAGGAGTTCTTTCAGATCGTAATATTTCCGAAGAATTCATTACAATAATGGATATTGGAGGAGCTTCAACCGAACTCATTAAAGTGAATACCCAAAGTAAGGAAATTGTATGTTCATTCTCGATGCCGATGGGAGTAGTGAGGCTCAATAACTGGAACGAGGAAGGCACAAGAAATGATAAAATTGAATATATATTCAATAATTTTCAAGAAAAGCTTGCATTGGTCGCCTCAGAAAAACTCTATTGTGTTGCAGGTACTATGACTTCCGTAGGAAATATGTTTTTAGGCCATAAGGATTTTGTTGAACAAGAAGTACAGGGTTTAACTATTCAGGTTTCCTCGATTAGTGAAATGGAGCAACAATTCGAGAAGCTAAGTATTGAAAGCTTGCTGTCTAAATTTCCATTCTTAGGAAAGCGTTCTCAAACGATACAGTCAGGTCTTTTTCTTGCAACAAAAGTTTTAAACAAGTTAAATGTTAAAGAAGTATATATTTCAACTTATGGCCTACGTTATGGGACCATTTTCGCTGGAGGAATAAAAGATGAGTATCTCTTTAGACGCTAAGGCATTTTCTGAATCGCAAATTGAGAAGGGGCAAATAGTTTTCTCAAAAGGAGATAAGGCAGAGAATATCTATATTCTTAACAATGGACAAGTTGCATGCTTTCTTGTGTCCAAAGATAAGAGGATTATTCCTGTATATTCATTGAAAAATTCCGGGATTTTTGGTGAAGATGGAGTGTTGTCAAAATCAGGTGTCTATCAGTACTTCGCAGTTGCATTGGAAGACTCTACTGTTACTAAAATACCCGATTCGGATGTTTCGACCTTTATGAAAGAGGCTGCGAATTGGATTCCTAACATACTTAACAATATCTCGGACAGAATTCACAATACGATTGAAGTCATTTCTGAGCATAAAATTATTGATGATAGACTGAATGGGGGAGAAGAGTTCTCTCAAGAAGAGGAAAAACTAATCCTCAAAAGTCTTACAAATTAATCATTTGAGCTCGGCTCACTTGGATTGCAACTTTTACAATTTTTTCCTGAGCTCTTTTACACTCAAGAGTTTTGGAGGTTAAGTCTTGGTTGAGTATTTCGAACGCTGCCTCAGCAGTCGCTCTATTTATTGATGCAAGAACTCTTCGTTGAAATTTAACAGGAGCTTGATAGAGGGCTAATCCGATAATGGCAGGATTTACTCTTTCAAATACAGCGCGAAGCATTTGCTCGCCTAGGCCGTCAAGATTTTGGAATGAAAAGCTTTTTTCTCTAAGCTCTCTCGCCATTACGGCATTTTTTTGACCTATATTTTGAAGAAGTTTTTCCTTTTCACTTCCTGACATGAATTGAAGCATCTCAATAATCTGCTGTTTTCCGTTTAAAAAAATACCTTTAGATTCTTCTGTAGACATTTAGGTGCTCCTTGGAATTATGCCATTCTACTTTTTTCTGATTCAAATTTTTTCTCAACAGTGTTGAGGTATTCTTCGTGTTCCACTTTTTGCTGCTCTATTTCTCTCTCTTGAGAATTCTTTAATTCAGTTAACTGTTGAGCATGTGCAAGTTTCGATTCTTCGACGATTTTTTTGTATCTCTCGTTCTCTTCTTTGAGTAGAACGTTATTCTTTTTCCTTAGGCTATTTAGCTTTTGCTCCATCTCAAGTTTTTCTTCCATAACTTCTCTGTCATAGCCTTTTTTTATCTTGGTAACTGAAGCTTGAGTATTCTCTCTTAAGCGATCGAGTTCAGCACGCATATCACGTTTAATTTTTTTCATCTTATAGACATGTTTGTTCTCTAGTGACTCAACTTGCCTCGCGTGAATTTGTTGCTTTACTCCATCCATATGTAATAGTCCTTACTTTTTGAGGGATTACCCTCCTTCTTATTTTAAAGCATTCGTATCTTCTATTGAATGAGGAAAAAATGTCTGCATTTTAAGTAGGATACTATGATAGTCGGGAGGAAAATTCCCCTATAACGTCGCAAATATATGATTTTGTGTATATACTTTTCCAATGAGTACGAATTTTAACGTTGAAGATCAGCAACATTTCAAAAATTGGTTAGGACTAAATTTACATAGTATTAGCTGGGAAGGTCGGTATTTCAACGAATTCGAAGAATTTTGGAACCTATTGTTTCCGGCAAATATAGAGATTGAAGATCAATTTCGAAAAATTGAAGTACTTAATTCGTATCTTGTAAAGGGACCACTGATTGCATGGGTTGGTTGGCTTAAGGTCAAATTGGTTTGCTACTTATTTGTGAGAAAAGATTTCTCTCTCGAGGACTTATCCAAAATAACTAATCTTACGGTTAGAGAAATCGCCTTGAGTATTAGAAATTTTATGATTGAAAGACATCCCCATTTGGAGGATAGGCTCAATGATCATTTTCAAATTGGAAATGAACTATCTTCCAATTTAAAGTTAAGATATTCAGATCTTGTTGAACTGTATAATTTAAATTTCGAAACTCTTGGTAGCCAAGAAGGTGAAGTTTTAACAGGTCTTGAGGTCACCTTATACAAAGACTGGCAGAAAGCTTATAAAATTTTAAAAGGATCATCCGCAAAAATCACGACTAAAGATGATGATAAAAAATTACTAAAATCATCGAAAACTCGAATCAGAATTTTTGCGGAAATTATTCTTTTGTTTGTAATGGCCGTTGCAATTATATTCTCGGTGAAGTCTGCTAATAAATTTTATGAAGAGTATTTGGTTGAGAAGATCTCGCTCTATTCACCAGATTTTTTCTGGTTAGATAAAAATATTTCCTTTAAACCAGAATATGAAATTGCAAAAAATGACTTAGAAATAAAATACAACGAGCTCGAAGAACTAGAGAAGATAGAATCAAAACAAGTTTTTAGAGATGTATCTGCAACTCAACGATTTGAAGTTGAATCGGATGTCGTTTTGACTTCGGTAGACACACTTCCAAAAGATTTTACAGCGGCAAACTTAGAGCAATCCGACTACGAAGAAATTAAAAAAGGGGGGTATCGAAATACCCGTTACGGTAGGAGGAAAGCCTATCGTGTAATGATGACTTCTGTAGATCCATCGAAAACAAAAGAAGAACTAAAAGAGATGCTAAAAAAATATGATATCACTCAAGTGGATAACGTTAAGCCTGGTACCAGTATTCCCGGTGGTATCTACTTTAACTTATATGTGCCCACACCATTCCTAAAAGAGTTCCTTTCGAAGGTAACTTCCAGAGAGCAAAACGCTACGATCCTTGAGAGCAAGACTATCTATGGCGGTCCTTCTAATAGGAATAGAGTGTTCATCTGGGTTAAGTCTATCTAGGAATTCCCCCTTTTAAACTAAACAAAAAATGAGTGAAATTTTTTTTTAGAAAAAAGTGACTTTTTTTGAAGTAGGTAGTTGACAGCATTAGTGAATTTATCTAAATTAGGCATCCGCGATCAGAGATCAATTTAAATGTGGGGGTGTAGCTCAGTTGGGAGAGCACTTGATTTGCATTCAAGGGGTCGCAGGTTCGACTCCTGTCATCTCCACCAATTGATCAAATGTTTTTAAAATTTTTTCTGAAAAATTTTAAAAAAAAGGTTGCAAAGAAATTTCGAAGGTGATAAAAACCAGCTTCGCAAATTTTGCTCTTTGACAATTGAATAATGAGATAAAGATTTTAATCAAGCCTTCGGGCGCGATTAAATTTTAAGATGAGAAGGAACCCGTCAGTAAGATGATTCTTACTGAGAATCCAAGAGAATGAATGAATGGTTTTTGTAATGGT
>JAYZFM010000011.1:0-46815 GCA_036336775.1 Bdellovibrionota bacterium | reverse complement strand
CTGTTAATTTAGCTGAGAAAACTCGCGCTCGTAAAAATAAGCCAGTTGCCGATCTTGAGGAAATTTATTTTGAAGATCAAATCAACACTAAAGCTGCTGCCCCAGTGCTGGAAAACTTAAAAAAGCGTTCCCGTTAATTTAAGCGATAGAGAATTTTTTAAATAACTCGATCCTGGCCATAAGCTGGTCTAAAAAATCTTTCACTAGCATGAACATTGGATAGCTCGCTACATTTTCCATCAGCGTTTTAAGGATATTCATCATAAGTTCAATTAAAGGCTCTAAGTTGAATTTCTTAATTAATAGTTCGACGAAATTTTCAGCTGGTTCCACTTGATCACCTTTAACCACATAAAGGGGATTAGAATTTTTCTTTCTTGCATTCATAATTAATGCCCTAATTGGTTGTCTACAGATTCGGCCATTTGAGAGAACTGAGTCTGTAATTGTTTGAAGTCTTGAGCATCATAATCAAAAACTGATTTTCTGGAGGCCACGGATTTTGCTAGATGGGCCCTGTTATTAAAAGGCTCAAAAACATGGGCGTCGGTAAATCGCTTTTTTATTTGCTCATAATCTTCTCGGCTCTTTTTGCGTCTTCCCTCAAATAAATTTGGGATATAACCAAGAATTTTAGGGGTTTCCACAATTCCCATATCTTCGATATCTAAAATGACTTCGTGAATATTTTTAAGTCCCTGCTCGCTAAACGAGTCTGGGATAAAAGGAAAAAGAACACCATTACATGCGCATAGGATATTCACCACTAAAAGTCCCAGTGTTGGAGGACCATCAATCACAATATAGTCGTAATAATCAAGGAGGTTATTCTTCTCAATAAATTTCTTCAGTATTAACTGCCTAGGAGCATTGATACCGGCCACGGTTAATTCGAAACCAGATAGCTCTTGCCCAGCTGGAATCAGATCGATCCCCTTTTCGTTTTTTATGATCACTTCGCTTAACAAAGCATCTGAATGAAGCGCTCGCAACTCACGAATTGAATTAACCAGTAAGTGATGGATATTTTTTTGGGCATTCTCAACACCAAATAGGAAGGAAAAATTGGACTGAGGGTCCATATCAATTCCTAACACCTTCTTGCCTTCTGCATGCAGGGCATGCATCAAATTATAGGCCATAGTTGTTTTACCCACTCCACCTTTTTGATTCATTAAGGCGATCACGCGTCCTTTGGGCATGTCTTTTTGCTCGGAAGTTTTAGGGGAATTCGAGAAGATGTTGAACATTTTATTTCTCCAGAAGTTTCAATACTTTAGAATGTATTATAGCCCCAAAAAAGCGTCAATTTATTTAGCCTTAATCTTCGTTAAGACTCTGTGAGCGGGTCTTAAGCGTTGGAAATCAGGTTAAGTTAAATTCCTGATCATTATTAAAGGTAAAATATTTAAGCCACCGGAATTCTTTGCCGATACGAGAGATAATGATGAGTAGTGTTTTGGGTAGCTTACAAATTCTAATTTTAATTTTGCTGGTTTCGTGTAATCCAACCAAGCAAGAAGACGTCGATTTAGGGGCCTTATCTCTATCATCGGCGACCTTTACCTATAATGCGACTACGCTATCTGCAATTGAAAACACTACTGATGTAAGCCTATACCCTAATGAAATTTTTGATGCTGCATTTGAAATCACTCCTGACCTACCATCAGGACTTGTATTCGATACCACGACTGGAGAAATTACGGGAACTCCAACTGAAACCTTATCTGAAACAAGTTTCAGAGTAACGGCTTCAACCTCAGAGGGCGAAACCGAAGTGGCATTCATCAATATCGAAGTCCTAGATGAGGCTCCGGCAACTTTAAGTTATAGTGTTTCAATTCTTGCTTTTGAAAAAGGCGATGGCAGTACGAGTTACTCACCTACAACTTCAGGCGGAACGGTGACAAGCTATGAAATCAGTGATGATCTGCCGGCTGGACTAAGTATCGACCAAACCACAGGTGTTATCTCAGGTACACCAACAGTCGTCGAATCTAAGACCTATAAAATTACGGCAAGTAATAGCACAGGCTCAGTTTCAACTAGTGTTTTAATTTCGGTGAGAAAAGCGGCTCCCGTTTTTGACGGAACGACCCCTTATACTAACGATGCTCAAACCGCGGACGTTGGTTCGGCCATCACAACGATGACGGCTCAATTAGATACTCCTATAGCAGATTCAAGTTTTGAAATAAATCCAAGTCTTCCTGCGGGATTAGACTTTGATACTGATACTGGGGTTATCTCTGGAACACCGACTGCTTATACAGGGATTAGCTCATTTGAAGTTCGGGTCTACAACGAAGTAGGAGAAGACACCACAACAATCACCTTAACTTTTGAAGAACCGGCAGTGAGTTTAGATTATCCTGCCAATAACGACGCCACTATAAATGCCTATGTAGTTCAAGTTGGTGCAAAAATAAAGGCTATTACTCCAACCTATGTTGGTGGTGACCCGGGCGCTACAGGTTTCGTTATGGAAGCAACAGATCTGGCGGCCATCCAGGCCATTGGTCTTAATTTCGATGCATCAGATGGACGAATTTACGGAACTCCAACAGGGACTCTCCATAGGGATATTGATGTGGATGTCACTTCTGCTAGTGATGTGACAGGAACCGTTACCATCTCTGATACTTTTACTCTCGATGTTGCAGAAGACTATCCAGAAGACGCTACTGACCTTGGATATCAAGACTCATACAGCCTGTCTCAATATGTACCACCTTCTGATCATTGTATTGATATTAGTGGTGGAACCCAGGATACAGATATAACAAATGAAACTATTTGTAGAGATACTGTTCTTCGTGCTTGGAATGAAGAAAACAGTGTCTGTTATATTATTGATGCGACAACTCCTCTGGCCACGGGTTTTGCGACTCAGGCCACCTGTGATGCTAATGGAACCAATGCTGCATGGATTGATACAAGTGGAGCCACGACAATTAACCCAACAGATGATGGGAAAAATCCACAGAACTCTGCAAGAGCGACCAAATACACTATTTCAGCAGCTCTTCCTTCTGGGCTTGAACTCAATGACCAAACCGGAGAGATTACCGGTACTCCTTTGGTTCAATTAAGTGAAACGAGTTTCACTGTAACGGGTTACACTCTTTACGGTGACGGAGCCACAGATAAAACAAGCACCCATACTTTTACTCTTAAAGTTGGAGTCTCTGCTCCTCAGAGTTTAGGTTATAGCAATATTGATAGCTCTGTTTGCGCTTATAAGAACGACACTTTAAATGTATTTGAATTACAAGATGGAGTGGAAGCACTTGGGGTATCTGGAGGAAATTGTATCTTTCCCACTGTTCCGCAAGGCTCAGGAGTACCAACAAGCTATTCAATTACACCGAAACTTCCTGACGGGTTAAGCATTGACCTCACGACAGGTGTCATTAGTGGAACGCCGGATGAAATCCTACCTGTTAAATACTATACGATTGTAGGAACTAATAGCGCAGGGTCAGTGAGTGAGTCGATTGCGATTTCGACTAATACAATTGTTGCACCTCAAAGCTTAGACTATAGCGGCGATGGTTATGCTTCAGCTGATCCTGATGCAGATAACTCTGACACCTTAACATTCACGCTTTTTAGTAGTGCTAGCTACTCTCCTACTTATGTCGGTGGACAGGGTACTTTCTCTATAACCTCAGGTGAAATTCCAGCGGGGCTAAGTCTTAACTCCAAAAATGGAACGATTTCAGGAACTCCAGTTGAAGCTGCAAATCCTTTTTATACGGCCACCATTACAGTTACCAATAGTGAAGGAACTCTCTCTGAGCCGGTGATTGTTAATTTTGATATTTCGAATTTAAGCCTTGATACCGACTCAAGTGGAACCATTGAAGCTGATGAATTTTATGCCGTTGGTGCCGAGGATTATGATGATGATGGAGTGGACGATAATGATATTGTTGTCCTCACTGTTGGTGATGAGATGGATAGCTCTGTTGCAGTTACAGGTAGTGATTATGATACTGGAGCTGCAGGATTTATCTCAACTTATACCGTAGCAAATGTTGATGGTTGGAATATAAATACTCTTCTTAATATTAGTATTGAAGATGGAAATTTTGCCTCTATTACAGGTCAATGTGTGGATATCTCAACAGAGGTCGCAGACGGAACTATCACTGATGAAACTGAATGCCGTGAAACTTATTTTAGAGCATGGAATGAAGAGAATTCTATTTGCTATATAGTAGATGCAGGAACGCCTCTTGCTTCAAGTTATACAAATCAAAGCGATTGCGACGCGACTAGTACCAACGCTGCTTGGATGTCTTTTTCGGGAGTCACTCCTTCGGAGTACCGTGCCTATGACCCAACTAATGGCGGGGCGTCCCCTTTTGGAAATTCAACCTATCAATTTGCCCTTACAGCAGAAAATATTGGTGGCGGTGGTGTCACGAATGAGAGTTTTGGAACGGCAAACGTTAGTGATACTATCGATATTCTTGTCGTCGAAGAAGAACCTGATTACTCTTACTCTGACTATGGAAACACTATTATGATTCGCGGAGGTCTTGCCGCCGACGGAAGCAATGCTTATACACCTGAAGCCAATGGTGGATTAATCTCGATGTATGATTCTGACAATTCCGGAGCGACAACTGAAGCTTATTGTACGGCGACTGATCTGGGAAGCGGTAATAATATCGAAACACAAATTGTCACAGATTACACCGGAGAAGCTGGCTACTCCGCAGGAGCGACTACAGATTTTAATGGTGGTTTTGCTTGTGAATTCGAACAGCCCGGAACCAATCAATGTTTTGGAGATGAAATTCGTGAATACTCCGTGCAAGTTGAAGCGAGAAATAGTGGAACTCTCTGGAGTGGTGGTTCAAGAAATCCTGCAAACTCAGGACAGTTGGAGACATTACGAGTGATTGTTGGAGATGGCCCTAATTTTACTTTTGAGCCTAACTCTACTCGCTTTGCAGGGGAAACACACTTAACAATCGATGCTTCCAATTTAAATACTGGAACTCTTGATAATGCCGATGGATACACGCCTGATACTTCAAATTGTCATAAAGGTAGTTTTACACTCACGACTCAGTCTAATCTTCCAACTCCTTTTACCTTTAATGGAACAACAGGACAGATTGCGAAAACTGATAACTCATTATTAGGTCGAAGAACTTTTACCTATTCTGCCTCTAGAACTCTTTCAGGGATTACATTATCTCAAGAAGAAAGTATTACCGTTCAGTCCAATCATGTTTTAACTCCTCTTGATGGAACTGACTCGGCTCATAGATTTAAAATTATGAAGTTTGATATCGATTCTGATTCAAATGAAGACATTATTATTTTTGATACTTACTGCGAAGGTGATACCGATGGAATCGGCTGTGCAGGTACGATTCAAGCTGCTGCCTATGTACAAAACACTGGCTCAACAGCGTTATACGATGGGCTTGAAACAGCCTTTACTGTAGGCCAAAATATCGATGCCCGTGCTGCCGCACCTTTTTATTATGAAACTGGTGAATCGGCACTCGCCTACCTAAGCGATACAGGAGTGGTAACAATTGATAGCTTTACTGAAGCTGCCAGTTCTATAACAGCGACCACTGCGGCCACTCAATATGGAATTGTTCCCGGAGCAGCCACCGCACAGAAAACTCTTTTTACTGTCGGATATTCAGGTGCTGTACTACAAACTTATAAAATTGAACTTGATGCAACTAACCCACTCAGTACTGCGGCTACGATCACAGGACCAACAGCTGTGGCAGCTGCCGCCAGCGGTGGTGCAGATGTGGCCAGCATAACATTTGTTAGAAGCTACGATATGGATAACGATGGAGATAACGACGCTTTAATTGCCTATGTTGATAGTTCAGATGGGAATCATAAGGTTTGTATCCTAGGAAATAACGGGACTGATCTAAACACAACTTGTGACACAATTGTTTCTGCTCCTAATGGAGAGGCCATTCGTGAAATCAAATTCGGAGATATCACAGGTGATGACTTAGATGATATGGTGATCTTAACTTTCAACACCGACAATGTTCTTTATTTTTACGAAAATAGAAATAGTTCACTCGCTGGATTTTTCCAACTCGTAGATACCCTTTCACTCGATTCGAATACAACTGACGCTGGTTTTGGAATTGGTGATGTCAACTCTGATGGCATCAACGATATCATTGCTGCCAATATCGAGAAATCACCTAACGGTACGACAATCAATTCAGGTTATACCATTTACTATAACACTAGTGGTTCCGACCTATTCTCAGATTCTACCAGTGACGAAGGCTCTGACGATGGTCTTGATTTTTACTACCACTACTCTGAAGGGACAACCAATGATATTGAGATCCTTGATGGGACGAATGCTGTCTACCTAATGCATTGCCAGACTGATACAACTGGGACTGATGGAACCGACGACGCTCCTCATGCTAGTTGTGGAATAATAGGTCAATTTTCGAACTGAGCCACAAATAGTAGTCAAATAACAAGATTTCTCCACAATTGCCGAAATCCTCTCCATATTTTCTTAATACTTTTTACCTAATTTCCATAACTTATTTTTTTTTTTAGCCGATAGGCTTAAGGACATCTAAAGGTGGTAAAATTAAGTTTATATGACAGAGCAAACAAGTATTCTATTCTTTAATTTTAAGTCAGGCGCTATGCTGCCTCAAGAAATCGCTGAGCATTTTAGCGATGACGAAAGTTTCAATTTTGATTCCCTCGATACTCCTCTAGAGGCTTCAGATTATTTGAATCAAACTAACGCCTGCCTTTTTCTATTCTTAGTAAATGACAAACAAGATCTTTCCCAGGTCTCTTTACTTTTAAAACGCTTTAAGGCCAAAATTTCTTCTGGAAAATTGAAGCCAGTCGCCATCCTAAAGGACTATTCAAGAGAGTCCGTGGCCATACTTAAGAGATACGGTTGTAGTGATTTTTACAATTTTAAAGTTTCAGCGCAAAGATTGATTGAATCTATTGAAGGTTTTGATGAAGACCTTCTGATGAACGATCCTGAAATGGAGATGCTGGATATTTTTGAGGAGGAAATTCCTGGAACACAAAAGCTTGAAGCTCCAAATGCAGAAATTATTGGTTCAAGTCGAATTGAGTCAGTTACCGATACACTTAAAGACGATACTTTTCATTACCAAGCTTTAGAACACCCTAAAATTGGTGGCGTAAACCTTGAGTCTGGAAGAATGGAATTGAATATTTCTCAAGATCTTCCGCAAAATAGTCAGTTCTTCTTAGAACATTTTGACTCCAATGAATTAGAGTTCGAAGTAAAAACTGAGCAGGCGATTGGACTTGCAGAAGACGAAGATATTGAAGTTCAAATCGTATTTCTATATGACCGATGTCGGGTTGAACTCTTGATAGCAGGAAAGATTCAAAATATATCTGCGGAAAACGACATCTCAACCATCGTAACAGTTGATCTCTCTCAAGATGAAAGTTTAAAACTTGAGCAATTTATGGCGCTTTATCAAAAACGTCAGGCTCAAATTAGTGAGTTCATGGAGATGGCAAAGGGTCTTGAAGACTACTCTTCTTCTAAGAAGGATATAGCTTAAATTAAGATATTCAACACTTAGCTATTTTATTAGTTTCCAAAAATGGTCAATTTTACCTAACCTATTCTCAAAATCCTTAGGTAAATATCCGATATTACATTACGAACATTTCATCATGCGATAATTAGGTATAAAACAAGAAACCTTTAAGTTTCTGTTTTTTAAGTCCGATATATGTAGATGAGGAACTCATATGCTGAAAATTATTAAAGGACTCTATTTAATTTGTTTTATCACACTTGCGGGATGTCTTCCCCAAGAAAAAACAACTCAATGTGGAAGTAATGAAGCTTATGACTCTGCTCAAAGACGTTGCGTTGCGACCTTAGGTGCTAACGGACAAACAGTTAATATCTCCAGTGTTACTCCTTCAGCTTCTTACACTATTTCCTATGCTGATGCAGCGGTTTCACACGCCGTAACTGTATCTGATCCCTACTCTAACGGTTATCAGCTCCGTTGGTATATCACGGACTCTAATAACACAAGATCACTTTATGCAACAACATCTTCAATAACTTTTAATCACACGGCTAGATCAGAGGGAACATATATTATTGAAGTACAACTTCTTGATGATGGTGGAACTCAAATTTTTGATTCTAGAAGTTGGACGATTACTGTAATCTCTGAAACCACTCCGTCCATCTTTTCCAGTACGGCGAGTGTTTTTACCACAACAATATCAAGTGCTGCGACAACGATCGATGCGACCATTCAAAACCCTGATGGAGTGAATTCAGTTAACTACCAATGGTATGTAAACGGTGCTGCTGTTTCAGGTGAGTCAGGAACAACTTCTCTTACTTCTCTTGATGTCGACTTCGATTTTGATCCAAGCTCTAGTTCAAGTTACTATGCTGGAACAGGTATATACGCGATTCAATTATTACTAACAGATTCTTCGGGATCACAATATGATTCTAAGCTTTGGCAAGTTACTAACTCAACTCCAGCCTTTGCTTCAGTTGCACTTGGTACCAGTACCACTCTTGGTAATGCAACACCAACTTCGGGAACAATTGTTACGGCCATAGATGAAACAGCTATTAGCGCCGGTGGTTTTCTTATTCCAGAAACAACTCTTGCCAACGCAATTGATTTTTGTGTTTACGCAACTGAGACAGATACTGATACAACTCTTGATGGTGTCAACGGTGACGGAATTTGGGTAGACTATTTAATTGATGGACTTCCTATCTCTGGAGCAATTGATATTCAGATGGCCAACGAATATGATGCAGGCTCGGCGGCGGCAACGACTTATTGCCTATCAGAAGACGGTTATAATGATTACTCCTATGACCTACCAAGTAATACGACGAAAGAGTCTCATACTCTATCAATTGTCGTTTATGACAAATACACAGGAACCACATCGCAAACAAAATATAAAGGATACAACCAAATCCAACGCTATGACTATACACTGAGAGTTCGTCAGGCAAACACTCCACCTGTTATTACAATTGCAGATGTAGAATTACCTTCAGATACAACTGCACCTATTGCAGCTGGAAGCCAATACCAAGTACTAGACTGCTCAAGTGAAACCACAACCAAATACTCTGGTTGTAAAATGACTTGGGGAGATAATAAAGCAGACTACGATATCACTGAAACTGCGAGACCAGTTCGGCTACGAATTGAAGTGGAAGATGATGATTACGATCCATATGATACAAGTGCGACTAATGAGTCAGCTAACTTCACGCTTGAGATTTATGTTAACGGTGAACTAGCAGATGGGGATATGCCTAATAAGTACTCTCTTTCAGATTGTAATTATACTGGTGACAATGCTATTGATATCGACTCTAGTGATACTAATGATGATGAAGCGTATGAATGTGATATCATCATCAATCCTTTTAATGCTAGCGGACCGCTTACCTACTCAAGTGCATCTTACACTATTAGTGCAAAAGTTAGAGATAATGGATCTCCATATGATCCAGGAAATGGACAAGCATCTAATGAAGTGCAGTGGCTTGTAGATGATGTTCAAGATTATAACGATGATGTCGCAATTGCCGACTTTGTTGATTCAGCGACAACAACTTCTTATGTTTCTCTAACTACAACTCCAGGAACGCCTATAACTTTAGGAGAGGATCTCACTGCTGACCCAGGTCTTGCAGAAGGTGAACTCATTCAATTTCATGTTCAGGTAACTGATAATCAAAGAGATCAACATAAAATAACGATCGACCAACTTTATTGTACAGAAGACCTTGCAACAGCAGTAACAGAGTGTGACCCTACTGATGGCTCATTTGATGCTTCAAAACTAGTCACCTTGGTTCCTGATGTAGCAACCACAACCGTAAATTGGGGTGATGTTGATCAAGCAACCAATACAGTTGCCATTAATCATCAAATCCGATTTGATGCCATCTCAACAACAGATCAGGTGGATGCAAATGGACGTGGTATTGCTTATTACAAAATTTCAGTAACGGATCTTCCAGGTGCTGCCTCTAGTGCTGTGGATGGAACTGATTGTAATACAACTGATAAGCCTGGTTGTAGAAGCTCTGATTCAGTTTATGTTAGAATCCCAATAAATAATGATAACCCTGATCCTAGTTTTGATGATGCTGGACAAGTAGACCCTACTCTTCCAGGTAACTTAACTATAATGGCGGGACTGCCAGTCACTCTTGACCCAGGTCCTATTTCTGACGCTTCAACTGCAGATGGTAAAAATATCGATTACCAATGGGTTGTTAGTTACGACGGTGGAACGAATTGGTTTCCAATTGAAGGAGCTGACGAGAGAATCTTAGTTTGGACTCCTAGTTCGGAAATTATTGAAGTCGCAAGCTCCAATCAATTTGCAACCACTACTGCTCAGGTAAAACTCTGTTTAGGTGACGATGGATTTATAGACGGGACTCAAACTCTTAAAGAAGCATACGATGCCACGAATGATGATTGTACCGATACTGGAGGGCCAATGGACTCTTCTACAGCAATTGGTTCAGGAGGTCTAGGTCAAGCATGGAGCTTTACAGTAGTTCCCAACCTATCTACTCATATGGCCTATGACAATAATTCCACTTCTAATACTGGTTTAGGGCAAATTGCAACTTGGATTGATCCAAGTTCAACAGACCCAATCGTTCAATACACAGCGTACGTCACAATCAATAAACAAATTGTGGTAGAAAAACATGTTATCGCTGCTGACGGGGAAAAAGGTGGGACGCTAGATCCTACAATAAACACTGTTTCAGAGAGTACAGGTATCGCTGGTCAGATGGAAAGTATTATATTTGATGCTTCGACTGATGGCTCATTTGCTTCAAATGATGTGACCTATTTATCAATCGCTGGAGACCCGACTAATGAAGCGCTCTATATCGCTTATATGGCACCAATTAGTGGAACGGACTCTGTTCATATTAGAAGAATTGATCTTGGAACTGGTAAGACTGGTTTTGTTCATGGTGGGACTTTTGGTTGGGATCCGGATTATGATGACCTCACTAATAATATCACTATCGCTAGTACAGGAATCAACAACGAAACTATTAATTCAGATGGTAATGCTGAGATCGTTTTCACGCAGCCTTATAATAATGGAACAGTTGTTTCAATGAAGGTTACCTTCTCTGGTATCCATGGTGGAAGTATTGATCTCGATGGTGGAACGGATTTTTGTACCTCAACATGTACAACTGTAAGTGCGACTGCTGCATCTTTTGCTGCAGCTATCAATGCCTCCACAGAAACTGAAATACAAGGTCTTCGTGCCGTAGCCACAGGTAGTACTGTTGAGCTATTTGGTATCAGCGAGGGAGACTATTTTGAAGGTGATATTGGTGCAGCGATCATAGGTCAAATCATGGTTAATGAAACCAATGGAAAATTTCAACTTCCTTATATTGACGTCAATCAATCGGGAGCAAATAAATTTAAAGTCTCCATGTTAGAAGGAAATTTAAATATTAGGCTTGATGATGCTGGAATGACGACCTCCCTACTCTCTGGTACTGGTAATATTCAAGTTTCAGAAATTGTAAATGATCGCGATGCCAATGACAGAATATTAATTGCTGCCAAAGCACTTTCTGGAGGACAAATTCATCTGCTTGAAGTTTCAACGGCCAATGCTGTTGTAGAATCAAATACTGACTTATTTAATGATTCAAATATTACCGACCTAAAAATTGCTGTGAGTAAAGAAGACACCGACTTCGAACCAGCAGTTTTTGTTACCGGAACCAATGATAGTGGAAACCTTGCTCTTGCTAGAGTGGACTCCGTATCAGGTGATTTTGACCTAGATGGCAGTACAAATACAATTTATTCCTATGAAGAATTTGATGCGGGATTTGCACCTTTTGTAGGAATTAATGAATACGATATCGTAGCGGGACCTGAAGAGGCTCAACTACTAGTTGCGGTAAACTCAGATAGCGTTAGTACTGGTGACTACCATACCTATTTAATTAATATCAGTGGTAGCGCTCCAACTGCGAAATGTAGCTATGACTCCGCAGACACGCAAAACCTAGAAAAATGTGCTTGGATTCAGCCTGAAGTTGGAAACGAGAGCTTCAACCTCCCAATTGCCCTTGCTGATGTGATTCAGGATGTGAAAATTGGAGACGAAGGTTCGGTAGCTGATGAAAATGAAGGTGATTTTATTGGAATTGCCAATCATATCGACTTAACCGGTACGGGTAGCGCTTCAACTAATGCTGTAGTCGTTACAGGTTTCTTAAATGTAAGGTCTAATTCGCTCACAGCAACAGAGGCAAGTTCAACGGCAAGCAATAATGAGGTTTACACACTTCCATATGTCTCGCCTTAAACTTGAGTAAAAAACTCTTTGTGTTTTGATTTTTGAGATTTTTGCTAAAATATAAGAGATGCGAAATCAATTGTTTCTCTTATTTTTTACCTTTGTAACTATCTCGCTTTCAAGGGCCTATAGTTTTGAACTTGTTATTATCCAAGGTCTTTCAAAAGAGAAGCAAAGTTTTGTCACCAGAAATAACGAAGAATCTGATGTCTTTATTGGAAAGCGGGCCACCTTCACTAGTGAAAACACCAGTGTTATTGCACGTGCAATTGAAGTGACGAGAGAATTTGTTCAATGGGAGATTGAAAACGATTTTACCGATACTCCTTTTCCGAGAGGAACTTTGGTAACGATGTATGATACGACAGAATATCTATGGACCCTCACGCCAGAGAAAGTCAAAAGACAATTCATTCAAAGCCGAGTGTTCATTCCAAGAAGATCTCTTGAAGGTGTCTTCTCTCTCGCTCGAGCGCTTTCTGAGTCAGTAACTGATACTCTCCCAACGAATGCCGATCGTGGAGGCTATCATTTTGAGCTCGTCTATCGTAGGCAATATAATATTAATTGGGCCATGGCATATGGGATTCGATACGACCGCGAGATTGTGAATCTCCCCGACTCTTCACTAACCAACCAAAGATTTATGGGTACAGCTGAGCTTCGTTATTATTTTGATCCGATGTATGATTTTTATAATGCACAAGTCGGACTCGGCCTTGGGGTTGGTTTTGGCCAGTCAAGAACAGAAACAACGGGGATAGCGACCTATGGTAATGCAGTACTTCTCCCCTCCACCAAAATTGCTCTTACATTTCCTATAGATAAAGATAGTGATTTTGAATTTTCTGGTGCCTTTGAATCTTTTAGACTTGATGAAGAAGATGTCGATAGTCGAGATCAAACGACCAACTTAGATAGCACTAGAGTCAGTATCGCTTACCGACGTTATTTTCAAGAATAAGGATTATCTCTCTGTCAGTACACACTCAACGACAAACGAGCCAAACTCCGTTTTGAAATAGACAGCTAACACTTGATTGACATCTACCTCATGCTCAACAATATGATCTTCACCACAAACAATTTTTGGAATGGTCATATCGAGCTCATACCCTTGATTAACTAGGGCTCCCTTCGCATTCCCAAAAATTTGGTTACAAAGTTCGGCTACCCCATCTCGATTTTCATCATCAATTTGGGTGTATTCTTCCCCCATCATATTGGACATAACTTTGAGGTAAACACTTTCCGGAAAAGTTATCGCCATACTTCCTAAGTAGTTTGCGCTGCGAATAGGAATGACACCAGAAATATCACCAAAACTATCGTCAGGCTCTTTAACGAAAACAAAATCTTTTTCCGCCTTAGTGGTACACATGACATCTAATACTTCTAGAGTTGCATCGATAAAAGGATTGATAAACTCTACATTGATTTTATTTGCGGCCTTTTTTTTCTTCTTGGCCGGAGCTGACTTTTTTTTGTTACTAAGAACTCTTTTAATAGCTGTCATGAGTTCATCTGATGAAAAAGGTTTATTTAACAGTGAAACATCATCATCAAAGTCATCAGGATCAGCATCACTTGAAACAACAAGATAATGTTTAGGTTGAAACTCCTTGTCGACATTCTCACGAATTTGTTGCATGAGTTTATGTCCATCCATCTTAGGCATATTTAAATCTGTGATCACGAGATCAAATTTCTGAACACTTATTTTTCTGAGAGCATCAGCTCCATCAACTGCTTCAAGGATAGTGAAGTCAGCTTCAACTGATTCCAATGTAGAAACAATAGCATCGCGAATTGCTTCTTCATCATCAACAACTAAAAAACTATATGATTTTGACATTGTTCTATTTTAGCATCAAAAAAAGGAAATTTTGAAACTGAAAAAATAGCCGCTATTAGCTAATATCACATTGACCGGTGATTTCGGCCTTACAAGAGATAAGTTCTCCACCTTCAACTTCATACTCATCACACTTAACTTCCGAGTCTTTTGGAAAACTAATATTGGTTATCACACCACTTCTTTTGGCTTCGCATTCATTAAAAAGCTTATTCTTTCCATCTTCTAAAGCTTTGGAAATAGCGCCTTTTTTAACCTGCTTAAGGTCGCAAGACACGTGGCAGATGTTACTTCCGCCGCCCACACTTGTTAGACTAAATTCATTACTCATCATGAGGTTAAATAATAGAATGACTGTTCCAAGACTAAATAGTTTCATACTCAAAATCTCCTTTAAGAGTATTTCACGTCCAACAGTTTATACCGCAACGCATCATTTATCTCCAATAGGAACTATTGACTCTGTAAAACTTTCAAAAAAGAAGTGTAACTATTTAATATTATTTTAATTTTTACTTAATAATTAAGGGCTACTTAAGGATATTAGAGGGTGAAAAACACCCTCTAAATTGGAAAGGTCTACATTAGACCTATATCTTTTAATCTTTCCATTAAACTGTCATGTGCAGAAATTGGCGGGTATTTGGCCCCTGATCCTTCACAGCTTGGGATGCATTCAAGCATGGCCTCAGGATGAGGATGCACAAAGAACGGCATCGAGTATCTTGCAGTATTTGATTCATCAGGATTGATCACTCTATGGATCGTCGCCGGGATAATATCATTAGTAATCCTAGACATCATATCTCCTGAGTCCACAACTAACTGGCCAGGCTTAGTTTCTACATCTAGCCACTGCCCATCTCTATCAAGAAGTTGCAGTCCTGAAGCAGTCGCTCCCATAAGTATCGTGATCAAATTTATATCACCATGAGCTGCAGCTCTGATTGATCCCGCAGGAGGTGCCTCTCCCACTGGTGGATAATGAATCGCTCTTAAAATAGAGTTACCGGTATCAATCATATCTCTAAAATAACTTTGTGGAACATCTAAGGCTTCACCTAAAGCATCTAATAAATGTACTGAAGTCTTATCAAGTTCACTATATAGATTCCCAAGATTTTCTTCGAAGCCAGCAATTTCTGTTGGCCAAACATTGTTTGGATAATATTTTGAAAATTTATGATCAGCTGAAACTTCACGTCCAACATGCCAGAATTCTTTGAGGTCTTTATGCGGATTATCTTTCGCATGTTCAGTCCCAAAAGGAGTATAACCTCTTTGTCCACCAGACGCGATTGCATACTTTCTTTTAGTTTCTTCATCTAAAGCAAAAAAATCTTGAACTGCTTTATAGCCCTTCTCAATAACACTTTCTTGAACTGTATGATCAGTTAGAATGATAAAACCATAATCTTTAATACCGCTAAAAAGCTGGTCAACAAACTTAGCTCTCTCAGTAGCATTGCCTTCTACATAACTTAAAAGACTAAGCTCGGGAACTTTTCTCAAAGTGTCACTCATAATTGCCTCCGGACCCATTAAATGCCGTTAAAATAGGTTCCTGAGTACAATTAGGCAATTTTTTTGTAATTTTTTCATTCACGTAAGCCAAAGATATCACTGCCAATTCTTACCCAGTTACTACCGTAACCAATTGCTATTTCATAATCTTGGCTCATTCCCATGGAAAGTTCCAAATCAATATCATATTTTTCGCACAACCGATTGCGAAATGCCACCAATTGCTCAAAGCAATTTCGTGCAGCCTTTTCAAAATCATCAGCTCGAATGCTTCCAATTGTCATTAACCCTGCAAGCTCCCAACTCTCCTGCCCTTTTAATTTTTGAACCGCTTGGTCCAGCTCTTCAAAGTTATCAAAACCTGATTTCTCTTCTTCACCTGAAGTGTTCACTTGAAGAAAAATTTTAATCTTTTGATCTAAAGATTTTTTTAAAAGTTTATCGACGAGACTCAAACTATCAATTGAGTGGATGGCATAAAGGCCTGGAACACTCAAAAGCTTGTTTAATTTATTACTCTGTAAAGTTCCAATGAAGTGCCAACGAATATCTCTTAAATGAGAGAGGGCATGCGCTTTTTCAAAAAGATCTTGAATTTTATTCTCACCAAAATCTCTTTGTCCAAAGAGGTAGGCCTCCTCGATCATTTCAAGCGGTTTAGTTTTGGAGACCGCCAACAAATTTGTCCGGTCTCCAATTTTATTTTTTAATTTTTCTAGATTTTGAGTGACACTCATTTTTTAGGAGAAGAATTCTTCTTTTTCTTTGGAGAAAATTTAATTTTCGCATTCACTTCCACATCATAATTCTCTAAGATGCGGTCAATTTCTTTTGAGACATCAATTCTCTCTAGTCGCTCTTTCAGTTCAGTCTTCACAGAAGTGATAAAGTCATCTCTAGTGCTCTTAGCGTTATTGATAAGACCTTGAACAAGCTCTTTAGGTAGAGGAAGGTCCCCTACCATATTCTTTATAGCATCTTCAGTCATAAAAGCAGCGCTCACACCAGTGTTTACGACTTTTTTGAGGATATCTGCTAAACTTTCTTTTTCATTTTTATCTGACATTAGAGACTCTGCGCTCTTTTTTCAACTGATTTTAGAAGTACTGGTAACTGAACTTCAGTGAGTTTTTTAGTGATCATACCCGATCCCATCATTTTCACTTTAATATCAACTTCCACACTATAAGTAACGTCAGTTGTTCCATCTCCATTATCGCTTAGTTCCCAAGCTCCACTATTAACAGAGAAGATATCACCTTCAACAAAACTCCATTTAATAGATTTATTCTCTTCATGAACAAGGTTAAGAATATAGCTAAATTTTTTGATCATATTGATGCTGTATTCTGCCTTTGTTTCATTACCTGATTCTTCAATAATTTTCACGGAAGTTACACCGTCCATAAACTCAGAATATGCTTCGTAGTCTTTTAAAACTTTATAAACATTTTCTACGGGTGCATCCATCGTTACATTTTTAGTCGCGCTTGCCATAAATTAATACCTCGGTTTTTTATCAAATTGATGTTGTGCTGAAATATGTCTAATTGTTCCCGACTGACTTCTCATCACGATTGAATGAGTTGTTGCCCCCCAAGACTTAAATTTTACACCTTCTAATAGAGACCCGTCAGTTACACCTGTTGCCACAAACATAACATTTCCAGAAGCTAGGTCATCAATCGTCATAACACGATTCATATCCTCTACTCCCATTTCTTTAGCTCTCATAACTTCTTCTTCATTTCTTGGCTTAAAGATTCCTTGAAAATCTCCTCCCATACATCTTAGTGCTGCTGCAGAGATAACTCCTTCAGGAGCTCCACCGACTCCAAAAAGAACATCTATCCCAGAGTCAGGAAGACATGTTGCGATTGCCGCAGAAACATCACCATCTCCAATCAAGTTGATTCGACAACCTGTTTGTCTTAATTCTTCAATTAATTCCTGGTGACGAGGTCTATCGAGCACAACTGCAGTTAAATCTGCAATCCTACAACCTTTAGCTTCAGCTATACGAACAAGATTTTCTGTTGGAGAAACTGTGATATCGATTTTTCCTCTCGCTTGAGGACCAACAGCAATTTTTTGCATGTATGTATCCGGAGCGTGCATAAGATTGCCTTTCTCTCCAATGGCCATAACTGAAATTGAGTTATATCCACCGTTAGCACAAATAGTTGTTCCCTCTAATGGATCAACCGCTATTTCTAGCTCTGGACCATCACCGCTCCCTACATTTTCTCCAATATATAACATTGGCGCTTCGTCTCGCTCACCTTCACCGATAACAACTGTGGCTCGGCAGTCTACAGAGTCAAGCATAGATCTCATTGCGTCTACGGCTGCTTTATCTGCAGCTTTTTCATCTCCACGCCCCATAAGCCTTGCACTGGCAATGGCTGCCATCTCAGTTACACGTACGAATTCTAATGCCAAATTTCTATTCACTATATATCCCCTTTGAATGGCACTATTCTATCAAGTTTGAGTTCAATTGATCAATAATTAATAAGTTATGATCTCAACTTCAAAGTGATGAATTGGACAACAGCAGCATCCATAAGTTCAGCCCCGAGGTGATTGACTAATTTCGCTGCCTTGGTAATTTTTAATTGATCAGCATGAGGATCTATTTGGAAAACAAACTCATCTTCAGTTAAAAGTGGTGTATCAATATCACGTTTCGAGATAACTCTTGCAGTGCGAAGTCCCTTGGTATCCTCCCACTCTACGAAATTTTCCATCATGAGGATTTCAAATTTTGCAATTTCTCCATCACCATGCTGCCATACAAAAACTTCTACTGGTCCGTCAGAGCGAAGCCAGTATTTTAAACGAGCTGGAATCTCAACTCCGTAATCCATTTTGTGGACAGGCTTTAGGCGTTCAGCATACTTACCTAGGTCTAATAGCGCTGAAACCTTTTCACGTAATTGTGGGGAGTGAGAAAATTCAATACCGGCCCTCATTTGAGTGTCCCATTTGACAGTACCAGTCACCTTTAGCTCTTCGCTTCCCCAATGAAGGTGTCCTGCAATAGCTTGTTCTTTTTTTAGGTCATGCTCCCCCATTCTAAGCGCGATTTGCATCCCAGAATGTGAAATATCTTTAACTTCAAAAGTATGTGGGTCATGTTGTGCATCGGGTTTAAAAGTTAGAAAGCAAAATGGAAACCTTGGAAATACCTTCTTTTCTAATTCCTCAAAATCACTTTCAACCAAGTTTAAATGTCTCTCCATAAATTCTCCTTTGAGACATTATAACCCAAGCTAGTTTTTTCATTGAGGGGGAAGAATTTTATAACAAACTGTGATAGAGTCTGCTCATGTTAGATGAAAGTGATGACCTGCAAATCAATAACTTACCAAATCTGTTAACTATATTTAGAATGGCGCTCATTCCAGTAGTGGTTTTGTGCCTACACTTCTCTGCATTAGAGAACGAAGTATTTGAAGGAAGTAATAGCCTACTTGGTTGGACTGCAGGCTGGATCTTCGCCCTAGCTTCTATCACCGATTTTTTTGATGGTTACATTGCGCGTAAAAGAAATATCGTTACCGTTTTTGGCTCATTTCTAGATCCTATAGCTGACAAATTTCTTACTGTTTCAAGTCTTATTATGTTGCAGGCTCTTGATCGACTTCCAGCTGTTATAGTTATCGTTTTGGTGCTTAGAGAAATGTACATGACATCATTGAGGCTATTAGCGCTCAATGAAGGTGTTAATGTACCGGTTAATCAAATAGGTAAATGGAAAACGGCCATCGGAATGGTTGGTATTCCGCTTTTAATGGCAAATGAAAATTGGAATGGTCTTCCTCTACCACTCATTGGAAGCATTTTAATTTATATCACAAGTATTCTTTCCCTATGGTCTGCCATTCATTATACTTTTAATATGGTGACCAGTCTTAAAAAGAAAAGACTTTTCAAAAAACTCAGAAAGGGAAAGAAAAATAGTGACGAAGGCGAAGCTAACTCTCATTAATATCACAGGACCCGATCATCCGGGTATTACCGCAAGGCTTATGCAATGCCTTGAAGAAGAAAATATTGAACTGCATGATATAGGACAGTCTGTTACCTACGGACTACTTTCTCTAAGTTTTATCATTAGCGTTCCAAATGACTCATCAGTAGTAAAAGATCTTTTATTTCAAGCAACCGAAATGGGGATGAAACTTGAATACAGAGAGGTTGAGAAATTGGGCAAGGCCCCTCACCTAGAAGCCTATATTATCAGTTGCATCTCACCAAGCACCATCACTCCGAAATTTATGAAGGAGTTCTCAAGCCTCTTGGCGCAAAATAAAATCAATATTAAAAGAATTGATAATCTTAATCCTAAAGCTTTTTCTTCCATTGATTTCCAAATTGAAGTGGCCACCAACCAAAGTGACTTAGATAAAATCAAACAAGGTCTCCTATCTCTTTCTCACTCTCACGCCTTAGACCTGGCCCTTTTAAAAGATAATGTTTGGAGAAGAAACAAAAGACTTATTGTTTTTGATATGGATTCAACTCTTATCCAATCAGAAGTCATCGTCGAGATGGCCAAGGTTCACGGAGTTGGAGAAAAAGTTCATGATATCACAGAGCGCGCCATGAAGGGTGAGCTCAATTTCGATCACAGTTTAACTGAGAGAGTCTCTCTATTAGAGGGCCTAAACGTGGATAAGCTAGATGAAATTCTAAGAGATATTAAACTCACCGATGGAGTTGAAAAATTTTTAGAAACGATTCAAAAGCTTGGGTATAAAACGGCAATCATCTCAGGTGGTTTTCTGCATTTTGCAAAACATTTCCAAAAACGTCTCGGCATTGACTATGCCTTTGCCAACGACTTAATGGTCGATAGCGGAAAGCTTACTGGCAAGATTAAAGGGGAAATTATCAACGCCAAACAGAAAGCAATTCTCCTTGAAATGTTAGCTCAGCAGGAAGGCATTAACCTCGAGCAAGTTGTCGCTATTGGAGATGGTGCGAACGATCTTCCGATGCTGGCCAAAGCAGGTCTGGGCATTGCTTTTCATGCCAAGGAAGTTGTCAAAAAAGAAGCCTCCCAACATATGAGTTTTGGTAATATGGACAGCATTCTACACTTTCTGGGAATACCGGGAGAAGTTTAGATGGCGATGTATAAGAATTTAAAAAAAGCGCTCGGAGATATTCCAAATGCAACAACTTTAAATATTAAAGTTAACGCGACTTCAATTCCAAGTGAGCTCACAAAACTAGTTAATTTGGAAGCTCTCTATATTAAGTCAGATAAATTGACTGAGCTTGATTTTGATTTTCAAAGTCTTCAATATCTAAAGCTCGTTTATATCCACGGAAAAAACATTGAGACCCTTCCTCAGTCTCTTTTAACTCATCCCTGTCTCGAAACTTTAAGTGTTTCTGAATGTCATATAAAAAGATTAGATTTGGTTCCTAACCTTCAAACGAATATCAAAACACTAATGCTTAATAAAAACGCATTAACTGAAATCCCCCTCTACTTAGAGCACCTGGAATCCCTAGAGTCACTAAATCTAAGCGATAATAGATTAACAACTCTTCCAGAGAGACTTAGGCTTCTTAATTCACTAAAAAACTTATCAATTAATCGCAATCAATTGAAAGATCTTCCGATTGAGCTGGTTAAAAATTGGAAATCATTAAAATCCCTGTCTTTAGATGGAAATCAGTTTTCAGAAGAGACCAAAGAAACTATTGAAAAAGAACTTAATTATTGGTTTGGAGAAATCTGATGAAAATTCTTATCTCGTTGTTGTTTTTAATATCTCATAATGCTTTTGCTCAAAAAACAGTTTGGGAATATGTAGACAGTAAACTTGAAAAAAAAGAATTTAAGCGTTGGTCACTCTCTTCTTGGTTTTATCAAAAAGAAAAAATGGCCTTACAAGATCAATGGCTTGCCATAAATTTAGAAGAAGGTTCTGTATTCTGGGAATTATACCTTGATTATGCAGGAAGTGATTTTGATGCCGATACTGCTGATAACACCAACGAGTCAACATCTGGTTACTCAAGTGAAGCTGCCATTTATTTAGGCTTTCTTGGCTTTGCCGCCAGACAAGAGTCTTATGACGATTATTATACTCAGACAGAGAGCTCAGTTAATTTACGTTTAATCGGTTCCAATCACCAAGCAACTCACCTCATCCTCACTTACGGTAGGCGTAAATTCGAAGGTGGATCAGTTGAGAAGTTTGAACAGAACTTTTACGGAGGCGATATAAGTTTATATCTTGTGCCATTTTTTGGTTTTGATGGACGCTATCGGATTTATTTATCTGATAAAAGCGAGGATAACTCTTCAGAGATGGAATCAAAAAGAACACAATGGGGAGCTTTCTTAGATATTAGTTTTGTAAGAATTTATGCCTATCAATTTGAAGAAAACTTGGAATTTACGACTCTTGCAACCGGAGTAACCCAAGAGCGCCAGATTAAAGGTAGCGCTCTTGGAATGAGATTATATTTTTAAGCTTTAAGAGTTATCTCTTCACCGTTTAAATCGAATTCAACCTCTTCTAGTTTTTCTCCCTTCAAAATAAATTTTGAAAGAGGCCTCACAATGAGTCTATTAAAAACTCCTTGTAACGGTCTGGCGCCATAGGCTTCACTATAACCAAGGTCTCCCAGCTTCTGAACTACCTCTACACTAAAATTGAGTTTCAGTCCTTGACCTTTAACTCGCTCTTGCAGGAGACGAATCTGCTTATTAACGAGACTCTCCATATTAGATTTATCTAGCGCATCGTAAGTAAGAATAGCATCTAGTCTTCCTAAAACCTCTGGCTTAAAATCAAGCTCTGGGTTTTTAGAGTTGGTTGTTAAAAAGATGACTGTATTCTTAAAATTAATCGTTCTTCCCTTATTATCAGATAGCCTTCCATCATCCAAAATCTGAAGTAAAATATCTGAAAAGTCAGGGTGAGCTTTTTCAATCTCATCGAATAATATTACCGAATATGGCTTTCTTCTCACCGCTTCAGTAAGAACACCACCATCATCATAGCCAATATAACCCGCTGGAGACCCAATAAGTTTTGCTACAGAATGTTTTTCTGAAAACTCACTCATATCAAGCCTAACAATATTCTCTTCATTATCAAAAAGATACTCTGCCAATGCCTTAGCCGTCTCAGTCTTCCCTACCCCTGTAGGACCTCTAAGTAGAAACGATCCCAGTGGTCTTGTTTCATCTGTTAGTCCTGCATAACTAGCTAAAAGCGTCTCACTAATCTCATGTAGAGATTCTTTCTGACCAAAAACTCTTTTGTTTAAAACTTCCTCAAGTTTTAATAGCTCATCTTGTTTCGATTTAAGAATTTTCTCAACCGGAATGCCTGTATGTCGAGCAATGATCCCAGCGATATTATCCTTTTTCAATTCCCAATCATGAGCATAATTTTTCAGTTCAGCTTCCACCTCAGGAATTAAAGAGTATTTTAATCTTGAAGCCTCTTCATAATTTTGCTCTCTTTCTGCTTTCTCTAAATCAAATTTCAAGCGGTCCAATCTATTTTTTATTTCACCGACTTTCTTTAGGGCATTAACTTGCTGTTCCCACTCAATAAAACCTTGATTAAATTTCTTCTCTAAGTTTTTAACCTCCGCCTCTAATTCTTGATTAGACTCGACCTGTGCCAAGATTCTTTTATTTCGAATCTCAGATTGTAAAAGCTCAAGCTCTGCGGGCATCGCTTCAGCTGATAGTTTTAATGCAGATGCCGACTCGTCTATTAAATCGATGGCCTTATCAGGAAGGTTTTTATCAGTGATGTATTGATCAGAAAGCATAACTGCTGAGTAGATCGCATCATCTGTAATTTTAATCCCATGGTGCCCTTCGAATTTTTCTTTTAGCCCCATTAGAATTTCAATTGAGTCTTCTTTTGAAGGTTCTCTCACAGGAACTTGTCTAAACCGTCTTTCAAGAGCTGGATCTTTTAATATATATTTTTGAAACTCGTCTTCAGTAGTTGCCCCAATACAATGAAGCTCACCTCTAGATAAAGCTGGCTTTAAAAGATTAGCAGCATCCATCGCTCCGTCAGTTTTACCTGCACCGATAATTTGATGTATTTCATCGATAAAAATAATACTTTGCCCAGCACTTTCTTTAGCGAATTTTAATAGATGCTGAATTCGTTCTTCAAATTCGCCTCGGTATTTTGTCCCTGCAATCAAAGAACCCAGTTCAAGTGAATAAACAGTTTTACCTTTTAATACGTCAGGTACAGTTCCTTTAATAATGGCTTCAGCCAAACCTTCAACAATCGCAGTTTTACCAACACCTGCAGGTCCAACTAATACAGGATTGTTTTTTGATCTTCGACCTAGGATTTCCATCACGGCACGTATTTCTTTGGTTCTTCCAATAACCGGATCAAGCTTACCGTCTTGAGCCTTATCATTTAAGTTAACGAGAAAGCCTGGAACCTCAGTTTCGTCTTCATCTGTATTAAACTGCGAGAAGTCTATAGGAAGATTTGGAAAATACTGAGGCAGAAAGCGTAAGAGATTCTTCTCACTCACTTCTTGCTTTCCACTTTGTGCGGCATGACCTCCGGCCTGGGTTAACCAAGAACCTAGGGCTGCACTAGGTCTTATCTGACTCGCATCAAGATTTTGAGATGCTTTAGGCAAAAGACTTACCAACTCTTCAATTTGCCCCATATGCTCTTTTAACTTCTTAGCAGCAAAACTACTTGGATTTGAAACTAGACCGTAAAGTAAATGTGCTGGTGCTAATTCTGTATTCTTGTTTTCAATCGCTTTTGACTGCGCAATATCTAATGAACCTGTCACAATTTTATCAAAGTTATTCATACTTAACTCCTTACAATCTTAATATGGGGGCATTTTGATGGGTGTCAAGACTCCAATGGTGACAAAACCAATGGAGAAACATATTATGCCCCAAAGAGGTATATTATGCGTAAGATATTAGTTTTTTTATTTCT
Organism: Bdellovibrionota bacterium; assembly: GCA_036336775.1. Taxonomy (GTDB): domain Bacteria; phylum Bdellovibrionota; class Bacteriovoracia; order Bacteriovoracales; family Bacteriovoracaceae. The sequence goes on along the minus strand of JAYZFM010000011.1, from coordinate 22,041 downwards.
CATACTAGTGACAAACCTTGCCTTTGCGGACACAACAACCCCGCGTGAGAGCTTTAGGACATTCCTTAAGGCCATGGTTCAGATAAAAGAGAATCAAGGCAACTCAAGTGAAGCTTATGAAAAAGCTATTTCCACTCTAGATCTTTCTTCTTTTTCTGCTCCAGCAGGTGCTGTAGGAAGAAAACTTAGTGATGACCTTATCAAAGTCCTCGATAAGATCAAAAAAGTTGATTATGACCTGATACCAGAAACCACAGACCAACCTTACTGGGTTTTCGATCAAAGAGCTTATAAAGAAAAAGTTTTAGAAATATCTCTCATTGAGAAGAATAAAGAATGGTTATTCTCAACGAAAACACTTCACTCCCTTCCCGACTATATGGACCTCTTTGCGAATAAAAAGAATATAGAAGGTGTAGTAGAATTAAACCGAGTTCAAGATCAAATCAAAGCAGCAATGCCCGAGAGCCTTCGAGGAAAGCTTGGCGCATTTGAAACTTGGCAGATCGTAGGTCTTTTCATTATCCTCATCTTAGCCTTTCTAATAGAGAAGATTTCTCATTTTATTATTGAGACTTCTATTAAACATTTCTCAAAAGTCGCTCAGAACTTACAAACAGAGAAGCTAGATCACGCAATTAAACCGCTAACGAAAATAATCTTCGTATGGATTGTTCGTTGGTCAATGCAATACTTAGATTTTTCACCAGATATTATTGTTTTTCTGGAGAGAACGCTGTTAATTTTAATGAGTTTCATGGCCGTTTGGTTTGGTCATAAAGTGGTTGAACTCTTAAGCTATTACGCTAGCCTAAAAGCTGAAAATACAGAGTCACGCTTTGACGATATAATTGTTCCGCTAGCAACCAAAACGTCTTTTATCTTGGTCTATATTGCGGGAGCGCTAATTGTTGCCAGCGCCTTTACGATTGATGTTACGGGACTCGTAGCTGGTCTTGGAATTGGGGGATTAGCTTTTGCTTTTGCTGCGAAAGATACACTTGCAAACTTTTTCGGTTCTATCATGCTTGTGCTGGATCGCCCTTTTGATATTGGAGATGTTATTGATGCGGATGGAATCGTAGGTGTCGTTGATGAAGTTGGATTTCGCTCTACAAGAATCAGAACTTTTAATGATTCTCTTATTACTATTTCAAATGGAAATCTGATGAATCGCCCGATTGATAATATGGGTAAAAGAAGGTTCAGAAGACTTAATACCACTTTGGGAATTGAGTACAGTACTCCTCCTGCAAAAATTGAAGCTTTTTGCGAGGGGATCAGACAAATTATTTTAAGTCATAGATGGACAAGAAAGGACTCATTTCATGTTTATTTTGACGGTTTTGGTGACAGCTCACTCAATATAAAACTTGTGGTCTATTGGGAGACTGATGACTATGCAAGAGAGCTTGCGGAAAGACACCGCCTTAATGTGGATATTTTACGATTGGCCAAAGATTTAGAAATTGGATTTGCTTTCCCGACACAGACTGTTCACTTATTTAACGAAACGACAATTGAACAAAAAGACCTTACTGAAAAGTATTTCGAAGAAGGAATCGAGAGAGCGAGAAAAGTTGTTGAGAAACCTCTTTCTTTAAAAAACCCGAGAAGTAATGCCAAAGATGAAGAACAGTTTGGTAAAAATGATATAGGAACCTAGAGAAGCTTTCTTATTGCTTCCTCTATTTGAGTGAAGTCTCCCGACTTTAGGAGAAATTCCTTTGCTCCTAAGTTTTTTAATCTGTCTGTATTTACTTCTTCAAATGCAGACATCATTAAAACAGGAGGCATTTTCTTATCTGATTCTTTTATCATTTTTAAAAGTTCGACCCCAGAGCATTCAGGCATTCTTATGTCTGAAAGAACAAGATCGAAGTCGGAATCAAGTAGTAAGTCAAAGGCAACTTTACCATCTTGAGCTTCAACTACAACAGCACCTTTAAATGATAATTGTTCGGCGATGACTTCTCTTACAAAAGGCTCATCGTCTACGACAAGAATTCTTTTATCTTTAAACTCTAATTTCTCCAAGTCACTCTCCACACGCCATTATTTAATTCTTTACTCACTTCAAACTCTATTTTATCACCTGCAAGAATTTTTTGAAGAGCTTTTATTTGTGATTTACCCAGACCTTTATAGACAACTTCTAATGGTATGAGCTTCAATTCACCTTGCTCCAGCTGGCAAATATCCATTGAGCTAGCGAATTTTAAAGGGGGATACACTCTTTGTACTAACTCCCCTGAGCGGGACTCTAAATTCCCTTTCGAATAATGGTGTAAAATTATTGGCATCAATCTGCGGTCTTTTTTGACTAATTGACACAGTCTTTCCACATCATGCTCATGAGAAACTTTGATATACTGATGGCACCAATCACCTTCAGGAACTGGACAAGTACTCCCTCCTGCGCATGGATAAATAATAGAATAATCCGAATTAACAAGCCAAGTTCGAATTGTTCTCATTTTTTCGAAAAAGTATTTCGTACCAGGCTCTATAAATAGCACATCATCTAAATCTAATTTAATTATAATTTTCTTAATAAGATCTTCTTCCATCTCATTAGCGCTGTGACCAAATAAACCAATTCTTTTTAAATTCGTTTTTCTAGGAACCTTCTCAACGCTTTCATATAGGTTTGCATCGGCGCCGGGAAACAATCCTTTTAAAAGTTTAGCTGCCTGGTCCCGCATTAATTTTGAACTCTCAAGTCCAATAATTTTTTGCTCAGCATTTAAACTTAAGGCCGCCAAACTGAAGGTTGCTGGTCCACATCCGATATCAACTAACTCATAATGAGAAAGATCCTCAATTCCAATTTTATCTAGGCAAGCCTGAAGCTTTGCTATATTGGTTGCTCCATAGAAACAGGTATAAGCGGCCACTTGCTTTTCACTTAAAACATATTCATCTATTTTATCCCGATCAAAATTAAACCTTTCGGAAATCTTCAATATCGTATCTACTAGCTCTGATTCCGATTTGAATTTATATATTAAATGGGGCATTAATTCTGACAATTGCATTGGATTTTCTCTTATTTTAAATTTTAATATTTTCTACCTATCATGTATAATCACCTGCAGCTATGGATATTTTACGCATAAGAAAAATTCTTGAAAACAAAGAAAGTGAATTAAAAAAGCGCATCTACTCAAAAAGTTTGGCCGATGCCTCCAAATCATCGATCCCTTCCGATAGGTCATTTGAGTTAAAACAAGTCAAAAAAATTCAAGAAGCGATTGAGCGAATTGACCTGGGAGACTATGGATTCTGTGCTTCCTGCGATAGTAAAATTGCGGAAGACTTACTCTTAAGAGAGCCTGAAGCTGACTATTGCGAACATTGTGAAGCTGACGAAAATCAGGAAATTTCCAGAGATAGTGTAGATTAACCTCAAATTTCGAATGCTAGAAAGTCTTTATGAAAAAGACTTTCTTTCCCCTATTAAGTTTCCTATTATTAACTCATGCATATGGTGGAAAACTAAATATTGCTGATTTCTACAAAAATCCGGCGAAGTATTACTATGCTACTCCCACTAAAAAGTATCCCGCAAAAACATACACCAAAAAAATTGACCGAAAATTTCAGAAATCCGCTCCGTTTTCTAATGATAATGTCAGAAAGCTTTTTCCCTACGACCGAATCGAGCAAAATTTGGTTCGAATTGATAAATTCAATATCTTTAAATCTGAAGCCAAAACGTCTCCCTGGTCTGATGACTATTGGCCAATCTATAAAGGTATTGCAGCTGCTCGCTACGCAGTAGCGGATTTTAATTCAATTTATAATTGGAATGAGGCATTCAATTATGTAGAACGCTTGCCTTACCACTCATCTGAGAGCGATGCTTTTTTAGATAACCTCTCGCCTGCAGAAAAGTTTGATTTACTACTAGGCGAAGATTTTCTCTTAACCCAAAAAATGTGGGAGACAGGAAAAAAGTATTTCGATCGCTCAGGCTCTGTTGAAAAATGGATGGGGATATGTCACGGCTGGGCCCCTGCAAGTATTATGACTCCCAGACCTAAACACGCTATTGAAGTAAAAGCGTTTGATGGCAGATCAATTCGTTTTTATCCATCAGATCTTAAGGCACTTAGTTCTCTTTTGTGGGCGAATGGAAAGTATGAAAGTTTCTTTATTGGCGGCAGGTGCCGAACATCAAGTCCAGAGCGTGATGACACCGGAAGAATTATCCAAAGAGATTGCAGGGATAATAACGCCGCAACTTTTTTCTTGGCGGTGACTCACGGCCTTGGTGTGAAAAAAGAAAGTTTTGTCATTGACGCGACTTTTGACTATGAAGTTTGGAATCAACCACTAAAGGCTTACGAATTTAATTATTTTAATCCCCTCACTCAAGTAGAGGGTCGAAGCCTTAATCATGCATTGATAAAGTTAGCAGACTTTAAAGATGATCCTTTCAAAAACTATCGTCATCCTAACGCTCGCTATCTAGTCGGAGTGCAAATGGAGTTGCAGTATATTGTAGAAACTTCGCCTACACATTTAAACTACGACAGCGAAAAATTGGACCTCTATAACAGCGCTCAATATAGCTTTGACCTTGAACTGGATCATAATTTTAATATTATTGGTGGCGAATGGTACCACGACCAACACCCAGATTTTTTGTGGAGACCCAAACGTCATACTAGAGCTTTAAGTCAGTTTGATCTCTACCTCATGTCGGAGCCCAAATGGTCTGGAGCATCCCCCTTAAGCCTAAAAGTGAGAAACCTTGCCAAACGCTCGGCGCTTAAAGGAATCCCCCTCGCTTTCATAGTCAATAGCCTCATAAAAAAATCAAATCAGGAGATAGAATGAAAACATTTTTAATTTTTGCCGCCCTAAGTTTTAACCTTCAAGCTGCGATAAATTTCAATGATATTTATATAGTAAAAAAAGGCTTTGACTCAAATGACAATATAGAGGCCACGGTTTTTATCACACTTCCGGATGCTTGCAAAAAAGTCGAAAGTGTAAATTTTGAGCAGAAACAAAATAAATATGTTTTCAGTGCAAAAATTAAAGAGCGTAAACTGGAGGGATGTAATTTAGGAAAACTCAATTTTCCCTTTAACCATATCGAGACTATTTCTCTCGGGAAGCTTTCAGCTGGCCATTATCAATATAGCTTCGAAACAAAAAATTCGTTAAAAACCAAAAGCTTTGAAGTTAAAAAATCTCAATCTTCAAATTTAGATGATTACCTCTATGCTCCTGTATCTAATATTTTTACTCCAGAACTAGCCTATACGAATCAAAGAATTGGAGTGATTCTGGATGGGATGTTTTATAACTCTTGCTATTACCTAAACGACGCTAATATTGAAATCCAAAGACAAGAAAATATCTTCATTATACAACCTAAATTGAGCTTCATTGATAAATCCGAGTGCATTGAGGCTCCCTATCCCCTCCAGTCATTTATTGAACTACCGGCGATTGAGTCACCAGGGAGCTATCTACTACATGTTAGAAGCCAATCGGGGCTTAGCGTAAACCGGGTATTCCATGTATTTGCGGCACAAGACTCCCCTAGCTCCAGTTTGTGAGGATTAGCTAAGTATTTAAAAATCCTTAAAACTATAAAAATTTTACTTTAGTATATTGTTTGATATGTCGAACAGTGATAAGCTATAGGTAACATAGGTTTAGGTATGTATATTTGTATTTGTAAGGCCATCACAGACAAACAATTAGAAGAAGCTCAAAAGGCTGGTAAAACGTTTAACGAAGTTTGCCGTCAGTTTGGTGTTGGTAGCGAATGTGGGACATGCCTAACAGATGCTTGGGAAGTCATCCAGAAAGCTCAAAAACAAGCTCAGCAGAAAAAATCTAAATAAGATCCCCTTCTTTTCTCTCTAAAAAATGCTAGAATACTCCAGAATCAAGGAGTAACTATGAAAGGTAGCAAAGTAATTATCGATGCATTAAATGATGTTTTAACTCGCGAGTTAACGGCGATTAATCAATATTTTCTTCACGCAAGAATGCTACAGGATTGGGGCCTTGAAAAACTTGGAAAGCTTGAGTATGACGCCTCTATTGATGAGATGAAGCATGCTGACGAGCTTATCAAAAGAATTCTTTTTCTTGAGGGACTTCCAAATCTTCAAAAATTAAATAAATTAAAAATTGGTCAGGACTTGAAAGAAGTTCTTGAAGCTGACTTAGCTGTTGAGATGGAAGCTGTTCCTAATCTTAAAAAACATATTGCACTTTGTGAACAAGAGTCTGACTTTGTCACTAGAGACCTTTTATGCTCAATTCTTGAGAGTGAAGAGCATCATGTAGATTGGCTTGAAACTCAACTAGACCTTTTAAACAAAGTCGGTGAGCAAAACTATATTCAATCTCAGATGGATCCCAACAGCGCAGGACACTAGTAACAGCTTACTATATAGTCCGCTCTAGTAAATAGCACTCGCCCGTAGCCTGCTGGTTTATCATCATAACCACGACAGCGTACGAATTCGCGGGGAATAACTCGCATGGAACAGTTATTTTGAGGAATATTTGGTACTCCTCTGCCGTAATTAAAAGCGACTGTTGAGCAACCAATTACTTTTCCATCAGGACATACAGTCTGTGCGTGACATGTATCGGCTCTATAGACCCAGTTAAAGTTCGGTACAACTTGAGAAAAAGCTTGAGCGCTTGCTAGTAAAAGAAATAGTCCAACGATCTTCACAGAGACCTCCTGATATAAATTTAGAGAAATTGTAAATGAAGACTAAATTTACATCCAGAGAGGCTATAATATTTTCATACCAAAAAAAAGGCCTCGAAGTTCGAGGCCCATATTCTTTAAAGTTTTTCGTCTGTTTTACCTTGATAGATCTGTCTCGGTCTCGTGATTCTAAACGCATCTGACTCGATCAGCTCTTTCCACTGAGACAGCCAACCAGGTTGTCTTCCAAGTGCAAACATTACTGTAAACATATTCGTTGGAATACCAAGCGCTTTATAGATGATCCCAGAGTAGAAATCTACGTTAGGGAAAAGCTTTCTTTGCACAAAGTATTCGTCTTGAAGTGCAGTTTTTTCTAAACCTTTTGCAATGTCCAGAAGTGGGTCTTGAACATTAAGTTTTTCTAGCACACTATCACAGTATCCTTTAATAACTCGCGCTCTTGGGTCAAAGTTTTTATAAACTCGGTGACCAAATCCCATAAGTCTAAAAGGATCTTCTTTGTCTTTTGCTTTTGCGATGAATTTTTCATATCCGCCACCATCGTTTTGAATGGCCTCAAGCATCTCTAATACCGCTTGGTTTGCTCCTCCATGAAGAGGTCCCCAAAGAGCGTCAATCCCCGCAGAAATTGAAGCAAAAACATTTGCTTTAGCCGAACCAACAACTCTAACAGTTGAAGTTGAACAATTTTGTTCATGATCAGCATGAAGGATAAGTAGAACATCTAACGCTTTCGCTACATCTTCATTTGGTTTTTCACCAGTCATCATATAGAGAAAATCTGAAGTATAAGTTAGGCTTGGATCTGGATCGATAATATCTTTTCCTTGCCCATGTCTATATACAGCTGCACAAATTGTTTTTAACTGCCCTAGCATTAGTGGGAAGATCTGCTCTTTTTGCTTATCCGTAAGATCAGCATCAGTTAAATTTCCATAATATCCAGAAAGAGCAACCATCGCAGCAGAAGTAATTCCCATTGGGTGAGCATCTTTTGGAAAAGACTTAATTAGGTTTTTGATACCATCAGGGATTTTTGAAGTGTCTTTAATTTGCGCCTTAAGCCCATCTAACTCACTCGCAGATGGAAGTTTTCCAAAATAAGCAAGATAAGAGACTTCTAAGAAACTCGACTTCTCACTAAGGTTTTCAATTGTGTAACCTCGGTGTTTAAGGATTCCCTTCTCCCCGTCAATAAAAGTAATATCAGAAATACAAGCTCCAGTGTTACCCAGTCCATTGTCGTAGGTAATATATCCTGTAGTTGCACGAAGCTTAGAGATGTCTATCGCTTTCTCCCCTTCAGTTCCTTCAAAAACTGGAAGCTCGATTGATGTTTCCCCTAAGTCTAGTTTTACAGTTTTCGCCATCAGATGACTCCTTTTTATATAATATAGATTGAGCGAGTAATGTATCGGTGCCAAAGATGATTTACTTGAGTAATTTTATCAGTAACATTTTGGCCCTGGTGTCAGTTTTATTCCAGCAAATCATTCCTCTATTATAAGATGTTTAATCCTGCTAGAATTCCCTGTTTCTGCGTGTTTAACTTAATCTATTCCCCATTAAAAAGCAATTTTATTTAAGCTAAATTACTTTGGCATAACTGTTGCAATATCCTCAGTTAGAGGGGTCGCAAAAGGGGAAATCTATGAGCTATACATTTTCATCCATGATTAGAATTTTTTTAATCCAATGTCTTTTGACGGCGCTACTGGCGATGCCTTTTAGAGAAGCTACCGCTAGTCCTCATAAAGAAGTGGTAGGAGCAAAAGTAAACTCTTACCTATTTGATGGAGAGCAAATTGATCTTAAACATGAATTGATGCTTGAGTCTGGGAAAAAAGTAAAGGTCCTAAGATTAAGAGCACAAGGAATTGAAAACAATGCAAAAATCGCAATTGAGATCAATAAAAAGAAAAAATTAGAATTGCCTCTTTCAAACCAAATGAAAACTTTGCAACTCAAAGTTGAAGAGTCAATAGAGAGTCTAACCGTTTCATCTAATGCTGCCTTTTTACGCAGTGTAAAAGCAAAATTGGATGAGCAAGGTGACCAGCCTCATCCCGAGGATATCGGCAGACGATCTTTACTCGTAAGAATACTAAAATAAGTAGCTATACTTACTTATAGCAACAATCTCTCCCCAAAAGGACTCGAATTACCGGGTCCTTTTTTTTGAGTTGTAAATTTAACAGGGAAAACGGATATTTGCCCACCATATAACAGGATGTGTTATAAACCGGGTCAATATGAGAACTTTTTGGAAGATATTCAGCTTATTTTTGTGCTCATTTCAAGTATTTGCGGCATCTGTTAGTATCCCTCTCAAGCAGGGTGACAACTCTAAACGGCCTGCCGAAGATCTAGTTTTTCAAGGCCAAAGACTTGATTCTTACCAAGCTCTAAACCTCGCAAAAAATGGTGTGGACCTCGCCAAGCTCAATCCTTACGAAAGCTATATATGGCAAGATAAGAAGCATCCCCTTAAATCGATTAAGGTTTCTTCAAATCAATTTAAATTTGAAGAATATAAACGCTCTCCTACTGAATTTTTTCGAGCAGTCGTCTCACAAAATGGTGTCCGATATGTTGTTACCGCTTCATTGGACAATCATACCAATATCATTCGTGCCGCGCTTTTACGAAAGCTTGGATATGATATTGCCCTTCCATCATATTTGAAGTCTGCCAAAATAGATTTTGCATCTGCCGCCCAGAAGACTGAGTTCTTAGATAAAATTGGTGAACAAACTTTAACTAATCGTAAAAAATGGTTAGAAAAAGAAACTGAAGATACTAGTCTTTATTTGAGAGACCTCACTATTGAAAGTGCGGAACTTAAAAACGTAAATATTTATATTCCTGTTATGAATCGAGAGCGTCAGGAGAAAAGACGAGTCTTCAGATCACTACTGGCAATCTATGCTTTAACAGATTTTCCTCAATCGGTGAATTCCATTGGAGATAAAGTAGGTCGTGTTTTTAATAACTTCCTCAATATCACTCACCCTTATGCTAACCAATTTAGAGATGTCTCTAAAGAAGATATAAAATGGATTACTGATAGAATAAATAATACGGTCACTGACTCTGACTGGAGTGAGATTACCAGACTGGCCGGCCACCCCACAGATATATCTTTTCTCGTGAGAGAAAAACTAAAAGCACGAACGAATTCTCTTGCCGAGCATTTTCAAATGCCACAAGTATTTTCCTCACATACCAAGCTTACAACTGGCAATATCGTTCGCGGAAAACTCATGTCAGACGCCTACCCTGACCGAGTTGTTGATTACTTCAAAGAAGATGCCGACTCCCCTTACGAATTCAATGAGCTCTTTAGACTCTTTAGAACACAGGGAACCTACAATGCCTTAAGCCAGGTGCTGGATCAAGCTATTGATAAGATTGTTCCGGGTATAACTATTAACGATGCCATCTCCAATATCCAAGACGAAATTGCAGACTATAGAATCAACAATCCATCCAGTGATGGAAGTTTAGCTTTAAATGTATTCACAGCACCTACTGCTTATGTAAATGCCTCAGCAAGAAGAAATGTGGTTTTCGGTCAGTATCAAGAAAGTGTAGCACCGATTCAACTCGTTGATTCAGTTCAAGCTGACGCTAACTTGGGTGTCTACTCGATGATTACAGGGCTTCACAACAAAGTGACTCCAAGTGTTTCAGCGAGTGTAAGTTTCTCAAGAACTTATTCCCACGTAAGGGCCATGCCTGATCTAGATGAGGCCACCTCACAAAGCGCGGAAAAGATCTTAGTACCTCGCTTAATGAAAAAAGTTGGTGCCATACTTAAAACTGAATTTGCTTGCTCCCTTTTAGACACTGTCACAGTTGAAGAGTCTGAGTTAAATGGTGAAAAAATTGTTTATGTTAAATTTGATACTGCTGTTGATGGTGCAATTGAATTGGCTCGAGCACGAAGACAAGAACTTATAGATTCAGGAATTAGTGAAAAAATCATTCTTCTCATTCCAATAGAGCGCGCTTCTGAATGTGAAAAAGAAATCGAAGAGAAAAAGAATGAAAACCTTGAGGAGTTTCTTAAAGAATTTGCGGAAAATGAAACTTTTATTATAAGTGATAGTATAAGCCTTATGGGAATGGGAAATGCCTCGCTCCCGCTTGATCCAGTTTTGGGGCAGCCATTAACCTTATCAGTGGGTGCCGAAGCCATTAAAGGTTTTATTAAGGCCATCTTTATTCGTAAGAAAGAAGACCATATTGAAGTCTCAATACAGCGTCAGAAAAATTTTAATAAATCTCTTTATATGGGGTTAAATTATTTCATTGAAATTCTGCGCGGAACCAAAAAATGGATCAATGCTGAACAAGAGACTCTTATTTATAAAATCCCGGTAGAAAATATTACTGAAGACAGAAGACTTATTACCTTAAAAGCTCTTAGGGAATTATTCGTTTCCAATAGTACCCATTATATGGATGAGAATTATGATCCATATATCTTAGACCATAACGTGTTAGGTAATCTTACGACCCTTCAACTTCTTTGGTATAAGTCTGAAAGCTTATATATGGATCACAGTGTAGAAATTAAACTCCCTGAAAGGGAGTATCCAAATTTAACGGCAGGGCAAAGAAAGAAAACACTTTTTGCCACAAGCTCAATAAGAAGAAATGGGAAAAACTTTTTTGGCTTTGCGAACTCCATTCTCTCTTATTTTTCTGACTTTCTTAACCTTGGTTCTGGAAATAGTGATCCCGGAAGAACATTCATGGGAGAAAGTAGATCAAGATATTATGTCACCGAGGCTGATATCAGTGAGGATGCTAACCCGAATAAAATAACGACGAAAATTGATTATGTCTGGCGCGGTTGGAGTGCCGGAATGAGCAAACTAGACGATATCTTTGATTGGATTGAATGGCTCTTTGATGACACTCAAGTGGGCTATCATATCGATAGAACTCAGTTTGAAGGAAAAGGTCCGCTGCAAGGATACGAGGTCAAGTCTACCTTTATCGTATACCCTGATTTCATGAGAAAATTTGAAAGTGAAATTCTTCATTCCTCTGAAGAAGATTCACTTAAAACTTTAAAAGAAATTTATGGTGAGACTAAGTGGAATAGCTACTGTAAAAGAAGATCTCAATTTGCTGGATCACCGAGCCGCCGAAGAAACCATAATTGTATTCCTATGGCCGTCAAAAGAATATTTAATCTAAGAAAATACGGAATTAAATCCGCTGGTCCGTCGAGGGTTAAAGACTTCAATTATGTGCTTGTGATGCTTCTTGAAGGTTTTGATCGACCAAGTGTGATGCAATATATTGGGGCAGAAAATTTCTTTGCTTCAACGAGAGTTACTGGTTTTCTTGAAAATAGTGAAAAGGGATATGTCGATTATATCTCTAATACTTTTGGAAACTATAATACAGAATATGGCACTGGTATCTTCGATCAAATAAGTAGTCTGTTGGGGATTACTCCATACGAGCTAAGAGCACTTAATTATACGCCAGGAATGTAAATGAAAAATTTAATAAGTATAATTCTATTTTCTTTAAGTTTTCAGCTCATGGCCCAAACAGAGTATTATCTTTATCATAACCCAGGTGAAAAGATTGAAGGTACAACTGTTCTATCTCAATCAGAATTAGATTTTCTCAGTTCAAGAGGAATTGATTACCAAATCACTAAAATCAATTCAAATCTTCCACTATCCAAACTAAAGGCGATATACGGCGACAATATTGAGCCAGTTCAATATTTTAATCTTCACAATTATACTGAATATCAATGGTATCTAAATAATTCTGGTGGGCAACTAGAGAGACGTATAACCGATATTGATGTTGAGACTTATAATGCTACCGCCGGTGAGGATATTCAAAATATTGAAGACTCATCTGAGCAAACAAAAAAGATAAGAGTGGCCATTATAGACAGTGGTATTGATACGAAACATCCTGATCTTCAAGGGGTTATAGTCACAAAAGAAAAAGAATGCGAAACCCTCGCGAAATACAAGGCTTGTCTCGCAGATAGAAATACTGAAAAAGACAAATGTCATGCTGACTTCACAAGCATCGACAACGACGGTGACGGATACCCACTTGATTGTCAGGGTTGGAGCATGACCAATACTGCCTATCCTCAATCCAATACCACCGGTAACCCCGAAATTTCAGATTCTGTAGGTCATGGAACACATGTGGCGGGAATTATTGGTGCAGTAAAGAATAATATTGGTATAGACGGTGTTGCAGATAATATTGAAATCCTACCAGTTCAAGTTTCCATGAATAGTAGCTCAGACAATCCGATAGACAATATTGCAAGGGGCGTGATCTATGCTCTACGAAATAATGCTAAAGTAATTAACCTCTCGCTTGGCTGGAGGTTTCATTATGAAACTAAACTTATGCGAGACACGATAAAAACGGCCATAAATTCTGGTGTAGCAGTGATCGTTGCCGCAGCTAATGATTCACACTCAGATATTAGCTATCCGTGTGCCTATGATGATGTTATCTGTGTTGGAGCTCACGATCAAACGGGAAAATTAGCAAGTTTTAGTAACCGAGGTACCGCAGTAGATATCATCGCTCCTGGTGTCGAAATACTAAGTACATGGATAACGAATAAAAGATCAAGGCAATTTACTCCAGATGATAATTACGAATATATGTCTGGTACGAGCCAAGCCGCTCCTATTGTATCAGGAGTTGTGGCAAAACTTATGAGTCGAGGTTTCACAGCAAACCAAGCAAAAATAAAAATACTAAAAGGCGCTAGAAAAAAATTAGAAAAATCCGATATCAGATTTGGAAACCTAGATTATAAGTCTGCTCTTAAAGCTTCTACTGAAAGCTTTCTCTACCCTGCCCATAAAGAGGCAGCATTGATCGTATATAAGAATTCACCTGAAAATAACATTAGAATTAAAATAAAAAACCTGAGTCAGGCTCAAACTGAAATTCCAATAGAACTTAAGTCGCTAGACAAGAGAATTGAAGTCATATCACCGAAATACATCTTTGATTCTATTGCAGAAAACGAAACCAAAGAGATAGATTTTAGCTTGAATATTAAAGATTATTCCGAGGCAGAGCACCGCTTCGAACTTTCAATAAGAGATCAAAAATTTATCGTCAGAGCGAATATCGTAAGAGTGGTTTCTCCAGATATTGAGGACCCTTCCATTATTTCTTTTAATTTAAACGGAAAACTTGAGTCTACAGCAACCTTAAGATCATTTGAGAATCACTCGTCTGTCGACCAGAATTTGGACTTTTTTGCAGTCACATCAAAAAAGAATCAAACATTAATCAGTCTTGTAAAATTCAATGGAACTGACTATACAGTAGGGCGCGCTCTTCCGATCAGGGATGCAAATCCTGTGTTTTTAAATTTTTCTAAAGTTGACTTTGATAAAGATAATAAAATTGACTATGTCATTACTTACGTCACCAGTGATAAAGATGGAAATAAGACATCAAAATTTTTAATTTTTAATCATGACCTAACTCCAAAAAGAGTATTTCTTACCCCAGAAAATAAATTCGATAACAAGAAAACTTTCCTTCCAGGGAAATTTAAATGGATCGATATTGGAAAACGATTAGTTCCTACTTGGGTCGGTTTTGGCGAACGTGGAACTGAAGTGATCCAATCACCTTGGGAAACACCACTAAGCCCAACTAATAATTTTGTCTATTATCTAGATCCAGAAAAAGGCTTGCAGAACTTCTTATTTCCTAAGGATGAAACTCCCCTACACTTTCTTTATCAAACAAATGAGGAAACAGATCAAGGAGTGGCCTACTTAATTAGTTTTTCTGGAAATGGTTTTGTAAAAGAATACAAGCTCTATAAGATATCTAGAGAATTACAATTTGAAAGTCAACTCAAGATGGATAATTATTATGACCTATTTGAACCTAGACCGTTACCACTTGAATCAAACTCTAGCAGTGCATTTTTTAATGAGTCATCAAACGGAGGCTCACAAATAATATACACAATCAAAAATCCAAATGATCCACAGACCAGTGTTATTCGCTTACCTAATATTTTTGAGCGTGAGAATATTCAATTTGTGAAAAGCATTTATGATGATTTTATTTTTTATCAAACCGATCATAAAATTGCTGTCTTTAATAGAGCGACAAACTCTCACGACTACAGAGAATCAAAAGTAAACACGATGCAAAGACGATATGTTTCTCTAGAAACAATTCCAGCATTATTTTTACCAGCCAAACAGTCTCCAAGTTATGTTGGTGAGCTATTAAGAGTGGATCAAGATGGAAAGATTCAAAGCTCTGCAGCCTATAGGACTCTTTCTATTCGTGGTTGCGAAGAAATTGAATTAGTAAAAGTAAACACTAAAGAATATTTAAGTTATACATGTCTTAATTCGCAAAAAATCCTTCTACTTCCTATCGAGTAAAAAGTACAAACAGAATATCAAGATTTGGACAAAGTGTTTGAAGCTGGATACTAATGCTTCAACACACGAGTCCAGTGTCAAAAGGCAACAACTGATGCCAAACTGACACCAGATTTTTAAAAAAATACGTAAGGAAATGTCATACGATTTTGTAAGACAATGTATGTTTACTCATCTAAAAGGTAGTGAGCAACACTGAAGAAGAACAATAGGAGAAGTTATGAAAAAACTACTAATGAATTTAATTGCAGCAGCAACATTAACAGGATCACTTGTGTCTTGTTCAGGTGGAGGATCAGTTTACTATTCACCAGATTGGTACTACAACTGTTACGCAGTTTATGACTCATGGGGATACTACCTTTATGATGATTGTTACTGGGAATACTACAACGTAGCTGGAGAGAAAGTTTCTTCTGAACTTGATGCGGCTGAAGTTGTTGGTGACATCGAGCAAATTAAACTTGAAAGAATGGCAGTACACTACTCTGAGAAATTTTCAATGAGTGCTGACCAAGCAATGAAAGTTGCAAAAAATGTTCAAGACTTTACAGCTCTTGAAGACAGAACTGAAGCTGATATCGCAGACTTCGCAGAAAAAATGTACGGAATTAACCCTTCTGAAATCGTTTCTGCTGTAGGTGCGGCACAGGTTGGTAACAACAATGCTTTAGAAGCACTAGTTGATCAAGCGTCTGCTAACTTTGAAATTTCAAAGGAAGATACAAAAGCGCTAATCAAAGAGCTTCACGGTAATGCTCTTCAATCAGCTGGAATCAATTTATAATTAAATTTTAAAATTGATATTACGAGGGTCGCAAAAATTGCGGCCCTTTTTTATTGGTTTGTTTTCTTCACAGAATGTTGAAAGAACTCACTAATAATCTTTTCATTTTTTGGGTTTCTCTTTTCTGCATTTACCCCAACTAAAAGCATCATATCTAACTCATTAATTTTTTCTTCTAGTCTGATTACTTCTTCTGGAATTCTTGCTTTTGACACTTCGAAAGGTTTTGTCAGGGATGAATATTTTTGTCTCTGAATGATGGTTTGAATATCCACCACGATTTTCTCAGTCACGAGCTGTTTAAAAGTTTCTTTGGAGGAAAAATAGCGAGTTTTAAACTCTCTAAAAGTTTTTATAAAACGACTATTGATAACACCATTAAGGTCTACCATATAGTCTGAATCCACCAATATATCTCCCCCCAAATAAAGTCCAA
This sequence comes from Bdellovibrionota bacterium, assembly GCA_036336775.1. Taxonomy (GTDB): domain Bacteria; phylum Bdellovibrionota; class Bacteriovoracia; order Bacteriovoracales; family Bacteriovoracaceae. The sequence continues at coordinate 5,659 of JAYZFM010000011.1, read as the reverse complement.
AAAATGGTTCATACTGAAAAAATGAATATTCCTTGTACTTGATTGGCTCGTATAGCTCTTTTTCTCTTTCGTTTCGAAATCTTTTTTTAGGGGGTTCAACCTTACGGGCTTCCTGAAAAATGCCTTCTACTGTTTTATATAGCGCTTGAAATTGTTGTAAGTCCGGTTTTCCATACAAAGAGAAAGAAATCATTTCACTATCAATAAAGTTTTCACTTTGTGGCAACATCACCCGAATATTTTTTGGATAGTCCAATGTGTTAAGTTCTTCAAAATTATCTTTTGTTAACACAACATAATCTTGGGTTGGATCAAACTCTGCTAAAGTAACCAAGCTTTGATTTTTGAAGTTTGCCAATTTTTCGCGAAGATCATTTAGTCTTGGATTCAACCTTGATCGGATTCGCTTTTTTTGCACTTCTTTGTATTTTCGATATTGTCCGAATGTATTGAATTTATCGCGGGAACTAGGCATATGAATATAGCCCATATACCTCATGGCCACTTCTTGCTTTAACCCCTTCACTCTTTGAGCAAATACTGCGGGAGTCAAAATAAAGAGAAATAAAAATATACAAACGTACGACTTCATAACCTCAATTATAAATTAAATTGCAATGGGAATCAAAGAGTCAGAAAATTGCAATTCACTCAAGCAAAAGCTATCATGCCCCTATGAAGTTTAAAGATCCCTTAATAAAGACAAAAATTATAAAACGTTACAAGCGCTTTTTAAGCGACTTGGAATTATCGACAGGGGAAATTATAAATGCACATGTTCCAAATACCGGCAGTATGAAGACCTGCTGGGAACCAGGATGGACTGCATTTGTGACAAAAAATGACGATCCCAAGCGAAAGATGAAATATACTTGGGAAATAACGGACACAGGAGAGGCCCTCATCTGCGTCAATACCAATCTTCCAAATAAAATTGTAAAAGAAGCCCTAGAAAATGGTCAAATTCGAGAGGTTTCTGAGTATAAAACTGTTATTTCTGAAAAAAAAGTTCTGGATTCGAGGATCGATTTCTTTTTACAGCAAGAAGGCCTGCCAGATGTGTACCTCGAGGTCAAAAACGTCACACTAAAAGGGCCTCAAAGAGAAGCACTATTTCCTGATGCAGTATCCACGAGAGGTCAAAAGCACCTAAGAGACCTTATAGAATTAAAAAAACAGGGTAACCGTGCCATCATGCTCTACCTTATCAATAGAACTGATGTAGATAAATTCTCGCCCGCAGCTGATATTGACCCTGAGTATGCTAGGCTGCTCGTAGAAGCCCAAAAAGCTGGCGTTGAAATTCTTCCCTACCAAACGCAAATAACTCCCGAAGAAATTGTTGTTTCAAACAAGGTTGATTATAGCTTATGACAAGTTCAATCCACTCCCCCCAAATTGTAGAGTTTATCAAAAATCATAAATTTGACTCACGCTTTAAGGAAATAGTTTTTTTTGGAGGCTCATTCAACCCTTGGCACTCGGGACATGGCAGCTGCTTGTCACTGATGAATAAAGATAAGCTTATTATCGTTATGCCCGATCATAACCCATTCAAAGATGTAACAAAGGAAGAGAACCGCTTCAGTAGCCTGACAGATATAAAAAAAGAATTAAAGATACGACCGGAGAATACCTATTTATTTGAAGGCTTCATCCAAGATGCTAATCACAATCCTACTCATAATTGGCTCAGACAAGTTAAAGATAGTTTTCCAAATTTAAAACTCTCCTTGCTTATGGGTTTTGATTCTTTTATGTCGATTGATAAATGGATTGAAGCGAAACAAATAATTAAAGATACATCTTGTATTTATGTTGCCTCTAGACTCGATAATAAAGAAGCCAGGCAAAGCCAGTTCTACCTATTAAAAAGTATGGATTCAGACATAGAGGTAGACTTCATAGGCCATCACGATTACGAACACCTATCTTCAACTGCAATTCGTAAAAACTAGCTAGAATATTTTTTAAAATGCGCTATGGCCCTCACTCGGGTCTGTTTTAAATCAACCAAAGGTTCTGGATAGTCTTTACCTATGATAACTCCAACCTCTTTCTGCTTCTTTTCATCAAACTTTTCCATCTGGTGAAAGTATTTTGCAGGAACATCTTTTAGTTCAGGTACCCATTTATAAATATATTCCCCATCAGGATCAAACTTCTTCACTTGTGATTCTGGATTAAATACCCGGAAGTATGGTTGAGCGTCGCAACCAGTAGAACTCGCCCACTGCCAGCTTCCATTATTTACAGCAAGGTCATAATCATAAAGTTTTTCCGCAAAATAACTTTCCCCAAGCCTCCAATCCATCAGAAGATTTTTGGTAAGAAAACTGGCCACAATCATACGCACACGGTTATGCATATAACCAGTGGAATTAAGCTCCCTCATACCAGCATCTATAATAGGAAAACCAGTTTGCCCTTCTTTCCATGCTTTCAAAGCGTCTTTATCTTCGCGCCAACTCATATCCTGATACTGTTCGTTAAATTCCTTATCTTCTACATAAGAAAAATTTTGAAGAATACTGTAAAAAAAATCTCTCCAAATAATTTGTGAGAGCCAGGTTTCAGGAAGCTTATCCAGATTTTTAAGGGTTCTACAAACGGCTCTCGTAGATATGGTTCCAAAGCGAAAATGAGTGGCCAAGTGAGAAGTATTGTCCATCGCCGGATAATCTCTTGTCTCTTTATATTCGTGGACCTTATCAAGGTAGTTTTTAAATACCTTTTCACCATTGGTTTCAATAAGTTCTATATTTTCAGTTTTCTTAAAATCAATATCCTCTAGTGACTTCACTTGATCATATTTAGTTTTATACTTCTGAACGAGTTTAGAGGGTTTGTATTTAAATTCAAAAATTCGTTCAGGATTTTCTTCTAATTTTTTAAGCCACGAATTTTTATAGGGAGTATAAACTTTGTAAGGAGTTCCTTGACCGGTCTTTATCTCATCTCCGGCAAAGATAATATGATCAAGAAATTTTCTCAGATCGATCTCTTTCTCAACTTCTTTGTCTCTTTTAATAGCGTAAGACTCGTAGTCCTCATTGGTAAAGACCGCATCTGCCTCAAAGTCTTTCATGATCTTTGGAATCATCTCAACGGGATCACCAAAGTAAATATGAATATAATGCTTTTTAGTGAGCTCCTCTAATCGTTCAAAAATAAAACTCACTCTATGATCATCTTTTGGAAGTTTAGAGAGAATGTTTTTATCAAAGATAAAAACAGGATAAACTTCATCAGCTTCTTTACATGCCATAGAGAGGGCACGGTTATCCGACCACCTCAGATCTCTTCTCATCCAAAAAATGGCCTTTTTCATAAATAATAGTCCTTAATATATTGGTATCGATGTTTAAAAATATTTTTTACGTCAAACTTGATAAACCATCCAACAAGAAAATTGGAAATAAAGCTAAAAGGTAGAATGAATTTCACTTCATCAACTAAGATGGTTCCATTTTGATAAGGAATAAACAAGTGTGAATGAAACCATACCTGATAAGGTCCCTTTTGCTGGTAATCAACAAACTCATAAGGAGGATTCCAGTTGGTAATGACGGTTTTCCATTTGGCGGGAACACCGTGAATTTTAAGCTTATAAATAAACTCGGTCCCTTCTTTTATTTTATCAGTACTTTGACTATCGATTCTAAAGCTTAATTGATCGGGAGTTATTCGCTCTAAATTTTTAGCGTCGGAGAAGAACTCAAAAACTTCCTCAATGGGCTTATCGACCCATTGATACTGTCTAAACCTAAAGTATTTTGACTCCTTTTTTTTAGGAGGTAATACCATTTTATTTTCACCGAAATAGAATTTTTGATGTATCTCCCCCTGAGCATCTAAAGTCTCGATTGCGGCTTTAAATTGGCTCAGCTCTTCTTCTGATAGAGAGGTTTGAATGGTTACTGTCGATACTTGATCAAGTTTATCTAAAGTTTTCATTTATCTAATATAAAGCTATGCTGGTCTTCATTCAATGACTGTTCGTAGACAAGTTCGAGACAATGGCCTTACAATCACATTATGAGTTTTAAAATATTAAATAATGGTAAATTTTCTCCCATTGAGCTTCCAAGCTATCATAATTTGAAAACTGATAGGACAAAGCCCAGTGAAACAGAATTTAAAATCGAAGATTCCCCTAGCAATCGGCCTTCAAATTTTAAGCTTAAATCGGCAGTAAATGCTTACAAAAAACAAAAGCAAAATTTTGAGCTTGAACACTCAATTTTTTACGCCAAAGACATCATGTCATCCCCTGTTCATACTATTAACTCTAAAGCGACTAGAGCTGAAATTAAACAGATGATGTCTAAATACTCTATTGGTCATATCCCAGTTTTTGAAGCCAACACTTTAATTGGACTGGTAACTTTAAAAGACTTGCTAAAATCAAGTTCAGATACAGCATCTGAAATTATGACCAATGAAGTAGTGACAGCATTAGAGCAGGCCACGGTTCAGGATATCGCGAAGATCATGCTAAGCTTCAAGATTCATTGCCTTCCTATTATAAATGATCGGAATCAACTTACAGGTATCATCACTGAAAAAGACTTACTACGATTACTGGCCGAAAGATTTCACTCAAAATTTTGGGCATAAAAAAAGGCCCACATTCGTGGGCCTTGTTTAAACTTTTTATTGTTAGTTAGTTATTTTTCTACATGCTCTGGCATTTTATCCAATTGAGCCTTGTAAAAATTCATTATTTCAGAGCTTAATCCACCTTGAAGGTAAGCATTTAATACTTGAACTTCCATGGCAAATAAAGCTTTCTCTACATCAGTAGCATCAGCAGCTGGCGTTGTCATTATCATTTCTCTTAACATTACAACTTGACTCATCGCTTCCGCCCCCGCAAGGAACATATTAAACACACCTGGACCGTCTTCAGCACCAACAATTTGGATAAGCTGTGCTCTAATCTGGGCCAAAACATTTGGATCTTGGATGTTTTGTCCTGCAATTTGAATAAGTTGCGAAATTAATGACATTGGCTGTCTAAAGAGAGCAGCTTCATCAGCACTCAGCTCAGCTGGAGCATCAGGGTTAGTTCTCTGCTTTAAGACTTTTGCGATAAGCTCTTTTTCAACCCCATCAAGAGTCTCTTTAGAGTTCATTGCATCAATCATAAATTTTGCTACAACATTTACATCATCAGCGTAGTAAGTTTTATCCCCAATATTTACGTAGCTGAAGTGATCAACTTTTTGAGAATCAGGGATAATATCGCTTTTTCTGACTGATGCCATATTTGAAGACTCGTAAGCTTTTTGCTTAAACTCCTCACCATAGTTAGTTCCACGAGCTGTCTGTTTTAGCGCCATTTCGATGAAGTTTGTTTCACCTCCACCAATCTCCATACCAAGACCTCTTTTAACCCAGTAGTAAACATCTTCAAGTTGCTCAACTTTGTAATCATTGCTGATTGCATACGGAGCTTGAAAAGTTAAACCACTTTCCATCTTAAACGGAATTGGGTTATCTAATGGGTTTGCCATTAAGTAGTGAGATAAAACATTAACTACCTTTTCACTAATACTTGGAATATCAACCAGTGCAAGGTGCGCTCTATCAGTCGTTCTATTTTTCCACTTACGGTTAAACAGAGCTCTCATCGCCATAATTTTATCAGGCCATG
>JAYZFM010000010.1:0-24150 GCA_036336775.1 Bdellovibrionota bacterium | reverse complement strand
CTTTTAGTTAAAATTTTTGGTGGTACATAAATTCTAACCGATTGATTTCCTATGTCTGTCTATCTTTCCTTAACGCAGAGAAAACACCATCAGGTGTGAAGAAGGCATTTTTTCTCAATATTTTCACTACGTCACACAACTATGTAATATCAATGTCAAATATTTATACAGTACCCTGTAATCAGTTCCAAGACACTACTAACTATCCAAACTGGAAAATCTGACAATTTTCAATCGTACAAAGACACACTGGAAAAATACCCTCATGTAAATGAAATTGGTGGGTACGATAGAGAAGCAATTGCAATTTCTGAAAATGAAGAATCTCTTGCCAATCTCAGAGAAACAATCGCCTCTGGAGAAGAGTTAATTCCAAAGCTAAGAGATATGTTTGAAGACGCTTGTAAATAGATATAAATATAACAATTTTTATCATGGCTGAGTTTTCCTACTCAGCCTTTTCAATTCCACTATACTCACCTAGCATATCTCAATGAATCAGTTAAAGAGTTTAGCCAATAATATTTTAGTTGATTATCGATTATACTGCTGACTACTCTTTTTCTAGTGAAATTTTTTAGTCGCTGACCAAAATCATGTTTAAATTTTTCCACTCGAATTCTAAGCTTCCTAGAAGTGTTTACAGCTTAATACCAGTAAGGTGTTACATCAGGAGACAAATATGATTAGAGAAGGTTCAAAAGTTAAATGGCAATGGGGAGACGGAACTGCATCTGGCGAAGTCGTTAAAATTTATAAGTCAGATATAGAAAAGACGATCGATGGTAGCTCAGTCAAAAGAGAAGCCAGTCAAAACTCTCCAGCTTATCTTATAAAGCAGGAGGATGGACAAGAAGTATTAAAAACTAAAAGTGAAGTGTCACACTGCTAAGAATCTTAGATGTTTAATTTTCTACACATCCCCAAAGGCTTCTACACAACTAACTATGAATATATTAGCTTAATGTTTTATAACTAAAGGATTCCTTATGAAACTAAACATTTTACCAATTATTATTTTAGCACTTTTATCCACAGCCTCACTAGCTGGAGGAGGAAAGTCAAAGAATCTAAATTATCAGAACGGTACATATACAATTGATCCTGCTCATACGAGAGCATCTTTTTCTATTGCCCACTTTGTTATCTCTAAAGTTGAAGGAAGATTTAATGAGGTAACAGGTACGATTAAATTTGATAAAGATTTTACTAAAAGCTCTTTTGAAGCAACCATCCCTGTAAGTTCTATCGACACTGCAGTTGAGAAAAGAGACAATCACTTAAAGAGTCCTGACTTTTTTGATGCCAAGAAATTTCCACTTATGACGTTCAAGTCTACTGAAATTTCGGGTGATAAACATGAATTTGAGCTCACGGGGAATCTAACAATAAAGGATGTTACTAAAGAGGTTGTTTTTGAAGGAAAATATTTGGGGCTAGTTACCGATTCATGGGGTAACAAAAGAGCAGCTTTTAAATTAAAAACAAAAATAAACAGGAAAGATTTTAATATTAATTATAGTGATAAATTTGACCTAGGCCCAGTTGTTGGTCATGAGGTAAAAATCAAAATAATTTCGGAAGTAACTCTAAAGAAATAAATAAAAAAAGAGCAAACTGCTACGCCTGTTAGAGAGGCATAGCAGTTAATTATTGTAACTTATTGGATAGCTGAGCAAGTTGCAGTTGCAGTTGTAAAGAGACTATCGCCTTCGTTTCCAAGGTCATCAATTTCTTTACCAACCATAATTTTTCCAGTCATAGTTGTTTCAGTAGAGAAATCTGTTTCTTGATATTGAAGTTCAATAACTTCTTGATAATGAGGACCAACCATTGAAATCTCTAAAGTATCTTCAGAGACCTTATGTCTTTGAGCGTACAACTCCACATCTTCGTCATCTAGAATAACTTTTTTAATTTTGCCTTTAACAAGGGTCATAGAAACAGACACTTCCAAACCTTCAACAGCAGCACCTACCACTTTACACTTAACGACACCAGTGCTCGCAAAAGAAGACATTGAGCCAAGGGCCAATAAAACTAAAACCATTTTCTTCATCTCTATTTCCTTAGATTAGGGTTTTGAACGCTACCGTTATAACCAAAATGGAATAAAAATAAATATACACTATGAATAATTGTAATATATTCATAAACATAGCGACTTAAGTCGCTAATTTTGTTAAATACTGCCCATGAAAACTCAGACAGACTTCGACTCATTTGGCCTTCACGCTGATATAAAAGAGCAACTTGATTTAAAAGGCTATACTCAGCCTACCCCCATACAAGAATCATGTATTCCTCATTTACTTGAGGGAAAGGACTTATTGGGAATCGCTCAAACAGGCTCAGGTAAAACCGCAGCTTTCTCCCTACCGATACTGCAAAAACTTTTAACAAGTAAAATAGAGCTAGCTCCTAAAACGGTTCGCTGTTTAATTCTTGCACCGACGAGAGAACTTGCTTCTCAGATCAAAGCTAATATTGATTTCTATGGTGAAAAGTTAACTCCAAAAACAGCTGTCGTATTTGGAGGGGTAGCTAAATCAACTCAACTTTCAGCGCTTGAACTAGGAGTTGATGTATTAGTTGCAACCCCTGGAAGGCTACTCGATCTAATGAGTGAAGATCATGTGGACTTTACCCAACTAGATACATTTGTTTTAGATGAAGCAGACACGATGCTAGACATGGGATTTTTCAATGATGTGCAATCAATCATTCAAAAGCTTCCTACTCAAAAACAAACGTTGCTTTTTTCGGCCACGATGCCAAAAGAGATTGAAACCTTAGCGGAAGCAGTTTTAAATAATCCAATTAAAGTAGCTGTAACTCCAGAGGCAACCACTGTTGAAAAGATTGAGCAATCTGTATACTTTGTGGATAAGACTGATAAAACATACCTATTACTAAGCCTACTGGAGCAAAAAAATATCGGCAGTGCTTTAATTTTTTGCAAAACAAAATTTGGAGCAGATCGCTTAGTTGAACAACTCGAGCGCTCGCAAATCACAGCCGCGGCAATACACTCAAATAAAACTCAAGGGCAAAGAGAAAAGGCACTTAACTCTTTTCGCGAAGGTGAGGTTAAACTACTTATAGCAACAGATATTGCCGCTCGTGGGATTGATATCGATCACGTAACTCATGTGATTAATTATAATCTTCCTGAAGATCCAAACAACTATATTCACCGCATAGGTAGAACTGCTAGGGCCGGGCGTGAAGGCCACGCTATTTCATTATGTGTAATCGCTGAACTCTCTCTTCTAAAAAATGTTGAGAAAAAGATTAGAATGAAAATTGAACCTGTATTGGATCATCCCTTTCACAAGGAATTTACGAAAGAGGCTCTTTCTCATTTTAAAAAGAAAAAGCCCGCTAAAAAGAATAAACGAAAACGTAGACGTTAGTTGCTCAGAAAAGGATAGTCTGTGTAGCCTTCTTCGCCTCCACCATATAGACCTTCTTCTCTTAGGTCGTTAAGCTCAGTACCTTTTTTGTAGCGCTCTACAAGGTCTGGGTTTGCGATAAATTTTCTACCAAAACAAACAAAGTCGGCTCGGTCTTCATTAACCAATTTCTTTGCAGTCTCTAAATCAAGACAATTATTACTTATATAATTATTTTTAAAAATTTCTCTTAGTTTTGAATAATCAAAATCTCTACCAACATCACGTTTCTCTCCGGTATTCCCTTCAATTATATGAACGTAGGCTAAATTCAATTCATCAAGTTTACCTACGAGATACTCATAGTCTCTTTGAGGATCTTCAGCTTTTAAATCGTTAAACTCACTTACAGGTGCTAGTCGGATTCCGATTTCTCCAGGACTCCAAACCTCTAGACAAGCGGATACGACTTCCAAAGTAAAACGGCTTCTCGCTTCTACAGAACCACCGTACTCATCAGTTCTTTGATTCGAATTATTTCCTAGAAATTGATGTAATAAATATCCATTTGCACTATGCACTTCGATTCCATCAAATCCAGCATCTTTAGCGCATCTAGCAGCATGAACATAATCTTTTATGGTATTTCTAATATCCTCTTTAGACATTTCCCTTGGCTCACTCGCCTCTTTTTTTCCATCTTTAGTAAAAGCTTCTGCTTGAGCTTTTATAGCTGATGCAGAAAATGGCTTTTCATTATTTGGCATAAGATCGCGATGACTGATTCGCCCGCAATGCCAGAGCTGACAAAAGATCTTTCCACCTTTGTCATGAACAGCTTTGGTAACTTTTTTCCAACTCTCTACTTGTTCCTCGGTATAGATCCCGGGAGTAAAAGCATAGCCAAATGCGTAAGGACTAATATTTGTTGCTTCAGAAATAATTAGACCCGCAGAAGCTCTTTGAGCATAATACTTGGCCATTAAATCATTCGCCAGACCATTATCATCACTGCGACTCCTAGTTAATGGAGCCATAATAAATCTATTTTTTAGTGTTAGGCTTCCTAGTTGTGCTGATTCAAATAATGATTTGTTTTCATTGCTCATAATTACTAATCCTCTTGTTGAAATTTATCTCAAGTGACAAACTCTCAAATCATACCGAATTAGCTGCGCATCAATCAACACAATTTTTACACATTTAAGAGTTTATTCAAAATTATTTGGAAAATTGCAAAAGCATAGTTACTTTAAATATTGGTGCGGATTTTCAGATTTTAAAAAAATTAAAATTGCGTTTCCAATATCTTGCCAGACTAGAATAACCCAGCAGACTGTTAGCATGAAAGTAAGGATAACAAAGAATTTTTCATTCTTTTTTTCGAAAAAATCTTTCATAAAGTGAGACTTAATTCTAATCAAAATTGCTGACCGAAACTTTAGAACGCCGAAACTCATAACGGAAAAAGCCATCAGCGGAGCGACAACGATATAGCATACCAGTCCGATTTTTAATTCTAATGCAGTAAAATCATCGGGCCTATAAAAATTATTTATCGCACTAGATAGAACTACCATAATTATTAATAAGAAAATAGATAAATAACGAAATAATCTTAGCATATTCTAATTATTAAACGAATTAATGTATTTTTCGAGAGATATTTTTCTACTCTGCTTAAGTCTGAACTTACCGCTCAGATGTTTTTTCTAAATTTGTTTTTTCATTTTCTCTGTCATCGGCTGTTGAACTCTCAACTCCTCTACCAATAACTTCTTCTTTGAGAAATTCTTCCTCTCTGGCAATTGCTTCTTTAGCTCTCTCATTGTCTTTAGTGTAGTCTTTTTGCATAATTAGCTCCTTTGTCTTCAATATATTGTAAGGAGCCTAAATAGGCATCAATCAAACCATAAGAGTATGTGAAGAGATTTTCACAAATTTAGCCTGTGGTCATCATCCCAGAGGAAATACCCGCGACGGTTTTTCTTAAAAGGTCCAAATCATCCTTTTTAAATGCTTGAATCTGTAATAGATTTAAAGGATGAATCATAGATGATCTAAGCTTGATAGAGTCTGCAAGCCAAGGTCTATACCACAACAGAGATTTCTCACCGGTCACCGTTTTTACAAAATTCACGGCATTTTTATACTCACGTGAAAATTCGTCCTTGTATTTGGTTTTAACTGATTCACTCAAATCAGACTTATCTAAATAGAATTCAAATATTTCTAGCTCGACTTTACTAAGTGTGAAACCAAGTGAACGAACATAGGAGGAAAAAAGAGCACTGGTTTTAAAAGACCGCTTTAATTTTCCTACATACTTCGCGTCTTTTTTTACTTGCTCCCAAGAACTTCCAATACCCCACCAAGTCGGAAAAAGAATTCTAATCTGAGTCCAACATAAGATCCATGGAATGGCCCTGATTGCACTTAGGTCAAGAGATGTAGACTTTTTTCTTTTTGCTGGTCTAGAACCTAACTTCAGAGCACTTAGAAAATTATAAGGTGTTGCTGACTCAATTAATTTAAAAAATTCATCATCACTTATTTTTTCTGTATAACAGTCTTTTACTCTGCCTGCGAAGTCTTCCACCACAGTATCAATTTTCATATGCCCATGTTTAAACTTACTCTTGGTAAAATTTTCCAAGATTTTATCAACTCCCGACATCGTTACCTCAGAGGAAGTAAAGTTTCTCTCTACCATTTCGCCCTGGATAGTAGCCTTATAGTGGTTCAGTGCTGATTTTGGCCACCAAGCCGTCTGATCGAGAAGGTTCCCTCCTCCTCTATCGATCGATCCACCAGAACCATGAAAGAAAACAGGTACGAGATTATTATTTGAAATAATTAAATCGAGCTTCCTTACGGTCTTAGCAATTCCCACTCGACTAGGAAGAACTCCCATGCCTTTAGAAGAATCTGAATACCCCAGCATGACCTCTAAATTTCCATTCCACTTAGTCTGGACTATTTTAATATAAGATTTATTTGAAATTAATTTCTCTACAATTCCATCCGATTTTTCAAGGGCCAGCGCTGTTTCAAATAATGGAATTACTGGTAATTCGACCTTTCCGAATACTCTTTTAACAAGCTTAATCCCATTCTCTATGTCTTTATAAGAGTGACACATACTTAGGATAAAGCCTTGAGCATAATTTTTTACACCGCCCGATTCCGTAATATCGGCAAGCTGAATCAGCATCCTGTGAATCGCCGTCGGTTTTTCTGAGGTAAGCGACTCTGCGACAATTTCGCTGTCTTCCCTAAGTTCGATTGGAACGACTAATGCTGGGAAAATCTCAAAGACGGAATTAATTTTACGAACTCGAGGGCTCGGCTCCCCAACAATTCGCTGGTATTGTGTTCCTAATTTATTAATTTTTTGCCTAAGTGATGCGACACTTTTAGCGTCTGCAGTTTTTACCGTTTTAATTACCTTCAACTCACCATTTAAGACTTGAAAGCTTTCTTGGAGTTTTCTATTTGCCAGAAGTTCAATATCGTTTTCAAGTAGAGAGAACATTCGTTTTAGAAAACGATAGAAGTAATTTCTAGACGCTTGTAAACATTCAAGCATAACGATTTCGTCAACACCAGGGTGCCCATCTTTGTCACCTCCAACCCAAGTTCTGACTCTGACTCTTCCAATGTCTCGGTCCGTTCTTATGAGGGTGTCCAAAATGTCTGGGCGAAGAATGATAGAAAACAAATGGTTCGCTTCATCTTTAACAGTTGGCTTTTCATGCCTCGTTGCAGGTAACAACCACAAAAGCTTCAAGTTATGCTTCATAATGGAAAACATATATTCTTTTTCACCAGTTCGGTCTAAAATCCTAAGCGTGAGTTTTTGAATCCTTCTAAATAACTCGATATTCTCTGGTGTTCGCGCCTCGGTTGGGTGAGCAGTAAGAACGTACGTGATATTATTTTCGTGGCGAGTTTTAAATTCAGTCTTTTGAGTTTCACGCAATCTAAAAGTCCTATAGCCTGCTTCACAAGCGTTTATAAGTTCAAGCATGAGAGTGTATGCGTGTGCTAATTTCGATTTCTCTTTGGCAGATAATTTTTCAATATCTTTGTAACCTGAATCTAGCAGGCTTAGTTTTTTTAGCTTTGCACTAGATCGGTATTCTACCATTGATTGCCTCAGGTCCTCGACTTTTTTATAAAAGCTCTTGCCTTCCTCTTCGATCAGCACTTCTCCTAGTAGTGCGACGCTTTCTTTTACTAGTTCTTTTAATTCTTTGGGTAAGTTTTTAATTTGATTTTCCATAGGCTCATTTTAGACTAATAAAACCTATTTGAGAATTTCTGCACCAATTTTAACTATCACAGGGTAATGATCAGAAGGATTGAGCTCTCTTTCCTCGTAGGTTTTAGGTAAAGGTTTTACTTTTCCATTTTCTTGATATCTATATACATAAGATTGAATAAAATATTCTTGTGCTTTATCATTCATAAATACGGCATCCATTTGGGAGTAACTAGTTTCGCCATCTCTTGGGTGAAAACTATGAGTGACTCTTTCATGGTCTTGCATCGTAACAGAATTAAGATCAAAGCTATCTTTTAAACCCGACTCAGCTTTAAGCGGCTTAAACTCAGCACCTGTTGCCAAATTAGCATTAAAATCACCAGCAATAAACACTGCCGAATCTTTGTATACTTCTTTATAATGAGAAACGATCGCAGTCATTTCCTCTACCTGAGCAGTTCTGAAAAGGACAGACTTCGCATCTTCTTTTCTATCTCGTTGGGATTTTAAATGATTTCCAAATATAATCATTTCAGGATCATCAAGTACCGATGATTCTTGCTTCCAAATATGTAATGCCGGTAGATCTCTTGAAAAAATTGGAATCTCTTCATTAGTAGCTGCGTACAAATGAGTTGCTTCCCTATTAGAAATAACTTTGTATTTTATTGGTAAATCTTTTTTTACTAAGAAACCAATTTCAATTCCTCTTGTATCATTGCCCGGAAGGACAATTGGCTCATATTGGTTGTTTAGATAATTTCTATTAAAAAGTTTCAGGGCCTGAATACCCTCAACTTCTTGGAGCACAATAAAATCTAATTTCTCTTCTGTAATTATTTGTGCGATTTTCTTTACATCTTCTGGGTTTTTAGTGAGTACCTCATAATTGAAAACTCTTTTACCCGTTTCTTCACTGGTTTTATATTTACCAACAGAGTGTTCCAAATTTAGTACATTATAAGATGCAAACTTCAATTCTTTAGAGTCACTTAGGCTTCTGGTTCCATCCAACTTTACGGCCGGTTGAAAAAGCATCTCACATTCAACTTGAGCGGATGCAGGTAGAGAAAAAAATCCTACCATCAAAAAGATTAGTATAATTATTTTAAGCACCTATACCTGTCGGTATAAAGGACTTAAAGACTTAAGTTTTATTGAATAAACTTAAGCCCACTAAGTAATTTCAATAACTTACTAATTAGATTCTTTACTTTGTAGAGTTACTGACAGCTTTCATTGACCCCATGAACACACTGATATTTTTAAGTCCATGCTTTTGTAATATTGAAGCTCCAATAGTTGCTCGTGCACCTGATCCGCAATAAACGATGATTGATCCCTGAGCCCTCAATTCTTCCAAGTTCTTTTCAAGGTCGCCAAGAAAGATCGTTCTCGCATCTTCTAATGTTCCAGATTCCCATTCTCCAGGTTTTCTTACATCAAGCAGTACTGAATCTTTTGCTCGATCAAAAACCTCTTCTACATCTAGTGTTTTAATTCGAGATAAATCGTAACCCGAAGCTTCGAATTTCTTGATGCCTCCATTTAGAAAGTATCTAGCTTTGTCATAACCTAAATTTAGTAATGTATCTTTAGCCGTTTCAGCTTCCTTAATAGAGTCTCCTACTAAGAGTATGGGGTCATCGTAATTAAGAAAATACCCTCCGTAGGCTCCTAGCATTGACGTTGGTATCCCAAAGGCTCCAGGGATATGGCACCCAGTAAAGGCTTCAATAGTGCGAATATCAAGAACCTGAAAACTTTCACGGCTATCAAAGTAGTCATCAATTGGAACGAGCTCTATTCCTTGATAGTTTTTTAGTTTTCGATCATTTCCTTTAAGATTTAACTCTTCCATTTTAGAGAAGTATGGTGGTTTTTGATGATCCTCCGAAAGCTTAGCTTTTATAAATTCGTCTTTATTTTTTTGTAACATAGGATTATGTTTTTTTTCAAAACCCAAGGTTGAAAATTCCCGATCACTGATTCCTCCGCCGCAAACCGATCCTGCGCCATGAGCGGGATATAAAATGACTTGATTACCTAGTGGAAGTATTTTTTCGTGAATAGATTCATATAAAGTCTTAGCATCTTCTTCTTGCTTGGATGCTCGAAAATCTGTTCTTCCCACATCATCAACAAATAATGCATCACCGGTAAAAACTGCAACTGCATCCTTTCCCTTCTCTGGATATAAGGCAAGTGATATAGATTCAGGTGTATGACCAGGAGTCTCAAGAACCTTTAATTCGGCTGAACCAAGTGAGAAAATATCCCCTTCTTTAACATAATCACCAAATTCAAAATCTATTCCTCTACCATGGTAAATCGCTGCTCCACAATAACGTTGAAGCTCTCTTGAGCCTGTCACAAAATCTTCGTTACGATGAGTTTCAAAAATAGCTTTAATTTTCGCGCCTTTACTCGTGGCCTTATCGAAATAAAGTTTGGCCTCGCGCCTTGGATCAATAACAATGGCATCGGCTCCGTTGATTAATATATAAGACAAGTGAGCAATACTATTAGTTTTAATTTTTAAAATTTCCATAAAAACTCCCTAGGAGTATTTTAAGAAGTTTCTATTAATTTTCCTTAATTGATCGTTTCGTTAGTGTGTAAAAAAATAAACATTTCGTGGCTCAGATTAAGAAAGTCCTGATCATCATCAACAAAAAGTAAGTGCTTTGTTAGTTCCATAAAAACTCCTTGAGCTATCTTAAAAGAATACTAAATCAACTAATAATTTATTTTTCTTAATTATCCTCTTCAGGTTTAGTGAAGTGAAGTTTCTTGGCATCAAGGTATCTTAATCTTATAGTAATACTTGATGAAAGAATTATTGTTGATCTCTCTTTTTGCCGGCATCGCCATCCCTCTAGGTGCCATTCTCACTTTTGCGGAAAAACTTCTTCCTCAGAAAATCAACAAAGAACTCAATCATGCTGTCGTGGCCTTTGGAGGAGGAGCACTTCTGTCTGCTGTTGCATTGGTTCTCGTTCCCGAAGGTATAGAAAAAATTTCTTTAATTAGTGTTGCGATCTCTTTTTGCGGTGGGGGAATACTCTTTATGCTTTTAGACTATCTATTGTCTAAAGCAAAAGGCTCAATGGCGAACTTAGTGGCCATGCTCACAGACTTTATACCTGAAGCTATTGCATTGGGGGCCTCGATGGCAAACGGAATAGGCTCTGGAATATTGCTTGCCTCCATAATGTTTCTACAAAATCTTCCCGAAGGTTTTAACGCTTTTAAAGAACTCACGCCTCCACAGAAAAAAAATAAGCCTCAAATTTTATTATTATTTTTCTTACTGACTTCCGTTGGACCACTCATGGCATTTATCGGAAAAGAATTTCTATCTAATCATGAGCAGATACTTGCGAATCTTAAGATTTTTGCTAGTGGAGGAATCATTTATTTAGTTTTTCAAGATATTGCCCCTCAAGCAAATCTAAAAAGGCATTGGGCTCCTCCACTTGGAGCCGTCTTGGGATTTGGATTGGGCATTATAGGGAAAATGCTGGTTCATTAAAATAACGGATAAAAAACTTTTTCAAATCGTGCATAGTCTTCAAATTGTGGCATATGCCCCAAGCCTTTTAACTCAATGAGTTCTACTTGCGTTGGATTTAATTTTTTTATTTCTCGTCCAAGTATCTGATACTGCCCAAGAGATCTCGTTACGCCTTGTTTTTTCCAAGCTCGCCCTGGACCAGTTCGGTCCCTAGTTCCCAGAATCAATTTCACCGGAACCTGAACTTTAGGAATAAGGCTAATAATTTCGTTTTGAAAGATCGGCCCGTATGTCAAAGCGTTATTCCAAGCAACAAGCTCAAAATCATCTCCGTTCTTCCACCCCTTAAAAGGCGTGAGCAATTTCTCATACTCATCATTCCATTTTCCATCATAGTAATTTTTTTTCTGATAGTTACGAAATGCTTCTACCGATTTATTTCTTTCATTTTGAAAAAAGAATTCAGGATCTTTATATTCTACATATTGTAGATAGTTTTCTAGTCCAATGGGATTAACTAAAATTACCTCTCTAACATTTTTAGACATATAGGCCAAATGAACTGCAAGCATGCCTCCCATTGAGTGACCGACGACTATATAGTCCTTAATATCAAGAGATGTTATCAACTTTTGTGTGTTGTATGCTAATTGCTGAAAGCTGTATTGGTATGATTCAGGCTTCGTGCTTTTTCCGAAGCCGATTTGATCAGGAATTATAACTCGATAGCCCTTTTTAACTAGCTCTGTTGCTATCTGATCCCAGTAATAACCTGAAAAGTTTTTTCCGTGTAGTAGAACTGCTGTTTTCGTTGCTTTTTTATCTCCCAGATCACCATAGCGCATTTTTAAATTTAGTCTTTGCGATTGAAATTCAAATGTCTCAACTTCAAACGGATACTTGTATTCACTCAATTCGGCATCAAAGCTTGGAGTTTTTATTGAGGTTTGTGCGCAAGAAACTATAAATATTAATATAAAAAATTTAATCATAACTTACTCCATGAAGCTCCACTTCTTCTTTTCAATTGTCTGATAAAACTCCTTTTCACTGGAGAAAACTGCACGATCTTGTTTGGGGAGTCCCTTTAAGAAAGCAATAAATTTTAGCTCCGACTTTCTTCAACCGGCTATATTCTCATCATACATTTTATGAGCGAAATTTTTCACTGGGATTGAAAGTCTTTGCATAATTTGTTCAATATATTCGCCTTTATCTATATCAAAATTCATCTCAACACTTTTATCGTAAGACTTCCCTACAAGTTCCGAACAAACTAACCTATCGTCAGTTATATAGTCAAAATCAAAGTCATACTCTAGCCCATAGAATTCTAACGACTGTTCTATTGCAACTGCCTTATCAAGTAGAGAAACCATAGGTCTAGCCGCTGCCAAATAATCATTAAGAAATGTATGGCGAATACTTGAAAAATGAACTCCTTCAGAAGTGGCTTCAATTAGTACGTTTGGATATCCATATTTATCCTTTTTCATATAATCATTAATTACTTTTGGGAATTTCAGAGCCAGGTAATCAAAAAAGTTATCACACTCTAAGTCTAATTTTTGGCATTTTGATAAATAGTGCTGATTAACATCTTCATTATTGAAATATGCTTTCAATTTTTTCGCATCACCTGTGTATATAAATGAATGGGACCAAAAACCTGGTAGGAACATATTAGATAAAAACCAATCTGTTCTTGAGATCATTATATCACCTGGTTGAAGTTTAGTCTGCATCTCTTTGGCCTGCTCAATGGTGATCGCCGTTTTACCATTATAGTAGTCAGGGTCTCGGTTTCTTGTTTTTGTGTCTCCTAACCAAGTAGAAATTTTTCGCATGATCGTATAAAAAATATTTTTAAATTTATAAATCTGAAACCGTTTTCGCACTGTCTGATAATTCTTTTTTGACTCGACAAAATCCTCTAATTTTTTAAACTGCGCGATAGCCGCTTCATTAATCGCCTGCAGTTCTGTATCCTCCGCAACAATGGGTTCCACGAGACTTAGAGCTTGACTCGGAAAATAAGTAGGTAGTTGTTCTACTCCGTTATGAATTGAGTTAAAAAGTTGATTTTCTAGATTAATAAATGAGCCCCTAGGAATTTCAGCCGTATTCGTTTCATTTAGTTTTTTCTGTGCTAACTCATTATTCCAAAGTTTTTGACTTAAAATAGCAGCTGAAGTTTGTAGGTGAAGGTTTGCTGAAAACACAATTAATTCATTTTTCCCCTCATGGCTTGACTTCAAAACCTCCAAAGCAATTCGCGTATCATTATAAACTGTCCAGAAATCCTGAATAGCTTTACGTTCGTCTCTATTAAATATTGTTCTTCGATTTTCAATAAAGCGCTCTAATAATGGATGAACTTCTTTTGCATAGTTTTGCATTAGTGAATCAACCCGAAAGATTTGCTCTTTTAAAAGTGAAATTTCGTTAGCCCGGGCGACAGTACTGAGTAATAAAAGTAATAATATCTTTTTCATTAATAATTCCTTTACGATATTGTAGGTATGCCATGAGAGCTTGGCAAAAACGAGAATTACACTTAAAATTCCTTGAGTAAGTCATTGAAATCTTGTGTTTTTCTTAATAATTGAGCGTCAAAAAAATTTATTTCTACTGACCAAGTTGGTTGGTTAACCTATTTAAGTTCCCAAAAACACATACACCCAAATTTATAAGTATTTAATTATTCGAGTCTAGGCAAAGTCAAACGCCACAAATTTCGCTTTTAAAAACTAGGAGATAATGTTCCGAATCATTTTTTGTAACCGCGACTCAAGGAAAATCATGAAGCTCAATGTATTTAAAAAGATTTTTGGAACTAGTTTTATTCCTCTTTTTGTTTTGGTCTTACTAGCAAGTATTACAATTAATGAGTATTACGAGCGCTATCAAGACAACGTAAAAACAAAAAATATTTTCTATACAGTGCAAATTTTAAGTGAAGTCACAGGAACGTTGCAAGTAGAGCGAGGAATGTCTGTTGCTTATCTTAAGGGGGCTGACAACTATGAAAAGATTAAAGTTCAAAGAAATAAAGTAAATGAAAATATTTCCATGCTAACCGAAAACCTTCCAACAAGTGTACTCCCGGTCAATCAAATTGACCTCATTAAGTCATCTATTGAGCGAATTACAGAATTAAGAATAATGGTTGATGGAAAAACTACGGCTGCTAATGCAGCGATGGAATATACAAAAATTGTTAAAACTTTTTTAGGGTTTTATAAAACGGCCACCAATTTTTCTAATAACGCTGAAATTATCTCTGCTATTAGCGGTACGCTTTTAATTGAAATGGCAAAAGAGAAAAGCGGTCTATTAAGAGCTAATCTTGCTGGTATTCTAGCTGCCGACCAGCCAATAAATTCAAAAGCAGTAGACACTATAACGAGTCTTCGCTCGGGAATGTTTGATAATTTATATTCTTTAACATTAACCGTTTCTCCGGAAACCCAAGCAAAAATAAAAGAAGCGAACTCGAGGATTCATTGGCAAAAAACCCAAGCTGTTTTTGATAAAGTCATCGCAAAACAAACAGAAGGTGGCTTCGGAGAAGACCCAACACAGTTTTTTGGTGTGATATCAAAAGTCGTAAATGACATAAATGAGTTCGTAAAATGGGAGTCAGCTGATATAGATATAAAACTTGATAACAATCTAAACAAAAGTCTACAGATGCTTTATATTCTTTCAGGAACGCTTTTTGCAATCGTAGGTTTTGTCCTATTTTTGAGTCTTAGAATTTCTAGAAATATAACTATTCCTTTAAAAAAAGCATCAAAAGTTATGAGAGAGGTTGCCGCAGGAAACCTAGATCATCATATTGATTGTAAGTCTAACGACGAAATTGGTCATTTAGCTCAAAATATAAATGATACAGTTTCCAGTATTCAAAATGCGTTTGGTGTTAAAAGTATTGAATGGGTCGATCTTGAGACGATGAAGAAAAATGAAAGAGAGGCGCTAGCAAAAGCCAAGGCTGAAAAAGACGCTGCAGATCAAGCAAAAGAAGAAGCCAATCAGGTTATCGAGCAGTCTAAAATAGAAATCAATAAAGCAGAAGAATTAAAACAAGAAGCGTCCCAAGAAAAAGAACAAGCTCTTAAGCAAATAAATGAAGCTAAAGCTGCTACCGAAAGAGCTCAAGCTGAAAAAGAAACTGCAATGCTAGAAGTTGAAGCCGCTAAGACTCAAGCTGCCTCGGTCGAAGAAGCCGCCAAAGCTGAGCGAGAAGCAGCAGAGGCAGCGATCAAGGAAGCTCAACTAGTTAAAGAAGAAGCATTGAAAAATGCAAATGAAGCCAAGCAGGAAGCTATTAAGGCAAAAGAGCAAGCAGATGCAGCAAGCTTAAAAGCTAAAGAAGACTCTGCTGCTGCAGAAGAAGCTTTAAAGACAGCTGAAATTGAGAAACAGAGAGTTATTGAAGCGCAAGCGGAACTTGATGAAGCTGTGGCATCAAAAAATAAAGCTGAACAGGCCATCTTACAAGCAAATGAAATGAAACAACAGGTAGAAAACCTATTAAGCAAAACGGAAAAAGAAGCTAATGAGTTACAAGACAAAGTTAAGTCCATACTTGAGTATACAGAGTACTACAGCAGAGGAGATCTAACTCGTTCTATAGAAGTTAATTCTGACGGACCGATTGGAGCTATTCAAGAGGCTTTAAAAGGGCTAGTCCACTCTATTAGCAGCAGTATTGGCCAGATTAATACCTCCTCAGTAGAGCTATTCCAATCATCCCAAGAGTTAAACAAACGAAGTGAAGTGTTGTTTAAAAACTCACAAAATACGAAAGCCAGATGTGATGAATCCACCAAGCTTACAAGAGAGCTAAGTGAAGGCTTTAATTCAGTAAGTGTTTCGATGAATGAGCTCAATAGTGCAATCAGCGAAATATCCAAGACAACTCTTAATGCAAAAGAACTAACTGTTAAAGCAAAAAACATGTCAGATTTTACGAAGGAATTCATTCAAAAACTTGCTAAATCGAGTGAGGATATCGGAAGTGTAACAAAACTTATTTCAAGTATCGCACAACAAACAAATCTACTTGCGCTTAATGCAACGATCGAAGCTGCAAGAGCAGGAGAAGCAGGGAAAGGCTTTTCTGTTGTTGCGAATGAAGTTAAAGAACTTGCGAAGCAAACTGCAGTCGCTTCTGAAGAAATTTCCCAAAAGATTGATGCTATCCAAAGCGAATCTAAAGAAGCAGTTAATGCCATTGGAGAAATCACATTAGTCATTGAAGAAGTTAATAGCTCTAGTATGACTATCTCTGCTGCTGCAGAAGAACAAGAAATAACAGCTAGCTCTGTCCTAGATACTGTGAAAAACAATCAGCGAGTCATCGACTCAATGGTGGCCAACATGGAGAATTTATCCAAGTCTGCAGATGATGCTCTTACAGCGGTTAAGGACAATCAGGCTTCAGCAGAGTCCCTTGGAAAGCTATCAAAGCTAATGACTGAAACAGTTTCAGTATTTAAATTAGAGAGTAGATACGAAGGTGAAGTTGATAATCAACCGGCTGATGTAATCATGCCGGCTGATGAGATAAAAGCAGCTTAGAAATTAGCGTTTACCATTGCATAAGTGAAAACAACTTGATCATCTAGATCCGAGTTGTTTTCCTTCATGTATTCTCCCGGAGTAAACACACCATAGCCAAGCTGTAATTTAATTTGATCTTTGCTCACAAAATTTACGACTAGGTCAACTTCACTTCCAATATCTGTAGAATCTCCAGTGGTCCCCCAAGAAGTTGAGCCATTTAATTTGTATGCAGGGTTCTCATCATCAACTCTTTGGAATTGATGCATATCAAGACTAAAATTCATATAATCAAGAGGAGCTCC
The DNA here is from genome assembly GCA_036336775.1 of Bdellovibrionota bacterium. Classification (GTDB taxonomy): domain Bacteria; phylum Bdellovibrionota; class Bacteriovoracia; order Bacteriovoracales; family Bacteriovoracaceae. The sequence continues at coordinate 7,095 of JAYZFM010000010.1, read as the reverse complement.
TTTGATATGTAGAGCTGTTTGTTGCAGGTTTCTTCTTCCCAAAACATCTGTGATCCCCATAAATTTGTGTGCCGTAGGATAAAGTTGTTGATAGTCTTTACCAGCGATTGAGTACTCGACAGCGGCACTGTACTTGCCAAATTTTCCTCCTAATTCAAGGTCGTATTGGTAAGCCTCGTCATCAAGATTTTCTCCTGTCTGCTTGCCATTTTCAGTCCTAAAAAAGAAAGCTCCCACTTCCCCTTTGAGACGAAAACCAACCATATTTACCTCTAAATCAGAAGCCGTATTGTCATTTTGATGAAGTAAGTAGAGATCTAAAAGCTTTACAGCAGAATCAAAATTTATTGAACTATATAAAAGGTAGAGATCTTTATCATCTTGCTCAGAGCTGATATCAGTATCATTATTTGAAATTTTTGAGTGCAAAAGATCAACCCACCCATTTGATAACTTATGATGTAATTTGACTGCATCAAAACTACGTCCAGCATTTGCCCATGGTAGTGATCCTATAAACAAGTGATCCCCGTAAGAAAGTTCCTGCCTTCCTAGCTTTGCTGATAAATTATCTGAAATTTTGTAGTCTATATTAGATTCAAATGAAGTCACTTCTGTGTGATTAGTAGATCCACTAGTGGTTTCTGAATCAACAACGGCACCGAATCCCTTAGTCGCTTGTGGAGTGTAATTGAAAGTTAAATTTTCATTAGGAGTAAATTGAAAATAAACTCTTAACCTTGAAAAGCTTTGCTCCATTTGCTTTGAGCCTTGAACATTCTGACGGTTTTGAGCAGATTCAGTTCTAAATTGAAAATGCCCATTAACACTTAAATCACCTTGAATTTTAGTTCTCTCTGCCATAGCAAAAGAACTAGACATAAGTACGAGCACTGCAACTAGTAGCTTTTTCATTTTTTTCCTTTGATAAATTTTCTAGATTCTATAAAGGTAAAAATGAAATACCAACTAACTTAATCAAAATTAAGAAGCATAATTATTTTATTTATTTTCAACTAATACTTTTTCGATAATTTCAATTACACGTAGAGCTTGCTCAGGTTTAACGATTAAATTGTTTCGTCCTTCCGTGATTGAAGTGAAGATATTGCTATAAAAAGCTTCATAATCACCCGCACGAGTTTCTAGAGCTTCTTTTTGCATTGAAGGTGCTAAGTATAAGTGTCCATCTTCTTCTACGATTTCCCCCTTATCATCTTCCCTCAACATTCGCTCTTGGCTATCCATACCAAACTTTTGATAAGCCCCTTTTTCTCCAAATACTTGAAAACGTGGAGAGAGGTCTCCAAAGGAGGTGGCGTGAAGAATCACCCTTAAATCGTCATAACAAAAAACCAGATGAAAATAATCATCAACACCTTGAACACCTTTTTGGAAGGCTATGTCCGAAATTATATTATCTGGTTCACCGAAAAGAGTTAATGCCTGGTCAATTAAATGCGATCCCAGATCAAAAAGAATTCCCGCCCCTGGACTTGGTTTTTCTCGCCATTTTTGAGGGTTATGCTCGGGTCTAAATCTGTCAAAATGAGATTCAAATTGCTTGATCTTTCCAAGCTTATTCTCTTCAATAAATTTTTTAATTGTTAAAAAATCTCCATCCCATCTTCTGTTGTGAAAAACACTCAAAACGAGACTATTTTTTTCAGCTAATGCGATTAATTCACGCCCCTCTTTAGAAGTTACGACAAATGGTTTTTCAACTACAACATGACAGCCCTGAGTTAATGCCAGTTTGGTATAACTATAGTGACAATCGTTTGGCCCAGCATTAACAACAAGGTCAACTCCATCAATTAGCTCTTCAATAGTACTTACAGATAAAGCATTGGGAAACTCCTCTTTCACCTCGTCTTTGCGACTTGTTAAAATCTTTACAACTTCAAAATTAGAATTCTTTTTTAGAAGTCGTCCATGGAAAATTTTCCCTGACAGTCCAAAACCTACGATACCTACTTTTACTTTCATAATATTCCTATTTTATCTTTATACAGTTTTTTACATGTAGATCATCTTCACGAGCGATAAACTCTACAGAGTGTTTATACCCAAAGATCTCACAGAACTCCTGAACAATTGTATGTCCAATACCGGAGCCTCTTTCTTTTAAACTTCCATCAATACTTTCTAGTTTTTGATTGCTCGTCAGCTTTTCAATATTTTCCCTATGAACACTCGAGCAATGGTTTTCGATCTGAAAGACTTGCTGGTCATCATTACTCACAAAACAAATCCTTACCACGGTCTCTGGTTGAGCAAATTTAATTGCGTTATCAACTAAATTATTTAAAATTTGATAAACAAATGAAACCGGTTCAACTTCAATTTTTTCGTCTGCATTCATTTGGTAGAATTCGAGATGAATTTTTTTCATTTCGGCTCTAGACCTAAAAATAAGATCTATTTTATAAAAGATATCAGAAACAGGAATCAAACGGATTACTTTTTCAGGATCCAAATCTGATAAATTCCTCATGGCGATTAAGTTCTTCATCAAAATATCCAGCTCCCCTATTTGATTTTTGAGCTTTATAAAATCTTCGTCACGATCGAGTTCTTTTTTAACTCCAAATAAATCTGTCCGCATAAGAATTTTCATCAATGAATTATTCACATCATGAATGATCACATTCATTAAAAAACTCTGATCATTATTTGAACGACTCAACTTCTCACTCGTATGCTTGAGTTCATCAATCATTTCTTCATTCTTTTTTGAAAAAGAGTATGAAATAAAAATTGCAGCAAATAAACAAACCAGCGATCCAATGAGAATTGAAGCTAAATTATCAGAGGTATAGATAATATTGAAAGGTTTATAGAAATATACTATCAGAGCTGCAAAATAGTATATGCCAACATGAATGAGAACTAACACCAAAGCATGTTTTCTTTTTAATAAACTAAAGGCAAAAGAAGACATCATGATAATGATAAAAGCATCTACTAAATAAAGCGGTTCAGTAACAAATTTTAATAACGGCATTGAGACCATAAAAAAGGCCAGTCCAATCAATACCCAAGAATAATTTTTGGTAGATCTAACTTTATAAAATAAGAGCCCATATGGAATGCTAACAGGAATAACCATCCAAGGAATCAGATTAATCCTATCATCCCAGATATAAACTCCAATAAAAACAAAAGAGCTAATAAAGAGGATTCCAAAAAAATATTCTGCTGCCTTGATTTTTAAATGATTAAGATCCCCTAAGGAATTTTCTATTTGGCCCATGACAAAATCCTAGCTCAGTAAACCTTATTAAGCTACTCAAGCACGCACCACAGCATTAAAAAATTGGTCAATTTATGACCATATGCTTAGAATTTTAGATAAAAAAGGGGAAGTTTTATGAAATTAGTCTTAATTGGACTTTTAGGACTCGTATCAACATCAGTTTTTGCGAAGTCTTGTTTTGAAAGAAAGTATCAAAAGAAATACGAAAAATGTTTAAGGGCAAATATTCTCAATCAAAAGAAGTGCTACAAGAAAAAAGATAAATGGGAAAAGAAATGTGCAAAAGAAGATTCAGCCAAGCAAAAAGCAGCTGAAGAAAAAGCTCGCTTCCAGTCGGTTGACAAAGAAATTAAAGCAGGAAGAATCGCTAATCAATCATTAGAAATTTGGAAGGACAATAGGCCATACGCTTGGAAATCGTCTGGAGCAATTTCAGCTACAAACAACATCAAGATGTCTGGAAATGCAGCTGTCATCTCAGGAAAAGGTTCTTTGAGTCAGTCTGGAAAAATTGATTCCAGAAAATGGCATGGTTTTTATTTACGCTACCGATCAGACTCTCCATTAAAAGGAAATGAAGGGCTTACCGTTAAAATTGAAGTCACAAAAAATGGAAATAAGATTAGAGAGTATTCAGCAAGCGGTCATTACCCCTACCCTAAACTATGGGAAATGGTATCAATTGCCATGAAGCCAGAGCTCTATCAAAGTCAAATAAACCTTACAGTTAATTGGAACCTTCCAAATGGAAAAAAAGTTTATCTTGATGATATCAGAATTCTTGATATTGGAGCTTATGAAAAAGAAGAAAATAATTATAGAAACTACTTAAAAAAAGAAGCTCTTAAATAAAAAAAGCTCCCGTAAGGGAGCTTTTTTTTATCCTGCTTTAGCGTTACTTACCAGTTCAGTTAGAGACTCCGATAGCTCGCCTAAAATCTTAGCTGCCATCAAACTTTCCTCAGCACCTTTTGCACTTTTAAGCGCCGATTCCGTCACGTTTTGAATAGTCTTTGATATGGTGTCGACTGCCTTACTTTGATCTTGCAAGATAGCACTTACACCATTTGTAGTAACTGATTGCTCTTCTACTGACGAAGCCGTTGAAATAGCAATATCACTCATTTGGTTAATCTTCTGGTCAATATCTTGCACACTCGTGACAGCTTTATTTGTCGACTCTTGCACATTATTAATTTTATTGGATATATCTTCTGTGGCGACAGCTGTTTGCTTGGCCAATTCTTTTACCTCATTGGCAACAACGGCAAAGCCTTTTCCTGCTTCACCAGCCCTAGCAGCTTCAATAGTTGCGTTCAGAGCTAGCAAGTTTGTTTGCTGAGCAATGGAGTTGATCACCTTTACAATTTGACCGATATCCTCCGAGGCTTGTCCTAGATCACTGATGACAATAGTTGCCTCTTTTGACCGCTCACCAGCCTCTTTAGAAAGGTTCGAGGCATGCTGAGAAGATTTAGCGAGCTCGTGAATAGAAGCCGTCATCTCTTCTGTACTAGCACTTACACTTGCAACACCACCTGAAACTTCTTTAGAACTCTCAAGAGCTTGCTCAGATTGCTCCAAAGTATTTTTTGCGTCTTCTTGTAAATTATTAGCGTAACCCTGCAGTTCTTCTGAAGCTTTCGCAAGCCTTCCCGCTGCGCCTCCGAATGAATCTACGAGATGATTATATTGTTCTTTTTCTTTGGTTAAGTCTGATGCAAATTTTACAACTTTATAAACGTTTCCATTTAAATCTAAGATCGGATTGTAAGAGGCACTAATCCAAACCTCTTTACCACCTTTTCCAAACCTTTTATATTCACCTGAGTCAAAAACACCTGAAGAAAGCTTCTGCCAAAATTGCTTATACTCCACTGAGCTTGCATATTCAGGCTCACAAAAAATTTGATGATGCTTACCCTTTATTTCATCAAGGGAATATCCTGTAACAGCTAAAAAGTTAGCATTAGCTCCTAGAATCGTACCATCTGGAGTAAACTCAATCACAGCTTGCGAGCGATCCATCGCCTTCAGTTGATTTTCGTTATCTGAATTTTTAACTTTTGCCTCGGTTACATCCGTGGCGAATTTTACGACCTTAACGGGATTACCATCCCCATCAAAAATCGGATTATAAGAGGCATTAATCCATATTTCACGTCCGTCTTTGGTAAATCTTTTAAACTCTCCAGCAAAAAAATTGCCTGCGCGTAATGTATTCCAAAGTTGCTTATATTCAATAGAGTTTACAAACTCAGAGTCGCAAAACATTCTATGATGCTGACCTTGGATTTCCTCCAGAGAATAACCTAAAGCCTCTAAAAAATTTTCGTTTGCCTGGATGATTGTTCCATCCAATTCAAATTCAATTATGGCCTGAACTCTGTTTAGGGCATCATAGATTCCCAATAACTCAGACTCTGTTTGTCTAATAATCTTAGGAGAAACACTCATAGCTTGCCTCGCTTTTTAAATGTCAATTTTTAAAGCTTTTGGGTTGATAATAAAGAAGACCAAAAACTGTTGCTCTTCCTCATTATCATGGCGATCTAAATTTTGCGCAAGTAGGTAATTTGATTTTTCTGTTCATTAATTTTTTACTTATATTTAGCGACCTCAATTCGTTCTTTTAACGACTTAGATAATTGATGAAGCATATCCGCAGCTGCAAGACTCTCTTTGGCCCCAACAGAGCTTTTAGTAGCAGAGTCTGTAACCCTTTGAATAATGTCTCCAATATTTGAAATGGCCTTATTTTGTTCTTGTAGAATTTGACTGACACCATTTGTGGTCACCGACTGTTCTTCAACTGATGAGGCAGTGGAAATCGCAATATCATTTAATTGATTAATTTTTAAATTAATATCCTCTACTCCAGATACGGCTAAACTAGTAGATGCCTGGACATTATTAATTTTACTGGAAATGTCCTCAGTTGCAGTAGCAGTTTGTTTTGCAAGTTCTTTCACTTCATTGGCCACAACAGCAAATCCCTTTCCAGCTTCACCAGCTCTTGCAGCCTCAATTGTCGCATTAAGTGCTAAAAGGTTGGTTTGTTGGGCTATAGAATTAATAACTTTAATTATGTGTCCAATATCCTCAGAAGCTTTACCTAGGTCATTTATCACAGCACTAGCTTCCTCTGACTTCAAGCTCGCTTCCTTAGATAAAGTAGATGCGTTTCCTGAAGATTTCGCTAACTCCTGAATTGAAGCTGACATTTCTTCTGTACTTGTTGAGACACTACTTACTCCAAAAGAGACTTCCTCAGAATTTTTTAACGCTTCTCTTGAAAATTCCAAAGTTAAACTTGCATCTTCACTCATACTTTCAGCATAATCATGAATATTGCTCGAAACACCGGCTAATTCGTTTGCTGCCTCTTCAAAGCTATGTACTAATTGATTATAGTTTTCTTTTTCCTTAGTTAGGTCTGTTGCAAACTTCACTACTTTATATACGTTTCCATCAAGATCAAATATTGGATTATAGGAGGCATTAATCCAAATTTCTTTTCCCCCCTTGCCAATTCTCTTATATTCTCCCGTATCAAAATCACCTTTGGATAGGCGGCTCCAAAATTGTTGGTATTCCATACTATTACTCAATTCTGACTCGCAAAATATCCGGTGATGCTTCCCTTTAATCTCCTCTAAACTATACCCTGTTACCGAGAGAAAATTAGTGTTTGCATGTAAAATATTTCCGGACGGATCAAATTCGATCACAGCTTGTGACCTATCCATGGCTGCTATTTGGCTTTCAAAATCACTACTCCTAATTTTCATCTCTGTAATATCCGTCGCAAACTTAACCACTTTTACGACTCTATT
>JAYZFM010000009.1:0-7977 GCA_036336775.1 Bdellovibrionota bacterium | reverse complement strand
TTGGTTCATTTTATTCGCTAAATTTTTAGTTCCATAAATGTTAACAAGATCAAAAGAAGGCCCGGTAAGCCATGGAGGTGTTTCAAAAATTTCAGGAATATTATAAGAGATAGGAGCTCCTGCTGATACAGGCCAATGTACACCTAAAGTCGTGCCTCCACTTTTTTTAACTTCGTCCCACAAAGTAATAGTCTTGATATCTTTTTCATACCAGTACCATTCAGTGGTTGGACCTGCGTCCCTATTAAACTTCTGATTTGAGTAAATCCCATGTTCGGAAGAATTCTTACCTGTAACTAAAGTCGTATGATTTGGATAGGTCAGTGTTGGGAAGACAGATTTCATGGCGGGAGCATAAACACCTTCCTTCGCCAATTTTTTTAAGTTTTTAGTATCAAATTTTGCGTCTTGATAAAATTCAGGCCTTAGCCCATCGATAGATATCAAGATGACTTTTTTCTTTGGAGCTGGATGCCAAAGTTGGCAACTACTTAATAAAATAAAAAATAAAATACGCATATTAAAAGGATACACCAGGTAAATTAGCTGTGCCAACTTACCTGATGCATTTTATTACACATAAGCACTTAAGATTTTAGCTCCAAACTCTAAATTTTCGATGGAATATTGCTCTCCATGTAAATCTTCGAGATGAATATTGCCTCTTGAATTTACTTCAGGCCAATCATCTAGCGCCATTTGAAAGCATCTATCTCCACTTTTCGTTTTCACTTCAAAGCTTCGAAGACCAAAATCTTCCTCTATCTTGTAAATTCCAACTATTTCAAAAACAAAAGATTTAAACTTCAAATAATCATGCACGATTGATCTTGCCTCAACAGACAAGTCTTCCAGCTTCTCAATCAGAGCTAATTCCACTCCTTTATCGTTTCTAACCGATAAATACTTATTGGGATGAGAGTTTGGAAAACATGCTTTAATCTCCACACTAGTCCAATTCTCATCACTGAGCCAAAAGAGCTTCTTGTCTTCTGCCATTTTAAATTGCATAAAAACTCCTTTATTATCCATGCATCAAATTAAACATTTCTGTTTGCATGTCTTGTAATTTTTTGTACTCACCACCATTTGCCATTAGCTCGGCATGAGTTCCTACTTCATCTAACTTACCGTCTTTTACAACAAAGATACGATTTGCCTTTCGCAATGTTGATAACCTATGAGCAATTGCTATAACTGTTCTCCCCTCAACTAAGCGATCAAGAGCATCTTGAATTTTTCGTTCAGTTTCAGTGTCTACAGCACTGGTCGCTTCATCTAAAATTAGAATTCTTGGATCGTTTAATATGGCACGAGCAATCGAAATTCGTTGTCTTTCTCCACCAGAGAGAGTTTGACCTCGTTCACCAACTTTAGTGTCATAGCCGTCCTTAAAGTTTAAGATAAACTCGTGGGCATTAGCTGCTCTACAAGCCTGGATCACCTGATCTAAACTCGCCTTATCATTTCCATAGGTAATATTATCCAAAATACTTCCATGAAATAGATATGGATCTTGATGAACGACAGCTATTTGAGAACGTAAACTACCAACTTCTAAAGACTTTATCTCTAATCCATCAAGGTAAATCCCACCACTTGATACATCATAAAATCGATTCATCAGTTTTGTTATTGTCGACTTCCCGCTACCACTAGGCCCAACTAACCCAATCATTTCACCAGCTTTTATTTCAAACGAAATACCTTTTAAAACATTACGAACTCCATCATAACTAAAGATCACGTCGCGAAATTCAATTTGTCCCTGCAATTTTGTTCGGACAACACTTTCATCCGTATTCAATGAAGGCTTAGTATCCAAAATTTCAAAAACTCTATAGGCACTACTGCTCGCTCTATTTAACATTCTCGCCATTTGTCCAATGACCTCTATCGGCTGAGTAAACATTGTCATATAGAGTAAAAAAGAAACAAAAGTCCCCGCACTCATATAACCTGCTTCATTCGGCGCACTAAGAAGTCTTGGAACCGCCATTGCCCATACAATCACCATAATGGCGTGAACAATTAAAAATAATCCAGGCCAAAATTTTGTCCATGCCTCATGAACTTCATTAAACTCGTCCAATGCAGCCTGATTTTTCTGGTTAAACCTTTTAATCTCTTTCTTTTCTTGATTAAAGGATTTAACAACTTGAATCCCAGGAACAGTGTCTCCCACAACTGCTGTTAATTCAGACCATTTTCTCCAGCATCTAATAAACATTCGTTTCATCTTTTCACCGTGGTGATAGATGGCCCAAATAATTATTGGAACAGGGACTGTCATCATCAAGCCAAGTTGCCAATCAAGTGAAATTAACACAGCTGAAAGCCCTATCATGGTCAAGATTGCGATTGAAACTTCCACCACTCCAAAGGCTACAAAATCCCAAATTCTATCAGTATCTGAACTCACTCGCGAAATAATGGTTCCGGTATGTTTAGTCGAAAAGAAATCCATATCCAATTTCTGAATATGAGTGAAAAGATCTTCTCGAAGATCTCTTGCAACTTTTTCTCCCATAACCGACATCTTTTTTAATCGTAACCAAATAAAAAATTGCTTCAACAAGTAGATCAAACCCAGTGTAACTATAAAAAGCACACCAATTTGAACCGCCTCATCGCCACTTAAGGTGCCATCTTGAAAAGGCTTAATAACCTCATCTAATAGTCGTCCAGAAATATAAGCAGGAAAGAGAGAGACAAGAGTCAATCCCACCGCCCCAACTGTTCCAAGTACGACTTCTTTTTTATAAGGCATAAGATACTTCAGAAGCCTCATTACAACCTGACTCTCACCAATTTCCGTACTTGCTTGATTTTTAAGTAGTGGAGCTAATACACTCTGCTGATAATTTTCATCAGCAGAAATCGTAATATGCCCCGCTCCTTCTTCAAGAATATACTTCAATTGAGCAAAGAGAATATTCTGCTTTTGCCCGTACCAAAACACATCTAAGAGGTCGTCGTTTTCATCCAAAAGAGTCAAATGATTAGCAACCCTTCCATGTCCTTCTCTAATCTTCAAATTCTCCAAGGAGAAGATTGATTTTTCTTCTCCTTGAAAAACATAAAGCTTGTTGTTTCCAACTACTATCCACTTCTCTGTTCTTTCAAAATTACTATCAAGGTCAGAGAGTGCATAAAAACTCACTCTATCTTTATTTTCAACTTCAACGTATGCACGCATATTCGCTGGTAAAATTGATTTTTGCTTAAGATAGCGATCAAAATACTGCGTACTCACAATTTACTCCTTACATTTTGATTGGATATTCCAATCTTTTTACTTCTTCGAACCTACCCGGCTCGATTTGCCTAACTAGTTTTGGACCCCTAAAAAAAGCATAGAAAGCCCCCCTAAATAGCGTTTTGACCGTTTGTTTAAATCTAATTTTAAATTTAAACCTCAACCGCGGACGCCATCTAACCCGCCTTAGTCTTAAAGTTTGCATTTTATTCCTCCCCAGAAATACAAGCGATTAAAAGGGCACAAAAATGCTAGGATAATGTCTTAGGCGCCTTTAAAACAAAATCCTTGTTCTTGTGCCTTTAAAATAAATGTAATGATTTTGGATTTATAAAAAATTAAAAATCAGTCTAAGCGTTAATTTGCGAACAAATATAGCGACGATCATTAATTTTTTGATCAGTGCCGAGAGGTCTCGCCACCTTTCCATCGATGGAGACGAGATTCAGAGCAGCTGAGGCTTCTAAAAACATAATCATTGAATTTATCATGTTCGTCTCCTTTATTGATTGAACTTATTTTCACCTTACTCGATAAAGCTATTTGGTGCAACAAAAAATTTGCAATTAAAATTTATTCTTTAAAAATAAGATCACTATAACTTTGAGTAATTAAATCCGAGTCTTTTATTTTTAAAACATTCATATAATGTTCACACTGTTCCTGTAATTTAGATAAAGGAATTTCAGTTGATTCATCAATCGCTTCAATTTCCATAAAGCTTCCTAGACCTTGAACTTCATCCACATGAAATTTTACGTTATCTATAAAATAGATATGACGTTTTTTATCTACAATAGCTTTCACACCATACGCTGCTGTCAATACATCAGAAATATTACTCTCTTTTTTCACCTTGCTAAAAGCAATATCTGAATGCTTCGGCCCAGCTTGATCGGGTCGAGAATAAAAGATTAGCGAGTTTTCAATATTACCGGCCCTATGCTTAAGCCTTCCCTTCTCACAATTAAAGTATGTATCTATTTGATGATCACAACCTAGGTAATCAGCACCAAGCTCCATCAATGTATCTTGAATGAATTTAGGCTCACTACATTTTGCTTTGATTTCAACATTATTGATCTTAGACATAAATTTTCCTTAATTAATTTTTGGTATAGCTTCGATTCTTATAAGTCTATGATATTTGGAGGTTTTTTGTCATCTTGAAATTCTTACAACTCGGTAGAATCTCACCTCATTTTGAGATAATAAACCCTTGTTTTTTATAAGGGGCGACACTATGAAATCAAAACTACTCTCACTCGTAGTACTGGGACTTGCTGCAACTACAGCGCAGGCAAGCTGGGTATCTACTTATTTTCAATGGACAAATTTAGGACTTGGATCAGGTCAAACTGTTAGAGGAAACTACGTACGTAGCATTCCTGGCTCAGATTCGTTAGAGCAACTTCGCATGAATTATGGAAGCATGGCCTTAAAACAAATCTATGCTTCTATGAGCAATAGCCAGGTTCAAGCCAATAACGAGAACCTTCTTGAACTCATTAAAGACGATATCAACTTTAATCGCAATATCAATAGATACCAGCCAATGAACGATGCTCTATTAAGCCTTGATGATGATCAAATCCGAGAACTATATAGAGCAATGACTAGTAATTATGTTGTACAAAATCAAAGAAACTACGGAGGCCGTGGTGTTGGATTCTGTTTTGGACGAGCACTCGTAGCTCACAACCAAGCTTTAATTAGAAATGTTCATCCTAATGCAATCAGAAAAATTTGGGTAGTTGGTGATATGGGCTTTTGGGGTCATCATGTTTCTACCATCGTTAAGTCTGGTGAATCATGGGTGGCCATTGATAACTACACAGGAATCGTAACAGTTGAAGATTGGATGGAAAGAATGCAGCAAGAAAAGCAAGGTTCAAAAGACCTTATGTTTTTCATCACACGTGCAGGAAGATTTGGTCACGCGACTAACTCTCTTTATAACACAATTGACCTTTTCAATGTACCAGCCAACAGAATGCAACAATACGCTGATACAACTGCAAAGAATAACTTAAAATCTCGTGACTTTTATAAAGGTTTTTTCATGGACTTTTATGATGCACTTGAAAGTGATGCTGTCACAGTAAGAAGATTCAGTGAATCTGAAGCGCAAGCTCAGAGAGAAGAAGCTGCAAGAATCGAAAGACTAGCACAAGCTGAAAGAGAAGCATTTGAACAATCAGTAAAAGCTTCTGATGTATCAGAATTCAAACTGAGCCAAGAGACAATCTATTGCTTTAACTCTGAAAACCAAAAGTTAAACTGTAATTATCAACTAGGAAAAGACACAACAAAATTTGAGACTTCAGTAACGATAACTGGAAACGCTCAGTACTTAATTCAAATCAGAGAATCTGAAAAAATCTACGCTCGTCATATTACAAGAGAAGAGCTATCAGACTATTCAGCTCAAATTGTTGAAGATGAAAATGGTGTTTTAACAAAAAGATATGTGACTTTAATTAAACCACAACATGCTCCAATCAGACCATATATGAGAGTGATATCGACTGATCAAACTTCTTCTCAGGCTGAGCTACAACAGGAAGTTCAAAAAATTAAAGATGTGTTAGCGACTTTTAACGAGGACTACCAAGTTCACGCTGAGAATGCTTCACCTCTTGTTAGAATTCAAAATTCACAAAACTAAATATTAAGCCTGGCTTCGGCCGGGCTTTTTTTATTGAAGTTCACTCATTATTTCATCTAGCTCATTAGATAATTCGCTTAAAGCCTTAGAAGCTTCGAAAACGGCATCCGCGTTCTCACTATTTTTATTTGAATATTCAAAAACATCTTGTACGCTCGCAGATATACCTTGAATAGAAGTTGATGCCTCTTCTAAAATTCTAGTGACTTCCGTTGTAATGGCAGACTGCTCTTCAATCGCTGAAGCATTTGAGCTAGCACGACTACTCATTTCCTCAGCCCTAGTAGAAATTGCTTTAATGGCCTCTACCGCAGATCTCGCCCTATGTTGAATGGATGTTACCTTTTGCTCAATATCTTTAGAGGCTCCATCTGACTGCTTAGCGAGCTCTTTGACTTCACCAGCGACAACCGCAAATCCTCTTCCTACCTCACCAGCTCTTGCGGCTTCAATGGTAGCATTTAAAGCGAGCAAGTTTGTTTGCCCAGCAATGCTACTAACTATTTTAGTAAAATCTCCAATAGCCTCGCCCTCTTGCTCTAAGAGTCTAATAACTTCACTGGCTTCTAAGGCTCCTTTTAAGCTCTCTTGAGCGATGTCAGAACTCTTTGTCGTGTTATCGGTTATTTCCTTAATTGAGCCTAGCATTTCATTGGAGCTAGTTGTGACTTGCTGGATACCACTAGAAACTTCTTCAGTGGAACTTGCCAAGGTTTCAATTCTTTTGGAAGTGTTCGCTGTCAGTTCTTGCATAAGAGTTGAGACTTTTTCTAAGTGAGCAGCCGCTTGAGAAAGTTTAGTCGCGGTTGCAACAATTTTATCTTTAAGTAAGCTCTCTTTCAATTTTGCTTCTGTTATATCTGTTGCGAATTTAATAACTTTTACTAATCTACCTTCAAGATCAAAAATGGGATTATAAGTAGCATTTATCCAAATATCTTTTCCACCTTTTCCTTTTCTATAAAACTCTCCGGAAAAAAATTCTCCTTTATTAAGCTTGGCCCAAAATTCCTTGTACTCAACTGACTCGGTCAGCTCTGTCGGGCAAAGTAAAGAATGGTGTTTTCCTCTGAGTTCTTGAATGCTATATCCCACAACATTGAGAAAGTTTTGGTTCGCAGTAACTACAGTTCCGTCCAGATCAAATTCAATCACGCCTTGCGACCTATCAATCGCATCTAATTTGGCTTTGTTTAAAACTGCAGCTTGTTTTTTCTCGGTGATATCGACTGCTATTTTACACACTCCAATCAATTCACTTTTCTGATTAAAAATAGGGTTATAGGAAGCCTCAATCCAAATCACATTACCGTACTTGTCTACCCGCTCAAACTCACCAGAGAAGGATCGCCCTGCCGCTAAGTCTTCCCAAAACTTTCGATATTCTAAAGATTCTGAATACTCTTTTTTGCAAAACATTCGATGATGTTTTCCTTGGATATCATCAAGCTCGTAACCCATCGCTTGAAGAAAATTTTCATTTGCAGAAACAATTATCCCGTCCGCTTTGAACTCAATAAACGCTTGTGTCCTATCGAGCGCATTAATTTTAGCCTGATTAGAGGCAGCCTTTTGCTTTTTCTCCGTGATATCTACTGCTATCTTACAAATTCCAACCAGCTCACCTGCTGTATTAAATACAGGATTATAGGAAGCTTCAATCCAAATTGCTCTACCGTCCTTAGTAAACCTTTCGAATTCACCTGTAAATGCTCTCCCCTCTCTAAGATCATTCCAAAATTTTTTATACTCGATTGAGTCCCTATAAAGAGGACTACAAAATATCTCATGATGCTTACCTTGGATCTCTTCTAATGAATACCCTACAGCATTAAGGAAGTTATCGTTAGCTTTCTTGATAGTACCATCAGGGTTAAATTGAATAAGAGCACTTGTAGCTGAAATCGCATTCAGCAAAAGTTCTGATTCTTCGCTTGAACTATCATTTCTTACATTTTCAATAGGATTTGCTGACATAATTTTCTCCCTGACTTTTATCCTGAGAAAATTGTAAATGAAGATGGAACAATGAGATGAATCAAAAAGATAA
>JAYZFM010000008.1:0-81316 GCA_036336775.1 Bdellovibrionota bacterium | reverse complement strand
TAAAATATTTTGTTCCAATATTGATATTAGTACTAGGGTTGTAGAGGTGAGAGGTTTTCAATCTTCTTTTGAATCTTCTCGCAGTTGCAGGCATTAGCTGCATTAAGCCTCTGGCACCTACTCGTGATCTTGCTCTTCTATTAAAACCTGACTCTTGTCTAATAAGTGATAGGGCAATAACAGGGTCGAACTCTTTATCAATTTCTTTTTTGATTTGATGAAAATAAGGAGTCGGAAAGAGTATTTCTAAGACCTTCTTATCAAAACCGATTGAGTTATTGTTAAGACCACTGATGACGACTTTAAAGCTCTCTAAATAGTCACCTTTTTCAGATAGCAGTTTAGCAGCCGTTAGCACGTGATCTTCATAGTTTTTTGCACCTTCTTTATGAAGAATTTCCTGCCGTATAAAATAACCAGAACCTAGGTCTCCCCAAATTTGAATTCTCTTTAACCAATCAGTATCAATTTTATTTTCAGAGGCCACAACTCTGGAAGGATCATTAAAAGTTTTAGTGTAAATATCGTTTGCTAAGAGTGCAGAATGCTTTGAAAGCTTTTTAGCAGACAATATTGCATAATAACTAAGTGGATTCTTCTTGATTACAAGCTCAAGAAGTTTCATTGCTTCATCTTTTTTGCCTACTTTTTCAAGAACTGATGAACTCCAGAAAGCTAATTGACTATTATTACTCAGCGCTTTTGTATCTTTTAAAAATTCAGCAACCATCGAATTATAAGCTTTCTTGTAGTCTTTCTCTAAGATATAAGTCCATAGCAATTCAAATTTGGTTTGGACTTCATACCCTTTATTCTTCTTCAGTAATACTTGATTGAGAAGTGTACGAGAGATTTCATATTTGCCAGCTCTTGTGAAATCTTTTGCAATCGAAATCATATTTAGACTTGCTCTATCCCGATCCATGAATTCGTATGTGCTTTGAAAATAATCTACGAGCTTTATCTTTCTCTCTTCAATTACCTTCTTATCCATCTTTTTATCAAGAGATTCTTCTAGGTTGTTCTTATAGGTTAGAAGCGTTTTAAAGAATTGATACCTTTGAGATCTATCCCCTAACTCTAGTGTTTGTATAAACCTAGTAAGTGTAGGAGTAACTTTTAACTCTTTAATTAAAGCGGTCGTTGGAGTTAGTTTATGTAGCATTAAGTGATTTACGATAGCTTTTGAATAGAGCTCGTGTTTATCGGGAACAGATTTTAAATTTGATAAAAATGTAATTACTGACCGCTCACGACTCATAATTGATGAGATATTGCTGTTAATGTATTTTATCTGTCTTTTATGGAAAGATTTGGTGAAGCTAATCTTTTTTTCTAGCTCTTTAAGATATCTATCAAAGCATATGTTTTTTATATTTTTATTGAGCTTGACCTTGATATGAGAACTGTAGTTTTTATTGCTATACTTTTCACAAGAATCTTTCAGCCCTTTAAATGACTTTAGGTTTACCAGTTCATCAACACCATCCACCCAAATTCGATAATCGGCAAAAGTACTATTTTTCGCCATAGAGGATTTTAAATTTCGAATCAGCTTTTTATTAAGAATTCCTTTTCTTGAAAGTCTATATAGCCTTAAGAAATTATTTCCAACTAAACGGTCTTGTTTTGAGATATTAAGGGTGGGTATTTTGATCCAGGAATCTAGCTCTGCTGCTTTGGATGCATCATTAGTTGCAGCAACAGCCGGCACTAGAGTGAGTAGGATCAATACAATTGCTACGCTTCTTAAAACCAAATCGCCTCCTTGCTTTTTGGTATTTACACTTTAATTCTAGCATTTATTGCTAGGCTTCACTATACCGGTAATGATTAGTAAGTTTGGTGTAACCTCTTGAAATCTTCAATTTTTTTCTGAATTTCTTCAAGAACTGGCTTTTTGTCTTCGGGAACAACTAACGCAATATTTTCAATATAAGTGGCCACTTCAGTCAGGTATTCTAATTCATCTTCGTCGCGATTAGTAAGGTACTCTAGTGTTTCATTGAGCTCTTCAGCTACTTCTTCAAATTGGTCACCATCTCTGAAAGTAAGTTCGTGAATAGCACCACCCTCGCGAATAGATCTTAAAAACATGGTCATTTTGTACATCGGACCTGCGATTTTGTGGGAAATAAGTATGCTGGCCACAAAAGTCAAACAGAGCACAGCAGCAATTATCAAAAAGAGAATGAACATTGTTCCTTTATATAACTCTTCAAAATTTATCTGAGGGCTACCAGCTGGAAGACTTGCCTGAATTTCCTGGTAATTAGTTTCGAGCATACGGATAAGGTCATAAACTACGACTGGGTACAGCAGAGATACTAGGAAAACAATCCCACAGATTATAAGACAAAACTTATATTGAAACTCCGGGTTGATAATGAAAATTCTTCTATTATTTGCCAACGCTAATCCTTTTTGAAGTCATTGCTTTTATTCTATAATATCGCATAAAATAGGGAACTAAAAATTTTAAAGAAAGGCAGAGAATGGATAGTGATATTGTAGACAAGGTATCTCAGGTATTAAATCCTGTTTCACAAAAAACATTAGGTGAAGAGGGAAGAATTATAAGCGTAGAAAAAAAGGGTGAAGACCTACATATACGCTATAAGAGGGATGGGATCCCACCTCAGCAAAAACAAGCGTTAGAAAAATCGATAATTGATATGCTAAAAGACAAGATCTCAGAAGATAATATCTTTCTTCTGTCTAGCTCAGATAGCAGTCAAGATGTAGCTCCTAATTTAAGCAAGGAAGCAGTCGCTCCTAAGAATCCGGCACAGCTTAAAGTTGGGCACGGAACTGTAGGTGAGAAGAGAAAGATTCCAAATGTTAAAAACGTTATTTGTGTTGCTTCTGGAAAAGGTGGAGTAGGAAAAAGTACTTTTACCTCGAACCTTGCAGTAACTTTAGCTGCTAAAGGGAAGAAAGTTGGAATTATTGATGCAGATATTTACGGGCCTTCTGTACCACTTCTTTTTAATAGACGTGAGCATAGACCTTCAGCTAATGAAGAGCAAAAGATCATGCCTCTTGAAAATCACGGGGTAAAATTTATTTCTTTTGGAAATTTTATTCATGAAGATGAGCCAGTTGTTTGGCGAGGTCCAATGTTAGGTGGAGTTTTAAATCAGTTCTTTTTTGAGACTGAGTGGGGCGAGCTTGATTACCTTCTTCTGGATCTTCCTCCTGGAACGGGAGATGTTCAACTATCAATGGTTCAAAATATAGAGTTGAGTGGAGCGATCATCATCTCTACTCCTCAAGATATAGCGCTTTTAGATGCAAGAAAAGCCCTTCATATGTTTGATAAACTAGATGTTCATGTGATCGGCATGGTTGAAAACATGAGTTCATTTATCTGTGATGGTTGTGGAAAAGAGCACTTTTTATATGGAACAGGAGGAGTTATGTCTTCTTGTACTGAGCTAGGAGTTGGTTACCTAGGGCAAATCCCTCTGGATATTGGCCTTCGTAAAGGTGCAGATTTTGGTACTCCATATATGACGAATAGTGAAAAGCATGCTGACACTAAAGTTTGGACTGCCTATCAAGATATCGGTGGCAAACTGGACAGCTATTTTTATCCAGATGATAATAAAAAGAAAAGTTTACTTGGAAAGCTCTTTAACTAGGATCAAATTTGAGACTCGATATCTTTGAAAATTTTGATGATCAAGCGCTTGTTTGTTTTACTGGCAAGCTCAATCTATTAGAAAAATCAAATAACAAATTTATTGGAGAGATCGTTTTTTTAGATGGAGAGATCATCAATGCTAAGCATTCAAGTGTTGAAGGTTTTAAAGCTCTGATGAGCTTATGTTCACTGAGTACTGTAGAAGGAAGGTATAGAATAGTCGTTGAGCCGGAGCTAATTGCTAAGACTCAGCAAAAAATTGAAGTACCACTAGGGCAGTTAAAACGTAAAATTTCAGAATATATTGAGCAATACCAAGCCTCTCAAAAGCTCAAGCCGCCGGCAAATATGAAGCTCCTTGCAAGGGCCGAGGTAATAGAGTCAAATATTGAAATAACGGCCCAAGAATATAGTTTGCTTTGTACACTTTCTGACTACAATCTTGTGGAAGATGTATATAATAATAATGAGATGCTAGATTTTGAGATAACTCAGGCTCTAGTAAGTCTTAGAAAAAAAGAAGTTATAAAAGTTATTAAACTTGTGTGAGGTAAATATGAAGTCGCAAAAACACAACGAAGGTGAAACGGCTGAGTTAAAGGTTAACATTGAGAAGCAATTAATTGCTGATCTTGAAACTATGAGTAAAAACTCAGACCTTCCAGTTGAAGAATTAGTAGCAATCGCAATTAAAAGATTTAGATCTTCTCATGCTGATTACATGGGAATCAAACTAGATTTTCCTTAATGGTTGCCTGCTAAAAAACAAAAATTTTTAAGGGGTAAGGACCAGATTCTTACCCCTTTTTTTGTGTAAAAAATCCATACACTGTTTAATTTCCTTACAGTACCACGCCTGAAAACATCCGGATTACAATGACTTAGCTGCCGTTCTGGGGGCGTGTAACTTGGCATCTACCATGCATATATATAGGCAAGGAGATTGAGAGTTATGAGTACATTAGGAAAAACATTCAAATATGGGATCGTCTTACCAAGCTGTATGTTGGTCGCTTTAGCTGGATATAATTCCTATCGATTTAACACTATTTCCCCATTGAAAAATGACTTTAATATTAAGCTTACAAAACGCTTAGACGAAACACTTGGAGAAGTTAAGTTTGGAAGAGCGGCAGCCTCTTTGAGCACTAAAACGTGGAAAGATTCTGCTGAAACAAAACTAATCCAAAGAGTAAACAAAGCAGTGAAAGAGAAATTTAAGCCACTGCTAGATAAGAAGAAAGAGGAAACAAAGGAAGTGGTTGTAGCAAACCCTGAACCGGCAATTTCTCAAGATTTAGACCTTGAACTAACAGGCGGAATTTTCAATAAGAAAGTCCTCAAAGAAGGCGTTGATTATTCTGGGAGTGCAAAGGTTGTTGATGGAGTTGTAGAAGAGATTAATGTTTCTCTTCCAGGTGGAAAGAGTTTCGCGATCAACACTCGCGAGCGTATGGTCGGAAATGTTTTTCAGTATGAAGATACTAAAACAAGAGAGCTACGCTCAGGTCTTCTTTATGAAGTTAAAAAAGGTCAGTACATGATCACACTAACTGATGATTCTCAGTATGGTGGTATTAGGCTGCAATTTAAAGCTCCAGTAAATAGTGAAATCGACAGCTATGATTATAACAATGAGCAAAGCTGGGCGATGAATGATCAGAATGAGCAAAGGGTTGATGAAAACCTTGAAGAAAATCTAGATGACGAAAAGAAAGATCAAGAGCTCGAAGATCATTATGCTAGAAACGACGATAATAGACGTGACATGCCTTCTGATGAGTTCGGTTACCAATATGACGAGGGTGAGTCTTACGATAAGCAATACGAAGAAGATTCATACGAGGCGAGAAACTACGAAGAAATTAAAAACACAACTTCTCCGTATAGCCACTCTTTTGGAGTCTAAGTCTTAAATATAAATTCCAAAAATTGTACAAATAAGCCACAATGCCACTGAAGTAAAAAGTGGTATTGTGAGGTTATCATCGATCTTTAGAGGAACCATATCAAAGAGTGCACAGATAACACCTAAAAGAGCAGAAACAAAAAATACACTCGCATTAAAACCTTGATTGTATCCAGTTAAAATTAGCGCACAGATAATAAATGTAGTGAAAAAGAATGCAGCAGCACCTTCCCAGCTCCTAGTTGGAGAAATTTTATGTTTTCCAAACTTTATTCCAATTAAAGCTGAAAGAGGATCTGCAAAAGCTAGCGTATAGATACCCACCAAAGCGATATGTTTTGGAAAGGTTATAATTGTAAGTAACACGGCAAATGCATAAGGAACCATCGCTGATTCTTTTAATTGCTCTTCTGCACGCATGATTAATTTTGTGAAAGGAAGAAGCTTGGCTGCTGTTTCGGGATAGCTGATTCTAATTTGTTCAACAACATACAGAACGCAGGCAATTGTTCCTAGTAGGTGAATCATTTGAGAGTGACTGAAAGAAACCAAATACAGGGAAGCAATCACAAAGCCATTGGCCATATGAAATAATCTTCTTGTAATTTGAAGATTGTGACGAGTTGGAAGATCATCTTTTGCTTCCATCTCTGGTGACTTTAAACTTTCATAAGCCTCATCTAGAGCAGGCTCATTTTCATCCCATGTATAATCAATTTGTTCTTGCGTCATAATTCAAACCTTTAGGTAAGTATCGGAATATGCCCTCTCAAGATTGAGAAGTAAATAAAAAGGCTAGGAGACTAGGAGATTGTTAAGCTGAGACTCTAACTCAGATGTTTCATACTGACGTAAGTGCCCAAAATAAAGATCAATTCGAGAAAACGGAAGAGGAAATTTTGCTTTATTCCACGACTTTTCAAAAATTTTTGTACGAGATGATTTTGCTCTAACAGGCATAATTGGTGTGTCGGTTTTCTTTGATACCGCACAAATTCCGTCTTTTACTTTGTAAATAGGACCTCTAGGACCATCCACTGCGAAGGCCATACTAGCACCTGTTTTTACTTTTCGGATGGCTGCTATAAGGCCTGAAACTGCTTTTTTTGAAGATGAACCCCTAACTGATTCATAGCCGAGAAAGCGGGAGGCATTATTCATTATCTCACCGTCTTTAGAGATAGATATTAAAACTGATACTCTGCGATTTCTCCAGTGGTTGAGCAGGCAAAGTTCATCTTGGTGAAAGAAGGCCAGAAGATAATTTAATTCTGGATTCGGTTTCTTATTTTTGAAACGTTTGAGGAACTCAACTTCGGTTTCTTTGTCTGGAAAATGCATCTTCACCCTGAGAGTCATCCCAATAAATCTCACAAGTAAATATGCTATAAAACCTAAAACCTTTTCGCGCATCTCTAAAACTATACATTAAAAAAGGGGAGTCAGAAACTCCCCCTATAAAACTATTTAATTTTGAATTTTAACTAGTCTTGGATTTTTTTGAACTCTTCAGTAAGAATTGGAACAATCTTAAATAGATCTCCAACAATACCGTAGTCTGCCTTAGTAAAGATAGGCGCATCTGGGTCAGTGTTGATCGCAACAATAACCTTAGAAGTTCTCATCCCCGCAAGGTGCTGAATTGCTCCAGAGATACCACAAGCGATATATAGTGATGGAGAAACAGTTTTACCCGTTTGACCAACTTGCATGTCTGGACTTGCGTAACCTGAATCAACAGCTGCTCTTGAGGCACCAACTGTAGCACCAATTACATCTGCACACTCTTTAAGGATTGCGAAGTTCTCAGAGTTCTTCATAGCTCTACCACCAGAGATGATGATATTTGCTTCAGTAAGATCCACTTTTTCAGATGCAGAAGCAATGATCTCTTTAATCGCTGCTCTGATTTCTCCCGCTTCAACACTTGCATCAGCCGCTTCACCTGCACCAGCAGTTGGAGACTCTGGCATACCAAGTGCGTTTGGTCTGATCGTTGCAAAATGTGGCTTCGGTCCTGAAAGTTCAACTTTAGCTAAACACTTACCTGCAAAAAGAGGTCTTGTTCCGTTGAAAGTATCGCCATCAAATACGAAATTAGTACAATCTGAAGCTAGACCAGCATCAAATTTAGTTGCAAGCCTTGGAAGCATATCTTTTGCAAGAGCAGTTGCTCCAGCTAAAACATAATCATAACTTCCACTTGAGATAAATCCATGAAGGGCGTTTGAGTAACCTTCTGGAGAATACTTATCTAGGTTGTCACCTTTAAGCTTGTGAACTTTACCAGCACCGTACTCTGCTAGTACTTTTACTTGGTCGTCTGCAAGGTCACCGATAACAGCAACTTCAGCAGTTTGGCCGTTTAATTTTCCAAGGATTTCAAGCGTTACTGGCTTTACTTTCCCATTATTTGTTTCTGTAAATACTAATACGTTTGCCATGATTAAATTACCTTTGCTTCAGTTCTTAATAGACCAACTACTTCAGCAACAACGCTTGCTTGTTGAGCTTCGTCCATTGCATCGAATTTCTTCCCTGGTGGCTTTTCAGGTGGAAGAGAAAAGTTAGAATAATTAACTCTTCTATCATCAGCAGAAACACCAACATCAGCTAAAGTTAGCTGCTGCATAGGCTTTCTTTTTGCTTTCATGATTCCTGGTAAAGACGCATATCTTGGAGTGTTGATTCCTTTGTTTGTAGCTAAAACACATGGTGTTTTAAGCTCGTAAACTTCAATCGCCCCACCTTCGATTTCTCTTTTAACAGTAACGCTATCACCGTTTTGCTCAAACCCAACAATTACTGAAACTGATGGTAGGTTCATCATTTCAGCTAGAATTTGAGGAACTTGTAGACAATCGTCATCAATACCTTGTTTACCAGCAAGAATTAGATCAGCTGACTTACCTGATTTCTCAATTGCTCCTTTAAGAGCTTTTGCAATTGAATAAGAATCAAGATTGTCTTCTGCTTCAACTAAAATTGCTTCGTCTGCACCCATTGCCATTGCAGTTCTTAGAGCTTCAGTGTCTTTTACTCCACCAACTCTAACAACAGTAACAGTTGCACCAGCATTAGCAGCTTTTACTAAAAGCGCTTGCTCAACAGCAAATTCATCGTAAGGATTCATAATCCATTTGATTGAACTTGTTTCGATAAAGCTTCCGTCACCGTTAGGTTGAACCTTTGTTTCGGTGTCAGGAACTTGCTTCACACATACAAAAATGTTCATTGTGATACTCCTTCAATATTATTTAAGTACTTCCCTTGAGATAACAAGTCTTTGAATTTGACTTGTCCCCTCGTATATCTGCATCAGTTTGGCATCGCGCATAAGCTTCTCAACAGGATATTCTTTGGAGTAGCCGTATCCGCCATATATTTGTACCGCATCGGTCGTTATTTGCATACAAGTATCGGCTGCAAATGCTTTGGCACTCGATGCAGCAACGGTGTTTTGTATACCTTGATCTGCTTGCCACGCGGCTTTTTGAATGAGTAGTCTTGCCGCTTCAATTTTCATTTGCATTTCTGCTAACATAAATTGAATGGCCTGATGTTTTGCTAGTGGAACTCCGAATTGAGTTCTCTCTTTAGCATATTGACTCGCAAGATCTAAGGCCCTTTGTGATCCTCCAAGAGCAATAGAAGATACAAGTGGTCTAGAGTGATCTAGCGTTTTCATAGCTATCTTCCAGCCATCACCAGGATTACCGAGCATATTTTCTTTTGGAACTTTAACGTTTTCAAATTGAATCGCGCGAGTGTCTGATGTTCGCTGTCCCATTTTGTCTTCTTTATTTCCTACGGTAATTCCTTCTGACTTAGCGTCTACAACTACTGCGCAAATTCCTTTATGTTTAAGCGAAGGATCGGTAGTACAGTAAACAGTATAGAGGTCAGCGTATCCTCCATTGGTAATCCACATTTTTTGCCCGTTTAAAATCCAATGATCTCCACCGTCTTTTATTGTGGTCTTTATACCTGCAGCATCTGAGCCATTTCCTGGTTCAGTTAAACAAAACGAGGCAAGTTTCGGTCCTTCGGTAAAAGGTCTTAGAAATCTTTCTTTCTGTTCGTCAGATCCACCCACAACAATTGGGGTAAGAGCTAAGTCATTACACATAATAGAAGTATACATTCCCATACACCCGTAAGAGAGCGCTTCACCAATTGTTACCGCGTCGAGAAGACCAAACCCATTTCCACCAAATTGAGTAGGAATACAAGTATTAGTAAAGCCTAATTCCCAGGCTTTCTTAATTTGCTGCTCACAAAAAATTCCTTTTTCATCGTATTCAGCCGCATAGGGAATCATTTCATTTTTTGCAAACTTTCTTGAGAGTTCATACATTTCTTTTTGCTCAGGGCTTAGTGAAAAATCCATAGTGTCCTCAAATTGGTTGGGCAGTATTATTAAATTGTGAAGGTATTTTATAATGATTTGCTAGGATTTTACAGTAAGGTAGTTCTTGCAAAGGTAGGACAATGAAACTTCTTTCACTCCATCTGGGGTGGGGCACAATAAGATTTTCTAAGTTGATTGAATCAGTTCCCCAAAAAATAATATCTATATCTATATTTCTAGGACCACGCTTGATTTCTCTTGTACGTCCAAGACTTGCTTCTATGTCGAGACAAATTTTTATGGCATCTTTTGGTGCCATTCTAGGAAGCTCAAACTCTAAAACCTGATTATAAAAATCTGGTTGGTTAGTGTAGTCGACAGCTTCACTTTTGTAGACTCGACTTTCATGAATTAAATTAAATTTTTCTTTAAGAAGATTTTTTGCAGCATTTAAATGTGAAAGTCTGTCACCAATATTAGATCCAGTCGCAACGATTAAACTCATTTCTTGTTCTTTTTGGTTGGCTCTTTCTTTTTTACTTGTTCTTTCTCTTGCAGCTTATATTTTTTTATATACTGCGACTCTATCGGTTGGAATCTATCTTTTGGTGGGACAGGTTTAGTTTTCAAGCCGCATCCAAAAAGAACTAAAAAACTGACTGTGAGGATACTAAAATTCAATGGCAAATCCCGCGCTAAAAATATCATTTCCAAGATCAGCTTTGAAAAACCAACCAGGAACTAACCGTCTCATAAAACTTACACCGACGATGAGTTGAGTTTTTTCTAAGTCATCTATTACAGCTTCTTCTAATGCGGCTGTTTCTTCGTCTACGTCATCACTAACAACTCCAGCGTTGGCACTAGATACTATATAGGTTTGGAATCCAGCATACGGAAGTAGGTAAGAATAGAGCGGTGCTTTGATCGTATATTTAATTTTTGCACTAAAACTATTAATTACAGTTTGTTCACCTGACCTAGGAAAGCGATTGGTTTCCGCTCTCGCATAAGTACCCTCAACCCAGTAGTTATCTGAAAATTGATAAGCCCAGTTGTAGCTGAATTGGCTGGAAGTTATTGTGTCTCCTGATCCATCAGCGTCGTTTACAAAACTAAATTGCGAGTACCCAATAGACACAACATTGTCTGGTTTGATATGCCTTTTATCTGTGTAGAACTGGTCTGCATCTCCTTCAATTATTTCCTTATCGTTAAAAAGATCTTCTTCGCTGGTTATTTTTAAGTCATCTTCTTCAACTATCTTTTTGTCTACCTTTGGTTTAAATAAGACACTATCGTCACCGCGAATGATATCTACCTCTGTGCCCTTGGCTAGTTTTTTCCAACGAGCAAGGGAATAGACCTTAATAACTTTTATTCCCGCTCTTCCCTTATGATTTTTTGCAACGATCGCACGAGCGACAGGTCCTTTTTCTCTCAGGCTCATCGTGATGAAGTCACCTTTATTGAGCTGCTGATTATTGTTCGTTAAAATAAAAATTTTCCCAGACCGTGAAATTATATCTATTGCCTCGGTGAACTGTTCAGAAGTGTCACCTACAGAATAACTTGATGTGGCATCATCCAAAAGGTTTTGACTGAGCGCGGCACCGCTGTTCAATAAAATAAGTATTGAAACTAAGGCAAGAGATTGATTTTTTAATAACTTACTGATCATTGGGTTATTTTATATAAGCCGAAGCAATCGGTAAACTAAGTCAATTTTATTGAAGTAAGAAAAAATAGTTTTTTGCCATTTGACTCATTTGCTCAGATTTTATATTCCTGATAGCCACACAAGATATTGGGGGAATTGATGAGTTTAGAGGCCTATAGTCAGCTATCTAGTGGTTCAAATAAAATGTTTGTTGTTGTTGCAGGAAATATTGGAAGTGGGAAGACTACACTAACGAAAAAACTTTCTGAAAGACTAGGTTGGAAACCGCACTTTGAATCCGTTCAAGACAACCCTTACTTGGCAGACTTCTATGACAATATGTCTCGCTGGAGTTTTCCTCTTCAAGTTTATTTTTTAAATCATCGCTTCAATACTCATAAGCATATTGAGTTTGGTTCTGGTTCTGCTATTCAAGACAGATCAATTTATGAGGATGCAAATATTTTTGCGCGTGCCCTTTTTGAACAAGGTGACCTTGATCAGAGGGACTATGAAACCTATTGTACTCTTTACCACTCAATGATTAATTATCTAAATCCACCAACGTTAATGATATTTTTAAGACGTTCAGTTCCAAAACTAGTTGAGCGTATCAAGCTTCGTGGTCGTGATTATGAACAAGCAATCCCTATCGACTACCTGACTCGTTTAAACGGATACTACAATGAATGGTACGAAAATTACGATCAAGGTAAGTCTTTAATCGTTGATACAGACGATTTGGACTTCTTAGAGAACGAAGAACATTTTGATCGATTGGTTAAAAAAATACATGACTCAATTGATCAGCAGGAAATGTTTTTCTACTACTAAAAAACTTTTATAGGAAAATTTTCCCTTACCGATAAGCTCTTTGTATTTAGGTTATAATAATCCTAACTTACGAGGAGTTATGCTATGAAGTTTTTATTATCACTATTTTTAATTATGAGCTTAGTCGCTTGTTCTGGTGGGAAGTCACTTGAAGAAGTTGCAGACGGAGCGGGAATTGATGTTCCTGAGCAAGACGAATTCGAAGAAGATTTCAAAGAAGAAGCGGGTGACCAACTTGCGGATACAGTTTCGGATCAAGTAGAAGATGCATTTGGTGGAGATGATTTCTCTGATGATTTTTCTGATGATTTCAGTGATAGCTCAACAGCATCTACTGATGATTTTGGAATGACAGAGCCAGCAGCTGCAGCAAGCACTGAGATGGTTTCTGACTTCTCTGACGGTGGAACTGGTATGGAGGCTACATCAATGGGTACTTCATCTTTTGCAGCCGCAGACGGGTCAGGTACTTATACAGTTCAAAATGGTGAAACACTTATGATAGTTGCTTTTAAAATTTATGGCGACTACAGCAAGTGGAGAGACCTAGCGAGAATGAATTCAGGAAAGCTTGGTTCTAGGTATACAGTTTCAGCTGGGACGGTATTAAGCTATAATCCACCGGCACAACCTTTTCAGTGGAGTCCAACAGGTAACCCGTACTTAATCAAGACTGGGGATACTTTAGGAACTATTTCTACTGATACATATGGAACAACTAAGCACTGGAGAGCTATTTGGAAGAATAACACTCCGCTAATTAAAGACCCAAATAAGATTTTCGCAGGGTTTACAATTTATACTCCAATTCTAGATTCTAGAGGAGTAGCAAACGAAAGCTTCTAAACTTTAAGTGATAATAGTATAATAGAGGCAGGTCAGAGACCTGCCTTTTTTTATGATGAAGTATTTAATATTAATTTTACTATTTTCTTGTTCGAGCTTTAAACTTCCGGTTTTCAATCAGAAACCAAAAGTTGAATTAGAACTCACCAACTATAAAGAATTCAATAATTTTGATTATATTGATCATTTGAAATCATATCATAAGGTATACCTTGAAAATATTGAGAGTAAGAGAATTGATCTTCAAGCAAAGCATCAAGAATTTTTGAAAAATACAGTAAAAAAAATAACCTCAGCAAACGAACTTTTTTTCAAAGACAATGTCCAACCTGAATTCTATATCGTGAACTCGAACATACCATTTCATTTTTCACTACCGGGATATAAATTTTATTTTTCTTCAAGCTTAATCAAAAGATACGTTAAAAATGAAACAATACTGTATTGTTTGATTGTTTATGAGTTAGTCCGATCAGAGAAAAATATTTATGAGAAAAAAATTATCATTCCTACTGGGGCAATAGATACAGAAAGAATTCTTTCTCTACTAAGACTTAATACTGAAGATAAAGTTGAAATTCATAAATGGTCTTATTATCTTTTGAAAAGAATTGGCCTAGAGTCAGACTCATATCTTTCTTGGTTACAAATTAAAAACAGAAACTCATTGGATTTTTCTCTTCAACTAGGAGATGTCCGGTCAATATCGAGAGAAGAAGCGCTCTTTAAAGCTTTTCTAATAGACAACTATCTAGAGGCTTCTCAACGAACCAAATATAAAGGTTCATCCAAACAATTTTATAGTTTTTTAAGGAGCATCTAGCATGAAGCCGGAGTTATCAGAGCAACTCTTTATCGAAGAGTTATTTAAAAGCAGCATTAGCAAAGCTGAAGATCAAGATTGTCAGTTAGAAAACATAGATAAATTAACCGGAGATGCCTCGACAAGAAGGTATTATAGACTGTTTTGCAATAATAAATCTTTTGTTGCATGCCTAGATAATCCAAGTGCTGAAGGTGAAAATAATTTTGTTAATGTACAAAAATTTTTGAGTTCACATGGAGTGAGAGTCCCAAGAATTTATGATGAAAATTTAAAAAAAGGTTATATTCTGGAGGAAGACCTTGGAAATGAAACACTTCTTCATTACCTTTCAAGTGTAGAAAACAGTGAAAAAGAGCTAGAAATTTATAAAAAAGTTATAGATCCATTGATTGATATCCACAAAATTCCTGTAGCAGATGTAGAAAACTCAAAGTTATTTAATTTGAAATTTGATTTTGATAAATTGTTTTGGGAGATCGAGTTTACATTAGACTTTTACTATAAGCGTTTTCTAAATATTGAAAATGCAAAAGATATAGAAAAAATTCAAGAACTTTTTAAGCCCATCTGCCAAAGACTTAGCTCTGAGAAAATGGTGCTTACCCATAGAGACTTCCATAGCCGAAATGTCATGGTTAAAGATGGAGAAAATATCATCATAGATTTTCAAGATGCTAGGTGGGGTATTCCACAATATGACTTAGCTTCTGTTTTAGATGATTGTTATTATAAAGTTACCGAAAATAATAAACTTGAAATTAAAAAGTATTATTACGATAGCCTCGGTGAAGAAGTGATTGGTCAATCGTGGGAAAAATTCAATGAGCTTTATGATGACATGGTTTTACAACGTGTATTTAAAGCTATAGGAAGCTTTGGTTATATCTATGCCACAAGAAAAGATGTTCGTTATATCAAATACGTTGGCTTTGCGATGGAAAAAATTCGAAAGGTCATGATGCGAAACGAAAAGTATGATGAGCTACGAAAAGTGATGTTTAGAAATTATTATGCAAGTTAATAATGTTCTTATCTTAGCTGCCGGTAAAGGAACCCGCATGGGAAGAATTGGAGAAGATATTCCAAAACTCCTATGGCCGGTCTTTGAAAGTGAACTTCTAGCTCTGCAGATTGAATTTGCAAAAAGACTTTACCCAGCAGCAAAAATTTTTGTAAACACTTACTATTACGGCGAAAAAATTCAAGCATACTTCAATTCAAAAAATTTTGGCGATAATGTTAGCCTTATTATTGAAGATGAACCTCTAGATATCGGAGGTGCAATTCATAATTTAGCCAAAATGATTAATTATGAGGGGGTCTTGGCAATTCTAAATGGTGACCAATTTATTACCATGGAACAAACCCTGATTGAATCAGCACTCGCATTTCTAGAAAATAGAACCACTGTGCTGCTCGGCTATGAAGTCAATTCAAATGACTTATATAATGCACTAGATTTGGATGAAAATAGTGACTTCAAAGGTGTCGTGCCCAATCAAGAAATTGCTCGTGATCAAAAAATGATTACCTATACAGGAAATTGTTTTATCGATCTGAATAAGCTTAGAAAAATAAACGGGCTCTCAAAGTTTTTTGATACTGTGGCCAATCCAGAAAAAGATGATGTTGGTGTTATGGTACTAGAAGATTTTGAATATTGGGACTTTGGAACTTTAAAACGCTATCATAGTTCGCATTTTTCTTTGCTCTCATCACCACATTCTCGTTTTTTTAACTTTCTTGTTGAGGCAAAAGCACTAAGTCCAAAGCAAATAATTGATGCTCACACTTATAATTGTTTGCAAGGAATTAACCTTTCTGGTTCATATGCTAAGAAAGCTTATGGATCTCACACAATTATTCTTGAGGACGCCGATGGGGACATTGGTGCTGTGGATTCCCAAAGAATAGTTTATAACTCGATTATTGAGGATTCTTTTTCAGATTAGATTTAATCGATTCAGATGGACAAATGGGAATGCACAAATGGCATAGTGTGCAACTCCAGGTGTCAATTTCATAATTTGTTCCGTCCGTAACGATTGAGTTTTCAGGACAAACAAGGCGGCAAATATCACAGGATATGCATGTGTTGTTAATTTTGATTTTTTCCAACATAATAGAATTATACGCTATATAAAGAAAAAAACATGAGCAAAAAAAAAATTACCTACCGTAGTCCTGTTATTTGGAATGTTATCACATTTCTTTTGTTCTCTTTTCTATTTCTTTACCTGCAGAACTCAATTCAAACTGCGAAATCGATTTTGCAAACAGAAAATCTCATGGAGTTTATTAAAGGTTCACAAGTTGTTGCTGGACTTTTTTTGGTCACCATTTTTTCGATATATCGAATGAATCGTTTGGCTGTTTTTCTTTTTTGGGCGTCAGTAGGCACAACCTTTGCCTTTACTGTTGGTGGCCTGTGGATTGAGTTTTCAAAATTTATAATACTATTACTTTTTTTCTATCTTTTATTTGCCTATTACTTATTCCAATTTATGACGGAAGATTTTAAAGAATCCTATTACAATCCATTATTCGATGAGAGCAACCTTTTCGATCCAATGTGCTTTAAAATTCCTATCGCTTTAAAGCAGGGAGATACTACATTTCATGGGCACCTAACAAACTGGAGTGAAAATGGTTTCTTCATCTACTTAAAAGATGCGCAAAAACTTAAAGGAAAGTTTGAGGTAGATATTAACTTTGAAGATCATAGCTTTAAGTCAAATGCACGAGTCGTAACCATCATGAAAAATGGTAATGGAGCCGGACTTAAAGTGTTCAAAGACGAAGCTCAAACAGGGCTTAATTGGTACAGATTTGTAGATATTATAGAAGAATTAGGATTTCAACCGGAGTTATTAGTATGAAGTTTTTATTAGTTTTGTTGGTAGTTGGTTTAGTTAGTTGTGATAAAGGAGCTAAAACTCCGGAAGGTCTAATAAAGCTCTTTGTTTCAGAAGTGACGTCGAAAAAAGTTGATAAAGAATTTTTTGAAAAATACACGACTGGAAAGCTTCTTGAGAGTGTGAATCAATTTGAAGAGTCTGAGATGGATGAGTTCTTGGATAAGTCTATGAAGAGACTTACCAAGGTTCAGAACCCTAAAATTGAAATATCTAATAAGGTATGTGCAGGGGAAAAGTGTACTGTGACGTACATTGTAAAGTTCGACTTCAAGAATAAAGAAGAAGGCGATTTTGAGTCAGAAATCAAGAAAGTAGCCACGGTAGTGAAAGACGGGGAGACTTGGAAGATTTCAGAAGTAAGTAATGTAAAGTCATACTATAATGCTCAACAACCTATAAACGCCCTAGAAGAGAATGATATTCCGAGTGGGGAATCTGACGAGTAAAAACCTTGTAAAGTTGTGATTTTTCATGCCGATAAGTGAGGTGTGAAAGAAAAAGACTTTATATCATTAATGGTTCAGGAGACGCTCAGCTTGCAAGAGAGCTCTGACAGGGCCTTTACGCTCTACGCTCAGGAAGATATCCAGCGAATGTGTCTGAGCATTGAGAATGATGTAGGAGAGCTTCTGGAGGTTCCAAAGAACTGGGGACCGTTTCGGGATCTAATGGGGAGCCAGATATTTATAACTGCTGAGAATGACAGTTATGAATTTTTAGGGGTTATCTCACAGTTTTTTGGCTATGATTTCCAATCTGTTCGAATAGTCCTTGAACATGGCCAGGAAGAATCTTTTAGCAAAGCTGCCTAATTGGCATCTATCGCATATTATGCTAAATCCTCCCTATGACAGAAACTAAATTTACCAAATATGGAAAGAAGAATCTCGTAGGGAAACCTAGGTATTTAAAGAGCAAAATTCCTAAGGGTGATAACTACAAATCAATCAAAACACAATTACGTCAAAAGAATCTCTACACTGTTTGCGAAGAAGCAAAATGTCCTAATTTAGGTGAATGTTGGGATGCTCGTACTGCAACGATGATGGTAATGGGTGATACCTGTACGCGCGCTTGTAAATTTTGTCATGTGAAAACGGGAAACCCTAAAGGACTACTTGATTTAGAAGAGCCAAAAAAAGCTTCTGAGATGGTTGAAACAATGGGGCTTAAGTATCTTGTCATCACAAGTGTAGACCGTGATGATCTTCCTGATTTTGGAGCATCTCATTTTGCAGCAGTTGTAAGCCAAGTTGCTGTTGATCATCCTGAAGTAAAAGTTGAAGTACTTATTCCTGATTTTGATGCCCAGGAAGAACATATGCCTACACTTGCAAAATCAAAGCCTTGTGTAATTGGACAAACTATAGAAACTGTTAAACGACTCACTCATCCAGTGAGAGATAGAAGAGCTGGATATGAAAAAACTTTAAAAGCTTTAAAGTTTTATGCAGATAATTATCCGGAAATTGCGACCAAGACATCATTAATGGTGGGGCTTGGAGAGACAAAACAAAAACTAGTTGAGACCATGCAGGATTTGCGTGAAGCAGGTGTGAAAATCATAACTTTCGGTCAGTATTTAAGGCCAACTTTAGCGCATCTTGAAGTCAAGAAATACTATGAACTTTCAGAGTTTGATCATCTTAAAAAGATTGCTTACGACTTGGGCTTTGAATTTGTTGCTTCAGGGCCAATGGTGAGAAGCTCATATAAAGCAGCTGAATACCTAGAGTTTTTAAACGACAAAATGGAAGAGAAAATAAATTGGAACAAATAGATTTCAGCTCCCTTAAAACTCCGGAATCCTCAGAGTCTTATGTTAAAGATGAAAAAACTTTTGTTATCAAAAAATGGAATTGGGATTATTCAGAGTTTTTAAAATTTCAGTCTACTTATCAAGAATTTGTTCGAAAAAATACCGGCGCTAGAATTTATATTTTTACCAATCATCCACATTGCTTCACGCTTGGCCGTGGAAATGAAAGGGGTGAGGATAGCCTACTTGAATTTGATAATGCTATCAGGGAAAATCTTGGCTTTCCTGTGTACGATATTCACCGCGGCGGTGGCATCACCTATCATTATCCTGGTCAGTGGATATTCTATCCAATCGTGAGAGTGACACCTAGTTACAGTCTTAATGATCATATGTGTTGGCTTTTAAAGTTAGTAAGAAATCACTTAGAAAATGAATATCAAATTAAAGCGTTGGCCACTCAGAAGATTATGGGGGTCTGGTATCAGAAGATGAAGATCGCCTCCATCGGAGTAGGGTTGAACCGTTTTATCACAGAGCACGGTCTAGCTTTTAATCTTAATAGTGATCCAATAATGAGTGCAGAATTGAAGAAAATAAATCCGTGTGGACTCAACTCGAATATTTATACTTTTTTAAATGAAGTATTGGATAAGCCTCTGATAGACTTGGAAGATTTTCACCAAAGTATCATTAAATCAATACCTTAAAATACTCAAGTAATTTACTCAGGCACCGATAAGAAGGGGTGAAGTATTTAGTTTTAACGCTATTTTTAACCTCCGTAAGTTTTGCCTCCGAAATTCGCGTGGCCGGTACTGTTACGAGGAATATAGGTATTTCTTGGGGTAAGAATGTGAGCTTCAGCGCTAATTATGATCACTATTTAGAAGTCGAATCAGGATCAGGCCAGACATCTACTTATTTTTTTCAATATAATGAGAGCATAGATTTGAAAAACGAAAACCTTAAAAAGGTAAAAATTTATGCTCCGTAGTTTGTTCTTATTTCTTTTTATCGCTCATACCCAAAATTCTTTCGCATTCAAACTGACACCTATAGTTCAAGAATTTGGCTTTAATAAAAAAGAGAGAACAAAATCTTTTCGAGTGATTAATACTAATAAAGAGGCGATAAAAATTGAGGCGGCCACTTATACCAGATCTATTGATAAAGATGGGAATGAAAAAAGAGCTGAGTCTGAAGACTTCATGATTTATCCACCTTTGTTTGAGGTTGCTGCTGGAAAATCGCAAGTCATTCGAGTGTCCTATATTGGTAAAGAAGTTGATAAAGAAGTCCCTTACCGAATGATCGTTCGCCAAGTCCCTGGTGCCATAAACGATGGAGTTCAACTAAAAGTCGTGCTTGAATATATCGCGTCTCTCTATGTCACTCCGAAAAATGTTTCGCCTAAGATTAAAGTTAATAAGGCATATGTTTTAAATAATAAGCTTCATATAAATTTAGAAAACTCAGGTAAAAAGCATGATCTTCTTCATAATTATGACTTAAGCATTAACCAGAAAGCTCTGAAGAAAAAATTGAATCTCAAAGATAAACAATATAAAAAATGGAGCTCTATCAATTTACTTCCTGGAAATAAAAGAGAGCTCATCATTCCTTTTAAAGAAAAAAAATTCGAAGATGGAAAGGTTGAAATTAGCCTGATTAAAGATTAGTTGTTACGGTAACCGTAATTAAGTCATTATAATTTCCAGCCGGTTGAGTATTAACAGCACCTATTTCAAAGTCCAATTCAAAACGAAAACCATCGCCCGGATGTCCTCCTGTTCCTGTTTGTATGGTTCTAGGCGAGCTACTAGAGCCATCAAGATTTACGGTTTGTCCGTTGGCTCTAAGAGAATAATCGACAAAGGAATTGATCTGACTATGCTTCATTTTGCCATTGTTTTGTGAGGATACATTTAAACTATAACCAGCAGAAGTTTGGATCACGACATCAACACCTCTGGTCGCACCAGAAGAAAGACTGCCAAAATTTAGAGATCGGCTCGTTGAGTTTGAATCGAAACTAGCTCCGCGGTTAACAATGGACAAGGCAATTTGTTCTGGAACTTGATAATAAAGGGTTAGGGGCTTGGTTTGTCTAAGTAAATAAAAGAAACCGAAAAATAATTCATAAACTTTCACATTAACTGTATCTGTATAATACCCCCCAGTAGCGTTGTTTGGAAGAGTTAGCTGTCCATAAAAGCGAGTGTTTTGTGATGAGTTACCCCTGTTTGATCGAAATTCTCCAAATATAATTTCGTTATTATTGGTACGATCATTCACATCTTTAAAAATATTGTTGATTGAAGCTTCTGGCGAAAGATTGTAGTTCAAAATACCTGAAGCACCAGACAGTTGCCTATTGTAATTTGCTGCACCTCCCTTATCTATACCAATGGCAAAAATACAGCTTTCACTTCGATTATCTCTTGTGACTCTGAAACTAAACCTAGGCGTTAGGTCATTTGCAAAATCAAAACTTGGCGGAAGATTTTCAATATCAATGGAAGGGCAGTAGGCAAAGGCCTGAAAAGAAAAAAGAAATAGTGCTATTATTTTAATCAAGGTTAATTCTCCCTAAGTCGAAGTATCCAGGTCTATCAGGTATATCGATGAGTTTTGTTTTGTTTGAATTGATTAGTTCAAGTTGATAAGTTCCTGGTGCTATATCTTCTAAAAAGACTTTACCTGTTTTACCTGTGAAAAACTTATGCTCTCTATTAGTTGAAAGGTTTCTTAAAACCCCTTGGTTGTAAGATATAATCAATGGGTCATCGGCAAGTAGTTTAAAAACGATTGACCTATTTTTTGAGGTTTGAATTTTATAATAAACCCCAGATAGATAACTTGGCTTAATATTGAGCTGGGTCTGTTCAATGCTTTCGTCAAAAGAAAGCTCATTAATATCAAGTTCAAAAGTATTGTTTCTATAAGGAGTTAAGTCCGTGATGACCAAGGAATGATCTTTGTTTACCCCAGTCTGAAATTCATTCTTAACAGATATATTAGATTCCGAGTCAGATTCGACAACTAGAAAAGAGTTATTCACATACCGACCGATCCCAATATAGTTGTTTGAAGCCAGCATACTAAAGCGCAAGTTGTATTGGTTTTGATAATTATCGTTTTGACTAACGTGAGATAGTCTTACGGCCCCAACTCTGGTGTCTAGCTCCCCAAAAAGTCTAGTGGACTCAACGTCATCAAATTTGTCCCTATTGGCTGAAAGGTAAGTTTGATTATTTGAGATATTCTTATTGAAATTTACCTGATTGGTATAATTATTGGATTCGTGATCATAAGTATGAAAGCCAGATATTTGTCCATTATTTTCATTCCAGTTTAATGTCAAAAGAACGGTATTTTCTTCTCGTGCAATCAATTCAGATCGCGCTCTTAGTGAAAGGCTAATATGACCGTTAAACCTGTGGGTATATTCTGAAGTAAGATACTCTTGGTCAGCTTCCGAAAACTGTTCAGCTTTTTCATATCCCAGCCCAATTGAAGAGATTGGATTTACAACATAAACAGAGTTTAAATTGTATTTGTTCTGAATCGTTTGAGTAGAGTTGGAAAAGTTAAAATCTTTCTCGAAATTTCTGAGTGAAGCCTGAAAATAAAAATTCCTAAACTGGCTTGAAGCTTGCGACTGAATTCCTAAAAAGCTTGAGTTCGCACAACCAGCTTTACAACTTTGTTCAGCTCTAAGCTCCAGAAGAACATCCGTGAAAGAATAAGACTGTCCAAGTCCAGAAAGTTTATAATCTCCAAAATTTTGATAGTTAGCTTCTACTGTCATTTGAGGAGTTAGACCGTAGCGATAATAGCCGGAAAAATATTTTTCTTCAGCTTCATACTCTAGAAGGTCTTCCTCATTATACTGACTGGGTGAGAAATAGTTTAGAGAATAATCTGAAATTCCATGCGGTAGCACATTTTGATGAAAACTACTGTTAAAGTTTATGACTTCTCTTCTTCCATTTCGATCAGTGATAAAAATTTCAACGGCGTTCATTCCAAGGATTAATGGAAGCTCTCGTAAATTTAGAATCCCAGCTGGATGCATAGAGGTGTAAACTCGTGCTTTATTAATGAAGATCTCAACTTTCGATGGTTTTTGTAATTCGATTTCATAGTCATTATAGCGTCTGTTAAGAAGCTCTGGTTGAATAGAAAATTCATTTTGGAAGGAAACACCTGCACCGGCCTTGTATTCTTGAATACCCTGAACACGATAATTTATATCCCCGCCAATAAGTCTTAACCTGGCGGACTCGACATCATAAATTAACCTTGAGTACTCCCTTCTATACTTTTTAGAATCAGTAGAGGAGTTATAAAACCCCCCACTGTTGAATACGAGACCTTTCATATTAAGGTTTAAGACATTGTAAATTGTCTGGTAGTCGTCTGAGTTTTTTGACTCAAATTGCGAAACATCCCAGTTGAGGTATGCGCTAAATTTTTCAGGATGAACTTGAGAGTATGAGTTTTTGTTTTTTAAATTGATAGTCTGAGATTTCAAGAACTTTGAGTCGAGCCTTAATTCAAGTTCCAGTTCACGTGGATTAAAAAAGAGATTAATCCCAACGCGTTTAAAGTCATCTATAGTCAAATAGCTCTTAGCTGTATTTTGAGATGCAAGCTTCTTGGTAACGTCGTCGGTTATAATCTCTTTCAATATTTCAAGACTTGTTGTTCGGTCAATATAGACAGGGGGAGTTGGATTAATCCATACCTCACCAAGGTTTGAACCTTCCAGAATAATAGGAGCAATTAAAACGGGAGTCACATCTTCCCAGTTATTTGGAAAAGCAAAAATGGAAGAGCTGATAACTCCTAAAATAAGCATTTGGAATAGCGACTTAATCACTCTTATATTTTACCCAAAAGGGCCTGGGGAGTGTAGAGAGCAAAAAAGCACCCCGGCCAATCAGGGTGCTTCTAATAGAGAGAGTTAAATATTCTTAATTGGCTTGAATTTGTAGAGTAATTACATCTGAATAAGTACCTGCTGGTAAATTAGAGTTACCAGTGACGTTCACTGTTAAATCACTGGTGTCACTAGTCAGCCCTGAAAGAACACCACTATCTTTAAGCTGAACTCGGTTTGCAACTCCGGCACCTAGGCTTACGCCTGAATTAGCGCCATCATATTTAACAGTATAGCTTGTTTTATGAGTGGTATTGGTTCCATCTAACCGTAGTTCTGATCCATTAGTGGAATAGCCAAAAACTTTGTATCCATCGAGGTCGTTACATTGTTCAGTTGCAGTGGCAATCGAAGTATCTCCTCCATTTTCAAGATCTAAAGTATTGTAGCTTGAAGAAGATAGAGAAATACTCAAAACAGGATCGATAGTACCAGATAAATTGATATTACCTGAGGTTGCAGCAAATACCGTTGTAGTAGAGGTGATTAAAAGTCCTAAGATAAGTTTTTTCATAATGGTCTCCTCATTCATGATGTCCGACAATTATGTTGCAAGCTAAAGGCCAGCTTAACTAAAACTTAAGTCCTTGAAACTTCAATGGCCGGTGTTAAAAAGTCCGACACCTGGTTACAAACTGACAGTTTTTTGGATGGGTTGATCAAGACTAATAAATGACTCGGTAGCTTGAACCGCCTCAATAGATTGAATTTTATGGGCCAAAAATTGATGAAAATCACCGATGTTCTTTGTCATTACCTTGAGAAGAAGAGCGTAGTTTCCCTTTGTGTAATGGGCTTCTACTACTTCTGGTAATGCTTTAAGTTGTTCGATAACGTTTTGAAGCTCTTTTGAACTGGTAAGATGAACGCCTAAAAAGACTTGTACATCGAAGCCTAATGCCTTGTAGCTTAGGTTAATAGAACTTCCACATATAATGCCCGCTTGCTTAAGTCGCTCGATGCGCTGGTGAACAGTTCCTCCAGATACAATGAGCTTTCTAGCAATTTCGAGGTAGGGCATACGAGCATCTGCCAACAAAAAGTTCAAAATTTGCCTATCTGTACTATCAATTTGATATTTCTCGCCCATATTTTACCCGGTCTTTTGAGGCTTTATTATTAAAACCATCAATTTTATATCGATTTCGCAAAAATAAAGCAAGTTAAGTATTAGATATTGAATATTTTGCCTCAAATTACGATAATCTTTTAGTCGGAGGAATCTATGTGTGGATTTGTATTTGTAAATGATAAAAGTTTAGATGAGAAGAAATTTGATCAGGCGCTGGCGTCTATTTTCCATAGGGGACCAGATGATGTTCAAAAAGTAATCACAGAAGACTCATTTTTGGGCTTTTCTAGACTTGCGATAATGGATCTTTCTCATTCGGGTGACCAACCTTTCGTTCATGATGGAAAATACTATTTATGTAACGGTGAAATTTACAACTACAAAGCTTTAAAGCAGGAATTTAGTTTTTCTTACCAATCTGGAAGTGATTGTGAGGTTCTTATTCCAATGTTTGAAAAAGAAGGAGTTCCTGAGCTTTTGAAAAAGATTGATGGAGAATTTGCCTTCGTTATTTATGACTCAAAAAAAGATGAAGTATTTGCTGCAAGAGATCCTATCGGGATTAGGCCTTTATTTTATGGATATACTGAAGCTGGAAAAATTGCACTGGCCAGCGAAGTGAAAGCTCTTCAATCTTATTGCTCCGACATTAAAGCTTTTCCTCCGGGGCACTATCTACATTCCGGAAAAATTCTTTCCTATATCGATGTGACTTATGTTTCCGAATATGTAGATGATGATCTTGAAACAGTTTACTCAAAGATAAACACGCTCTTAACTGATGCAGTTGTTAAGCGCTTAAATGCCGACGCTCCTGTTGGATTTCTCTTAAGTGGAGGACTTGATTCTTCACTCGTTTGTGCAATCGCGCAGAAGCATTCTGATAAGCCAATTAAAACTTTTTCTATCGGAATGAGTGAAGATGCTATTGACCTCAAATACGCTAAAGAGGTCGCAGAATATATTGGTTCGGATCATACAGAAGTTATTATCAACAAAGTTGATGTACTGTCGCATATTAAAGAAGTGGTAAAACAACTCGAAACTTATGACATCACTACGGTAAGGGCCAGCATTGGAATGTATTTAGTATGTAAATACATAAGAGAAAAGACGGATATTAAAGTCCTTATGACTGGTGAAGTGAGTGATGAGATTTTTGGTTATAAGTATACGGACTTCGCTCCTACTCCCGAGGCTTTTCAACAAGAAGCTGCCAAGCGAGTTCGTGAATTATATATGTATGATGTCCTAAGAGCCGATCGTTGTATTGCTGGAAATTCGCTCGAGGCTCGAGTTCCATTCAGTGATACTGAATTTGTACAATATGTAATGAGTATTGATCCTGAAAAGAAAATGAATTTTTCAGGACATGGTAAATACCTTCTAAGAAAGGCTTTTGAACAAGGTGATTATCTACCGCATTCGATTCTTTACCGGGAAAAAGCCGCATTTAGTGATGCCGT
Organism: Bdellovibrionota bacterium; assembly: GCA_036336775.1. Taxonomy (GTDB): domain Bacteria; phylum Bdellovibrionota; class Bacteriovoracia; order Bacteriovoracales; family Bacteriovoracaceae. Next base: position 55,081 of record JAYZFM010000008.1, on the reverse strand, counting down.
TGGACATTCAATGGTAGATTATATCAAAGCTTATGCTGCTGAAATTTACTCAGAGTCTGAAGTAAAGGATGCTAAATTAAAATTTAAACATGCGACACCATTTACTTGTGAATCGCTATTATTTAGAGAGCTATTTGAAGAATTTTATCCCGGGAAATCATATCTAGTTGATGACTTTTGGATGCCTAATAAAGAGTGGAAGAACTGTGATGTACTTGACCCGTCGGCGCGGGTACTTCCAAACTATGGAGCAAGTGGTTCATAATATTTTTTTCAGTTTACTGAAATCCAGTTTCTGTTAATCTAGAATAACAGTTACGGAGTATTAGATAATGGCAAGACTTTGCGAAATTAAAGAAAAAGAATACCTTGATAAAAAATTTGAGGCGGCGAAAGAAATTTTACCGGTCCTTCTTGATAAAGTTGATTCAGCGTATATCACTGATGTGAGAAAGCGTGGAAGTTTAATCTTTAATTCGGTTGCTGTTGCCGATCATCTATTACAGGAGTTGGGATATAGGATCAAAGGATCTTCAACTCCCCAGGCTCAGGATCAAGAGTCTACTGCCATTAGAAAATTAAGTGATATGCTGAAAAATGAGAAATAAAAAAGCCCTCTTACGAGGGCTTTTTTTATAGTGCTATATAATAGTCTTTAAGCATCTTGGCATCCACCTCAAGGTTAGGTGAGTTGGAGATGATATAGCCTTTACAGTTCTTAGCTTTAAGGGCTTCAAGCATTGCCTTCCAGTTAAAGTCAGATTTCTCAAGGTTAAGGTGCTTTAAGTCACCTTTTGAGTTAGAGCTGATTCCTGAAACATGGATGTGCATATTACTAAGGGCATCCGCACCTAGTTCTGTTTCTAATTTATCAAGTACATCAACCATTTCTTGGTAAGAATTATATTCACCTGTTCTAGCATAGAGGTGAGAGAAGTCGATACAAGGTTTAACACTCATTACATTTTTAGTAAGTGTGATTAATTCTTCAAGAGAACCAAATTGAGAAGTTTTTCCTGTAAGTTCAGGTCTAAGCTCAATTTCAATATCAAGTCTAGAAAGTCTTTCTTCAATAACGTTCATAGATTTTTCAACAAGATCAAAAACATCGTATGGAGAATCTTTCATATAGAAAGCTGCGTGAAAAGTCATAGATTCCGCACCACAAAGATCAGAGATCTTAGCTGTTTGGATGATCCTTTCAACTGAAGAATCGATTTTATCTTGCTCACGAGCATTTAAGTTAATGTAATAAGGGCCGTGTGAAGTAAGGGGAACACCTAACTCATAAGATGCTTTACGTAATGCTGAAGAAACTTCTTCTTTCATTCTTACACCATGAGCGAACTCAAGTTGCATACAATCTAAGCCTAGTTCGTGTATCTTTTGAACACCCTCTACTGGATTATTCTTTTTTACTGTGCAGTTTGGTACACCAGCGGTACCGAAAAGTAGCCTATCAAATCCCATAATTTCTCCTAAAAATACACTTACCCTAAATTTTTGTTTTCCAAAAGTCGTAGTTCTTTACACAGCTTGAGCAACCCGCCCCCAGGTTAAAATGCTCTTTTAGTGTTTCCAAACTGATTTGATGATCTTTTGCAAAACCCCTAATTTCACCTAAACTGACACATTCGCATTCGCAGATGAGTTCGTCATCCTTACCAGAGCCGTCCCCTCTGGATAAGTGCGCGCGGGCTTCAAGGAGTAATTCCAATTCATCTTGGTCCAATTTGTTCCCTTTCGTGCAGCTGAAGTCTGAGTCTTTTAACGCAAATCTAAGTGAATGTCGAGGCTATTGGTGCCACCTTGTAAATATGACAAAAATACCTAGAGGTAGGAGATAAGTGAAAAATAGCGTAAGATATGGAAATATGAAGTATTTACTTTCAGGTCTCCTTTATATTTTTGGACTTAGTCTGTTTTGCGCTGTGGCATTTATGCTTTTTGAAGGGAGAGCATTGAATTTTGCTTTGCTGGGCTGCGCTGTCATCTGGTCTTTGTTCTATGCCTATAGCGATAAGATCGTGTTGATTTATCTCAATGCTAGAGAGGTTATAGATACCGACAGACAGGAATTATTTCAGAGAATTAAAAATGAAGTTTACAAAACAGGTCAATCAGAACCTAAGGTCTATATTTATAGTGGAAGACAAGGAAATTGTTTTGTATCTGAATCTAGAGGTACTTGGTCGATAGTCTTAGAGAGAGGCTTACTTAAGCAGCTCAGTAGTGATCAACTAGAAGCACTGGTTAATTACCTATTTAAGTTCAGAAAAATGGGTAACCCCTTAATTCAGACAAAAGTCATGGGTCTTAGTTCCTCTATTTATATAACGATTTATTGGCTTGTTAGAAATGCACTAATTCTGGCCAGTCTATTATATATATCTTTATGTGCACTCGCAGTCAGAGAATATGAAATGTATTCTTCACATATCATTGAAGGAATACTTCTTGTCGTCGTTGGAATCTCACTCATTTTCTCAATTCATCGAAACGGTGGTTTATTAATTAAAAAAGAGAATGTTTTTTTTAGAGTTTTTAGCCTTTTTCTCATGGGGCTCTTTAGGCCGGTATTTTTTCTTTTTGATTTAGTTTCTAAAAAGACAAAAAGGATTGACGCGAGCTTGGCATTGCAAGCAGTTGTGAACCGCTCAAAAAAAGAGAGCTACACCTTTGATCAACTTCTAGTCGATCATTTTAAAGACAATTTTTCGGTTAAAAATCTTATAGTTGAACACTTAGAAAGTTACCCTGTTTTAGAGAATTGTTACTTTGAAAAAAATTGATTTAAAAAACACAATCACAAAATTGAAAAAGCTGGAGTATAACAATTTCTATCCGCTTTTTTTCACTTTAATATTTATCTTAATTCTCATCCAGTACTCGTTTCACTCTTTGGACGCCATTTTTTATGACCTATGGGTCAGAGGAGATGTTTTCAATCATTCTGATGATCAAATCGTCTCGATTGTTATGGATGAACAATCAGATCAATTTTTGGGAGAGGTGTATCCTTATACTTATGCCACTCACAATCGTTTCTTAGATAAACTATTAGATGATAAGCCACTTGGAATTGGTTATTTAGTTCCTTTTTTAGAACCAGAAAGTGACCTAGACGAAGAGTATCTAAAAAAGCTTCGAAAAAAGATTATTGATTTTAGAAATGATGGTGGTTTATTTCGTATAGGTACAGATAAGGATGCTTGGGGTGAGCAAATTCCTCCAGCGAACTTGCGTGATCTTGGTTACTCGCTAGCAATCTTAAATAAAGATGGAACAGTTTTCGCTCAAGATTATGTCACTCGACGCGCCATCTTAAACATTTCGGGAGAAGATTCATTTCATTTATGGATGGCAAATAGCTTTCTTCAAAAGAAGCGAAACATCTCCTATGATTCAAAAAGCTTTACCGGTTCGTATTACGATCGAGAATCCGATGCAACCTTCGCGATGTTTAGGTACGCAAAAGACCCAACAATTATTAAGCCTTTAGAGACGATTCCATTTCACAAAGTTGTTGTAGGAAATTATCCCCGAGGTTTTTTTAAGAACAAAATAGTCCTCATCGGATCAAGTTATTTATCTAATTCGGGTGACTTTATTTTTACTCCTTTTGGAAAAGAAGATGCAAAAGCTCCTAAGTTAAATGTACATGCTCAAATTATAGAAGCGCTCATAAATAAAAAAACAATTTTTCAGTTACCCGATTGGATTACGGATGTCATCGCTGTTTTGATCGCGATTTTTCTTTCCTTTGTTATATCAAGAGTTCAGCCAGCAAAAGGTTTGGCGATAACTATGATGATTATGGTCTCGATTTTTTTGATCACCTATTTAAGTTTCATTCTTTTTGGTGTTTGGATAAAAGTCTCTCATCTAACTTTATCTGTTTTTGTCGTTTATTATATTTGGGTTCCTTTTAGGGCCATCGGAGAGTACCAAACCCGTTATGCCATTCAGGAAGAATCTAAGATGCTTAAGAAAGTTGATAAGCTAAAAGCAAACTTTATCTCGCTTATGAGTCATGACTTAAAGACTCCTGTGGCTAAAATCGCTGGAATTGCAGATATTTTGAAGGTTCAATACGAAAATACAAGTAAGCAAGATGAGCTATTGGGCAATATAATTAACTCCACTCAGGAATTAAATAACTTCATCACTTCTATTTTAGACTTAACCAAAATCGAATCTCAAGAGCTTTCCCTTAGACTTGAGAGTAAAGATGTGAATCAGTTACTTGAAACAACGGTTGATAAATTGAAGTTTGAAGCTACCCATAATCAGATGAAAATAGAGACTGAATTGGCTCCACTTTATCCCATTCAAATCGATACAGTGCTTATCAACAGGGTTTTCGCCAATATTGTGGGTAACTCAATTAAATATGCCGGGATTGGTAGTCAAATCTGGGTTAATACCTGGGATGATGAAGAATGGGTATATATTGAGATCAAAGATAATGGAAAAGGTATCGCTAAGGAAGATTTAGAGAATATTTTTGAGAAGTTTTATCGGGTAAAAGACGATGAGAGTCATAAGATTAAAGGTTCAGGTCTAGGCCTTTATTTGGTAAAATATTTTATCGAACTTCATCAGGGTAAGATTTCTGTTACCTCTGAGATAGGTGAAGGGACAGCGTTTTTAATTCAGTTAAAAAATGAATAGGAATATATAAGAGGTTATTATGCATAAGGTTTTAGTAGTTGATGATGATAAAGTTCTTCAGCAGTCAGTTAAGCAAGCTCTAGAGTATCACCATTTCAAAGTCGATGTTGCTGACAATGGTAAAGAAGCTGTAAGTGCTGTTTACAGAGAGAAGTACGACCTCGTCGTAATGGACGTAAACATGCCTGAAATGGATGGTCTTGAAGCTCTTACTGAAATTAAAAAGCATGACTCTTCAATTATCGTTTTAATACTAACTGCTTACTCAAATGTTTCTGATGCGGTTAGAGCGGTAAAAGAAGGAGCTTTCAATTACCTTGAAAAACCAATCACAACAGAGAATTTAGTCGCCTTAATTAAAAGAGCATTAAAAGCTAGGTCTATGGTTGAGACCACTGCATTTAGTGCCCCAACTCTTTCTCTTGGAAATGACGGTGATGATAAGTTTGTTGGTGAATCAAATTCTATGCAAAAGGTTTTTGATGTTATTTCAAAACTAGCTAAAGTTAATACTCCTGTTCTAATAAGAGGGGAGTCAGGTACAGGTAAGGAACTTGTCGCGAAGGCAATTCATTTCAACGGACCTAGAAAAGATAATAAATTTGTGGCCGTAAACTGTGGGGCAATCTCAGAAAACCTAATTGAGTCTGAACTTTTTGGGCATGAGAAAGGAGCCTTTACTGGAGCGGATGCAAGAAAAATTGGGAAGTTTCAGTTTGCTGATGGTGGAACACTCTTTTTAGATGAAATCGGAGATATTTCTCCTCAGATGCAGGTAAAGCTTTTAAGAGTTTTACAAGAAAAGAAGTTTACACCTGTTGGTTCAAACAGAGAAATAAATGCGGACGTAAGAATCATTGCTGCTTCTCACCAGCCATTTGAAGATATGATCAAAGACGGTCGTTTTAGAGAAGATTTATTTTATAGATTAAATGTACTTCCAGTTTATCTTCCACCATTAAGGGATAGAAAAACAGATATCCCACATCTTGTGAATTACTACGTAAATTATTTTAATAATATCCATGGCCTTGAAGTGAAAGGTGCAGCTACAGATGCAATGCAAGCGATGCAAAACTATGCATGGCCAGGGAATATTCGAGAGCTTCGAAATACAATTGAACACTCTTTCATTATGGAATCAAGTGATCAAATTACTCTAAGTTCGCTTCCGGGAAAAATAACCAATCAGGATATTGTTGAGACGGTAGATACACAAGACACAATTATTGATTTTAAAGGAATCAAAGATTCAGTTCTTGATCGTGACAAGTCTGAAAATGTTAGTGATGAATATCAATTTAATTTTGCAACCAAAGAAGGTGGGGAAATTAAATTAGACTTTCAACAAGCTAAGGATCAATTTGAGGAAGAGTTTATTGTTCAAGCCTTGAGGCTTAATAAAGGAAAGATTAATCAAACTGCGTTGAATGCTAATATTCCTAAGAAGACTCTACTAAGAAAGATTGAAAAATACGAAATCAATCCAAAAGATTTTTACTAGATGAAAAAGATAATACCTTATCTAATTCTTGTAATTGCAGTTGTTGTTATAGATCAGCTTTCTAAACTTGCAGTTGTTGAATTTATGAAGCTCTACGACAGGATAAATATAATACCAGGTTTTTTAGATTTTTATCATACCAGAAATACCGGAATAGCCTTTAGTATTGGTTCTAATCTTGGAATTGAAGAGAGAAAGTTACTTTTTAAAATTTTACCCATAGGAATATGTATTTGGGTTGCGAGAGAGATGTATAAAGAAGCTTCTCAAAATAAAGTCTTAGCGGTTGCGTTTGCCCTTATTTTAGGAGGCGCAATTGGTAATATTATAGATAGGATTCGCCTTGATTATGTTGTGGATTTTATATCAACCTACAGCAATGGGATTGGCTTTCTACCGTCTTGGGAATTTGCTATTTTTAATATTGCAGATGCTGCGGTCTCAGTTGGTGCTGTGCTAATAGCTTACGAAACAATATTTGCAAAATTTATAAAAAAGAAAAAAAGCGAAAATGTGGCCTAAATTTCAAATATTAGGGGAGACGTTTTATACCTATCCTCTGATTTTAGGCCTTATCTGGGCGGTAGGCTTCGAATACTCACGGGCCTTAAATACAAAATTAAAAAACTTTAATCTTCTGTTTCTATCCCTCTTTATTTTTTCGTGGTTGGGAGCAAAAGTTCTGTTCTTAATCACCTTGGACGAAGTCCAAGCAAAACAAATTGCTCAGGCCTCAAACTTTTGGCTTGGTGGTGGTTTTGTATTTCTGGGAGGACTTATTGGAGGTCTTTCAGTCATTTTGTTACATAAATTCTTTAAGAATCAAAAAATTAGCGATTATGAATTTATGCTACTTCCACTTACACTTGGGCATAGTTTGGGAAGAGTAGCATGTTTTTTTGCAGGTTGTTGCTACGGTACATTTTGCGAACTTCCTTGGAGTGTTCATATGCATGGTGGCTTTAGACATCCTGTGCAATTATATGAAGCTTCCATCCTTGTTGGTATATTTCTCTTTCTTCGCAAAAGGTTTCAAAACCGTAAATCAATTTTTTTACCATATTTGAGCCTTTATTTTGTTTCCCGCTTTTTTCTGGAGTTTATTCGGGGAGACAAAATCCGTGGAATTTTTTGGTTTGGACTCTCAACTTCACAAATAATAAGCCTAATTGGGCTGATTACTGTTATAGCCGCCATGATGCTGCGCAAACGTGTTGAATTAAAGCGAATCTAGCCACCGTTTTTTGATCAAGAATTTCATTTGTGGTAATACTTTTTAGTTATTTTAAGAGGATACACTAATGGAAAATAAGATTCGTTTTGTAACGGCTGCATCACTATTCGACGGCCACGATGTTTCAATTAATATTATGAGAAGGCTTTTGCAGTCTAAGGGTGTTGAAGTTATTCATCTTGGGCACAATAGATCAGCAAAAGAAGTCGTGGATGCGGCACTTAATGAAGATGCCAATGCAGTAGCAATTAGTTCATATCAGGGCGGACATATGGAGTATTTTAAGTATGTTCGAGATCTATTGAATGAAGCTGGTGCTCATAATATTCGAGTCTTTGGTGGCGGTGGTGGTGTAATCACTCCTCCAGAGATTAGAGAACTTGAAGAATATGGAATTACAAAACTTTATCATCCGCAAGATGGTATGAAGCTTGGTCTTGAAGGCATCATTGATGACATGATCAAAAGGGCCACTCACTCCACCATTGGTGAGACAAATTTTAGTGAGCTGAAAAATAGATCTCTCAATGACTATGAAGTCTCAAAAGTGATTACTTATATTGAAGACAATGGCGAGCTTCCATTTGAAGTTAAGCCAAAAAAAGAAGTACCAGTGCTAGGTATTACAGGAACTGGTGGTGCCGGAAAGTCATCTCTAATTGATGAGCTATTACTGAGATTTTATAGATATTATCCTAATCAAAAAGTTGCCTTAATTAGTGTCGATCCAACGAAGAAAAAAACTCAAGGTGCATTACTTGGTGATAGGATTCGTCTAGGTTCTGCGGTTTACGACAATATCTACGTCCGCTCACTTGCGACTAGAAATTCAAAAACAGAACTTTCACCTCAAATTCAAAAAGTTGTTAATTTCATGAGGACTCAAGACTATGACCTTGTGATCGTTGAGACTTCTGGTATTGGTCAAGCCAGTGATGAAATCACAACTGTTGCCGATAAGTGTATCTATGTTATGACGCCAGAGTATGGAGCTCAAACTCAGTTAGAAAAAATTGAAATGTTAGAGGTGGCTGACTTTATCGTAATCAATAAATTTGAAAAACCAAGATCTGAAGATTCTCTGCGCGATGTTAGGAAGCAATACAGAAGAAACCATAAACTTTTTGCAAACCATCCCGGTTCACCTGAGGATTTTGAGCTGCCAATTTATGGAACAATGGCTTCAAAATTTAATGATAAAGGTGTGAATGCGCTTTTTAAAGATTTAGCACTTCAGTTTAAATTTGAACCAACAGAAGAGCTCACCATTTTAGAAGCAGAAAAAGAGCCAGCTGAAAAACCAGCGATCATCCCTGCAAAGCAAATTCAGTACCTAAGTGAAATCTCTGATGCTGTAAGATCCTATAATCAAAGAACCAAAGATTTATGCCAACTTGTAAAAGCTTATGAGTCTTGTACAAATTCTCTTGAACTGGTTCAAAGTGCTGAGGCAAAAAATGAGCTTACAAAGCTTCAAAAAGAATACGCTGAAAAAATCGGCGAAAAAAATCTAGCAAAAATTGCACAATTTGAAGACATCGTATCTCAGTACAGAGACGGTGAATTTGTTTACCATGTACGCGATAAGGAATTTAAGGTTCCAACCAAATACACTTCGCTTTCACATCAGGAAATTTCAAGAGTAGGTATACCTTCTTATCAAAGCATGACCGATAAATTAAGATTTATCCGTTCCGAAAACCTACCAGGATTTTTTCCATATACGGCTGGTATCTTTCCTTTTAAAAGAAATGATGAAGATCCTAAACGAATGTTCGCTGGAGAAGGTGGACCAATTAGAACGAACGAAAGGTTTCACTACCTGTCAGCCAACGATGAGGCGAAAAGACTTTCGACAGCATTTGATTCAGTAACCCTTTATGGACAAGACCCAGATAAGAGACCAGATATTTATGGAAAAATTGGAGAAGCTGGAGTTTCAATTGCAACTTTAAAAGATATGCAAGATCTCTACAGCGGGTTTGAACTGACAAGTCCGAAAACTTCAGTATCAATGACAATTAATGGCCCAGCTCCAATTATTTTAGCCATGTACATGAACACTGCTATTAACCAAGTTCTTAAGGGAGAAGACCGTAACGATCCTGAAAAGAGACTGGAGGTTATGAGGCAAGTGAGAGGAACTGTACAAGCTGATATTTTAAAAGAAGATCAAGCTCAAAACACTTGTATCTTTTCATTGGAATTCTCTTTAAAATTAATGGGAGATATTCAATCATACTTTTGTCAGCATAATATTAAAAACTACTATGCAGTTTCAATTTCTGGTTATCATATTGCAGAAGCTGGTGCGAATCCGATCTCTCAATTAGCATTTACTTTGTCGAATGGTTTTACTTTTGTTGAGTATTATTTAAGCCGTGGGATGAAAATTGATGAGTTTGCAGGGAACTTATCATTCTTTTTTAGTAATGGTCTTGATCCTGAATATACTGTTATTGGTAGGGTCGCGAGAAAAATTTGGGCGACAGCAATGCGCGATAAATATGGTGCTAACGAAAAATCACAGAAATTAAAGTACCATATTCAGACTTCTGGGCGCTCACTTCATGCTCAGGAGATTGACTTCAATGATATTAGAACAACTCTGCAAGCCTTCTTAGCATTAAGCGATAATTGTAACTCACTTCATACCAATGCATATGATGAAGCAATCACTACACCGACTAAAGAATCAGTTCGTCGTGCTATGGCCATCCAAATGATTATCAATAGAGAATTTGGAATGAATAAAACAGATAATCCACTTCAAGGAGCCTATATCGTTGAGGAGTTAACTGAAATCGTAGAAGAGGCAGTTCTTCAGGAGTTTGAAAGAATCTCTGAAAAAGGCGGCGTAATGGGAGCGATGGAAAGCATGTACCAGCGCTCTAAGATTCAAGAAGAAAGCCTTTATTATGAGTCTCTAAAGGATAGCGGAGAGCTTCCAATTATTGGTGTTAATACTTATATTTCAGACAATATTGATGAACAGCTTAACCGTGAAATTGAGTTATCTCGTTCAAGTAATGAAGAAAAAGATGATCAGATAAATAGGTTAAACGCCTTCAAAGAAGAGCATAAAGATAAGTCCGAGGAACAATTGAATAAATTACGCGAAGTAGCTCTAAAAGATGGAAATATTTTCGAACAGCTTCTCGAATGTACTCAGTACTGCTCACTAGGACAAATTACCGATGTAATGTTTGAGATTGGTGGGCGCTACCGTAGGAATATGTAATGAGTAAGAAATCTAAAGTTTATACTAGAACGGGAGATAAGGGGGAAACTTCACTTGTAAGTGGAACCCGAATTTCAAAAGCTAATATGAGAATTTCTCTTTACGGTGATGTTGATGAACTTAATTCTCATATCGGATATATGAGGTCACTTATGCCGGAAGAAGACTTCGAACGCTTACCAGAGTTTTTTGATAGAGTTCAATCCACTCTTTTTGACCTCGGCTCAAAACTCGCTTGCGAGAGCAGTCTCTGGGAAAAGTATAAACTTCCGGATGTTAAAATTGAAACGATTGAGACGATGGAATCACATATTGATAGGCTGGATGAAAAACTGGTTAAGCTTAAAAACTTTGTTCTTCCTGGCGGTACCCAGCTTGCGGCCTACACTAATATTTTGCGAACTGAATGTCGAAAGTTTGAGAGAAAGTTAATTGAATTTGGTGAGAATACCCAAAGCTGTCCGGAAAATGCAGTCCAATTTTTGAATAGGTTATCAGATTTTTTATTTGTTTATGCGAGATATTGTAATCATTTTGCGGGTAAATATGAAACGATTTGGGTTCCTAGCTAATACCTACAATTTTTTTGCCTATCGATCCGGATGGTAATTTTCTATTTATGGCATGAAATAAATACCCAATAATGCCGGCTGCAACTGTGTAGCGAATAGCTTTTCCCCTAAACATTTTTATAAAAACACTAGTGGTTTCACTGCCAATATAATCATCCGTAAACATATGGTAGAAAACAAAATTACAAAGGCAAAAAACTAGAACAGCTGCGAAGATGTCACAAAGCATAGCGTTTTTTATTTGAGCCTGTGAAACCAATACAGTTTTAGTTTTATTAGTTACACTTACTCTTCGTTTTTCTTGAGGGGCAGAGTCACTTGGTTTTGGCTGGGTCATTCTGTGAATCGCCTTAATCGCTTGGGGGGATGATTTTACTTGGTCTAATTCAAGAGTAAGGTTTCCTTCTCGGCTACCTTTACCGGTATAGGTTGCATAAGATATACTTTCTTGATCCATTCTTGAGTGATTTATAAATAGAATACTATTTCCAAAACGTACCTTATCATCCACATATATTCTTTGTTTGATTATTTTGACACCATTGAGGAAAACACCATTTTTAGAGTTTAGATCTTCAATAAAGATTGCATTATTAATTACAGATACCTTCGCATGAGTAGAGCTGCAAATAGAATCTTCAATGAAGACCTGACACATGGTTTTGGATCTTCCTATGACGACGTACTCTTCGTTTGTTAAACGAAATTTTTTTGAACGACCATCTTCTTGAGCGACTACGAAGTGAACTTCCATATTATTCCATATAATCCCTGTGGTACTCAAAACCGGTTTCAGCTTTAACCCGCATTAGATAAGAATAGATTTTTTCACTAAATTGAAATTCAGGAACAATAAATAGTGCCCATAGGTGGGCTGCAATCATTATATCTTCAAGCCTTAACGTTTTAGATTGGTAAAAAGGTTCGAGCTCTTGTTCTAATTCACGAAGTTTTGGATTGAGTTTGGCTATCAGCTCTTCTTTTCGTTTCATTAAATCTTTAAAAGGTCCGCGCTTCACTTCTTTTTTATTTTGAAAATACTTTCGCGATTCTTCATCGAATTCAGGTGTCCAAATGAAATAGGGCATCGCCAGAGAATGAATTTCGCTTCCAAGTCCTTCGACCATTGAGTTAACTGCGTTTAGTTCTGTGATATTTGAAAAATCAAATTTATTTCCGCAGTATTTTTTTATTATATCTAAACTTTCATTGATAGCTGACTGTTCATCTTGAACTATAGGAAGCATCTTTTTTTGACAGAGCTCTAAAGGAGTCTTTTCGTCATTGTAGGGCACGACTTTTGATACGTAAGGAACCTTTGCGAAGTCGAAGGCCATTCTTACTCGTATACAATAGGGGCAGTGCACATAATGGTACAAATTTAATGGATTTTTTTTATCATAACTCATTGTATTTATTATATTTGTAAATCAAATCAAGTAAATCGATATTGCTAACACATTGAAATTCGGTTAAACAGGGGGTTAAAACCGGCATAAAATATGGTAAAATCACAATTGGAGGATTTTATGTCTGAAATAGTAACTGTTACTGAGAAAGCTTTTGAGCAGATAAAAACCATCTTTACCCAAGAAAGTCCGGGTCTAGATAAAGGTCTTAGGTTGGCCGTTGTTGGTGGTGGATGTTCAGGGCTTCAATATAAAATTGAATTTTCTGAGATGAAAGATAAAGACAATATTATTGATAGAGATGGAATTAGGATTGTTATTGATCCTAAATCATCAATCTATCTAAAAGGTGTTGTCCTTGATTTCAAAGATGGTCTTAATGGAAAAGGCTTTGTTTTTGAAAATCCAAACGCATCCAATACTTGTGGGTGTGGTGAATCTTTTTCTGTTTAAATTGTGTCCATTCTTTTAGAAGATACTCGTCTTAATCCAAGGAGCTTTAAACTTTTTAATAAGGTTGTGAAGCTCCAAGGTGACGATGCTATAAATTATTTAAATTCTCAAACGACCAACAGCTTGAACAGCCTTGCTGTTTCCCAATTCGCTTTCAACTCGATCCTAGATTTAAGTGGGAAGATTATCGCGAGTTTTGTAAACGCTTTGGTGGATGAAAAAACTGTAATTATTTTTGTTGAAGATAAATATTTATCTGAGTTGGTAGAGAGAATTGAAAAATTTCATATATCAGAGGACTTTGAAGTTTCTGTAGAAAACCGCGATGTATTTCTTAATTTAAATACCTGTGGAGACTTTAAGGGAAATTATTTTTTCGAAAATGACTCTATAAGCTTTGAAGCTCGCGCTATTGTTGGCACTGACCAAGAACTACTTCAGCTGAGAGTTTTAACAGGTGTACCAGAGTTAGGTGTACAGGCCAAAACAGGGGAATTAATTAATAATACTTTTTTTGATGAGCTTAGTGTTGATTATAAAAAAGGTTGTTTTCCCGGGCAGGAAACAGTTTCTAAGATCAATACTAGAAGAGGTGCAGCTTACAAACCAGTACTTGGAGTAAGTGAAAGCGCCCATTCTGGCGAAGTAAAGTTAGATGGCAAAAAAGTGGGTACAATTATTTCTCACGTGGAAATAAAAGGACTCCATTATCATTATATTTCACTATTAAGAAATTACCGAATTGATAATTCTAAGCTTGGTGATTTCAAAATCTATTATTATCCCTATATAAAATCCTCAAAAACTTCTCTTGCAAGAGAGCTTTATGACGAAGCAATAGAATTGTTTCAAAATAATGAAGATGACAAAGCTAAATCTTATTTTCAAAAAGCAATCGATTTAGATCCCAAGTTTGAAGATGCTTATGAAAGCCTTGGAGTTCTTTATGGAAGACTTGGTGACTTTGAAAAGGCCATAGAGCTTATGTTAAAGCTTAAAGATATTAATCAAAAATCGATGATGGCCTACACGAACCTGTCTCTCTATCATATGAAACTTGGTGAGATAGAAAAAGCAGAAGACTATAAGTCTCAAGCGACTCTTTTAAATTTTGAGCTTTTAGGTGACGAGGCTGATCGTAAAAGAAAAGAAGAAGAAATTCGCAAGCAAAAAGAGGCAGATAGGCAAAGACGTGAAGGGATGTTTATTCAAGTATTAGAAATGGACCCAGAAGATGCTATGGCCAATAATGGGCTAGGGGAAATTCTCTTTGAAAAAGCAGACTATCTAACAGCTGCTGACCACTTTGAAAAAGCGATCGCAAATGATGCAAAATACTCTGTCGCCTACCTCGGTCTGGCCAAATGTTATATTAAACTAAACAAGCTAGAGAAATTTAAAGAAATTGTTGAGAAGGGTATTGTTGTTGCTGGGAAAAATGGCGACTTGATGCCGGCAAATGAAATGCAGTCTCTAAAGACAACTTACCTTTAAGGGCAATCTCTATGGTATTGGACCTCTGCTGGCTGAATGTCGGGAGACATACAGAGGCCACAATTACCATATGAGATTCAACTACATAAGGAAAAAACATGAAAAAATGGTGCTAATCACTTTCACAAGATTAGTATGCCACGCTTGTCTCTTGTATTTGTCAGCTCAATGTAAAGTTTTCGAGTATTTTATGTCTGGCAGCTATTTACAAATCTTTTGAATAACCGGCCATAAATCGTGAGTTGGGTTGTCTAACTCAAACCATTCAGCTTTAAAGCTATCCTTAATAACGTCCACATAATACTGACACCCAATATCCTTTTTAACTGGTCTTAAAAGTGCTTTGAGAGTCAAGGAATACGCCATAAGATCAGGCTCATAACTTCTTTCGCTGTGAAGCTTTTTTATATATGCGATATTATCTTTTTGAAGCTGCTTTAATTGGCTTAATACTACCGCTGGATTATCTTCTCTTTTAAGTTTTTCTATAACCAAGTCTGGTTCAAAAGCAGAAGCATTAGTTATTAAAATTATAGAAAATAAAAATATTATAGACTTCATTTAATCACTATCTCCTGTGTAAAACTCTTTAAGTGGTCTAGAGGCCATCCCTCTAATCTGCTCTCTTCCACAAAGATTAAGATAGCGCTCAGAATCTCTATATTTGCGAATCATTGCATCACTCAGTCTTCTTTGGCCGTCACTATCTTTGGCTTTATATGGATCTTTGGAGGTACATAACCTTTTGGACGATATCCCCTTGTTATCTCGGTCGCAGACATTTATATACCAACCAACTTCAACTTGAGTTTTTTCCATTCTCTCTTCTGGAATGGGATCGTGACCACAAATAACATCCTTTTTTAAAAGCTTTGATGCTTTTTTGTTTAAGAGCTCTTCTTGGCAAGACATTTGGTGAATATAAGTTCCACCTTCATCATCAAGTTTGTCAGAAGAAACATCTACATTTTTTCCATGAGACTTAGTTTTATTTTCGTAGAATACATATGAGGAGAAATACTTAATAAATTCCTCATGACCTATAGGTGCTGTGAACCCAGGTCTCCCCCAAAGTTCATAAATTCGACTATTGCCATGGCGAACGGTTCTGCCTTTATAGTTTTGTCGTGTTTTTCCTTGGGCCTCACTCATGCCTCCATGAAATAGATCATAAAAAAACATATTCATCATCTTCTCAACCGATCCCATTCCACGATTGTGCATTAATTTTGCTAGAGAAATTCTAATTTTTTCTTTTTCTTCATCATTAAAAATATTGAGCCTGTCTCCAAAGTATTCAGCTTGGATATTAGTAAGTATCTCTTGGGAAAGTCTTTTATGATAAGAATGTTGAGCAGTAGCAATATAAAGATTTTTTCGCATTCCACTAGGAAGGCTAGTTCTTTCGCATACATTACGCTCATCTGATAGGGGGCTGTTTATAATGCCGTTAATGGCAGCTTTACAATAAGGAGTATCTTTTAAATCAATAAAATTAGGGTCACTTATATAGGCTTGCTCTTGAGAGTCAATTAAAACCTGAGTCGATTGCAAAAGACTAGAAGCGTTTAATACGTTAACCCTTTGTCCATTTTTCCAAATTTTGTTCATATTATAAGCGTTAAAATTAAACTTCGATTCAACATTGGCCATTGGAACTAATTCACTCACTTCAACATTCTTGAAACATTCCGCCATCAGTTTTAGCTCTTTAGCTATTAAGGCAACATAGTTTTGCGAAGCACACGCCGGAGTATCCGAACTCACTTTTTCTCCATTCTCACAACGAGCCACCCTCATGTTTTTTGGAGTTGATTTTAAACCCGCAAGAATACAAGCGTGCAAAGTCGTTTCTTTGAAATCATCTGGAGATAAAAGCTTGGCCAATTCAGGCTCAACATAGTCATCTTCAGCATCGCATTTCTTATAAGGAAGTTTGCCGGGTGCAATTGGTTTCCCAATGGCATCCACTTGATTACCTTCTATATCACAATTAGCTTTTTCATTTTCGTTATTTACTGGAGAAGATGGTGCTGTCTCTTCTGATCTAAAGGTATTGGCTATTCTATCTACAAAATTTAGACCTTTTTCCGCAAGCCATGCTGAATCTTCTACTGTTGGAGTGACCTCTGCTTTTTTACTCAATTGTTGATCTGCTGCTTCTGCCTTGGGTGGCTTCGGCGACGTTGATCTTTTACCAGCCGCGGGTTCACGCTTAGAAATAACGGGTTCATCATATTTGACGAATTCACCTGGCACAACTGCACCTTTAGCGAAAACTTTGGAGATATCACTTAAATTATAGGGCTGATACCTAGTCTTATCAGGTGGCATGACAATAAAAGTCTCACCTCTAGATTTGAGTACATGAAAATCCGCTCCAGGCTCGACATACTTTGGCTTTTTCGTGACAGGATCTATAACCCTAATTGGTGTCTCATCATTGTTGAGCTTATAGTCTCGATTAAATTCTAGCTCTACACTTGCGGTAACTTCTGGAGCTTTTTTGCTAGGCTGAGCATACTTAGCATCAAAGGCGGCCTTATATTCAGCAATATATTTTGATGCCATCCAATTACCAAACTTACCTTTTTGCGCCACCTTATCAAAGGTTCCATCATTGAGAGAAAACACTCTTCCTTCATAACCATCACGATTAGCCACCTTGTAGTAGTAGCGCTCATCATCGTAGTCCGGAAGTAATCTTGCTTCTTTATTAGATAAAACTAAGAGCTTTACACCTTTGGAAAAAGTCACAACTTGTTTGCTGGCTTCATCTCGAAGTGAGATGGATTCATTTGGACTCTCAATAATGAGTCCCGCAAATGGGGTCTCTGCCCAAGCTTGGAAAACTAATAAATATAATAAAAAACCAATAATTTTAATCAAGTAAAGCCCACTTTCTGTATTAATCTTCTCGGTAATTTAAAAATTAAATTCAGTTTTTTTATTTGGAGCAAAAAGATCAAGGAGCGCTAATGCTTTGGAATTTCGTTCCGAAAAGTAAAACATGAAGATTTTTCTCTTATTTATGTCCATATCTTTCTCACAACAGGCTTTTTCAATCTGTCAGGTTGATGCTGCTGAGAAATTTATCAAAGAATCTAAGTTACAAAATTTTGTAAAAGTAAAAAGAGGAAGGCACAAACTGATTTTTTCAGAAGAATCATGTGGTAGCCATGGCTGTGAAGTTTTAGTTTTTACTGATGTCGGGTTCGGCTGCGAAGCTCTAAGCTTAGACGTAAAAGCTGGCGTGCCCTCAAGACCTTTTCAAGGTGGTCAAATCCGCTTAAGCCTTAAAGAGGGGATAGTTCAATTTCGTTATAATTCCTCTCGTAAGAAGTTTGTGAGAGTTAGATGATGAAAATCCTAGCTCAAATAATTTTTCTCTGGATCTTAGTGCAAAATAGTTTTGCTTATCCGATGATCTTTACTTGTGAGGATCACAAAATTAAAAGAGCCGATCAGTATAGTCCCGAGGATACTTTTAATAATATTTTGAGGATGAATAAAAAAACTCAAACCGAGTATTTTCAATCTCTTTGTCATAGCGGCTCTGATTGTATCGATAGATTAAAGCTAATTGCAGATTTCTCAAAATCAAACTTTAAAGCAGCCTATGAACTCTTTGAGTATGAACTCCAAAAGCTTAAGTTGCAAAGTGGACAATTAATTGAAGAGAATCCTTTATTTAAAGAAATAGCTGGCTTTAAAAATAAAATTACTGAAGTTATGGCATGCCAAGAAACAATGACCAAACTTAATCCTGATGATTATATTTGGGAGGATAATTATCTTCTTGCTTCCTATCCATTTCATACAAACTATATGTATGTGACAGGTTGTAATAGTGTTAACGGAAAAGATTGTTATCCCATAGCAAAAAGTAGCTTAGATAGCACCATAGAACGCGCACTTCTTATGGATACTGATCCTTATTTAATTATGGCCTTAACTTTGATGGAGGAAGGAACAAGTATGGGTTCCCTATATCTAGACCCCATCGGTTTGGTAGATGCAATCGGCTGTAAGGGAAAACAAGTGGCAAATCATGAGGCTAATGCTTTTGAATCTTATGGTACGAAATACATAATAAATGCTGAAATTGTTAGCAATAAGAAGCTTCAAAATAATATTCAAAAATATTTAACTCATGAATCTATTTCCTTCGAGCCAGGAACTGATAAATTTTGTATGCCACTAGATGGTGGTGGAGAACCTAAAGTGGTAGCAAGTCCCTATGAAAATAGCTGCTGTTTAGAGCTTGGAGTAAAGTTTGACCAAGAAAACGAGTCGGCAAGTAGTTCCATCAAAGATGCTCTTCGATATGAGTTTATTAGAAAAAGGTTGAGTTCAAATTTTAGGGGACGAAGCGAACCCGAATTTAAGATTCAGCGCTTTAATGGTTATACCGAATTAATGGGTGCTGCTGAAGGAGTTCAGGCTTGGAGAATGGGTTTGAATTTTTATGAGGATCCCCAATATGGCTATCAATCTATGGACTTTATTCTAAATTCCCTCATGTTTAACCCATATATTAGGGCCAAGGTTGATGCCGCGACTGATAGCAATTGGAAGAGTATCATATGCCTTGGGCGAGAAGATGGGACTTATTTTTATGATTCAAATCATTATTTCGAAAAAGTTCGTGATTCTAAAAGACTTACATCGATTTATGAAAAATTTAAAAATGGTAATTCTTATAATGACCTTACCCAAAGAGAGCAGCACACATTTTTTCGTGAATTATTTGAGACATCTAAAAGAAACCCGTATATGCCAAACTTATTGCCCGAGAGAATTGAGAGCGCACTGAGTTCTAAAATTTATGAGAATGAAGATCTCAATGAAATTGATGAAATGTTTATCAAAAGAAAACTTAGTGCGGAAGAGATATGGGTTAAAAAAGATCTAGAAGCTTCTGGGATCGATAGAAAAATTTTTGATCGTTCTATTGCCTTAAACTCTCAAGTTGATAGCTATTATGAAGAATATGAGAAATATTATGATCAGATAGAACTAATAAGAGAGAAAAATAATGAGCTCTGTAGCGAAATATATGATTCTTATTCAAATACTGAAGAATATGAAGAACAACAAATAATTTGGGAAAAATACGAAGCTTGTAATGAAATAGATAGCCTCTATTGGTGCTACATGGATTTTGACCAGAATCAAAAAGAATCATGTGAAGAAAGATATAAAATAGAGGAAATGACTGAGGATTTAAAACTCGCAAAAGAGCTCTCACTGAAGGGGCGGCAAGCGGCAAATGCTGCCAAAACTTTATCTGAAAGTGAAGAGTACTTAAATATACAAAAATATTTTCGAGAAAATTCCAATAGAACAGTGGAGATAATTTTCGCGTTTGAGGAAATACTACCTTTTGAAGAGCAAGTTAAAAGATATGCCGAGCTAACTGAAGTTACACCAGAACTAAAAAATGATTTAAAGCGTTTGTATGATCACCATAAAGCTCTTGAAAATTTGAATGAATTCACTAAGCCTTATCAATATTATTTCGAAAATATTTACGAATCCCGAGACACTCTTGGTGAAACATCTGACTACTCTTGGCGCGAACTGAGTGAGCAAGAACAAAAGAAAATTCTAGATAAAATCATGAAATAAAAAACATGGAAATATTAGGCAAAAAAAAAGCCCTGTGGGTTAAACAGGGCTTAAAAAATGGCTGGAATGGTCGGACTCGAACCGACGACCAATAGATTAACAGTCTACTGCGCTAACCAACTGCGCCACATTCCAATAACCAAAGTAAAAAAAGTTATAAATCCAAAAAAACTTACTGTAAATAGTTTTTCTAAAAAATTCTGCCTAATAGCCTGAAATCAGAACATTATCCTAAAATTACTTAAGTATTTTACTCGGATACCCGATAAGTTTGGTGGAGAATTTATGTTAGGACCTATTGGATCAGAAGTAATGTCGATATTTAGGCTTTTAAGCCCGCATGCCATCGATGAATATATCGTCGAGGATACAGTTGCGAGGGTTGAGGGCGCTAAAACCGCTACTGGTGAGGAGCTGCCTCACGACTCTTCCAAGCAGTTCTATTCTAAGGGTGAGAGGCAGCAAGCCCCGTCAGAGCCACAAGAAGCTTTTGATGTGGATAAGCCAGCTAAGATTGTGCCCCTTAACGAGTACCGAGAAGCCAAAAAAGAAGAATTAAAACAAGAATACCGCCAACAGTCCTCACTGCATCAAGAGCAAGAAAGGCCTAGGCAAGGTGCAAAGTCTGCTCTGGGAGATATCGGAATCCTCTCGGCAGCCCAAATTCGCGCCCAAGAAGAAGAACGCCTAAGAAAAGAAAGGGCGAATGAAGACTCGATGACGGTGTTTCTTTTAAAAGAGCGTGAGAAAATGAGGCGCTCAAAACAAAGAATAACTTCACAAGTTGCACTAAAAACTTATCAATCGAATGCCGCAGTTGATTTAAACATCCAAGAAGATGAATTTGATGAGGATGATGAAGATAAAAATAAAGGCAACGATATGCGCGGTATTCTAGTTAATAAAAAGCAATATTAAAATGGAATCGCAAATAGCTCTGTTCCAGCCTGTAGTTCAAAACGCTCAAAAATCTCTTTAGGCAGCTGAATTTTACCATCAATCAATTCAAGCTCTGTCATGACAGAGAAAAAAGGAAAATCCTTGTAGGGAAAGCTCACGAGGTATTTCTTTTTAGCGTTTTCTAAGAACTTTTCAGATAGCTTAGCTTTTATATGTGATTTCACCAGCTTGATATCAGAAAGCTTACACCTATAGTGAGGACCCCCATCAAACGGGTCTACTTCATTCATATAATTAAAGCCGATTTTCTCCAGCATATTTTTTACTGGTTCGGTATCTGCGCCTACCTTTCCAATCGCGTTTCTCACTTCATAGGGAAGAAGGGTCATATAAATATTTTCGGCCGGATAAAGAGAGAGGATAAACTCTTTGTTGTTTCTACTAAGTAAATCAGCATCAGCGTAGTCCATGTTCATAAACCTACGTCCGATGGCTTCCCATAGAGGAGAGTTACCGTCTTCGTCCAGCGGTGGCATTAGTTCTGAGTGAATTTCATCTTTAAATCTTTCAGGATGAATTGCCATATAGAGAAAACGCACAAACGAAATCTGCTTACCTAGCTTATGAGGATTACCACGATACTCTGGACTTACAACCAAACCGCCAATCTCAGTCGGGCCGTCAGTGTTGAGTCCAAGTTTCAAAGTACCATGCACAAAGCCGGTGTTTATCGTCTGTGAGAATTTATGTTCCGAAGAGACCTTTAAGTAAAAATGAGGCTCTTTTTCAGTTCCATGTTGAGCGTGGATCATCGAGACACCGATAACTCGATTGGCTTCTAGATCTTCAAGCACAAAAAAATAATAATTTTCTGAAAGGTCATCACTTGGATCTTCGAAAGAAGCTAGTGATTGTTTGAGTTTGTTTTCTATAATATTTTTATCGTGAGGAAGATTGATAAAAAATACTTTACCCGCCAGATCATAGAGATCATCTAAATCAGCTAAGCTTGCACTTCTTAAAACAAACACTCTTATTCCTCTTTCAAAACTGTGGCAATAATCTCAAAACTTTTTTTAATTTCAGATTTAAGACATGCGACTGGATATGCTAATACCGCTATATTAGCAAAAAGACTATGGATTATGCCAGCCTCTTGTAGCTTGGGAGAGTATTTTTGATCTAGAATTAGATAGCGACCCCTCGCTTTTACTGCGTCATGTTGACTTGCAAAGTCTAGAAACAATTTTTCTTCAGCTGCGTATTTACCATTTGATCCTAGAATAAATTGCTCTAAATAGCTTTTGAGGTGATAGATATAGCGATGAGCAAAGTCATCTCCTGTTGTTTCTTCGCCAGCTTGAAAGTAGAAATTAAATTGACTGGATTTCCAGATTCTTTGCTCAGCTTTATTCGAATAAAAAAATTCTGTGCTTTTAAAAAGCTCCAAATCTTCTTCTATGATATTTTCATTTTCGATAACGTCACTGTAATGGCCAAGTAGAATATCCTCTTCAGAAATAGTTTTGAAGCCCTGTGGGAGCTCATAAATTATCTTACCTGGAATTTTTACTTCACCATCCTCGTTAATCTTGCAAAATAGGGGATGTTGGTGCCCTAAAAAAACTCTGGATTTTGCAGTTCTTAGATCAAATAAAACATCGCCTTCTTTAGTTTGGACAAATAAACCTTTGCCTCTTTCCGTTAGGGTGCAAGCTTTGGCTTTTTTCGAAAAATGGTTGAGTGTTCTGCTCTCCCAGATGTCCTGAATTGTTATTTTGCTGTAGTCTGTCATAAAGATGATGCTTGATTTTATTTTCTCAACCTAGATAATATACCCTATGCCTTCCAAACTCAATGATCCAGTAATTAACGATTTTAAAGCTAAACTAGACTCTCAAGATTATCAAAGCGCAAAGTTGATTCTTGAAAATGCTCAAGACCTGCCAAAAAATATTAAGTATTTTAACCTTGGTTACGTTCATTACAAAATGGGCCAATTAGTAGAAGCCAAAAAATATTATGAATTGGCAAAAATCAATGGGATGTACTCCAAAGAACTTTTTAAAACTTTGGATAAATTGAATAGTGAGTTAGCGATTTCAAGTGTGGAAAACCAATATAGTTATTTCGAGAACTTCCTTTTTGGTTTTAAAACACTTCCGTCGACCCATTACTTTTTAGGTGCAAGTTTACTTGCCTGCATATTCTTAATTGGCGTGGTTAAGAAATGGATTCCACTCATTATTGCAAGTCTAAGTATCGCCATTGTTTTAGGTTACTACCAATATTCACTCACAAATTATCAATTCAAGTATGTAGAAAAAGAAGAACTTCTTCATCGTGGGCCTTCCGTTATTTTTGAAGAGGTTGGAGTGCTACCAGTTGGTGCTAAGGTACTGATAAGTAAAGAGCGCAATAGCTGGCGCTATATCGAGTATCCTAAAATTTTTCAAGGTTGGATAAATAAAAATCAAGTCGAAGGGGAACTATGAGTTCTGATGAAACAAATACGAGAGAAAAGTTTGAAAACTCCAGAGAGTCTTATGAACAAGACCGTCTTCAAATTCCAACTTTAAAGTATTTTTGGCAGGCCAGTCCTCTGGCAACAAATAAAGCTGGTAGTATTCCAAAATTTCTTAGGTCAATAAAAGTGTTCGAGCAGTTCACTGACTATGAACTAAAAATATTCAGCGAGTTTCTTCATGAAAGAGTCTTTGCCGGGGAAGAACTAATCATTCGCGAGGGTGAGAGTGGATATGGTTTTTATATCATTTTCAGCGGAACTGTTGAAATATATGTTCACAGCACTTCCACTGAATTAGCACCGGGGCAGAACCAATTAATCGCAAGACTTTCAAAGCAAGATTATTTTGGCGAGCTGTCTCTTTTAGAGAAGCGAAATAAACGAAATGCTACTGCAATCTCCAAAGGAGAGTCTCGATTAATAGCTATCTATAAACCTGATCTTGAAGAGATGATCGAGCGCTATCCAGTTGTGGGAGCAAAATTTTTACAGGCAATATCTTTGATTGTGGCCATGAGATTTAATTCTGTGACGGATGAAATTAAAACGCTTAAAGATATGATCGCAATATTGGAGAATAAGCTTGCAGCTAAAGAAGACAGTTAGAACAGATAGGTTCAAATTCATATTTTTCTTGGCTGTTATGGTGGGTATCGCGGCAGTTCTATTTAGTCTGTCTCGAGTTATGATACCTCTTGGTATAGCTTATGTATTATCTCTGATGCTAAAGCCAGCTCTAAAATCTTTTTATTCAGCTGATCTTGGTCGAAAAACTTTTTCACTTCTACTTGTTGTGGGCTCACTTTTCTTATTGGCGTACCCGATCGTAAAAGGTTTCCAAACAGTATCTGAAGAAGCACATAAAATTGAATACTATCTTCCAAAGCTTGAAACATATTTGCGTCTCAAATACGCGGACTTCAAACTTGGAGTGTACGACAGGTTCAATTATGAAATTACAGCTAACCCAGTTGATAGTTTGATTTCAGTGGGGAAGGAAACTACTAAATCAGTTTTCGTGTATCTTCCTCAAATTATCACTTCGCTCTTAGAGTGGAGTTTTATGATCCCATTATTTTTATTCTTTATTTTAAAAGATGAAAGACGGATGCGCTTTCTGATGATGAAGATTGTTCCCAATAATATTGTAGAGAAGACATATTATCTTTATCATCAATTCAACACTAAATTTGGTGACTATATTTTTGCGAAATTTATTGAGGCCACTATCGTTGGTGTTATTATCACCACAGGATTACTCTTACTTGGCTATCCATTTGCCTTTCTTTTAGGAATTGTTGCAGCGGTTACCAATATTCTTCCATATATCGGACCATTTTTAGGCTTTATTCCAGCACTTGTTGTAGGACTTGTTGATCAAAACCCTAATACGACTTTAGGGGCCATGATTCTTCTCTATGTTATTGCCAATGTTATAGATCTCGCCCTAGTTTTTCCGGTATTAGTGTCTAAAATTGTAAATCTTCACCCTCTTATAGTTGTTGTAAGCGTTATCATCGGTTCTCAATTTGGCGGTGTCGTTGGAATGATTGTCTCCATCCCTTTTGCGGCGTTTTTAAAACTGTTATTTCAGGAATTTTATTTAGAGCTTTACGGTCGCTCCTGACTTTACGAGCCTCAACTAAACAGGTAAGTTTAAGGTATGAAAATTACCTTATATTCTTTTATTTTAGTTCTTTTGTTTAGTTGTGCGTCAGACAAACCTACCGGTAAAACTGAAGCCGAGGTTCTGTATAAAGAAGCCAAAGAATTAATGGATGATGAACGCTATATCCTTGCCACTGAAAAAATTAACCAATTAAAAAATCAATATCCATATAGTTATTATGCAACACCAGCAGAACTTATGTTGGCCGATATTTTATTTGCTCAAGAAAACTATGTTGAATCAGCAGCAGCATATTTATTATTTAGAGATTTTCACCCAAGACATGAAAAAATCCCTTATGTAATTTTTAGAATTGCTGAATCGTTCTACCTCCAGCTTCCAGACACTGATGATAGAGATTTAGAGCCCGCTGTTGAGGCGATTAAGTATTACCGTGAAATTATTACAAGGTATCCAAATTCAGCAGAAGTTAAATCAGCCAAAAAGAAGATCAAAGAATGCCAAGACCGCCTACACAATAAGGAGCAGTATGTGGCAGACTTCTATTTTAAAACAGAAGCATATAAAGCAGCCCTATGGCGCTACCTAGATATCCTTAAAAATATTCCAAACGATAAAGATCTCAGAAGCCACTCAATGAGTCGTGTAATCCAAACAACTTATCAGCTGAAAAAGTATAAAGATTGCTTAGCTTATGGAAATGAATTCCTAAATGAGATAAATAAAGACGATAAAAAAATCGCAGAAAAAACACTTAAATACTGTAAAAATAAATTATAAGAGGTGAGCTTTGAGTAGTTTAAATGAAATGAGCCTGATGGACTCGGCTAGAAAATTGTATTCAGACCAGAAGTACAAAAAATCACTTCTTATGCTCGAAGAAGTTATCAATCTAAATGCAAAAAACTCTGAGGCTTATTTTTATATTGGGAATATTTATCATATTCAAGGTCAGCTAGGTAAAGCAGTTAAGGCTTTTAACAAAGTTCTTGAAATAGATCCTAATAATACCGATGCTTCTATTTCATTATCAGTGATTTTAAATGATATCGGACGCTATGAAGATGCGAAAGTTATCTTTGATAAAGCTAATGAGCAGGTAAAGAATGAGCCTGATGGGATTAAAGATCCACACGTAAATAAGAAGTTTGCTAATAGGCACTTTGAATTAGCAGAGCTTTACTTTAGCTACAGCCGCTACGAAGAAGCACTTTTTGAATACAATAAATCAATCGGTCTCGATCCAGAAAATCTAGAGGCAAGAATTAAAATCGCAAAGGTTTACTCTAAGAAGGGTTACTTAGCTAAGGCGATGGATGAGCTAAGAAAATTAAAGTCTGAAAGACCAGCATATATTCCTGCTAGGATCGCACTTGGTCTGCTTCATTATGGACAAGGTAATGTGGTTGAGGCTCAATCTGAATGGCAACAAGCACTTATGAAAGATCCTGAAAATCAAGAGCTACGCATGTATCTTTCTCTATCAAAAGATGCTTCGGAAACAGTTTTAAATATTTCATAAGATTTTAAATTTTAGGCATAAAAAAAGCCCTCTTTCGAGGGCCTTTTTTTATCTTGGAAGTGATTATGCTTCGTTGATGTTTTCTTTTCTTCTGATGTTAGCTTCAGTTGAAGTTTCATTAGAAGTTGTTTTTGATTCTGGTGCAGAAACAGTTGTACGGTTTCTGTCATCAGAAGCGTAAGAAACGATATAGCTTTTTAATTCTTTATACATTTCATACTTAACTGAAAGCTTGTTGTCCTGAAGAACAATTTGCTTTGCAATCTTCTTGTTGTTATTGATCACGATAGGTGCTTTTAAGTTTGCACTCATACTAGTGATCTCTGAAGGGATTGTTAAAATTGAATAAATTTTTGCATCCGAGATATTCTCAAGTTTAACGCTATTCATATCAGCCGGAAGTAATTTAGCGACATAGTCAGGCTTAAATATTTTCGGCTCGATGATAGGGAATGCAGTTTCTGGACTTTCAATTGATTGTAGCCACAGAATTAAAGTTGCATCACCTGGATCAACGATGAAAAACTGATTTAATTTCTCAAATCCCAGCAATCCTTCTGAGAAATTGATGATATCCTCTTTGTTAACTTGAAGTTCTCCGAACCTTGTAGTGTTGACTTTCACATCATCCTCCGAAAATTATGAGGTAGTTTCAAAATTTCTACCTTGAATGATGGTATCAGTCAATTATATAGAAGTGCAAGGAGGAATTTATTTCTTCCCAAAGTCTTCATTGAGCCTAGCAAGGTCTGCTGGCGTTGATTGACTAGCTGCGGTATTTTGATCTTGAATTGCTTGATAAACCTCTTCTCTATGTATTTTTGTCTCTTTAGGAGCCTTAATACCTAGGCGAACTTGCTTACCTTTGATTTGAACAACCACAATTTTAATATGGTCATCTATTGCAATGCTTTCTCCCAGCTTCCTTGTTAGAACTAGCATGTGTGTTAACCTCTTTAAACTCCGTCTTATAAACATTAGCCGAAAAGTAATTCTCAACTGAGATGTTCATATATTATTGCGAGTTTCAAAATGCAAGCTAATTTTTGAAATCATCTTACATCTGTGTAATTATTTCTTATTTATACTAAAAATTAATAATTTCTTAAGCTTACTTAATATATTTCATCAAATTGTTATTAAGTAACTGTGCACTGGCCTTGTAAGATGCATTCATTACGTTTTCTTGTCGTGTGAGGTCAGTAAATAACTCTGCCACGTCTGCGTCTTCAATCCTGCTGCGGTACGTCTCATTTTCAACTTTTTCTTTCTCTATATTATCTATTGTAATGTCTACTTTATTCAAGGTGGAACCAATTGACGTTCTTACTTCGATCAATCGATCCAGGGTCTGATCTAATTTTGGAAGGAGTGATTGGATGATAAAATGGTTATCAGTAAGAAGACCATTTTCTAAAGTTTCCAGATCCTTGAAGATAGAACCTTTTACTTCCTCAAAATTCTGCTCTTCTGCTGGACTGCTCATTCCGGCAGGATCTCTATTGATAATGGGCTCGTTTGTCTCTGGATTGAGCTTAGCTTGCTCAACCTGATTTTGTATCTCTGCTCTGGCCTTTTCACCGAGCTCAGGCATACCACCATCTGGCGTAGGGTTGGGCTTGTTATAGAAAACAGATTCACCCGAGAAGGTGATTGGAACATAGGTGTCTTTACCAACTTCGATTTTCGTTTGGTTATTGTCACCCTTATAGCTTCCATTCTCAGTAAATGGTTTCTCTAGGGTTTTAAAGCCACCAAAAATATATTTATTCCCAATCCTTCTATTACCAATACTAAGTGCTTGGTTTCTTAATTGCCTAACTTCTTGTGCGATACCTTTTCTAACTGAGGGATCGAAAATATTTGAAGCTTGGCCAATAGCAAGCTCTTTTGCCTTGGTGATAAGTTCCGTAAGCTCTTCAATGGCACTTTCAGTGAAAGTTAACTGGGCTTTGGCAACAGATGCATTTCGTAAGTATTGCTGGCCATCGATATTTCTCGAACGAATAGAGAGTATATCCATGTTCCCAACGGGATCGTCAGATGGTTTTTGCACACGCTTGAGGCTCGAGCCTTTTAATTGAAGGTTTTCAAGTTTCGAGCGACTTCTATTATTCGCATATCTAATCGCATTTACGGAGCTTGATTCGGAGACTCTAGTCATTATTTAATCATCCCCAAAACAGAATCGAACATTTCATCAGCTGTTTTTATCATTTTTGCAGAAGCCTCGTATGCTTGTTGGTACTTAACCATATTAGTCGCTTCTTCATCAATGTTAACCCCGGAAATTCTCTCCTTTATACTTCTTGATTGAGCGACAATTCCACCAGATTGTTCTGTGTTGATTTGCGCCTTATTGGATGCAAGACCAATAGAGGATGAAGTTTCTAGGTAAACCTCTTCAATGGTTTTTGAACCATCTCCAAGTAATTTCTCATGTTGAACTTTAGATATTGCGAGAGCAATTCTGTTATCACCAGGGGAGTTGGGCGCAAGTCCTGTGGCAATATTTTTAAGATCGGCTTGCACTTCATCACTTAATTCAATTTTTCCAGAAGCTCTCTCGAAATCAAGAGGCTCTTTAAAGAAATTGATGCCCGTAATTTTTGGGTCACCAGGTCTAACAATCGCATTGCCTTGCTCATCAGTTGGGATTTCTCTATTTACAAATCCTCTTCTGTGGATGGCATTTGTTATATGGACCAAGCTATGCGCAAGGTTATCTAGTTGTTCTCTTAAAAAAGTTAATTCAGTATTTCTTGTTTTAACCAAGGCTCCAATAGAGCCAGCAGTCTTTTTCTCTGTAAGGTTTGAGGCTGCTTTCCCTGATTTTTCAAAAACAATTTCAACTCTACCTTCATCTGAATAACTACCAATTTTATCACCACCTACGCCTCTCGTTTTAAGATGGTTCACACTTCCACCAGAAACAAGAGATCCCCAGCCAACGATATTAACAACAAATTCCTTGTTACCACCCTCGTAGCCTTTGACTTCGACATACTCAGATAGGGTACGAATGGCCATGTCTCTTTGATCGCGAAGATCTCCGGTTTCACCACCCATATTTTCGATTCTTACGACTTCTTTATTGAGGTGAGCGATGGTATCAGCCAGACGGTTAATATCTTCAACCGTGGCTTCGATCTCAGAGTCCATTCGCTTTTTAATCGTCGTGATTTCGTCACCAATACGGTGAAAATCTTCAACAACTAACTGAGCGTTGTCTCGAACTAATGTTCTTACAACTTCATTTTCTGGTTGATTGGATAGCTCTCTAAAAGAGTTAAAAAATCGATTAAGAACTTTATTTAAACCATCAGAATTGATTTCATTAAAAATTTGCTCCATAGAGCCTAGGTGCTGCGCTCTCTTCTCATTGAAATTATGAGCGGTGAGAGACTTATTTAGGTTGTCCTCAACCAGTTGATCGTGCACACGCTTAACACTCTTAATGTCTACACCTGAACCTATTACGATGTTTCCAGACCCAATAGGTGCGTTAGCTTCTAAATGAACTTTTTGACGGGAGTATCCCTCGGTATTGGAGTTGGCGATATTATGCGACGTAGTCGCTAGCGACTTCTTTGAAGCATTCAGTGATGTACGTCCTATACTAAATAAATCTGATGCCAAAAGTTATCCTTTAATACCCCTTACTCGGTCTAGCAATTCCGCCAGTCGAGGAATAAGTGTTATACACTTTGTTTCCAGTAAAGCTTGCTTTAAGCTCACTAAGTGAGTGAAGAGCTTTATTGAGAAAAATTTGATTCTTTTTATTTTGTAGCTGAATTTTTTCGACGATATCTAAAAGCAGTAAGTTAAGCTTTTCGATTTCGACTGCTTGTTGTTCAAATTCTGCAATTCTTAAGCACTCAATTAAATCACCAAGTTTTGCTTGGCTTGGAATTCCTAGCGATTCGCAAAGATCTGAAATAAGTTCATCTCTTAGATCATCAAGTCCGTTTACAAAATTAATTAAGGCTTTTTTCTCTTCGATCGTATCTTCTAATTTTTCAATTTCACTTGCGAGTAAGTGCATATACTCATCACAGGTGAGGTCATAAAGCTCTGTATGCTTAACACAGAAGTCTTGCCATAGAGCTCTAAGTCTTTCGCATTTAAGTTTTATGATATCTGGGTTCATTATTTATTCCTTAAAATTCTGAGCTTAACATTTTGTCTGCAATAGCATCGTAATCTGGCTGGTAAGTTCCGGCTTGGATTTGAGCTTTTAACATCGCAATTTTGTCTGTGTTATCAACTTCTGGAGCTGCGTCTACAACCCTTTTAATTCTCGAGTAGTCACGAATTGTATCAGGAATGGCAACCTTTACATCTTTTGATGTTTTGTCTGTTAGGTCCTGCGCTCTCTCGTAAGAGTTGCGCCTCATCACAGCAGAACTAGACTTACTAACTTCTGCCTCTTTGGCACTTTTAGCGTTAGGGAAGAAAGGGGCTCTGGTGTTAATTGTGGTCATGACCATTTCCTTTTAATTGTTTTTGATAGCTATTCATCACAGCTTGTTTAGGTGTTTTATTAAATGCAGGGTAGATTTGCTCAAGCACCAAATCTTTTATTCCAGTTCCATCTTTAGAGGCCATGATCTCAGCGTAATGCTCATCAAGCATTTGATCATAAATTCTAGAAGCGGCTGAATCAGGATTTGCTTTCTCAACTGTTTTTTTCATTTGAGCCAGCATCATTTGGTTGAATTGAGTTTCCATTCCCTCGGCAATACGCATGTATGCAGCTGGCACGTTAGCGTACTTGTCATCTTTTTGAATCTTTGGATTAAATGTAGGGTTTGAATTTACTCTCATTACCATCCTGGTTTATCTTGTTATCCTCCGTCCTAGAGGATATTTCCTTTAAATTATAACATTAAACTGCGGTGCAAAACCATAAAAAAATTCAGTTTAAGTCATAATTCCAACACTATATGAATTCTAACTCGGCAATAAGTGCCCCATTCCTTTTAAGTGTTTGAAATATGCTGATCAAATCTTCCGGAGTTGTTCCAATAGAATTGAGGGCATTTACTAAGTCTTTTAGTGTGGTTTTTCGCTCAACCATAAAGAGTGATCCAGGCTTAGCGTCTTTATCGCCTTGCTTTCCAACTTGTAGAACTAGGTCACCATGGCTGATTGCCACTTCATTGAGAGTGATTTCTCCACCGGCCACAATCGTTCCTGTCTTTTCATTAATTACGATTCGAGCTTTATTGTCTTGATTGATGCGATAATTTTCTATGATCGCTACTAAATTAACGAGTTTCTTTTCATAATGAGGAGGAACAATTAAATCAACTGTCGCAGAGTCAGATGCGCTGGCGTATCTTCCACCGAGGTTTTCATTAATAGTTTTTACGACTCTAGCTGCCGTCGTAAAGTCAGGACTTTTTAGTGAAAGCCTAATTGATTTTTTCTCATTGAAGTTTACATCCACTTCACGCTCTATCGTTCCACCTTGAGGTATCGCTCCCGTAGTCGCAAACTTCGCACCTTGCTTTAGGCCACCAATTGATAGGGCACCTGAAGCAACTGCATATACTTTACCATCTCCACCTTTAAGAGGGGTTACAAGGAGAGTCCCACCTGCTAGGGAAGAAGCATCACCAATAGAGGAGATTGTAACATCCATTTTTTGCCCAATTCTTCCAAACGGTGGAAGTTTTGCTGTAACGATAACAGCAGCAACATTGGCTGAACTAACTTCTTGTACAGGATCAAGTCCAAGAGTTTGAAACATTTTTTTAAGTGAGTTATTCGTGATTTCACCACCACCATCACCAGTTCCGTTAAGACCGATAACAAGACCGTAACCAACAAGTGGGTTATCTCTTACGCCTTTGATATCGGCGATATCCTTTAATCTATTTGCACTGAAAGCATTAAGAGCAAGAGTTAAGAGAATAAAAGAAAGTGTCATTTTCATTTTTTAATACCTCAGTACATTAATTTTAGGTTCTAATAGTTTTATTGAGTTCACAGTATCTTGTGACGTAATATCTTTTTGGTTCACGATCGCTTGGATTTCAAAATAGCGTTTAAAGTTTTTGTAGAGGATTTCCTTACGACCACGTACGAGCATATAATCTTGGTTCATTTGCTCAACTACTGACGTAGAAATCTTATCATAGACTTTGTTTGGATCATCAGGGGCAGTATTTGCCGCTGGTGCTGGTTCTTCCGCTGGAGTAGCTTCTTCAGCAGCACCTTTTGGTTTTTTACGTGGTGGAGGGTCTGGAAAAGCTCGTTTGAGCTCTTCTTGAATTTTATCTTTTAGCTTCTTTGTTACTTCAACAATAACGATATCACCTTTTCTCTTTAGGTTGTTTGTTACAAAAAGAAAGCTTTCGGCATTTTTTCCTGACCATAAACTTCCATCGGATGAGTTATCTTTGAAGTCTTCAGCATTGGCCCTGCGTTGACCGGCTCTCTGATATTGGCGCTTATTGGCCGGAGCATAGTTTTGAGTACTTCCTAATGTCACAGGATTTTGAATAGGGCGTCTATCCCCGTTCATCGCTGCTTGTTGATATTGTGCTGCCCTCATTTGTTTTGCGCGGTCAGCTTTATCAAATTGCCGATGCATGTTTTGCACAAATGAAGCACATGAAATGTTGAAAAAAAGCAGAATTAAACTAAATAATCTCATAGCTCAACAACCGCCGTGTTATGTCCTGTTACTTTTCCCATAATTATCTTCTTTGATTTTGGATTTTCAATTTCAATAAAATCACCAAACTTTCCGGACTTTTTAGCGATCCCGATAGTCTTTAAATTAACTTCTGAATTAATCACGTGCAGCTGAACTTTTTGTCCGAAGCTTATGAGGTTTTTAGGTCTGATATCATTGACCTTTAAAACATCACCCGTCGCGATATTTCGGTTAAGTTGATAGAAGTGAATATTTTTGAGGTCAGTAAAATACCGACCAGCATCTTTATCTAGAATCTCAACTAGTTCAAAATCTTCTTTAGTGAGAATAGGGGTGTGATATGAAAGATTCTTTTTTAATTTTAGCGCTTGAAGTCTGTACAAAAGAGAAGCTGATAGCCAGATAGATTTATCTCCAATTGTAGCCTTAATATTTTTTCTACCGCTTGAGTCACAGTTTTTACATTCAAAATCTAGAGCATCAATCTCGTTTAGTGTTAACGCGCTAAAAGAGTAAAGAGCAGAGATCCCTGAAAACTCAAATCTATTTTCGCTGAATTTATTTGCGAGTTCTTCTTCAAGTCTACTGATTTTAATTTGCTCCGGAGAAATACTCACGTCATTAGTTTGCTCGGAGCTTAATACTCGGGCCAGGTGCGCCGATCTGGTTTGACCATTGGCGGATGAGATTAGATTGATAAATGCTTCATTTACCTCTGAATTGCAATCCGACGACTTGATGATGTGATCATCAAGCACTTTGTTGATTTTAACAATTCTCTCATAGGTTTCAATTCGACAGGAGAGTGCCGAAAAACTTAGTGAGAATAGCGAAAAGAAAATTATAAACTTCATTAGTTCCTAATATGATTTACTGTATTTAACATTTGGTCGGCTATACCCATAACCTTTGAATTCATTTCATAGGCACGTTGAGCTTTGATTAGATTAGTCATCTCGTTCATGACACTTACGTTGGAAGCTTCAAGAGTTCCTTGGCTGATAACACCTGCATTATCATCTCCGGCAATTCTTTGAATTGGAGCCCCAGAAGCATTTGTTCTTTGAGCTAAGTTTCCACCTTTATCTGTTAGACCTGCTGGGTTAACGAAAGTAAAAACTGGAATCTGTCCTAGTTCTTGAGGTTCAGCTTGTCCTTTAATAAAAGCTTGAACCACGCCATTCTCAGAAATATTAATATTCACTGTGTTTGGTGGAACAGTGATCCCTGGTACGAGTGCGTGTCCAGAGCGAGTTTTGAGAATTCCCTGAGCATCAACATCAAAAGATCCGTCTCTGGTGTACATAACTTCTCCACCAACTTGAACACCAAAGAAACCATCTCCCATAATCATAAGGTCATATGGATTTTGCGTAATTTGGGGACTTCCCATTTGATGCTGTCTTCTAGTTGCTGAGATCTTTACCCCAGATCCTACCTGTTGACCGACTGTATACTCAGAATCATTAGATGAACGTCCACCTGCTTCTTCGACTGTTTCGTACATTAAATCTTCGAACTCTGTTCGCTGAGCCTTGTAGCCATTGGTATTGGCGTTGGCGATATTGTTAGAGATTGTGTTGACCTGCTGCTCTTGCGCGGCCATACCTGTTGCTGAAGTGTTTAATGCTCTAATCATTTTAGCCTTCCTTTACTTATTTAAAATCCGCAATATCGTTAACAATTCTTCCCGCTAAGGAATCATAGGTACCAACGGCTTTTTGTATGGTTTCGAAATGCCTATGAGCTTTAATTAGCTCCGACATCTCTTTTACTGCGTTAACATTTGAACCTTCGATAAACCCTTGGTTGATAGAAGTATTCGTTTTGAAACGTTCAATATTATTTTCATTATTATTGATAAATAAATTATTCCCTTCTTTTTGAAGTGCATGCATGTCTTTGAATTCAACGACACTAATAGCGGCAATTTGACCTTGAGGACCAAAAATACCTCCCTCTTTGGAAACAGAGATCTGGCGAAGGTTTGGAACTTTAATCACTCGACTTTGAATATCGCCTTGGTTGAGTTGCTGTCCCTCTGAAACTTTTGATAGCAGTTTAAAGCCACTCTCGTTAACAATTTCTCCGCTCTTATTTAAGTTAAAAATACCCTTCCTGGTGTATCGTACTCCGTTAGGTGTTAAGACT
This sequence comes from Bdellovibrionota bacterium, assembly GCA_036336775.1. Taxonomy (GTDB): domain Bacteria; phylum Bdellovibrionota; class Bacteriovoracia; order Bacteriovoracales; family Bacteriovoracaceae. Next base: position 19,472 of record JAYZFM010000008.1, on the reverse strand, counting down.
TCGAAAAGACCGTTACCAAAAAGGCCAAAATCGAGAGGGTTACCAGTAGGCTTTAGGGCCCCTTGTTGAAAATCGGTGTAAGTACCATCAACTTTTACATAGGCATTTTCAGCACCTTGTGAGCGATAGAAGTCGTCAGGACTCCATTCTTTTCTGGGGAGGTCGATATTGTCTGGTACTTTTGAAAGTGCAGTTAAGTGTTCTTTGAAGGTAATTTCATCGCGTTTGAAACCAGAGGTATTGGCGTTGGCAATATTGTTGGCGATAGTCTCAACTTTTCTTTGCTGAGCTATCTGGCCAGAAACTGGAACCCAAATATTTTTCAAGAATCCTCCTGATTCATAGCTATGTCGCTGGAAAAAACTTCCTGTTTTTCCTATGCTATTTGTTATTCTAGCAACCGAAGTGACAAATTTATATCATGGGAAAAAAGCTCCTAGTACATATATACTGAGAATTAGGTTATTTTGGATGTAGTGATGTCATTCATATGACGGGGTAAAAGACTCTTTTGCCGGTGTCAGCTTCCTCTATTCAACGCTTTAGTCTATTATGGGGGAAAGAAAGGTAATAAATTATGGCCAAGAAAAATTTTGAAGACTCTATTGGAAAATTAGAAGAACTAGTGGATCAACTCGAAAGCGGGGATCTATCCTTAGATGATAGTATTAAAAAATTTGAGGAAGGAATTAAACTCTACAAATCTTGTAAGGATTTACTTGGAGAATCAGAGAAAAAAATTAAGGTATTAACGGAAAGCCTAAAAGAAGAAGACTTCGAAGAAATATGAAACTAGTTCTAATCTTTTTATTTTTAGTCTCCTGTGCAACAACTAAGTCCCGTTTTGATATAGAAACTATTGGTGTTGAAGGAGAAGGGCAAAACGATTCTCTTCAAATAGACATTAAAAATAAAAATGGGGATACGAATCCTGACGAAATTGATCCTGCAAATAAAATTAAAGACCCAGTCATTGTATTTAATTTATATTCTACGCTCTATCACTCTCAAGCAGCTATCTATGAATTGAAGTCACTTGAGCAAAAAGATATTAATATATCGGTTATCAGTGGATATGGTTTTGGAGGCTTAATCGCTGCACTTTATGCCAAAGAAAAAAGTGTCAGTTATATAGAGTGGAAGCTATTCGCCTTAACTAAAAAGCTAGCAGAGGAGAAAGCTTATTCAAATGGCTGGCTTGAAATTATTAATAATTTCGTCCAAGAAGAGTTTGGTGATAAAAAAGCTGATCAATTGAAAATTACATTCGCAGTTCCAGAAGTTGTGAATGGAGTTGTACGAATAGATTATCAATCCAAAGTAACCACTTTGATTAAAAAATCACTAAAATTGATTAGTAAAACGAGTTACTATCGAAATGGCCAAGATTTTGATTATGAATTGAGAAAGTATTTTTCGGTGGATTTGATTTATAAAGCTGCGTATTTACCTGTGACGCCGACATTAACTCAACTGCCATCACTTGAATACGGTATATACACTCGCTATTTAGGTGGGCTTCTATCCCGACCAGATGACTTCGGTTTGTTAAAGGCACCAGTGAAGCAAGAAATTGATGAAATTGGTCACATCAATGAGCTGGATGATCTTTATCGCGAACTAATTGACGAAAGAACTCAAGCTTTCGAAGAAAAAATTCAAAAATGGCGGGAAGCTTCTACTCAATCTTTAAATCAGCTATAATCTCACCTATACTTAAGTACTTATAAAAAGGATAGTTTTGAAAATATTACTTCGACTTTTATTTGTAGGTATCGTGTTGGGTCTTCTAGGTGGCGTTGCTGCCTTTGGAGTCATCATGTACATATCAACTGATTTACCAGAGATTAATTCTCTTACTGAATATAGCCCACCTCTTCCGAGTAGAGTTTATTCAAAAGATGGAACTCTTTTAATGGAACTCTCGCTGCAAAAAAGAGAGATCGCCGAGATAGAAGAAATACCTCCGATGGTAATAAATGCTTTCTTATCAGCTGAGGATGATAATTTCTATAATCACTCCGGAATTGATTATATGGGGATTGTTAGAGCAATGTTTGCCAATATTAAAGCAGGTAGAATTGTTCAAGGTGCCTCAACTATTACTCAGCAGGTTGCTAAGTCTCTTCTTCTTTCAAGTGAGAGGACTTATTCAAGAAAGATAAAAGACCTTCTTTTGGCCAGAAAGATAGAACAAAAACTAACTAAGTCACAAATTTTATATCTTTATTTAAACCAAGTTTATCTTGGTGGTGGATACTATGGAGTAAAGTCAGCATTCAGAGGCTATTTTGATAAAGAGCTTACAGAAGCTACAGTTGCTGAGATGGCCTTGGTTGCAGGTCTGTTAGTTGCGCCTGGAAAGTATTCTCCTTATGTAAATCCGGAAAAGGCAAAAGATCGTCAGCGCTATGTTTTAAAAAGAATGTATGCGACTAATAAGATCACAAAAGATGAATATGAGACGGCTTTAAAAGAAGACATTAAAATCCAAATCAGAAAGCCAACTCCCTTTAAAGCAGGTTACTTTACAGACTGGGTTAGGCAGCGCTTAATTGAACAATTTGGGAAAGAAGACTTTCTAACTAATGGCTACGAAGTTGTTACGACCTTGGATTGGGAGTTACAAGAAAAAGCCGAAAGAGAAGTACTTGAGGGAGTACGAGAAATCGACAAGAGACAAGGTTTCAAGGGACCGATAGCCCACTTGGAAAATCAAGACCAAATCAAAGAGTTCATTTTAAAACAAAGAGAGGAAATCTATAACGATAGATCGAACTATCTGGTTTTTAATAATGATGGAACTGCTACGCGAGAATTCAAAGTTTCGGAAGGTGAAATTGATAAAATTTTTGAAGCCGAAGAAAAGTATCTGAATGAATCTGAAGTTCGTGGAAAAGTTTTTCTTGAGCCGGGACAGTTAGTCGAAGAGACAGACTTTCTTCAATTTGCTGAATTCAATACTCCTGTCCAGGCTGTTGTAACTAAAGTTAGTAACTCGCAAAGAATGATCTACGCCTCTTATGCTGGTCTGAAAATTATGATTCCCCATGAGCATTTCAAATGGGCGCATGAAAGAAAGATAGAAGAGGAAAGACATTATTGGAGTTATGAAAACAATCCAGAGTCGATCTTAAAAGTAGGAGATGTCATTCTCGTGAAGCTACTAAGAGATAAGCCAGAAAAAGTAACTCGCTACTTATATAATAATTTTGTTAAAGCCTATAATTCGAATAAAAAATTAATGGAAGCAATAGACGAACAAAAGTACTATTTAGCGGCACTAGATCAAGAACCTGAGGTTCAGGGTGCTCTCGTTTCCATTTCTCCTCAAACGGGAGAAATCATCTCTCTTGTAGGGGGAAGTGATTTCTCTAAGTCACAGTTTAATAGGGCCGTTCAGTCTAACCGTCAGCCTGGTTCAGCATTTAAACCGCTAATCTATGCTGTTGGACTTGAAAATTATTACACGCCAGCATCTATTCTTCTGGATTCTCCAGCAGCACTAGGGAGTGTGGACAATGGACTAAGTTGGAAACCTAGAAATTATGATGGGCAGTTTAAAGGTACAATGACTTTTAGACGAGCGCTTGAGACCAGTAGAAATATTCCTACAATTAAACTGACTCAAGATGTAGGAGTCGATAAAATAATTAACTTTGTTGATCGCCTAGGAATCAAAGCTGACCTACCACCAGATTTAAGTATCTCATTAGGATCTTTTGGGGTGAATCTCCTTAATATGGTTAAGATGTATAGTATTTTTCCAAACGGCGGAAGAAAAACTAAAATTAAATCCGTTCTTTCTATTAAAGATCGTCACGGAAATGTTCACTATATGAAAGATGAAGTGGAGCAGCCTGAGGAAGTCGTAGATAGCCAGTTAAAGATTGAAGAGCCAGAGGCTTCTGAAAAATCAATAGAGGTAGCCAATACAGAACCTGAGGCTGTAGAAGGTGAAACAACTGAAGTAGTTGAGGAAAAAGTAAAAAAAGAGAACCCATTTTTGGTGAACTTAAATGAAGACCAAGTTTATGATCAAAGACTCGCTTATTTGATGACCAATTTATTAAAGGGTGTCGTTCAGCGCGGTACCGGGAGAAAAACGGCTGATATTTCATCGTTTATTGGAGGGAAAACTGGGACTACCAATAATTATGTTGATGCTTGGTTTTTAGGTTTTTCATCCAAAGCAGTAACTGGTGTTTGGACAGGATTTGATAACAATAACACTATGGGATGGGGGGAGACTGGTGCAAAGTCTGCTCTACCAATTTGGCGTGAGTATATGCAGGCTTTTCTTAGAAAGTATGGTGATTATGATTTTTCAGCACCTTCTGGCATCGTGAACGTAGCAATTAATGCAGAAACCGGGCGTATCTATCAAGAAAATGGCACAAGATTTATTGAATCTTTCGTTGAAGGAACCGAGCCTGGCGCTGAGAGTGAAGAATATACTGATGTGAATGAAGAAGAGTCAGGTATTATCATCCTGGATGGGGAAGATTATTACAGTGCTCAATAATTTTCTTTATTAGTTTTCTGGTCAGCCGATAGGTCAATTGATGACTGAGACTAGAAACAAAAATATTCTTTATGCACTCATTGTGGGATCGTTCTTACTTCACATGATGATTAGTTGGGTTTCTGTTGGGGGAATGGATTTCTCCCTGTCTAAATCGGATACTGAGCCGGCACCTATAAGAATGAAGTTGGTTCCGAACTCCACTTTAAAGCAGATCGTCCAATCGCAAAAAAGTAAAATCTCGGAAAAAAACGATTCAAAATTTTTTAGCGATCGAAATAACACCTTTGCCAGAGAAACGAAGGCTGCAACTGTTGGCCAATTTAAAGCTGCTGGAAAAGGGCAAAGAGATGCTGTTCTAGATAAGAATTTGCAAAATGCGAAAACGAAAAAGGTTGAAAAGCGTAAAGAGATTAAATTATCAGATATTGGATTCAATAAAAAAACTTCTCCTCAAATTAAGAAGAAAGCCAAAACAGCTAAAGTTGTACAAGCTAGAAAAGGTCTTAAAAATGGAGAGCTTTCTAAGTCTGGGCTGGGAAGAACTAATGACTATTTGTCTGATATCCCTCTGGGAGATTTTACAAAATTAAATACACAAGAATATGAATTCTATGGCTTCTATCACCGAATTCGCCAGAAATTAGAACAGTTCTGGGGTTTAAATATTCAGGAAAAGGCGAATAAGCTTTATAAAGAAGGACGCTCTATTGCATCGGACACCAACTTGATTACAGGTGTTACGATTAAGCTTAATTCCAAAGGGCAAATTGTAGATATCATTTTAAAATCAACGAGTGGTGTAAAAGAGCTAGATGACGCTGCAATTGATTCTTTTAACCAAGCTGGGCCATTTCCAAATCCTCCAAAAGGAATGATTCAAGCGGACGGGAAAGCTACAATTGACTGGGGATTTGTGGTTAATACCTAGTGCTCAGATTCAGAGTCACCTTTAAGCATATTCTTTAAACGATCAATTCCTTCCATTGTTACATAATCAGACCAAACAGAATCAAGTTCTCTGATGGCCTCAATAACTTGAAGTGCAGCTTGATCTCGTGAAATTTTTTGAGACTCGGCCAGAATTGAAATACTTTTGTTGATGGCGTCGATCGCCGGAGATTTATTGATTTTCGTCAGTCGCTCTTCATAAGAACTATTAATTCGTTTCTCTTTGCTCTTGATAATGGCTGTATTTAATAGCTGAATAGATTCCATACGACTCAAACCCTTAACTGTTGCAACATCAACATTAACAAATTTTATTTGATCAACGCCTGTCTCGAAAGTAGGGGCAGTATGGAGTAATGTTCATATTCAGTAAAGATTTTTTTGGGAGGTTTAAAAATTTTATAGATGCCGACCAGCGCATAGATGCGGCAGCCGGCCATTATGTTTATAAGCTTTCGCAGAACTCTGTATAAGCCTGTGCATCCATTAGAGAATTTAACTGATCTTTATCAGCTAACCCAATTTTTACCAGCCAGCCACCATAAGGGTCTTCATTTAAGTTCTCAGGTGTTTCTTCTACAGTAGAGTTTTTTTCAAGTACTTTCCCTGAAATAGGTGTGTACAAGTCACTTACAGACTTAATTGATTCAACAACGCCAAAACTGTTTCCAGCTTCAAGCTCTTCACCTTCTTCTGGTAGTTCAACAAAAACAATATCTCCCAGAGAGGATTGTGCAAAATCAGTGATTCCTATCGTTGCTGAATTTCCTTCCACAAGAAGCCATTCATGTTCTTCTGTATATAAGTATCCATCCATTACCTTACTCATTACTTATGTCCCCCTGTAACAAAAGGTTTTTTATTTATTTCTGCGGGATAAAGTTTACCCCTGATATTTATATTTAATTTTTCTGAATCTTGATACAGATTTTTATCAACTCTTGCTAGTGCAATGCCCTTTTTAAGAACGACACTTTGAGTCCCAGACGTAATTACACCAATTGATTCACCTTTCTCGTTCTCAACTTCATAACCCGCTCTTGGGATTCCCTTATCAAGCGATAGCTTCACTAGCTGATATTTTGCAGCATAGCTTTCTAGTGCAGATTTTCCAACAAAGTCTTCTTTGTTCATTTTAACCGTCCACTTTAGCCCAGCATCTAGAGGAGTGATGTCTTGGTTTAATTCATTACCATATAGTGGAAAACAAACTTCCAGACGTAATACATCTCTGGATCCTAATCCGCATGGCTCTACACCTGCATCTATTAATTTGCCCCATAGGTTTGCAATGAATTCATGAGATCCAAATATCTCAAAGCCGTCCTCTCCGGTGTAGCCTGTACGAGCTATAAAGCTCTTTTGATCCTTTATAGTTTCTAATAATTGAATTGAGTAATATTCGATATCTTGAACCTCGTCGACGATCGACTTTAGTAGTTCAAAGCTTTTAGGTCCTTGTAGAGCGAGTAAAGAGTAGTCAGCTGAAAGGTTTTTAAGTTCGCAATCGAATTTTGCTTTGATGGATTCAAGCGCTTGAAAATCTTTATCGATATTAGCAGCATTTACACAAACAAAAATTTCCTGCTCTGAAATCTTGTAAACAATCAGATCGTCGATAATTTTTCCGTTTGAATCGCAAAGCGGAGAGTACACAGCTTTGCCATTGTTTGCGGCTTTAATATCATTGGTGACAGCATAGTCGATAAAGTTAAGCGCATCTTTTCCGGTAATATAAAACTCGCCCATGTGAGAAACATCAAAAACACCGGCGTTTTCTCTGACTGCTACCACTTCCTCTTTTAGGTTTTTATATTGAATTGGCATTTCCCATCCACCAAAATCGACCATCTTAGCTTGGAGGTCTAAATGCTTTTGGTGAAGGGAAGTTTTTTTGAGGTTACTCATAAAATCCCTTTATATTCCGTTTAAAATATTTTCACTCGTAAGTAGTAAGTTTTCCATTAAAGAGAAAACTGTCATTGGTCCAACTCCTCCCGGAACAGGAGTTATTGCCTTTGCTTTTGCAGAAACTGCTTCGAAATCCACATCGCCAACGAGGCCATTTTCTGTTTTATTTATTCCAACATCGATAATAGTACAGCCCTCAGATACGTGATCTGCTTTAAGGTAGCCGGCGATCCCTACAGCAGAGATAATGATGTCTGCATTTTTAGTATGGACTGCGAGGTCTTTGGTTCTTGAATGGCAAAGAGTGACTGTTGCATTTAAGTTTTGAAGGAGCAGACTAAGAGGTTTTCCAACAATGCTGCTTCTTCCAATGATAACGATATTAGCACCTTCTATTTCTATTTTGTTCGTTTTGAGCATTGTTACAATTCCCTTCGGTGTACAAGGGATAGGACTTTTCTCAATGCCACGGTATAAACCACAAACGCTATTGAGGTGAAAACCATCAACGTCTTTTTTAGGGTTGATCAATTGAGTGACATCTAGATGCTTAAGGTGGGTGGGAACAGGTAATTGAACAAAACAACCTGTGACATCATCATCAAAGTTTACCTCTTTAAGGAGGGCCAAAAAGTCTTGCTCGTTTGTATCTTCGGATAAATGATGGAGTGTGAATTTTGCTCCAATGCTCTCACACATTCTTCTTTTGTTTTTTATGTAAGAAAGACTGGCCGGATTGTCACCAACAAGAATGACACTTAAGTGAGGTGTTTTTCCTCTGGAAGTTAAACTGGCACATTTTTGAGACAGTTGAGGGGTTTTACTCTCAATAATATCTTTTGCTCGCAGTAACTTAGGCATGCTTAAAACTAGCTTAATTTTCTACGTTTTGACAGTAAAAATCGATAAATATTGTGCTCAAGCTTTGCTTAAGATTATAATATCGCCTTATGGCAAAAGAATGTACGATCTGCAAACACTACGGCAAAAAAACGGATGATGAAAATTCACTGGAGAAGGCCACAATCTTTGATGAAGTCGGAACTCCAGTTACGATTACACTGTGTCGAGTGCATTCGGTCGAACTTTTTAAAATGGGCCAAAAGAAGTTCATGGTTAGTCATTATCAAATTTTAGTGGATATCATTTCATCTGATGAAACGAAGTTCTTAGAAATTCTTGAAAAGACAGTCAAAAGTAATTTAGACGAAATTTATTAGTCCTAGACCATCTCCAGCAGAATCGTTAGAATTGATCTAAAGGACGAAATAGTGCTCATTCTAGGAATCGACCCTGGTTCTCGCAAGACCGGCTGGGGACTCATAAAAAAACAAGGTAAAAAAATTCATTACGTGGCTTCTGGCGTGCTTCAATTTAAGGGCGCTGATTTTATGGATAGGCTCCCTGCGGTAAAATCTGAAATGAAGCAGCTATTAAAAGAGCTTAAACCTGATGTTATTTCTATGGAGTCTTTGATCTACGTTAAGAGTCCAACTGCGTTAATTAAATTAGCTCAAACGAGAGGGATTATTTTAGCTGAGCTATTTAACAAATACGAAGGGAAGATCTTTGAGTATTCTCCCAATTTAGTAAAATCTCAAACAGTAGGGCATGGTCACGCTTCTAAAGAAAGTGTCCAAAAGTTTTTGGCCATGACATTGGGAAAAAAAGAGTTTAAAACAGACGATGAAAGTGACGCGCTTGCAATTGCCATGTGTCACGCCTTAAGTGGTGGCAATAAAGCAGATAAGTCAAAAGGCAAGGCAAGAAGTTTAAAAGCTTCGCTTGCACATAAGGTTTCAAATATATGATTGGATTTGTAAAAGGTAGGGTGCTCAACAGCACTGTGAAAAAGGTATTGATTCAAGTTGAGAATATGGGGATTGGTTACGAAATTAATTTTTCGGAACTTGTTCCAGTAGGGCACTCGCTAGAATTATATACATTTCACAATATCACTGAAAACGATCAAAATCTTTGGGGTTTTAGGACTATTGCTGAAAGAGAATATTTTGAAATGCTTAAGTCGGTAAATAAGGTTGGAGCCTCTAAGGCTTATGCCTTGCTAGCAACTCTTGGTATAGAAGAGATTAGCGTAGCTATTACAACTGACAGCCCAAACATGCTGGCCAAAGCTCCAGGTATAGGTAAAAAGATGGCGGAGCAAATTATTCTGTCACTTAAAGATAAAGTTCAAAACTTTGGACAATTAAGCCTTAGCACTAAGTCAGTTGAAGGCAGTGACTTAAATATTGATCCAAAGCTATTTGAAGAGGCTTCGCTTGCACTGAGCTCTCTAGGTTATAAAGACTCCCAAGTAGCTTCACTCATTAAAAAGAGCCTTGCTGATGGTGCGAGTTCTAGTCAAGATGTCATCAAGTCTGTCTTGAGAGAGATTTAATTATGGAAAATAGATTTTTATCAGATGAAGTAACCAATAATGATGTAGAACACGAGCAAAGATTAAGGCCTCAAAATTTTTCTGAATATGTGGGGCAAAAGAAAGTTGTAGAAAATATTAACCTCATGGTTAAGTCTGCCAATAAAAGAAACGCGGCTATGGATCATGTGCTGCTTTCAGGTCCTCCAGGTCTCGGGAAAACATCTCTTGCAATGATTATTGCAAAAGAGCTGGGAAGTGAATTGCATGTCGTCTCAGGTCCAGCTATTGAAAAGAAAGGGGATCTGGCTGCAGTTCTGACTAACCTTGGGCCAAAGGATGTACTTTTTATTGATGAGATTCACCGTATGCATATTTCGGTTGAAGAGATTCTTTACAGTGCAATGGAAGACTTTAGGCTGGATATCCTAATCGGTCAGGGGGCGAGTGCCAGGACAATGCAAATTGATCTAGTTCCCTTTACTTTGATTGGTGCAACAACAAGGTCGGGTCTTTTATCTAATCCACTTCGTGATAGGTTTATGGCGCATCTACATTTTGATTTTTACAAACCAGAAGATATTTCAGAAATCCTTAAAACAAATGCTAGAAAAATGGGAATCACGATGGATGAAGATGCTCTTTTAGAAGTAGCAACTAGAAGCCGCGGAACACCTAGGATAGCAAACAGGATTCTAAGAAGAGTAAGAGATTTTGCTCTCATCTATGATCATGCCTCTATTCAGAAAAGCGATGTTCATGAAGCACTTAAACTAATGGACATAGACAGTCTTGGTCTAGATACCATGGATAGAAAAATACTAAAAGTCATCTTTGAATACTACTCCAATGGACCGGTCGGAATTGAAGCACTATCTGCTACCTTAGGTGAAGATAAGCAAACAATTGAAGAGGTTTATGAGCCATTTTTGTTAAAAGAAGGCTTATTATTACGAACTCCAAGAGGAAGGATGTTGTCAGATAAGGCAATTTCGCACATAAAGTAGTCAGGTAGGTAAGACTTACATGCCAGCTGTTACGTAATTTCAGCGACTTAAGTGTTTCTTAAGAAAAATGGCGTATAATGGCGTATAAGCACATTTTTCACTCGTGTTTTTAAAGTTAAATAGTTTATACTAGGACGTAGTGCAAAATGTTAAGTTAAGGAAATAACTAACCTTATTAAAATAAAAATTGGATTAAAATGATCTATCAGAGAACCATTGCTAAAGAAGTTAGTATTACCGGAATTGGAATCCATTCTGGTAAGAAAGTTACTCTTAAAATGTTTCCGGCCGAAGCAGACACAGGCGTTGTCTTTAAGAGAACAGATGTCGCAAACTCACAAATAATTAAGGCTGACGCAAGAAACGTTGGACCAACTAGAAATAATACCACTCTTGGAGACGGGCCGGATGCAATTCACACTGTTGAGCATCTACTGTCTGCATTCTACGGTCTAGGTATTGATAACGTATATTGCGAAATTGATGGGCCGGAAGTTCCAATTATGGATGGTTCTTCAGCATCATTTGTTTTTGTTCTTAAAGAAACTGGTGTTGAAAATTTAAATAAAACCAAAAAGTTTATGGTTATCACTGAGACCGTTGAGGTTGAGCACAATGGAACTTACGCGAAAATTGAACCAAGTAAGAACCTCATCATAGATTCAACAATTGTTTTTGCTCACCCAGCGATTAACACTCAAAAAGAAATCTTCGAGTTTTCTTGCGAAAACTATATGAAAGAAATTTCACGCGCTCGTACTTTTGGGATGCTACGTGATGTGGATATGCTCAAGAGAATGGGACTCGCAAAAGGTGGATCTCTCGATAATGCAATCGTTCTGGATGACTACAAAGTAATCAATCAAGACGGCCTGAGATTTGTAGACGAGTTTGTTCGCCACAAGATTCTTGATACCATTGGAGATGTTAGTCTTCTTGGGCATGAATTAGCAGGTAAGATCACAACATATAAATCTGGTCACTACCTTCATAATGTGTTGTGTCGAAAAATTCTTGAGACTCCAAGTTGTTACGAGATTGTCTCTGCAGCTTCTTTAGCTCCAGAAGTAAGGGAAGCTCACAGATTACCTCAATTCATTTCTGTTACGAACTAGTAGCTTTTTACATGTCTCTTTTCAAAGACGGCCAAATAGGGTAAGTAAACCTCCACGGTTAAGGAGACCCCTAATGAAGCACACAGTATTAATTTGCGCGTTACTCGCAACTTCCAATGTTTTTTCGGCAGTAACTTGGGAAGGTCAAAAAATTTCATCTGTTTATAGTGCAAATATGACTATTCCTCTCAATCTAGATAACAGAACATTTCGTATCGTTAGCGGTACAGAATTAAAGCTTTTAGAGATTGAGTCCCTCAATATGCTGAAAGTTTATTTACATAAATATAAAGTTCAAGATTGTCCTTCAAGAAGCCTTGAGACGGATCTTGAGTTATTACAGGTGGGTGATAAGTCAGTCGGCGTAAACCTGGTTAGAAATTGTATCTTAGAAGTTTATATTGAGCGTGCTGATTATAAAGCTTCTAGTTTTTTAGAATAATCAACTATGCGTTTATCAAAATCATACTGGCAAACTTATAAAGAAACCCCAAAAGATGCTGAGATAGCTTCTCATAGACTTTTTCTGCGAGCAGGCTTAATCGACAAAACAACAAGTGGTATCTATTCATATCTTCCTTTTGCGGTAAGAACTCTTCAAAAAATTAAAACAATCATTAGAGAGGAACTGAATAATATAGGTTCTCAAGAAGTTCTCATGAGTTTTGTCACTCCAGGAGAGTTATGGAAGTCTTCTGGACGTTGGGAAACTATGGGGCCTGAAATGGTTCGCCTCAAAGACAGAAAAGAGAATGATTTTTGCCTAAGTGCTACTAATGAAGAAACAATCACTCACATTTTTTCTAATTCAATCAATTCCTATAAGAGTCTACCGGTTAACTTATACCAAATTAATACTAAATACCGAGACGAAGTAAGGCCTAGGTTTGGGCTTCTACGTTGTCGCGAATTTATAATGAAAGACGGTTACACTTTTCACCTCGATAAAGCATCTATGGATGAAATCTATGATGACTATTACAAGGCTTACGAAAATATATTTAAGCGCATGAACCTTGAATATATCGTGGTTGAGGCTGATGGTGGTGCTATGGCCGATGCTGGAGCTAAGACTCATGAGTTTCAAGTTGTTGCAGACAATGGTGAAGACGATATTGTTGAAGTTAAAAGCCTCAATTATGCCGCCAATGTAGAGACAGCTAAAACTTCCCGTGCAGCTTTAGAGTTTAGTGCGAGCTCAGCTCTTGAAGAAGTCGAAACAGTAAATCTTCCTACTTGTGAAGAAGTGGCCAAGCTTCTTGGTATTCCTGTTCACCAAACATTGAAAACTCTCATGTTCACAGCGGATTATGGGAAGAAAGAAGCCCATTATCTCATTCTCATTTTGGGAGATGATGAACTTAACGATGTTAAATTAAAAAATGTTTTAAAAGCTAAAAATATTTATCCCACTAAACCTGAAGTCCTGGCAGAGCTAGATCTCCCTGTGGGATATATGAGTCCCTTAAATCGAACTGGCTTTTCGGTTCTCGTCGATCAAGCTGTAGATCTTGAAGCGGGCTATGTTGTTGGTGCAAATAAAAAAGATTTCCATACTAAGGGGTTCACTCCAAGTCGTGACTTAGAAAACTTCAAGCAAGTTGATTTAAGAATGGCCAAAGTCGGAGACGTTGGACCAGATGGCAAAACTCCAATTGCAATGAGAAAAGGAATTGAGGTTGGTCATATTTTTCAACTTGGAGACAAGTACTCTAAGAGTATGGGAGCTTCTGTTCTAGACCAAAACGGAAAGAAAACATTCCCTTTAATGGGTTGCTATGGAATTGGTGTCTCAAGAACCATGGCAGCAGCCATTGAGCAGAACCATGATGAAAATGGGATGGTGTGGCCGCTTCCTATTGCTCCTTATGAAGTTTATTTTGCTACTCTCGCCAAGTCAGATGCTAATAAAGCAATCTGTGATGAAATTTATAAAACGATGAGTGCCGCTGGGATTGAAGTTTTGATGGATGACAGAGGACTTGGTTTTGGAGCTATGCTTAAAGATGCTGATTTATTAGGTCTTCCAGTGAGAGTTCTTTTTGGGGAAAGAGATTTTGATCAATCAGGCGAGGTTGAAATCAAAATTCGAAAAACTGGTGAAGTGAAAAAAGTTAAAAAAGACGATCTAATTAGCGAGTTAAAAGCTGTACTGACAGAACTTGGGAAGAAATTCTGATGGATGAATTTGATCTTGTTGTTGGTCTTCATAGTATCAAATGTGCTCTTCAAAATAAGAGCAGAAACTTTTATAAGCTAGTGGGTACGGAAGAGTCCCTCGCTGATTTAAAACAAGAAATTAAATCATCTCAAGTAGAAGTTCAGATGGTGTCCTCACATAAAGCGCAAGAAGAGGCTAAGACTTATTTTAAAAAACGTGGCCTTGAATATAACCGAGTTCCAGGAAACTGCTTTTTAGTTTGTTCTGCCCTTGAAGTCCTTGATGTAGCAAAATTATACGCAGAGGTTAAACCAGGACTTAGAATCCTCGCTCTAGATCAAATTAGTGACGTTCATAATGCTGGTGCCATTTTAAGAACAGCTTCTTTTTACAATATTGACTTTGTTATTATTCCTCAGAGAAATTCATTTGGTTTAACTCCATCTTTTTTTAGAATTGCATCTGGTGCAACTGAATACGTAAAGCTAGTTGAGACTACCAAGTTGACTAGAACCCTTACTAAACTTAGAGAACTCGGTTGTTCTACCATAGCTTTAAGTGAACATGCTGAGGGTGACCTAGAATCAGTTTTAAGTGACTCTTCTCGCTCTTTAGTACTAGTCTTAGGTAAAGAAGATACAGGGATAAGCAATGCAGTCCTACGTGTTTGTGATCATAAAATGTCCCTGGAGAGTCAGGGGGCAATTAAATCTTTAAACGTTTCTATTGCCTCGGCGATCGCAATGGAAAAATGCTTTAGAAAACGTTAAAAAAAATCTTGCTTTTGTAATTAAATCCGATTATAAACTAAAGCTCATCTTTTGGATGGTGTGAACATGCTGCTCTAGCTCAGTTGGTAGAGCATCGGTTTTGTAAACCGGCGGTCGCAGGTTCAAGTCCTGTGAGCAGCTCCATGGCGTGGTTCCCGAGCGGCCAAAGGGAGCAGACTGTAAATCTGCCGGAGTATTCCTTCGAAGGTTCGAATCCTTCCCGCGCCACCACCTCCAAGATGAAATGACCTAAGCGGGTGTAGCTCAGTTGGTAGAGCACCAGCCTTCCAAGCTGGGGGTCGAGGGTTCGAACCCCTTCGCCCGCTCCATTTTTTCTTCAAAGAAAGTGGCTCATAGTTCTAATTAACTTCCTTAAATTAAATTTTTTTATAAACAATTTCTTTTATTGGTAAAACTTTCTTTTATTTATTCTCTTTTATATTTGCTCCTCTTAACTATAATTTTATCTTAAAGTTATTTTTAAGGAGAACCGTAATGAAGCTTGCTTTAGGCTTAATGTTGACAATTATTGTTGTTGGATGTGCACATCATCGCGATGTAAGGCCGTCATCTGATGGTAACCACAAAGTTGTGTTAAATACAGAGGACAAAACATCTGGCTATTCAATGGCAAAGCGACAAGCAGACCATTACTGTG
This sequence comes from Bdellovibrionota bacterium, assembly GCA_036336775.1. GTDB lineage: Bacteria > Bdellovibrionota > Bacteriovoracia > Bacteriovoracales > Bacteriovoracaceae. The sequence goes on along the minus strand of JAYZFM010000008.1, from coordinate 3,994 downwards.
AAGAAGGTGGGAAGCATGCCTTTGTTGGAACTGAGAACTATAAGTATATAGGTTCAGTTGATGAAGACACATATAATGCTGGAAAAACAGCATCCAAGATTGCTACAGGTGTAGGAAGTGCTGGAATGGTATTTGGTGGAAAAAAAGAGAAGAACGCTGGTGGTATCGTCGGATTAGGTGGCCAGGTGGCGAACTCTGCGCTGGGTCAAGGATACTCATACACCATGCAGTTCAGCTGTAAGTAATAAGTGAGGGCCTTGGCTAACTTTTGAGGGTAATTTTTTGTTGATTTAGAGATTTCAATCATATAAATAAGAGTCCACTAAAAAAGTAAGCTCACATGGCTCAGGGGTAGAGCGTTTCCTTGGTAAGGAAGAGGTCCCGGGTTCAAATCCCGGTGTGAGCTCCACTTTTTTTAAAATTTTTTTATTGTCAGTTGGGTTTGCTTAACGCATACTCTGACGGTATTTTAAACGATATTTAGTGTAAAACAACGCCTTGATTACATGTTTGTAAGGAGAATATTATGGCTAAGGAAAAATTTGACCGTTCGAAACCACACGTGAACATCGGTACTATTGGACACGTTGACCACGGTAAAACTACTTTAACTGCTGCTATCTCAAAAACTCTTGCTGAGGCATTGGGTGGTGACGTTAGAAAATTTGACGAAATCGACTCAGCTCCAGAAGAGAAAGCTAGAGGTATTACAATTAACACTTCTCATATTGAGTACCAAACTGAGAAAAGACACTACGCTCACGTTGACTGTCCAGGTCACGCTGACTACGTTAAGAACATGATTACTGGTGCTGCTCAAATGGACGGTGCTATCATGGTTGTTTCTGCTGCTGATGGACCAATGCCACAAACTAGAGAGCATATCCTTCTTGCTAGACAGGTTGGTGTTCCAGCGATCGTTGTTTTCTTAAACAAAGTTGATCAAGTAGATGACGAAGAACTACTAGAGCTAGTTGAAATGGAAGTAAGAGAGCTACTTTCTTCTTATGACTTCCCTGGTGATGATACTCCAATCGTTGCTGGTTCAGCTCTTGCTGCTCTTGAGAGTAGAGATGAGAATATTGGGAAAGAAAAAGTTCTTGAGCTTATGGCACAAGTTGATGAGTATATCCCAACTCCAACTAGAGACGTTGATAAAGACTTCCTAATGCCAGTTGAAGATGTTTTCTCAATTTCAGGTCGTGGTACAGTTTGTACTGGTAGAATTGAGAGAGGGATCATCAAAGTTAACGAAGAAGTTGAAATCGTTGGTATTAGAGATGCTCAAAAAACAACTGTTACTGGTGTTGAGATGTTTAGAAAACTTCTTGACCAAGGTGAAGCTGGTGATAACGTTGGTCTTCTACTTAGAGGGACTAAAAGAGACGACATCGAAAGAGGTCAGTGTCTAATTAAGCCAGGTACAGTTAAGCCACACAAGAAATTTAAGTGTGAAGTTTATATCCTAACTAAAGATGAAGGTGGAAGACACACTCCAATCTTTAAAGGGTACCGTCCACAGTTCTATTTCAGAACTACTGACGTTACTGGTGCAATCACTCTTCCTGAAGGAACTGAGATGCTTATGCCAGGTGATAACGCTTCTTTCGAAGTTGAACTTATCACTTCAATTGCAATGGAAAAAGGTCTACGTTTTGCTATCCGTGAAGGTGGTAGAACTATCGGTGCTGGAACTGTTGCAGAAATCGTAGAATAATTAATTATTCGATATAGAAAGGGACTGGCCTTGGCCGGTCCTTTTTTTTCTCAGGGTGTATAGCTCCAATTGGTAGAGCGGCTGATTCCAAATCAGTAGGTTGGGGGTTCGAATCCCTCTGCACCCGCCACTTTAAACTCTCTAAAAAATTTCTAATTTGTACTAAATTCCCAGTTAAGCACATGGGCAATATTGTGAGCTACAATCGGGTCGCTTTTGATTTGCGGTAGTCTCTTGTTTGTAACCCGAACTTTGTTTTTTATTTGGATGATAAGTTTTTTCTTGTCTATCATCTCTATCTTCTCTTTTAGGAGAAAGCTTAGTCTTGAAATTTCTTTTAGGAAGTCGGGAAAGTTTAACTTTATTTTTCTTGGAATTGTATCGTAGTAAATAGGAGTAAATTTTCCAGTCCATGGTCTGTAAAGCCAGCGAAGGTTATCGTTTAGTACTGAGTGATATGAGCCAAAAATCGCAACAATGGATAGAAAGCTACTAAGTCCATTTATATCTAAATTTTCAAGCGATTCACTGTTTTGTAAAAATTGTTCTACGTTCTTGATTATTTGGCTGGATTGTTGCTTGGGCCGTATTTTGTAGAGAGTAGAGCTAATTGAAATTTTGAGGTCTTTTAACTCCTTGTTCATGAAGGCATTAGGAATTAGACTGTTTTTTTGGTGAACACTCGTTTTCCATGCATTATTCTGAGATAAGATAAAAGCGCCTGATAAACCTAAGTGCTCTAGCATGTCCGGTACTAGCTTTTCGTATACTAGATACTTTCCATTGTTCTTTTGGTTTAACACAAGCTCCTTTAAAAAAATGCGTCTATATGGAAGTTCGAGAATTTCTGCTAGTTTTTGACCCCATACTTCCATTTGTTCATATTTATCCTCTGCTCTTATTAAGCTAAAATTATGCATTCCTCTATAGCTATTTTCACCAGTCAGTTTCACATCGTATGACTTTCTTTTACTTCTCCAATGACTGTTCAAGTCGCCGTGGATTCTAATTTTAGCTTTACTGGTTAGGCCAGGAGCGCGAAAAATTCCTCTGTAGTTGGATAGTTCGTCATCGTATCTGAATGTTCGACCATTGAGTGATTTTATATCTTGATCTAGTTTGATTTGGTATTTGGGGTTAACGTCAAGAAATATACTATCAGAAAAGACTCCAAAGGAATAAGTTATTAGGTACAATGTAAAAAAAAGCTTCATCCTAAAGCTCCAGCCTTTCTATGGCATCAGCGTACTTACTAAATGAAGTTTGCTTAAAACCTAATAACGAAAGTTTTTGAATTAGCCACTGTGGAAAATTAACACCCTTTAGCTCTATTATGGCCATTTGATTATCTGCCCTAATAATACGCCCTGTTTTTGATTTGTAGGTGATACCTGTATCAATAGATATATGACATTCATTTGAAATTTTAAATGAGCTACGATTATATATAACGCTGCATATATCACCAGGACATATAGTGTTTAAGTGAGAATCAGATTGGGATAAAGTGAAATTCCAAGCCTGCGCTAATGTTTTAAACCTTTTTTTTCGGTTTAAATGAGACTCTTTTTGCTTAACTTCAAAAAAGCCATTTGGATCAAAAGAGTATGTTCTTTTTCTAATTTTGAATTTCATAAGGTCACCATCATCTTTTGCATCAAAAAGCTGAAAACCGATTGTGTCGTAATATGTGGATGAGACTTGATACTTCATTATTTTGAAATTTCGAGCAAGTTCATTTGTGATTAACCTCGAGATTTCAAGCGAAACCTTGAATTTTCGTTCTTCTCTCCAGTCTATATTATTCATAAGTGACCTCGGGCTCTTCCCAGAATTTCTTCTTTATATAAGCTTGAACCTTATCCTGTCTTAGTTTCTTTGGTATCTCTTTGCTATTTAGTTTGCATTTAGAGGAATCCTTACAGGCAACCCAGAGTTCGTCTGTTGGGTTGAAAATAAGCTTCTCACCCTCAAAATTAGAGTTCTCTCCCACGCTTATTGCTTTGTCTTGGATATGTGAAAAATTAGCAGAGTTTAGTGTGACATGAGATTTCGATAGGTCGAGTCCATCACCACCTGCGTATTTGACATCGAGATTTGTTATCAGAAATTTTGATCTATCGAGGTCTATTCCATCAAGTTTTGACTTTAGTATTTCTAACTTTTTTAAAACACCAAATGATTCATTTATATTGATGCCGTCTTCACCTTTTGCATTAGTTAGCTTGATGTTATTTAAGTTAACCCTTTTAGTGTTATATATATTCAAACTACCGG
>JAYZFM010000007.1:0-67729 GCA_036336775.1 Bdellovibrionota bacterium | reverse complement strand
GATTCGATCCAGAATTTGTGCAGAACTTTGGTGCTTCTCGTTCATTGTGAGAAATGCCGCAAGAAGGGTGTTTTGTTGGACAAGGTTATCTTGCGAAACCATGTTTTTTTGAAGAAAGTTAACTCCTTCTTTGTACTGGCCTAGCATCCAAGATAGAGGAATAAGCCTATCGATAGCATTTTGGGAATTATTTTTTAGTTGCAAGGCAAGTTTGTATTGGGCATATGCTTGATTATATTGTCCTTGAAAGCTGTACAGGTTTCCTTTAAAAGTTTCTGAATTGGCCGTGTTCAGGCTTTCAATGGTGTTATAGGCCATCTGAACATCGCCCGCTCTAAAATAGTTAAAGCCAATTAGTTCGCGTAAGCTGGTATCATTTAAAACCTCCTCGCTGAAGAATTTAAATCTAGGGATTACCTTGTCCTGTTTATTGAGATAGAGTGCAAGTTTCAGATAAATTCTTAAATAGTTTTTATCCAGGTTTTCTACAGAGATCTCTTTGAATATATTTTCTACATAATTTTTGTTGCTGGTGGTTTTGAGGTCAACTAAGATTCTCATCCATAATAAGTTTGTAGGTGAATAGGAAACGGTGGCATCATAACAAGTCTGCCAAGCATTGGTGGCCTCGTTGGTTTTTTCAGTGATCATTAGGGATAATACTTTGATAAAGCATACTCTTGGCTCAGCTTGGAATGAGTTAAGTTCTTTTCTGGAAACTGTATCTAGAGCTAGTTTATAGTTTCCTTCTACAAAATAAATCATCGCCAGGTAGCGGAGTTGAGTGGCCTTAGTGAAATCAGTCGAAATGTCTGCCTCTTTTAGTAGGACTTTAGCGTAGTCTAAATTTCCTCTAACTATGAGGTATTTAATTTTCTCCAAAAGATCGATTTTCTTAGTGGCTTCAAAACTTTTAGTTTGTAGGTTTTCTTCCGCAATCTTAAATTGCGAATTAGGGTAGATATAATCAAAACGTTGACCTGTTTTAGCTAGGGCCAAAAAGGTTGTAGACAGGCAAATAATGACCAAAAGGTTTTTCATACTTAACCTATCGAATTTTATGGACGATTAACTAAATATGAAATTATTAATGGTCATTTCTTTCCTCTTTTTTTTGAATACACCAGATTCAAATGCACTGGTTCCATTAGAAGGGATCATTTTCGGAGAGTTGCAACCTAGTCAGGTGAACGACAAGTTTAAAGGTCTATTAAGTTATAAGTTTAAGCCAGAGTCTGCTAACGAAATGGAGTTAGTTACGCTTTTGAATTACAAAGCTCTCCATGAGCAGGGAAGAGACCTGCAGTTGTTTTGTGAGGAGCTTCCTAAGCTTAGATATAGTGATCCTTGGCAGGCACAAACAGCTTCCCGCTCAATTGTAGGTACCTTACAGTTTGTTGGAATGGATATTGTCACGCGATCGATAGCAGAGTTTGCCAAGCTATTAGAAATGAAAGAAGACGAGTATTTTCAGTTGAGTGAAAATCTTGTGGCAAATTCTTGTAGCCCAAATTTTACTGTGTATTCTCATAAAACAATTAGAGACAACCTTAAGTATTATTTTAAAAACGATTCGAAATATAAGCTACCATCTCTAAATAACTCACCATTTTTTTCTGAGCATACTAAAGCAAGACTTAACACTTATGAGTCGAACAGACTTCAGTTTCATTATGCACTATTAAATTTTAGAGCACTTTGTTCTTGGGGAGGAGACGAAGGAGACTACCGTATGTTAGTTCCCTACCTCAGAAGTCCAGTGATTATGAGTCATGTTTTCAATAATTTATTGGGTCGAAAAATTGAAATTAATTTAAGAAAAAAACTGACACTCTTAAAAAGAGACAAAGATACAGTAAAGGTGGCATGTGAAGATCTTATTTGTCGAAAGCGGACTAATTATCAGTTTAAAAAATTATTTCCGAGAATGATCGGAAGCACTAGACTCAAAGATGATCTCTATGGTTTGTACTGTAATGAATATCAAAATGCTCGTTACAATAAAGAAACTTCAATAGATCCGATCAAAACTTGGTTTAAAGAAATGACTCCCTACCAAAGCCAAATGGAAGTTAGAAGTTTGATTGCACTTTTCACCGGAATAGCCGACCCACTTTTTGGTGTTGAAAATTTTGAGCAAGTCGGTGAGGTCCTTAAAGGAGCCATTCAGGAGAGATGGGACCAATGGGCAGCTAATAGAGTCAAAAAAATTCAAGTAGGTCAGCTTTATGAAGAACCGCTTGAGTTAGAGCTTGTCTCTCAGGCCACGGCACCAGAGATACGTCGAGGTGAATTTAAAATCCACTTTCAAGTTGGGCTAAGTGAAATTGATAAAGTTTTAGTTGGTGTAGATAAAGTCGACAGTTATTTTAATTTAGATTTTGAGAGTCGATACCTTTCGTACGTGAAAGATCGTCTTATTTTTTATCATAACCGTGGTGATTTTATAAATAAGGCCCGCATACGTAATGCACTTGAAGCTAAGATCTTGGAAAAAATTAAGGATAAAGATAAGTATTTCAAAGTAAAGCTATCCCGTGAAGATTTCGCAAAAATTGTGGCAGAGGAACTCATTGCTCAATTAAATAATTATGATGGAAGTGAATTACAACGATTGGATGAGTCTCGCATCATAATTCCAGTTGAATTTGAATATGGACTCTTTGCATTACAGTATATTCATCAAAAATTCCTATACGATAGGAAAGAGGTCTTGACTTTTAAATAATAGAGACCATCTTATACTGGTGACTAAAAAAGACGAAACGAACATTGAAATCCTAGATGCCGAAAAACCAACAACGGAACCTAAAAAGCCTAAAAAAGAAGATATTATTGATATCTCAATTGAAGGCAAATCGGAGTTGGAAATACTGAAAGAGCTTCTACCTGTGGCCACAAACGCAGGTTTGGTTCCAAGTAACGATGGAGATCTAGATCCCCTTAAACAATATATACGTGAGATAAGTAGGTATAAACTCTTAAGCCTCGAGGAGGAGAAAGAGTTGGTGCAAAAGCTACAAGATACTGGTGATCTCGCAGCGGCAAAAGCGTTGGTGGTGGCTAATTTACGGTTGGTTGTGAAGATTGCAATGGAGTACCGTAGCGCATACAAAAATGTTATGGACCTTATTCAGGAGGGAAATATCGGCTTAATGAAAGCGGTTTCCAAGTACAATCCGGATAAAGGAGCCAAACTCTCTTATTATGCTAGTTGGTGGATTAAGTCATACATACTGAAGTTCATCCTAGATAATTTTAGGCTGATTAAAGTCGGGACAACTGCAGAGCAGAAAAAGCTTTTTTATAATTTAATGCGTGAGAAAGAGCGTTTGATGAACCAAGGGATAGAGCCTGAGCCTAAGCTTATTTCTCAGAATCTTGGAGTTTCAGAAGAAGCTGTTATTGAAATGGATATGAGGCTTTCTTCCCGTGGGGCAGAGATGTCACTCGAGACCCCGATTGGTTCTGACGGTAGCACCAGCAGTATTGCGGATATTCTCACTGATGATGATGAGCAACAACTCGAGGATGCGTTGGCTCAGCAGCAGGGGCTTGAGATTCTTGAGAGTCATTTGGATGACTTTATCAAAGATCTAAAACCGAGAGATAAAGAAATCTTTAAAAAACGACTACTTAGCGAGGTTCCACCTTCGCTTCAAAGTATAGCCGATGATTATGGAGTTAGCCGGGAGAGAATTCGTCAAATTGAGGCCCGACTTCTCGAAAAATTAAAGGTTTACATGTCCGAGTTTATCAGATAAATAGATTGCACAAAAATAATCTTGTACTAGGTTTGGATGGAAGATCCATACTTGGTCTTGATCGAAGGAGACAAAATGTTAAATAAAGAAAAGAAAGCTGAACTAGTAGCAAAGTTTGGTGGAAGTGAAAAAAACTCAGGTGCAGCAGAAGTTCAGGTTGCAATCATGACTGCTCGTATCAACGAACTAACTGGTCACTTTGCTGATCACAAGCTTGATCACCACTCTAAAAGAGGTTTGATGAAGCTTATTGGTAAAAGACGTAGACTACTTAAGTATATCAATGAGAAGTCACCAGAGCGTTACCAATCAGTAATTAAAGAACTTGGTTTAAGAAAGTAATTTCATAACAAAAAGGGGAGCTTTTAAGCTCCCTTTTTTATTTCATTTTTTGTTTTATAAAGTTAAATATTTTTATTAAACTTTAGTCGAGGTTCACGGATTTGTTTTAGAGGATAAATGAAAAAGCAAACGAGCTAATTTGTTTTTTGATTTATTCTTTAAACGCTTCCTTGGGCTTCTCAAATATAAATATTAGCGGCACATCTGTCATAATCAGGTAGCTGTCGTATTGTGAGGAGTTTACATGTTAAACAACAAAAAAGAGTTTAAATTTAATTATGGTGGGAAAGAAGTTATTCTTGAAACAGGAAGGCTAGCTAAACAAGCTGATGGTTCTGTTCTTGTAACTTGTGGTTCATCCCAGGTACTAGTAACTGTAGTATCTGCAAGAGAAGTTAATGACGGTCAAGATTTCTTTCCTTTAATGGTTGATTACAAAGAAAAATTTACTGCTGCAGGGAAATTTCTTGGTGGATTCATGAAAAGAGAAGGGAGACCTTCAAATGCTGAAATCCTTCTTATGAGAATGATTGATAGACCATTAAGACCATTATTTCCGGAAGGGTATATGGCCGAAACAATCGTTATGGCACAAGTAATTTCTTATGACCCTGAAGTTGATCCTGAAGTTCTTGCAGGTCTTGGTACAAGTGCTGCCATCGAAATCTCTGATATTCCTTTCGCTGGACCTCTTGGATTCTGTAAAGTGGGAAGAATTAACGGAGAGTTCGTTCTTAATCCACACCATGGTCAATGGGCAGAGTCTGAAATTGAACTAGTTCTAGCTGCATCTCCTGATGCGATCATGATGGTTGAAGGTGAAGCCAACGAAGTATCTGAAGAGTTAATGCTTGAGGCACTTCAATATGGTCACGACAATATCAAAGAATTCTGTACAGTAGTTTCTAAAATGAAAGCGGAAGTTGGGAAAACAAAAAGAGAGTGGAATACAGCCGCTCCTAATGAAACCCTAATGAAGAAAATGGAAGACTATTCTGCGGAAGCAAGATCTGTTCTTAGCATCAATGCAAAACAAGAAAGAAGTCTTGCCATTAGCCAACTAACTAAAAAAGTTAAAGAAGATATTAAAGCTAACCATTCAGCATTTGGACTTGAAAGTGCAGACGAAGCTGGAAAAGAAGCTTACAAAGGTGTGGATGAACTTCTTTATAAAATGATGAGAAATGACATCATGAAAGAAGATAAAAGAATCGCAGGTCGTGGTATGACTGAAGTTCGTGAGATTGAAACTGAAGTTTCTGTTCTTAAAGCTCCACACGGTTCATCACTTTTTACTAGAGGTGAAACTCAAGTTCTTGCTACTGCAACTATTGGTGGTAAAGATGGTGAGCAAATGCGTGATTCTATTCACGGTATTGCTTATGATAATTTCTATCTACACTATACCTTTGCTCCTTACTCTGTAGGTGAAGCAAGAGGTTATAGAGGTGTAGGTCGTCGTGAAGTAGGACACGGAAATCTAGCTGAAAGGGCCATTAAAAAGATGATGCCAGAGAACTTCCCATATACTGTTAGAATTACATGTGAAGTAACAGAGTCTAACGGTTCAAGTTCAATGGGTTCTGTATGTTCTGGGTCAATGGCACTTATGGATGCAGGTATTCCTCTTAAGAAGCCAGTTGCAGGTGTTGCAATGGGACTTATTAAAGAAGGAGCTGACTTTAAAATTCTAACAGATATTCTTGGTGACGAAGATCATTTAGGTGATATGGATTTCAAAGTTGCTGGAACAACTGAAGGGATTACAGCAATTCAAATGGATATCAAAATTACTGGTATAACAAACGAAATTTTCCAAAAAGCAATGTCTCAAGCAAAAGAAGGTCGTCTTCATATCCTAGGGGAAATGGCAAAAACGATCTCTACTGCTAGACCAAGCTTCAAAGATGGTGTTCCAACTATTGAAACAACTCAAATTAAGCCAGATAAAATTGGTGCATTGATCGGACCTGGTGGAAAAAATATCAAAGCTATTCAAGAAAAATACAGTGTTTCAATTGAAATCACTGAAGAAGGTTTAGTTAAAGTTCTTGGTACTGATCAAAAAGTTCTTAAAGATGTTATTGCACTTATCGATCTTCAAATTACTGGTCCAAAAATTGAATCTGTATACTCTGCAAAAGTTGTAACTTTAAAAGAGTATGGTGCGTTTGTTGATCTAGCTGATGGAGTTTCTGGACTAGTTCACGTATCAGAAATTGCTGATGAAAGAGTAAAAGATGTTAATGAATACTTAGAAGTTGGTGACATCGTAGATGTAAAAGTTGTGGACGTAGATCGTTTTGGAAAAGTTAAGCTTTCTGCAAAAGCAGTAAAACCGCTAACTAAGAAAAATGCCTAATCTAGTAGAACAAAAAAATCTCATAGATTTTCAAAAGGGACCTATTCGTAGGTCTCTTTTTAGTAATGGGCTTGTGGTCATTCATCATACTGCAAAAAATTTTTCAGGCGCGCGAGTGAATGTTAATTTCTTGGCCGGATCGATCTTTGAAAAAGAAGAGCATTTTGGTGTGGCCCATCTCTTAGAGCATTTGATTTTTAAAGAGTCCAAAACCGAGAAGCTTAAAAAAATTGAGCAACTTGGTGCTGGTATTAACGCATATACTTTTAAAGAAAATATTTGCTTTGAAATGGCGGCTTTAAGTTCAAAATTACCGATGCTCATTCCTGATTTTTTAGAATTGATTTGTCAGTTGGATTTTACTGATGATCAATTTGAAAAAGAAAAGAAGGTTGTGATTCAGGAGCTTCGTGAAGATCTAGATGATCACGAAACTTTGGGTCTTGAGATGATCTTTGAGAAAAATTTCCCAGCTGGCCTTGGGCATCCTATCGCAGGAACGATTAAGTCTGTGTCAGGTCTCACTAAAAAAGAGATAGCCTCCCACTTTAAAAAGTTTTTTAAGCCATCTCGTATGATCATTACCATCGTAAGTTCTTACGAAGATGATGGTCTTGAGCGTTTAATAGCAACCAAGGTGTCAGAGCTATTAGGTGATAAAGAGGCCACTCCTTACAGGTTAAAGGCTCAAAAAAATTCAAAAAAACTGACGCATTTTCAAAAAACTTTGTCTAAGAATATAGAGTCATCAATTCTTTTTTATTCCTTTGATGGACCTTCAATTAACTCAGAAAACTATTATGATTATGTCATCCTAGATGACCTCTTATTTGAGGGATTATCTTCTGAGTATTTTAAAAAATTTCGAGAAGAGAACGCATTTGTGTACGGTCTAGGTTCAAGTTTAAATCCTTTTGCTAGTACCGGAAACTATATCATGGTCTTTAATACTCAAAAAAAGCATTTGAAGCCTATAGAGCATGGTGTTAGGGATGTGATAAAAGATATTGCAGATAATGGAATTGATGAAAAAAGGCTGGATTTTTCTAAAGAAAAACTGCTCGATGGCTGGCATTTAGGTTTAGATGGTCTAGATGATAGGGTTGAGCTTTTGCAGGATAATGAGATCTATCAACTGGAAGACTATAACTTTAACACATTTAGTAAAAAACTAGCGCAAGTGTCAGGAAAAACTATTCAAAAACTCTGTAAAAAGTTATATACCGATCCCTACACTTTGTTAAAGTTACAACCAAGGGGAAGCAGTGCAAGAAAATAGTGTCGTGCAAAAAATAGATCTAAAAATTAAAAAACTTGCCCATTTCGATGAAACTTTTGCTTTGCCTAGTTATGAAACAGAACAAGCTGCTGGTGCCGATATTAGGGCCTGTCTTGAAAGTAAAGATCAGATGATTATTCCTCCCGGAAAAAGGCTTTTGGTTCCAACTGGTTTGGCATTTGAAATTCCGAGAGGTTTTGAAGTACAGGTAAGACCTCGTTCAGGACTTTCTCTTAAGACAAATCTTCTCGTTGTTAATTCACCAGGAACTATCGATGCAGACTATAGAGGTGAAGTTAAAATCATTTTAGGGAATTTTGGCGATAGTGAAGAAATTATTAATCATGGAGACCGTGTGGCCCAGTTAGTAATTGCTCCAGTTATTCAGGCCAGCTTTAGTGAGGCAACAGATCTCTCTGAAACTCAAAGAGGGGCCGGTGGATTTGGTTCAACAGGAAAAAATTAAATAGGAGACAACATGGATTTAGTAGTACCTTACAACAATTTATCAGATAAAGACGAAGTATATAACACTATCAAACAAGAAGTAGGACCGATGCTTGAAAAATTTCAAGTGAAAGCTGAGCTGAAGTATCTTGATGACGAAATCGTAGCTTCAGGAAAAGGTTTTGATCTTGTTTTAAAAACTTTAGAAGATAAATGCACTGTTGATTTGAAATTATCATTTTTATTAAAGCCACTTCGTGGGCAAATATTGGGAAGCTTAGAAAAACAATTAAAAAAGCATATATAAATTATGGCACGAATTCATTTACATCCACAAAATAAAACTATTGAGGTCGAAGAAGGGGCAAACCTTCGCGACGAACTCGTTAAAAACGACATCTATGTTAAATCCACTTGCGGTGGCTGCGCCAGCTGCGGTTTATGTACTGTAGTAGTAATGGAAGGCGAGGAATACCTAAATGAATTCAGCTTTGAAGAGCGTCAATTATTAGGAAATGTTTTTCATATAACTAAAGAGAGACTTTCATGCCAAACATTGGTTATGGGAGATATAAAAATTGATCTTTCTGCTCATAAGGCACCTCAACAAACGAAGGTGATTAGAAGAAATAAACAGCAGCAAGAAGAGCTCAAAGAACAAAGAATGGAAGAAACAAAAGCTAGGGAACCGAAACAGGGAGGTTTTAGAAGACCTAAGGCTTTTAAAACCGAGGAGTAGAATATGAATACGACAACAGCAGATGTTGAATCTTCAAATGGGGAGAAGGTTGCGCAAACGAAAGTCGAAAAGTTTCCAAGACAAATTCAGTATATTGTCTGGAATGAGGCCTGTGAGAGATACTCTTACTATGGAATGAGATCAATCCTAGTTATCTTTTTAGTGCAATACTTATTGCTATCAAAAAGTCAGGCAACGGCTGATTATCATATTTTTGCGGGTGCATGTTATTTGTTCCCACTACTTGGGGCGTATATCTCTGATAGATATTGGGGGAAATACAAAACCATTATTACCTTATCTTTAGTTTACTGTCTGGGACACCTTTTTCTCGCTTTATTTGAGGACAGCCAAACAGGTTTCTATTGGGGGCTAGGTTTAATTGCTCTTGGTTCAGGTGGGATTAAGCCATGTGTTTCTGCTCACGTTGGTGACCAGTTTAAGCCTTCTCAGAAAAAAGAATTGAAAAAAGTTTTTGATCTATTTTACTTTATGATCAATTTTGGTTCATTCTTCTCAACAATGATTACTCCATGGACTCTATCAGCATATGGGCCGGCGGTAGCATTTGGTATCCCAGGGATCTTAATGTTTATTGCGACTATCGTTTTCTGGATGGGACGTAATGACTATGTTCATGTTCCTCCAACAGGTCAAAATCCACATGGCACTGGTAAAGTAATCATGTCTGCTTTAAAGAACATGAAAAGTGGAAAAGGTTTCTTGGAAGGTGCAAAAGCGGATCATCCTGAACAAGCAGTAGAGGATGTAAAAGCTGCGTTTAGTGTTGGAAAGATTTTTATAGCAGTAACTATTTTTTGGGCCTTATTTGATCAGCATGGTTCAAGTTGGGTTCTTCAAGCAAAAGAGATGGACTTGAGCTTTGGGTACTTTGGTATTGACCAATTACTTCCTTCTCAGATTCCGGCGCTTAACCCAATTATGGTTATGGTCTTAATTCCATTTTTTACTTTCGTTGTTTATCCTGGAATCGAAAAAGTTTTTGGTTATGAGATGACACCACTGCGTAGAATGGGTATAGGGATGTTTGTTGCTGCCGCATCGTTTGTATTTGTTGGTGTTTACCAATATGCCCTTGACGGTGGAAATCAAATTTCAGTTCTATGGCAAGTCATTCCATTCTTAGTTATCACTATGGCAGAGGTTATGATTTCAATCACAGGTCTTGAATTTGCTTATACACAAGCTCCAAGATCAATGAAGTCTACCATCATGAGTATGTGGTTACTTACTGTGTTTTTTGGAAACATGATTACTGCATATATCGCTAAAATCAACGTCTTTGAAGGTGGGAATTTCTTTATGTTCTTTGCTGCTCTTATGGCCGTTTTTGGTTTAGTGTTTGCTTGGATCGAAAAAAATTATCAAATGAAAGATTATATGGAGAAGGGAGCGTAAGCTCCCTTTTTTTTATTTAACGCCTCTAAAACGAGGGAAACTTGATGTTTTGTGGCGCTCATTATTAGCGTCAAAAAAGCCATCGCCGTTTTCATCTGAGTTATCAGATAGGGTACATTTCTCACCGTTGTCCTGAAAGACCTCAGATCCAACATTAGTAAAGAAGTCATCTAGATCGTCATAGTCATTCCAAAACTCTGTACCATCTTGCGCTTCATTTGAAAGATCCATATATTTAGTTCCCGTTGAATCGGCATCTGAAGAGTAGCTTAGGTATTGATTACTTTTTTCATAAAATTTATCCCATTCTCTAATAAATAGTCTGATTTGTGCTTTCGTATCTCGTGCTTTATCTAGGCATTTAAAAGAGTAATAAGGTTGAACCCCAAACTTCGCATGGAGAGGGTGGTGGGCGTGGTCATAACCGATAATCTCTCCAAATCCGACTGAGCCATATATATCAGCATCGTCATCTCGAAGATTACTCTCCCAGCCCCAAGTACTATCTGTAGTGATGTCGGTAAGACTTGAGAGAAAAGGATGTTGTCTCGCACCAGTTACCTCGTTTACCTTTGAAGAGTTAATTTCTTCCAAGTTAAATCCTTTTAATCCAACTCTTGCGTAGTCTTCATAACCTAGTGCAGTCGTTTTTGTTTGCTCTACATTAGCACAAATTCTGCTGTAGTTTGCCAAGTATAAATTATGATTTCCTTCTTTATTAAAAGGAGCATCATAAGTAAATTCTTGTTCAAACTTCTCTAGGTCTTCATTATTGTAAATCGTGGTGGTCGACTCAACAAATTTGTACTTAACATCAGAAGTATTAGTTGAGCTATCTTTTGTCGTGTATCTTTCAACTCCAGGTCCACCTAGACATTGAGTCGCATCACCGCCACAGCTCTCCGCTTCTCCACCAGTAACTTCTAGAGCATGGCTTGTCGTAACACAAATATTTTCGGTCTCAGTATCATCATCGTGATCTACAGAAGATAAATTGAAGGTGTATGTTTTATAGTACCCAAGATCACAATTAGCGTTTTCATATTCATAAAGACAAACATTTCCTCTGTCTCCAACAAATGGCTGTCTAAATTCAATATTAGCCGGCATAGATGCCATGGATAAAAGAGTCGTACTTGATGTCGTAACAGAAACAGGTGTTCCTGTCCCATTGTCTAGAGTTAGCGAATTAAAATGTTGACCACATAGACTAGCGTAAGAGCTAGTACCTTTTTCACAAATCTCATCACATTCTACTTTGAAAGTGGCATTTCTGGATGAACCTATTAGATGATTAACGAAGCTGTAAGGTTTATATTCAACATACTCACATAAAAACTCGTCAACTTGCAGCTCAACTTTGGCACCATTAAATTGAAGATCAAGTTCTTCTACATCAAGGATACAATCGACAGCGTAATTTTTGTTCTTCTTACTGTAATCTCCAACTTTGAATCCTAGTGCAGGGGCATTAACCTCACATGGTTTACTTGCATCGCCATATTTATGCATGACATAGCTTAGTTGCTCATCCATTTTATGTACGAGTCGAATAGATTTGTTTTTGAATTTCTGAGTCTCTGTAACTGTCTTGTTATCAGAGCTTGATGAATTCTTTACTTCATTACTAATCTCTTCTGTACAAGATGCTAGCGTGATTAAAGTGGTTAAAAGTAAGTACTTCATAATTTACCCTATTTTTAATTCTTCCTAGTCTTCATATCGGCACTAAATGTGGAATATTTAACCGGTATTATAACATCGGTTATTAACGTAATCTTAATAGGTTATGGCGACACGAAATCTAAGCATTTGAAATTATGAGTATTTTTTTTGATTTTTCTTGTTACAATAATAGTATGGAAAACAATTTTTCTAAGATTTTTTACTCGCTTGCCATGTTTTTTTGTCTGGTTTGGGATGGTTTCGCCGCTCAGTGGGCAGTTGTAACAGTTGAGAAGGCCACGGTGTTTTCTGATGTTCAAATGTCATCAGTGATAGGTTTTATAAGTCGTGGGAAGAAAATCAGAGTTGGAGAGGTGCCTAAAAATCGTGGGCGACTCCTACCTGTAATCATCAATAAAAAAATCGCTTATATTCAAGTGGATGATATTGCGATTACTGCTAACAAAGATGCCATCTACAGTGCAACAAAAAGAATTCAATCAAAGATGGAAGAAAAAGTTGATGAGAAAAAATTAGCGATTTATTTTGGAACTAATTATTCCAATTTCGACTTTGAGACTGCTGAACGAAATGAACAATCATATAGTACGTTAATGATTAACTTAGGTTTTCGTGGCTACTATAGAAAGCTTGGAGATAAGACGGGTCTTCGGTCCTCTTTAAATTATCATACTGGATCTAAAGATGACGAGGAATTGTCATGGGTCGGAATAAGTGTAGATTATACTTGGCCAGCATTAACATCTAAGTTATACGATATGATGTTTTTTGTTGGTGGTACAGTTGCACCTTATGTCGCTTATAAGGTCGAAGACTTATTTGAAATTACTGGTACAGGCTTTGGCGCACAAGCTGGAGTAGACATGAAATTCGATCTTCCTGGTGCATGGTCATTCAATGTTGATGGCTCTTATTCTATAATGAAAGTTTTAGAGATGAATCTACCGGATAACGCCTACTACGGAACAAGTATCAACCCACTTATTAATAGTATTGGAACAAGTGTGGCCATTACGTACGAGTACTAATAAGCGTAAATAATATCTAGGATTTCAATTCTTGGAAAAATAAGCTTTTTAAAACCTTTGAGTGCAAGTCCGTTTAGGTTTTTCTCTCGGTTATAAATCTCTTTTAATTTTATATTTTTTATATTTGGTTTAAGCTCATCAATCTTGAGTCCAACTAATTTTGTTAGTCTTAAAATAAATAGGTGACAATGGTCCTCTAAATATTCAGGAAGTTTACCAATGAGAGATTCAAAGTCTCGTAAAAGATAGATTAGGTCTCTTTTGTCAGACTCAAAAATGTATTCGGTCACAAGAAAATAAAACTGTGAAATATGCTGTTCCGGATAGCCCTTCATTTCTAGTTCGGCCATCTGAATCTCATGATAAGCTTTAGAGATATCACCTAGGTCGATATGAGTTTGAAAACGTGACCAACGCTTATAAGCTTTTTCTAGTTTGGTTGTCTTCTTTTTATTTTTGCCTTCTGTCTGAGAAAAATTGGAAAAGACATTATTTAATTCGACATAATGCCCTTTGAATAATTTTGGAGCTTCGCCTACTACAAATTTAGCTGTTTGATTTTTTGCTTCCATACTTACAAGTTGGATGCTCGATGGTGTAGTTGGAGCTAGCTTCCAGTTTTTTAAAGACTTCGAGTTATTCATTTGCCCTAGGACCTCTAGGCCAGTGAGAGCGTCACGTTTTTTAATTTTTTTCATCTGTTCTTCAACTCGATCACGTCTCATTTGACATTGGATATGGTTTCCAAACGGTTGAAGATGGTCCATAGGCTTCTTGTAAAGAAGCGGGCGGTTGTTAAAATATAGGTACTCATGATCATAGAGGTCAAATTTTTCTTGATAATAATCACTGCCATTAATATCCACGCACGCAGCCTCGCCGTTTGCGTCACTGAGGATAATTCCCCAATAGCTTAGGCTTTTTTTTGTTTTTAAAAATCTTATGGCCTCTCTTATATCGCTACATTGGTTGAGAACATCTCTCGTGATGAGAAAAATGCTTTCTCCATCAAAATTAAAATAGTCGCCATGTTTATAGTGAAGCGCTAGGCTTAGACCTTTTTCATTAAACCCAGTTAAGGAGGCAAAGGGCATGCCTGAAGTTGAAAATCCAACTGTTTTATGTTGATTTTTAAAATCGTAGGTTATGGCACGTTCATTTTTCTCAAAAGGTCCAGCTAGAGCGTAATCTAGAATTCGAGTATGGATAGGAGTGTCTGTCGTCTGGTCTAAATATAAGAGTGATGAACATCCAGGTATGTATTGAATCAATTGAGGAGACCATTTATTGAATGAAGCAACTAACTCAGGTAATAGGAAGCCAAATACTACATTTTCTACAGGTCGCTCTAAACCTTGTGCATAAGCATTGATGAGTTTTAGTTGATCACCTTGGTCTATTTTTTTCTTCTTAGCGAGGTATTCAGTGCTCAGCTTAAGAATTTGAGCAAAAAAAGTATTTCTAGCACATAACATGGAAATCTGTTGGAAGGTTTCAGCGTAGGAATTTTTGTCTTTTTTTCCAAGAGCAAAAAAGTTTTCTTCAGGATCACCGAAGAGATGAATATGGGAGAGTTGATTTTCCATGTATTCATTATATGAGGAGTCCTAGAGTGTTACAATCCTTTTTAGAAGATAGAACTTTGATTTTAATTTGTATGCTACTAGCTTCATTCAGAATTTATTTAGAGATTGCAGGAGTGAACTTTGCTGAGTTTCCACTTGCTAAGAAATTTCCCGCTCAGGGAGAAAAAATTCATAAGTATGGTCTCTATATCAGCCTAGGTTATGTCGTCTTATTTGCGCCTGAAATACTTTTAAGCTAGATAGTAATCAATTGTCTCGTTAGCTTTTTGATAGCTAATTTGTTCGTATTTTTTTGTTTTTAAACTTTCGACATTATTATTAGTGGCCCTAATATGGATATGAATTTTAACATTGGGTTTCTTTTTAGCAAGCTCTGATAATTGATAAAATTTAGTAAGAAAATATGAATCTTGCTTACTCGTCAGGTTGAAAATAGCGTTATTTTTTATGGCCTTCCAGTTTTTCCACGGATCGCTATTATTGGTTAGCAGGTTTTTCAAAACCATGTAGATAAATGGATCGGATTCAAATCCATCTCCCATCAATGCGAGTTCATCTGGTATACCTGTCATAAGTAGTATATCAATCAGTTGATTTAGCTTGTAGAAGCCTTGTTTCTTTAAGTCTTTAGTTGAGAGTCTTCCGTCAAATATAGAGAAGAAGTCTCGATAGTCTTTAAGAAAAATATCACTGACGAATAATTCGTGCTGATAGAGCCAGTCTCTAATAGGAGCCTCATAAAAATGGGGGGATGCAGAGAGGATGAAGGGCTGAAACTCTTTTTCCATATAGTTTTTCAATAAAGCAATGCTGGGTTCCACTGATGGGAAATAGGCAAGTGGACGATTAAGAGAATAATACATCTCTTTAGGGGTTGAGTATTTTGTATCTACCAAGGTTTTGTCAAAGTCTGAGATGACGAGCTTTTTAGGTTCTTTGATGCGGATTGGGTAATAGGAACCTAAGTGGATCTCTACACCGGTAAGCATTGATGTCTCGTAAACTGAAAGCTTTTCAATATTATTTACATCAACCAGCGCAGGAATGCGAAGCTCAAAATTACCAAAGTTATCCGAGTCATATTCTCGGGATAGGATTTCTACTTGTCCCTCGTTAAAACCACGAATTCTAATTCGATAATTATTCTTGGAGAGAAGTGCTAGGTGAGAGATGGGAGTTTTTAAGCTATCTTTAGTGTGTGAGTAAGTTGCAGTAACAATGGCCCTAATGGATAACTGGTCATTAGAGATAATAGCGGAAAAACTAGCGAGATAGGGTCTTATCATGCTAAGATTTTAACTCAAAGTTTTAATTGTGGGTAGGTTTTGTATGCTAGAAATGAAATTAGTGGTGCACGGTAGAGTTCAAGGTGTAGGATATCGCTATAGTATTATCGAGCAGATTGAATCTAACCAAACAATAGTTCGTGGGTATGTTTATAATATGCCAAATGGTTGTGTGGAGATCGTGGCGCAAGGAAGTATCGAAGCTCTGAAGGATGTGCGCCGATTCGCTGCAGAGGGCTCAGCCAAGTCACAAGTTCGCGAGATCGAAGAAGTTATTCAAAATATCGATGAATACACTTTTGATAGTTTTGATATTAAGTTCTAAGTTAAAAATTTATAGAGCCATAATAGGTATCGATTAGTGTCATATCCTGTCTAGCTTTAAGAAAGTCTTCTTTTGTTATCTCATCAAATTGCTCGATGATTTCATCTGATGCTAGTTGAGTATCAAAGGCATCTTTTTCGCTCGAGTATGCGTACATCTCTGATTCAAGCGTGCTACTAACTACATGTGGAAGACCATTTATGTCGACCAGGGAGATTGATATTCTGTTAGGGGGCTCAGTGCCCTTAACTTCAAATCGTGATTTTTTCGAGGGTAGAGTATCCCTTTTTAAACGAATATATTTCGTTACTTTTTTCTCACCAATGGCGTTCCATAGGTTTAAGATACTGGGGGAATTGGTTTCAGAAAACCTGATATAGATATAATCATCGTCATTAAAGGCATGAACCCTCTCCGTCCAATCACCAACTCTATGTTCCATACTGTACTTTAGAAACTCAAGACTTTTAGGAGAAAAACTATAGTTTTCTCGATCAGGGTTGGGTGCCATTATAGGATTTCCATAGAAGTCATGAGTTTCGTGGTCTATAAAGGCAGAACTTGAAGTAGATGTATTATTTTTTGATGGATTAGACCTCAAAAGTAATTGCGAATCGTTCAGTATGCTACGCTTGTTTCTTTTTGGAATAAATTCTTTGAGTTCGCAAACTCGAGCAAGCTCAATTTCCTGTCCCATATTCAAGTCTCCAAAAAAAGATTTTCCAAGTATAAGGTCTTGCTTGGTAGGAGAAACTTGGCGAAAATCTTCTATCTTAGACATTTCATTTGCTAAATTATTTAAGTCATTTGTTAAATTACTTGATGCTTCCAAGGATTGATTTGCATTGTCCGTTTCAGCTTTGGAATTAAATTTTTTAATTAGATCTACCTTGCTGAGATTTTCAGTACCTAAGATTTTAAGATAGGCCATCTTTTGCCAAATGACATTGTGATTCCAGTTGAAATCCATAGCAGCTTCAAAATTCATTCCTGGTACATAGTTTCTAGATAGCTGATCGTACATTAACCCTGTTGCTAGAAACTCTAACTTTGTAAGCGTGTATTTTGATTGAAGTCTTGATATAAAGTCACGATTGATCTTCAAATAAGGTCGTATCTTGGTTTTATCATGTGAACTTGCAGACTTTAAAGAGGCTCTAGTGATTTGAAACGAGGGGGTGGAATCACTAGAATTACTATCTATTAGTAAATGCACTTGATCTAGCTCGATTTGTTTTTTGAGTATATCTAAATTTTGGAGCATTTGAACATTATCATATTCGTTTAGCTGACGATTTGAGTATAAATCAGTGAGGATGTCATCAATTAAGATAAGAAGGTTTGCTTTAATTTCCAAATATTGTGAAATATTTGGTAAATTGTCATTAGTGCTAGAGAAGAAAGTTTGATCATAAGTGAATTTATCAATATAGGGCTGTAGGTAATTGTGACAAACGGTCTTACTAATATCTGAGTTCAAATTTTGAATTGTCTTTAAATTTATAATTTCAGATATCTCACAGGCATTTGTCTTGCAGATCATTAATGTGAAAATAGTAATTTTTGCTATGGTCCTCATTTTGTTCTAGGCCAAGGCAATCTTGAAGCTTAATACCCCTTCCTGGTAATTTTGAACTACTTTCTTACCGTCTAGGAAATCGTCTACATTTAACCTTGTAGTCAGAGTTTCAACTTTATTTAATCGAGTCTGTGAGCCATCGTTGTAATTTTTTTGCTCATTAAGTTTTCTATCCATATTGATAGTGATCATTTTTTTGTCAGCATTAAGTCGAACATTAGGCACTTCATGCTCAGGGACTTTTATTTTAACGATATAAGAGTCCATCTGCCTTTCAACTCGTGCAGGAATTTCTTTAAATTGATAAAATGGATCATCATTTTTATTCACTTGTAGGGAAGTTTCTTGGCGTACTTTCTGCTTAAAGCGTTGGATGATCTTTTCTTTTTGGGTGAGTAGATTTTGGGTTTCTCTTTGTACACGATCGTAATTTTTTTGATAATTTGATTCGTGTTTTTTCTGCAGGTCTTGAACTCTACTTTGACCGTCTTTAGTGGCCCTATTCATTTCCTGCTGAATAGAGTCTTGCTTTTTTAACAGTCTTTTTTGGTGACTTCTCTCCGCCTTGGCCACAGTTTGCACGTGCTGCTTTTTCTGTCTGTTGAGAGCTGTGTGATATTTTTCCTCGTTTTGCAGCCTTTTAGTTGCATAGAGATCTTTAGTCATTTCTTCTTTACTCGTATTAGTTGCTCGAAGCGTAGCGAGTTCTTGTCTAGAAGTATCCACAAGCTCTGATTTGTCGTTTCTCATCTTATTACTTAAACGTCTCATCTCAATTTGAGCTTGGTGTTCAAGGTCTTCTAATTGATATTTGTAATTTTCTTTCGTTTTTGCCACATGATTTTCATAGGCCAATTTTTGGTTTTCTTTTTTACTATTGAGCTGGCTTTCAATTCTTTCTTGCTCAAGTCTAGCTCTTTCTTTGGAGAGTTCGATTGACTCTTGAAGATTTCGAAGTGTATTTTCGTTTTTGTCCGTAACTTGAAGAAGCTTCCTTTCATTTTCAGTCATGGTGTTGTTAATTTCAACAGTATTTTGAAGCTTTAAAACAGCTTTCTGTTTTTCATGCTCATTTTTAATTTTATTCACTTCGTTTGTGTGCTCCGCCACCATGTTTTTTAATTCATTCTTATGGCGCATGCGCTCAGAACGGAGAGAATTTTCACCAATTGAACTCACAGGAGATCTCCTTCAGTTATTTCTGCATAAGGTGAAGCGCAGATTGTTCTTTTAGCTGTGTGTCCTGGGCAAATCCATGTTCTCAAAAGGTCGATCTTTATTAAACTGCTGCCACCATGATAGGCTAGGTAGCTTACAGGATCGAGAGTGCTTTCCTTAATAACCCCAACAGGTTGATCGTTGGGTTCAGTAATTTTATTTTTAACGATGTATTGATACACGCGATACTCGGCAAACGCGGCCTGAGTGAAAACCAAACATAAAAATAGTGCTGCTCTAACTATTGTAATGTTCTATTCTCCTTAAGAATATCATCTTCAACAATCTTAAAAAATGAGCGTATAAATTCTTGGCGAGATACCTTATCCATAGAAATTAAAGCCGTCTTTTTCTTCTCTACAGTATTGTGCCTAGAAAGTAGGTTAAATACATGCCTTACATTATGAGTCGCTTTGCGAGAAATTGTTGGTGTCCCCTCTATAAATGATTCCGATAACCATTCCTCGAAAAATAGTGGGTAGTGACCATATTTGGCCATTTCTAGGTAATTTTTAAAATCAACTTTAGGCGCTTTCTCGCTCATACTTCCTCCGTACCCTCTAATTTTATAATTTTCAGAAAATTAATTCGAGATGACAGAATTTTCCTCCTTTTTATGCTCAAGAATCTGAATAGTGATATAATGATGATGGAGGTTATCTTGTTAGAATCACTTTATTTCTGTGAATGTTGTCGTAAGAGAATCACGGAAGTCACTGAAATTCACTATGTAGAGGAAAATTCAGACCGAGGGTTTTGCTCGGACAAATGTATTATGGACTTTTATAGACCATTTTTAGATGCCTTAGAGGCTGAAGAGTTAGAGTTTAGAAAAAGCCTAAATATTGAAAATGAAGATGCCTACCTCGAGATTACTTCTTCTCAAAATTATTTGCAGCAAGCCTTGAAAAGACCCAGCGAAATATGGATCACCACCAATGATTTAGATCAAAACTTCTATACTCATATTTTAAAAGTTCAGCACAAGCAAAAGAATATTTACTTCGTGCTTGTCTGTTCTTATGTGGAGCAAGAAGCCGCCTTTGTTTTTTATCGGATGTGCACTCAGCATATAGAGCTAGTAAAAAAATATCAGAGGCAGATGCCGTATAAAGAAGAGTCTGGAGAGGTTCAGGTTGCGGCGAATGTTCCATCTGAAATTTTTGAAACAATTGAACTTAAAAAGTCCACGCTTTTGGCGGAAATGTTAACTAGTAGAAGCATGCATGATATCGCTTTTGAGGATTTTCCGTCATATGAGGAATACTTTCAAAAAACTCTAGAAGATCCAGATGAAGTTTTTGAAAAAAATGATGAAGATGGTGATCCCATTCATACCTATATTAAGTCTTTTAAAATGGGGGATGAGTCGTTTTTTTATATTGTGGTAGGGCTGTATTTTGAAGCCGAAGAATCTATGGTCATTCCCATTATCAGCTTTCCATCAGTTGATAAAAAAATATATCCCCACTATGCAGTGGGGAATAAGATAATCAATAAATTGAAAAATTAGTCTAAAGGATAGATTTCTTTGTAGTCATTCGGATAGGTAGAAACGAATTGGCTACAAACAGAGCTTGCGTAATTATTAGCAGCCTGCAAGCATGATGCATCATATTGACAGCCTGGGTATGCTGACAGGAAGTCGACCTTGGCAGACATACATTGTAAGTATGCATTAACTGCTGTCGCCTTAACGACCATAACTCCATTTATCTCTTCTGATCTCTGTTTTGTTAGAGTCATTGTATATTCTTTATCTTTTTGGTTTCTTACACATTCTGCGATACCAAGTTTGAAAGAAGTTCGCTTTCCTTGTGAATCAAGCTGAGCGTGGACCGGAACAAAGCAGGTTCCGTATTGTACGTCTGATCTGTCAATTTTAAGTTTAAATCTATTTTCTGAATTGTCATTCTGGCATAAACCAATATATCCAATATTGTTGGCGTAGTAGCGATATTCAAGATTACAATCTTCAAAACCCGGAATAACAGTCGTAGAGGTAGAGTCCTCAATTCCATCGTCACTTGTATCAGTGGTACTGTCGTCAGTAACACTTGATGTTCCACCATCGGTCGTTGTTGTACCACTGGTACTAACTGATCCGTATGGGTTGCGGGTCCTTTGAGGAGCATCACAGGCTTGTATCAATAAAAATAGGGACAACGTTATTAATCCTTTCATACTATTATTATCGGTAATTTATTCTCAAAGCTTAAATAGTTTTGATATATTTAAGTTAAATGCCCAAAATCACGATAGGTAAATCATGAAAAGCATCTTAATAGGACTTCTAATTGTTGCCACAATACTTGTGGGTGGTGCCTTATTTGCAATTTCCTTTCCTTACTATCATTACAATCAAATAGTTAATTTGAATGCTAAGTCATCTTGGTACTATCTCGGGCGTTATCAAAAGGAATTTGTAACTGGTAATACCGCAAGAGAAGAAAATTATGAGGAGCTGAAAAATCCGGAAACATGGCAAAAGTTTCATTTTGGAGACCTTTTAATTCCTCTGCCAGATCCGAGTAAAAATCCTTATTATACCGTGGTTCCCAATTTTTCTTTCTCAGAAAAAAGTGGTCATACCCAATTTTCATTAGGGATCACAAATGTGAACGGAAAAGTTTATAACAAAATTGTTCCTCTTCCTTATGGACCATTTCCTGATTATTTAACCGATCAAAAGCTTTTTGATCTGCCTATCGTTAGAAGTGCAATACTAGAAAATGAGAGTGATAAAGTTTGGAAAGATTTATTTACTAAGAATATTTCAGCATGGGATATCCAACTCAAAGAGATGTTCTACAATCTCTACCTTTTAAATTTTCGATCAAAATTTATCCTCCCTCAGAGTACAGACTTTTATCTTATTAAAGACTCACTGAAAGCTGTGATGAAAGTTAAATCAGAGGATAATGACTTTGATGCGGAGATTGTTTTTGAAAAAAGAGGGAGCAGGCTTTTTACCTATATGTTGCAAACTCGGCGCAATGATAATGGTGCTACCAGGGTCCGAAATTATCTATTGAACAAAATAGAGTTTTTAGAATCTACGCCAAGTCTTACCGATATTATTTTTAGAGAGTTTAAGAATTTAAGTTATGAAAGGCAGGTAGTCGCTACCGGAATGATTTATCTTTTGTCTGCTTGGAGCCATAATCCCGAGCGAGTGGAAGTGTTAAAGAATGCTATTTATCACTTGGAAAAAGGTGGGCGTGCGCAATGGTTGAAAAATAGAGGTTCATCAAATGCCGAGAGAGACTACCGTGCACCTAATTTGATTCAGCTTGAACCTTTATACGTGTTTTATTTTGAACGCTATAAACAGTTCTATTCTGTCATTGATGTACCCAACCTTCAGTTAGAATCGAATCTAATGCTGCAAAAAAATGTGGAGAAGGCCAATCGTGAGGCCAGGAAAAAAGAACTTTTAGAGGCGCAAAAAACTCCGGAGCCACCAATTCGTGAGTTGTCAGTAGAGGATGAGTTTAAACAACTCATTCAAAAAACCAAGAAGTCTTCTAAAACGGAGAAAGGTAAAGTGCGTTTTGATTAAGCTCTAAACTGAGTTTCAAATCCGTTTATAATCGCTTCTGTAAGCCTAGGTTTTAAGTATTCAACCTGCTCAGAGTTAAGAGCCTTTACTTCTTCGTTCATGTAGATTCCACGTGAAATCTCGATTTGAATATTATTTCCTTGTGGCCAATGTTTCCCAACATGCTGAGTGATATGTCCCCCTACATAAGGAGAGTTAATCGCCACATTTTTATAACCTTTCATAAGTTCGGTTTGAAAAAACTTTATATAAGCTTCTTCGCAGGTCTTTCCGTGTTGATCACTTAAGCAAAAATCCGGCCTTTCAATTGGTTGGTTAGGATTAATTTTTAGATGATATTCTTCTGCCTTAGAGGGCATGCTATGAAGATCCACAAAATTAGGTACCTTCGTATAATTCTTTAACTCCTCCATAAGAGTTCTCATCATTTCATAATAGGGATCATAATATTTTCCAAGGAGTCTTTGCGCAGTGGTTTCATCAGGATCTTTTAAAACGACCTCAATTCCCTTGGAATTTTTCTTCCAATTGAGTAGTGCTAGCTCCCTTGATCTATTTAAATCCACCGCCGTTCTGATGATATGAGCTTTAATAACGGCAATTCCAGCCTTTGGGATGGCAGCTATATCTACCAATTCGTGGACTTTCCAGTCAACATCTTGAGCCAAGTCTTTAGAATTATTAGAGAGGTAAGGAGTAAACTCTTCGGGCAAGTCCATACCTGAATGGGGAATTGAGAGAACTCCAATAAATTTATTGTTCGGGGGATAGTAGTCAAAAATAGGATTTGTTTCGATTTTCATAGTATGTAAAAAATAACATAAAAAATAGTTTATTGTCCAAATGGGCTTATCATTGCTAAGATGCGGCGATATGAAATTCCCAGGTAGACGAAAAACAAAACATTACTTTCCTGTAACTGAGAAGGGGCGAGCGGCTGTTGGAGATACCATCCACCAAAGTTCTTCCGTATACATTGTAGGACTTGACCAGTTACTAGTTGATATTGAAATTGAAACGACTGATGAATTCTTAGCGGCAAATAATTTTGCTAAGGGCCAAAGTTTTATTATCGATGATGAGCTTTGTGAAGATATCTACCAAGAAGCAAAAGCAAAAAATCTTATCCGAGGCGAATTTCCGGGTGGTGCTATAGGAAATACTCTTCATAATTACTCAGTTCTTTCTGAGAATCCATGTTACGCACTTGGTGCAATTAAAAAACAGATTGAAGTAGGTGACTACGCTTACCGCTATCTTTGTAAGACTTCTGGTCTCGTGGATATGAGTTATCTTCAACCAGCAGAAAAGCCAATGGGTAGAGCACTGTGCTTTATCACACCCGATTTAGAAAGAACTTTTGCTATTTCTAAGGGGTGTATGAATGATTACTCTGAGGAATTTATCCCGGAGGAAGTCATTGCTAATGCAGCTGCATTACTTGTTTCCGCTTATACTCTAAGAGATGAAAACGATATTGTGTTTAAAGCAACCATGAAGGCCTGTGAAGTAGCAAAGTCTCGTGGGGTTCCTGTTGTCATGTCACTAGGTACTAGTCATCTTGTAAGAGATAAAAGAGAATTTTTAAAAGAGTTCTCATCTAAATATGTGACTGCGCTTGCGATGAATGCAGAAGAGGCATATGAGTTAACCGAATGTGAAGATTCTCTGCTCGCTGCTGAGGCTGCTTTGGAGCTTGTTGATCTGGCACTGGTAACGGTAGGAAAGAAAGGTTTATATTTAGCTTCCTATACGGATGAAGACGTAAAACGCCGCACCAAAGAACCACTAGTTACTAAGTCCCTCGTTAACTATAATGAATTTGAATACTCGAGAGCGATGAGAAAGCGCGATTGTAAAATGCCATTAAAAATCTATACGCATATCAATCCATTTAATGGTGGTCCGTTAACAATTAAAAATACTAACGGCGCGGGAGATGCTGCATTGGCCGCACTTCTTCATGATATTTCAGCAAACGATCATCATAAGAGTCAAATTCCAAACTCACCAAAGCACGATGCGACTTACTTGACTTACTCTTCTATTTCTCAAATAAGTAAGTACGCCAATAGAGTTAGTTTTGAAGTGCTTTCGCAATCTTCACCAAGACTTTATAAAGGACTTCCAGAGCGTGAAGACTCTCTAGAAGATGGTTATTGGAGTAAGTAGGTGGATAAGGCCAAGAATGCTCTTTTAAATGAATACAAGGGGTATTTATTTGAGTTTCTTGTCACTAAAGAGTTGCGCCGTAAGTATAAGCTCTCGGCGATTGAAGCAGTCCTAAGGGAGAGTGATTTTGAAATGCTTGCTCAACAAGAAAGCTTCGTTCGTAATCAATTTCCTGATCTTCTCGTCAAACTTCCTGATTTAGCCAAGGCGACTGCTGAAAGTATCTTTAACAATATAAAAGATCTCGATGTTAACAATGTGATTATTGTAGGCAAGCAAAATACGTCTTTGCAGGATCATTCATTTTCAGAAGAAGATATTCGAATTGAAGGTCGCGATGTTAATTTAAGTATTTCATTGAAACTTGCAAAATATGGTATCGCTACGAATACCAAAAGTAGCGGTGTACTTTCTTTTTTCGAAAAGAATTTTTCAAATCCTGAAATGCAAAATGAATTTAATAAATTTATCGATTTGCGTTTTGAAGAAATGGCCCGTGATCTGCATGAGATAATGGAGATTGATTATCATCCAGGTTTCAAAAACTGGAAAATATGTAAGCTTCCTGAGCTTCCTGGACAGCTTAATACTGAAGCATCCGAGCGTTTGAAGCAATATTATGAGGTTATTGCTCAGAAATTATGTAAAAATATCAAAACACTATCAAACACCGCGGACTTTACCGAAGCACTTCTACCATTAACTGGTTTAAGTCAAAAAGATCTAGTGCAAGTTGTCTGCTATTACCAAAAAGAATACGAGCTCAAAGAAGTTAAAATAAAGAGCAATCAAAGTTTAGGGCAATTAGAAAATATTGAGCATAAAAGAAGTTCAGTGATTCTGACATTAGATCAATTAGAATTACACCTAAGAATAAAGCCCATGAATCTATTTACGACAAAGGCCTATAAAATAAATAGTGCAGTTAATTTTAGGCCACAAGCTTAAGGTTATCAAATCGCGGTGTCTCTAAGAATGGATTTGATTTCTCTTCAAAATTTAAATATTCATCTCTTGTGATGATCTTATTTGCCACATCTAACCAACAATTAGTATCAATGGACTGAATGTAGACTTTCCTGTGATTCTCGATGGACTCAAAGAAAAGACATCTCTTAAGTAGCACGATATCTTCTTTGATTAAATTTTTATGAGGGGCAACGAGAAAGATCATTTCTCTTTTTGAGAGAAGTGCCTTTACTAGCGAAGTAAGTTTTAAAAAGCGAGGGCATAGACTTGAGACTGGTCGATTCAAATCCCCAAGTTGGGATAGAAGTTTAACCAGATCAGGATTTTTAATATTGTTGATGAATTCGCTCAGGTTAACCTCGTTATCTTTGATCAGCGAGGTTGGAACAGAATCCAGAATTAAGTTTTCTTTTATACTCAAATTTAAATGCATTGAATCGGTTTCATTTGCGTAACTGAAGTCGATGACTCCACGTTGCCCCATATACTTAAGATAGTACAAAAAGTCTTTGAGGCTATTATTAGAGAAACTAGAATTTTCAAATATAAATATGTTCACATCTGCTTTATCGACTAGAACGGTATTTTTTTAAATTTTAAATTAAGCTATAATGGAAGTAGGTAAAATTTTAGGGGTACTAGAGTGGATTATTCAGGTAAAAAGGTTGTTGTAGGCCTTACAGGTAGGGTAGCATCGGGCGTGACGGCTTTTCTTCTTAAGAAGCAAGGCTTTCAAGTCATTGGAGTTTCAATTTTAAACAATTCTCAAGATGCATTCAAAGACCCAGAAACGGCACCTAAATGTCATATTTATAATTTAGATAAGATAAAGAATTTTTGTGACTACCTAGGAATACCTTTTTACGCTACCGATGGAAAGCGCGAGTTTGAAGATCGTGTTCTTGACCCTTTTACCACGAATAAATTAACGGCAAAGGCCAATACGACTTGTTTTAATTGCACAGCACTGAGGGTTGAAATCCTGTATCAGAAAATGAAGAAACTCGGCGCAGATTATATTTCCACAGGCCATTTTTGTAAGATTCATAAAAATTTGAACGCCGATATTTATTCTATTCATGCCAATAATGATCTTGAGTCTGATCAATCTTATCTTTTATCAGCAGTAAATGAAAAATACTTAAAACATTTAGTACTTCCATTAGGAGAATTGCGTGAGACCGAAGTTAATACGATCGCAAAAAAATTCAATCTACCTCTCGAGGCTTCAATAGAACGAGAACTTTTTTGCTATCGTGAGCCTGAGATGTATTTAAAGATGTTGGAAGCTCGAATTCCAAAGTCTTTAAAAAAAGAAGGACAGGTGCAAAATGTCGATACCGAGCTTGTTCACGGTGAACATAAGGGAGTTTATAATCATTATGTCACAGAAACAAACCTTCCATTTTCAGGAGTGAATCCTAATGATAAATCAGTTCAAATTGTTGGGTATGATTTTACAAAAGGTGTGATAGAGATTGGAGATGAATCGCATCTTACTTTTAAAGGATGTCAAATTATTGATCTTCACTTCTCGAGTGGGTTAGATAGAACAAGACCTATGAATTGTTTTATTAAAAATAAATATTCACGAGACTATTTGAGTTGCACTCTCTATTTTAAAAATAATAGATCCGCTTATGTTGAATTTGAAAATGAGGTCTATCCTCTTATAGCCGGGGAGCAAATCGTTATCTTTGATCGAAATACGCGCAACGCTAAAGTCATTGGTACCGGGCAAATTTGTGACAGAGGAGAGTTTAAGTTGATCGATAGAGCCGCTGACTTCAAAACAAAGAACGAAGTTAATGAGGGAATGAAAGAACCTAAGTTATTCAAGTTTTAAAGATGTGGCCATTTGAGAATAGAGTTTTTAAAAGTCTCACCGACATCGTTATAGATATCATTTTCAACTGCTATAGTAATTCTTTTGGTTAGGTCTTCCGCCAGACTCTCGGCAAAAGTAAAATCTTTTGGACCAACTTCCTTGTATTCAACAAAATTTACACTACCTGTTCCTCTGGTATAAATAGGGACTTTTTTAGCAGGCACATAATTCGGATTGGGAATTGATCGATGATTTTCGATGTGATCATAGACAATTGACTCCAGTTTTTTCCCAAATTCTTCAAGCTCTTGTTCGTCTTTATTTGATTGAAACCTAGGGGCAATATTTAGGTTATAAACTGCATTGATCAATTCATCACGTTCAGATTGCTGCAAATTTTCCCAATTAAAATGTTTTTGTACTCCTGAATAGTTCCAAACCGAAGGAAAAAGCTTTGGACCAAATTCGCGAGCACGTTTTTTGACAAAATCCCGACTCTTGAGTGGCCCTCTCATTTCTTCAATTTTAGATAACATTGTTCTGTGAGCTTTTTCATATCCTTTTAATCCAATAGCCGTTACTAGTTGAAGCTCTATAAATTCTTCAGCAAATTTTCCCTTAGTATGGTCTTTAAAAATTTTATCTACAACGATACTTGTAAGCTCTGCGCTGACCTGAGGCTCATGTGTGACAACGTCGGAGAAGTTTTTATAGATAAAGTCTAATACTGTTCTATCTTTTACAAAAAGATCCAAGGTTTCTCTTTGACTAAAATGACTGCTTGCTTGTTTTACTGTTTGTATTTTTCTCTCCCAAATAAAGCGAAGATTAGAAGCAATTTTGGCATCTCCAAAAAGTGAGTTAACTCCCTCTGATATGGCAGTAAATTCTTCTTTCGATTTAGTGTTAGGATCACAAAATTTTAAGGTAAGATCATTAGGAATATTCATTTCATTCATATCTTCTTCACATTGAGAAACCGTAGTCTGGTTAAAGGCTTCCATTAGTTTTTCTCGGACGATGGCTGCAATAAAATCATCTCCGACCTGTGAGTCTGCTAAGGATTGCAAGGTTGCAAAATCCTGCGGGCTTTCACACATTTTCTTCGCAGTATCGAGAAGCTTTTTATATTGATTGGTGGCCAGAGATTGAAATAGTCCTTTTTCAAGTATTTCAATAAAGACTTTTTGGATATCTACTTGTTCTTCAGGTTTTGGCTCTTGTGCGGCAATCTTTTTAATTAATAGTGCCACATTTTCTTTGTGAAGAGAGTATAGATCATTCATACATCTTGGAGTAAGAATTTCTACGAGATCTTTATATAAGGGAAAACCAATTTTGTTTCTTTCTACGAGCTCTTGAAGAATATGCTTATGAATTTCTTCTAGCGCTTTTGCTTGTGCTATCTGTTTAAACTCGTTTACAAAACTTTCGATATCACTTTTTTGGTTTTTGTCTTTATATTCTAAATATAGTCCTAGTAGGATTTCGTGGCCATTGCCTTTAAGGTTTTTGTCAGAGGCAAGGCTCTTTATGAAATTTTCAATTGGAATATTAACAGCATTAGTATCTTGAAGATTACCTAATTGCAATGATAGCTCATGTTTAATGAGCCTTGGTAGAGCATAATTTTCTGCAACTTCAGTACAATCGTTTTGAAGCTTTTTTATACCGCCCTGTTCGTTAAAAGCGATAAATTGATTCCAATTGTTGTTTGTTTCAAGTCCATCCTTAAAGCATTGATGAACCGCCTTTTTTATTTCAGGCGTTAGTGTGTTGGCAAATAAGGTATCCAGACCATCACTTTGTTCTTTAAGAATCTTCTTATAAGAATTTTCAGAAACTAAATCAACCGCATCTAAGATTGTATTATTCACACAGGTAAGGAATGCTTGATCATTGTCGAGAAAAACCTGGGCCTGTTCTGAGCTTTTAATTTGATTTAGCGCCCGTTCGAAAGCTTCATCGGCACATAATTGGTAGTTGAAGCTCAGTGAGTTAATGTCTTTTTTAGCAATATCATGCTCTTTTAACATAGAACTTATTTGCGAAGTAATAATTGTTTGACCTGCACGCATCTCTATTAAAGGTATACAAATACCAGAATCTATTTCCTGTAATTTTTTTGTCCTCAATTGAGATTTGAAGCATTGGTTAGTAGCGCCTGTAACAACTGATTTTGCTTGATCATATGCGAGTTTGTTTAACGGCACACCATGGTTTTCTATTTGGCCATTTTCTGGAAATAATTTTCTAAATGGCTCAATATCTGCCACCAAGAGAGAAGCAATTTCAGTTGTTATATCCATTTCAATTTTTTTTGCGCAATCAAGTAGGGTGTCTTTATATTGGTCGGCAGACAGATGCAATAAGGCTTCCGGATGCCCTTTCGATTGATTGGTATAAGGTTTTTGAGTCACTTCAATACTGGTGTTTTCAAAGCATCTTTTTATTTCAGTTGACGCATTCTGAGTCAAAGAGCCAATAATGCTCGATTTATATTTTTCAAGTTGGGGGAGGTTATTTAGTTGCTGTTCTAGATTTAGTTCTATAATTGATGGAATTCTTTCATTAATAGACTGATATAAACACGACTGTATAAGGGATTGATCGTTGATGTCATCTCGCAAAGTCAGAAAATTTGTTTTAGCGTCGCAGCCTACAGCATTGCAGGATTCAGGGTTTTGATCGCAAAATTGGTCTCGCAAGTTTTTGCGGTGACGAATAGTATTCTTGTCGGAAAGTCCTTGGTCATGAAACCTAAGACGATCTTTATACTGGCCCACACAATTTGCGTAATCATTTTGAATTGGCTCAAGTAAACTTTCTTGTAAAAACCTATTTCTATCAGTAGATGAAAGTTCTTCTAACATCGGAGAAAAGCTTTTTTCAACTACCGTTGGAAGGAGTGAATCAACAATTTCAAAAGGAAGATCAGGGCCTAGAACTAAGCTAGTGTAATCCTGAAGACGACTATCAGAGATAGTATCTAGCTTTTTAACACTCGGAAGGCGGGTAATGATTTTTGAAGTATCAAATTCATTTCCAGCAATGGCCTTGATTTGCTTATCTAGTATCGGTTCAACCATGGCCTGAATCGTATCGCGAGTAATTCTTTCCTTAGCGCTATTAAGACCTAATAGACCCATTCCTGGATATTTTTCAGAGACTTCCTTCGCTATTGCAGTTGCTTCTTCAAAGCTTAAATAGCTTGGGAAAATACATGCATTTCTGGCCTCAATAAGAATTATGTTTTGTATGAACTGTCTTGTTCCTTCTGTTGATCCACCACATTCGCGCACTTGATCTATAAGTTTATCTGTATCACTACCGGTAAAGAGCTTTAAAATATTTTTTGATCGATCAAATTTTATAAGTTCATCTTTTTTCAAAGCAGAAACAGTGCTTTGCAGACGCATATAAGGAATTACGTCATCACAGTTATTACCTTCTTTATCAATTTGTACGACAAACTCACGAAGAAAATCGACATACTCTTGGTCAAAAGGACTCGTTGGGTTTACATCCGCACAAAGCCTTTCTATTTCGTCTATGTTCATTTCAAAAGGACAATAGCTGTATGCGGCTTCGATAAGTTCATCAGTCAAACTTGAAAGGTCATTAATATTTTCAAGTAATTTCTGTTCGACAGTATAAGTTAAGTCTGTTGCTTGCTTTCTATAGCGGACTTGATATTTATCACCTACATGCTGAAATTCAATCGTAAGCAGGGAGCAATGAGGCAGTGGACGAATACTAGTCCACTGGGAAGCCGCCCAGACGTTTTGAGTCCAAAAAATAGTAAATAACAATAAAGCTTTAAAAATAAAAGCCTCCCTTAACAGGAGACTTATCGTCAGAATAAGAATAATACTTGAGTAAAAAAGTTGTTACTGTATCCCTTTAATATCGGTTACTTATATAGCAATATACTGGCCCTTTTGGCCATGAAATCATCCATTTGCTCAGCTTCAATTTCATCTAAAAATTTATAGTTTAGGTTTTGATCATACCAATCTCGGATACGGTCGGTTCCGTTAATCAAATCCATAGGGTTTTTATCAAATTCATATTCGTACGGGTCAGTTTTGTAATGAAATTGATCACCTAAGAGACGTTTAAATTCCTTAATAAGAATCTGCGTGACTCGCCAAGGTTTGAATTTTTTATGATCAGTAATATGAATAAAAAATCCGCCACAAGTTTGATGCTCATGTTTTTGAAACATCGGGTGAAAAGTGGTTGGTCTTAGAATAAAGCCATCTAACTCAAGGGTCTTAAATAGCTTATTGAAATGTTCCTGTTGTTTCCATCCATCAAATTTGGGATGGCCAATAACTTCTAATGGCCTTGTGGTTCCGCGTCCTTCTGATAAAGATGTTCCTTCTAATAAAACAGTACCCACAAAAGTGTAGCAACCTTCAATGGTTGGAAGGTTTGGAGATGGATTAACATAGGGAAGTTGAGTATCGTAGAAATTCATCTCTCGGGTCAAACCTTTCATGTCTATGATTTTAAGATTAGCTTTTTTATCACACCAAAAGTTCTGATGCATTTTTGCAACTTCGGCCATGGTAAGTCCGTGTCTTACAGGCATTGGATGACGGCCAACAAAGCTAGCAAACTTCGGCTCAAGAATATTTCCTTCAATCTCAGTCAGACCAATTGGGTTAGGTCTATCTAAGATAATAACTTCGATATTTTTATCTGCACATTTCTCCAGTAAAAGGGTCATCGTATAGATGTAGGTATAAATTCTAGTTCCTACGTCTTGTAAATCGACAAAGAGATGGTCAATACCTTCTAGCATTTCATCTGTGGGGATTCTTGTATGTGAATAGAGAGAATAAACAGGACGCTTGAAATGCGGATGAACAAAATCTTTGGTCTCAATCATATTGTCTTGCACATCAGTGACAAAACCATGTTGGGGTCCATAAATTTTTTTGAATCGCTCGCCAAAAAGATCAATAAATATCTCAACGCTATGACGATAATTCTCGTCTATACTCGCACTGTGACATAAAAGTCCCACATTACCGCTAAATTGTTTACTCAAGGCCTGTTCATCTCTTAGCCTTGCGACTCCTGTAAGAATTTTTGATGGCATTCGCTTTCCTTTCACGTTACAGATTCTAAACTTATTGTTAGTATTATTCTACACTAACACAGCAATGACACGGAGGGACACATGCAACAATATTTAGATCTCATGAAACGTGCCTATGATACCGGACTCTATAAGGAAGATAGAACTGGAACTGGGATTAAATCCGTTTTCGGTCACCAAATGCGCTTTAACCTGCAAGACGGTTTTCCAATGGTGACAACTAAAAAACTTCACTTTAAATCGATCGTTCACGAATTATTATGGTTTTTAAAAGGAACGGGGAACGTAAAATACCTACAAGATAATGGCGTTAGAATTTGGAACGAGTGGGCGGATGAAAATGGTGACCTTGGACCAGTTTATGGTGTTCAATGGCGCTCGTGGCAAGGTGCCGACGGAAAGACTCATGACCAAATTAAAAACGTAATTGAGCAAATTAAAAACAATCCCCACTCAAGAAGGCTAATCGTAAATGCATGGAACGTGGGTGAGCTAGAGCATATGGCGCTTCCACCTTGTCATATGTTTTTCCAATTCTATGTGGGCGATGGAAAGCTTTCATGTCAGCTCTATCAAAGATCTGCTGATATCTTTTTAGGTGTGCCATTTAATATTGGAAGCTACGCTCTGTTGACTCATATGATAGCTCAAGTTTGTGGACTAGAAGTAGGAGAGTTTGTTCATACACTAGGTGACGCTCATATTTACTCTAATCATATGGAACAGTGTAAACTTCAAATGTCTAGGGAGCCT
Organism: Bdellovibrionota bacterium; assembly: GCA_036336775.1. Classification (GTDB taxonomy): domain Bacteria; phylum Bdellovibrionota; class Bacteriovoracia; order Bacteriovoracales; family Bacteriovoracaceae. Next base: position 34,275 of record JAYZFM010000007.1, on the reverse strand, counting down.
ATGAGGTTGCCTACTTTAAAATTAAACCCTGACATCAAGGACATAGATCAGTTTACATTTGATGATATAGAGCTTGTTGGGTACGAGGCACATCCTCATATCAAAGGAATTGTTGCAGTATGATTTTATCAATGATCGCAGCCATGGGGAAAAATCGAGTCATTGGTAAGGACAACCAAATGATGTGGCATCTTCCTCGTGAGTTCCAGTATTTTAAAGATGTGACTAGCGGGCATTGTATTATCTTAGGCCGTAAAAACTTTGAGGCCATTGGAAGACCTCTTCCTAACCGCACGAATATTATAGTGACCAGACAAGATGACTATAAAGCTGCAGATTGCGTGGTGGTGAACTCACTCGATGAAGCCATTAAGTATGCTAAAGACCACGGTGAAACAGAAGCCTTCATCACTGGTGGTGGTCAGATCTATAAGGAAATGATTGATAAAGTTCAAAGAATTTATCTAACGGAAGTGGATTACTCAGAAGAGGGTGATGTTTATTTTCCTGAGTTCGATGAATCAAAATTTAATAAAGAAATAGTGCGCTCTCAAGAGGTAGATGAGAAAAACAAATACCGCTGGGATGCCTATCTTTATACTTTAAAAAACTGATGATACGGCCCTGATTCAAGGGCCTTTTTTAAATCCAAATAATTACTTACGCGCTCAGACTGGGTGTGGTAATCAATTTTTTCTCGGCTTGAGAATAATTCCTTATAGGGAAGTCCTAGGGTTTGCAAAAGAAGTTCGTCTCTTTTGGGAGGCTCCATTAAAAACAATTCATCGTAATTGAATACATGCAGGGTTTTACATTTTTCAGTGCAATGATCCTCAAGCCATTTGACCATTTTGTTTTCGTATTCAATACTTTCAATGAGTTCATTTTGATTTAACTCGATTTGAACAGGTTTATAAGTCCATTTATCGTAATAGGATTTACCTGCTTCTATGATTCTATTTGAAATTTGGGAGAGTGAATATTTTCCCCTAAGAATATCCGCAATACCTATCGTCAAAGCTTCTTCGGTAATTAAATTATCTAAATGCCAAAGTCCAGTGGCCTCAGCTAGCTTCAATGAAATAAAGCGGTCTAATGGGTTTCTTCTTATAATAATAAACTGTAGGTCTTCTTTAAAAAGTCGCTCGAGTTGTTTTTCAGGAAGCTGATAAAAAAGAATTTTGGCCAGATTTATTTTGTCTGTACCTTTAAAGCAATCAATAAAATAATTGTACTTCTCTTCATCACCAAGGTGACTATGGTCTTTTAGCCGCTCGTAAAAGCACTCTATTTGATCATGAGAATTTAATAAATCACAGACCCAGCTAGAGCCGGTTCTTCCCATCGTAATGATACAGAAGTTTCTTATTTGCAATTAGAGTCCTCTGTCGACAACTGATAATCAAAAACTACTGGGATAGTTAAAACATTCCCTTTTTGCTTAATTTGTATCCAAATTTTTTGCAGACCTGGTTTCATTATTTTTAGATCGTGAAAATTAAAAAAATGGCTTGAACCTTCCTCCGGAATTTTTGAATGCATATGCGCATAATGCATTTGATGATGATGTCCCATCATATTTTCACTTACCCAGACAGAGTGAGCACCAGCTCCAAGCCACGGCTCGATATCTGTTGCCGGCTCGAATACGCCCTGATTATTTTTTTCATATAGAGTTGTCATAAACTCAACTAGGTGACCACTGCAACCAGGGGTATTCCACTGCTCAAGTTCTAGTTTATAATCATTACCATACTGAGAAAAAGTTTTAATTGATTTATTACCAACCGCTGGATCGATCTCTAGAGGTTTTACGACTTGATTTCCATGGGCCATGATCATTTTATGCGCCATTCGCATTCCGTAGCCGTGTGGCTCAACATCGGCCATCAGCATATACATTCCTGGTTCAGTCAAAGCGTCTTTTAAGTGAAAATTATCCGGATCTGACAGTGGCATATTTAGCGTGATTGCAAATCTTCCGGTCACTGGTTCAAAATAGGGATGAATATGTTTAAAGACTGACAGGTCTTTTTTGATAAGAACCATATGCATGAGCTTGCCGTGCATTTCTTTATAGTCTTTTATCACTTCCCCTGACTGAGAGTCAGTAAACCAAACTTCGACAGTAGTCGGTTTATTTGGCATAAGCATATTAGTGTCTTTTGCATTTATTCTGAAATGAGCTTTCACATCATCATACATCTGGGCATGAGAATTAATTCCGACTAAAATAGTCGCAAGAAGAATTAGTATTTTCATTGTTTGCTCCTTAAAAGAATAGTGTAGAGATGTGGGAATTGACTGACAACTTGGAGGCTCCTTACATCGTCTTACATACTTGAAAAGCTGTCTTTCTCACTAGAAAATATAAGAACTAATTCAAAGGAGTGAATGTGAAAAAACTAATCGGGGCGTTGGCAGCCTTAATGTCACTTAGTGCTTTTGCTGAATACGGAGTTCCAAGAGCAACCAATGTTATGCTAACCGGTAGCATAGATCTTAATAAATCTGGAGTGAAATCTAAAAGAGGTAACGATATTTGGGGCTGGACTGACTCTCTTACAGGGAAAGAGTACGCCATCATGGGGCTTAATAATAAGTCTTCGATCGTTGATGTAACAGATCCATCTCAACCAATTCATATTGCCGATATTAAAACGCAAACTTGGTCATCAACTTGGCGTGATATGAAAGTATATAAGGATCATGCTTTTATCGTTTCAGAGGCTTTTCGTCATGGAATGCAGATTTTTGATTTAACTAGGCTAAGAGGTATGACTGGGAAAACAGTTGAAGTGCTAAAGCCTGATGTTCATTACGCTAAATTTGGAAATGCTCATAATATCGCGATCAATGAAGACACAGGTTACGCTTATGGAGTTGGTACTTCAACTTGTGATGGTGGACTTCATATAATGAATATTCAAGACCCCAAAAATCCGAAATTTGTAAACTGTGTCGGACGTGGAGTATATGAGCTTCCACGAAATAATAAACACGGAGATGCTTATACGCATGATGTTCAATGTGTAGTTTACAATGGGCCGGATGCAAGATTTTTAGGAAAAGAGATTTGTATTTCTTCAAATGAAGACACAGTTAATATTGTCGACGTAACAGATAAAACAAAACCTTATCAAATTTCAGTTGCAAGCTACCAAGGAGTAAAATATACGCACCAAGGTTGGCTAACGGAAGATCATCATTATTTTCTTCTAGGAGATGAACTAGATGAGCAACGCTACGGGGTAAATACGAAAACATTTATTTGGGATTTTTCTGACCTTAAAAACCCTAAGCATTTTGCAACTCACCATCATCAGACAGCTGCAATTGATCACAATATGTATGTTAAGGATGGATACGTTTATCAAGCGAACTATACAGCTGGACTAAGAATTCTTGATCTTAAAGATGTTCATAAAGGAAAGCTAACTGAAGTAGGAAGTTTAGATATTATGCCAAATGATGACTCTGCTGAGTTTGAAGGTGTATGGTCTATTTTTCCTTATTTTAAATCAGGAACAGTGGCCGTGGCCGGAATTAACGGGACACTTTATTTAGTTAGACCAAATTTATAAAAATATGGCCTGCGGCGCTCTAGTCGCGGGCCTTTTTAAAACCCATAAAAACTTTTTTATCTTCCACGTCAACATGGATGACATCCATGCCGGTACTTAGTGCACCTTTTAAACCTACGTCGCCATCATCAAGAAATAGGGATTTTTCAGGAGAAACATTTAAGTTTTTAGTTGCGAGCATGTAAGGCTCTTTGCCATCTTTTCCTGTTTTTGTGTCATCGGAACAAATTACAGTATCAAAGTACTTATCGATCCCAAGCTTTGGTAGGAGTTGATCGACAACCTCATGGCTTCCACCTGTAATGATGCCTAGAGGACGTTTTCCATAATACTCTTTTACTATCTCGATGACTTTTTCTACGACTTCGACCTGGTTTAGGTGAATTAAATATTTATCACGTTTAACTCTCGATACTTCCTCAGGGTTCAATTGAAGTCCGTGGCGCTCATTAATGATTTCAACTATTCGAAGACTCGACATCCCTGCGGTCTCAAAGAAAAACTGTAGAGGAACCTCCACGTTATTTTCTTTGAAAGTATCAATCCATGCTTGATTGTGAAGCGGCATAGAGTTAATAAGTGTTCCATCGAGGTCAAAAAAAATGGCATCATAATTATCAAGGTTGCAATTTAGTATTTTCATTTCTGGCACTCCGGACAGTAGTAAGTTCCTCTTTGGGCGAGGATGATTTTTTTTATAGCAGCTTTTTTACAAAGCTGACAGGTCTTTTGATAGAAGACCACTAGGTGGTTTACGCCCGCACCTTTTTCTCCTGTGGTGTCTCGGTATCCGCCAGCAAAGGTTGTGCCGCCTGAATTAATCGTAGGGTCCAAAACTTTAAAAACACCTAAGTAAAGTTTTTTGATCTCTTTCGGAGTGAGGGTTTTAACCAGTCTATCTGGTCTGACTCCTGCGTGAGCACAAATTTCATTAGCGATATAGTTTCCCGTTCCTGCAAAAAGCTTTTGATCAAGAAGGGTCACTTTTATAAAGCGCTCGGGATAGCGAAGAAGGTTTTCTTTAAAATACTCTAAAGTGAATTTAGGATCGAGTAGATCCATTCCCAGTTCGTTTAATTTTATATTTGCACTAGGTTCATCCAGCAGATACATATGCCCAAACCTTCTAGGGTCTACATAGGCAAGGTAGAACTCTTCTCCAGTGAGTTGAACATGAGTATGTTTTTCTTTGATTTTATTTTTAGAAATTAACCAAGTTCCAGTCATTCCTAAATGCGATAATATATGTCGCCCATCATCTAGTAGGAAGTCGAGCATCTTTCCTCTTCGATTAACCGCCAAAATTGTCTTGCCTCCAAGTTTATCCATTTTAGTGTGAACGATTGAGTTTGAGACAGGGGAGAGTTCACGCTTTAATATTTTGAAGGGCGTGATTTTATTTAGCTGGTCTTGAATGGTTTTTACTTCGGGTAGTTCAGGCACTTCTTTCTAACCTTATGATATTATTAGTGTTTTTATAGGTGAGTGGGTAAATACTCACCCATACTCACCTTTTTGATATTAACTACCACTTTTATAGCGAAATAGCGACACAACATTAGCTGCGTCATGCTCACCTTTCTTCTGCTCTCTAATGTAGTTCATGACTTTCAAAGAAACTTCTTTTTGGTCATCTTCATCACATTTAGAGTAGTGATCAGCGAGCTTTAAATCCTTATGCCCTGTCATAGCAAGAACTGCGTCTAGGCCTCCTCCAACTTTTCTGGCCAGTTTTGCCATTCCATGTCTTAGAATGTGAGTTCCACTATAAGGGACACCACTTTTTCTTTGAGCATTTCTATAGTTCAACTGTACCGTACAGTAATTGATGGGATTACCTTCGACATGAAAAACGAAATCATTTTTATCAATTCTAAAGGCCTTCCTTTGTAAAAGAATTTCCATGATTTCATCTGTAATATAACAGGCTCTTGGTTCTTTATTTTTAGGAAAAGGTTTTAGCTCTAAAAATGTCTTGTTACTCATATCCCAGATGCATGTATGCTTAATCATCATTCTGCGGTTTTTAAGATCAATATTCGACCATTGAAGGCCTGCAATTTCTCCAACACGACCAGCAGTATAAAATTGCATCATAGCGAGTTCTTTATATAGAGGCTTAAGGTATTCAAAAAATAAAAAAGCGTCTTCTAGATTAATTTGCTTTTTCTTATCAGGAACCGGTTTTATGAAACCTAACTTTCTGTGTTTCTTCTTAATTGGACAAGTTAATAAAACAGCTTCTTTTTCAAACTGTTCACTTTCTTTGTACCAGTTAAAGATAGTTACAAAAAGGTTAAGTTCATTATTGAGGTTACAACGTCCAGCTTTACCTCGACCAGATTCTTGATAGTACTCTGACTTAAAGTGCTCAACCAAATTATTCACCCAAGAAGTTACACGAGATGGAGTAATTTGATCCATTGGTAAATGCTCTATTTTTTTCCATGGTTCATATCTTCTATTCCAAATGGCCTTAGTACTTGTGGCCAAAGTTGGAAAATGAACCTTTTGCATTGTTTCCCAAACGTGTTTTAAAGTTGAATAATCTGAAGATTCTACATCAAGAGAAACACCATTAAAGTTTTTTCTCCATTTCTTTGCTTCAAAAAGTGATGTGAATGTATCTTGAACTACTTTGCCGTTTATCTTTTTTCTGGCCATGAAGTTACCTGTTGCTTCATGTTTGTATATACCAGAAACGCCTTGTAGTTTTTTATAACCTTTTATACTCATTTTTGTTCTCCTTTGATCCAACAAAGGATTTCATTAGGAACAAAAAAGAGCTTTCTTCCGCATTTTCTATATGGGATTGATCCGTTACTTACTAAGTTGTAGATCGTCCCTCTCTTGTATGTCGTAAATTGACATACTTCATCTATCGTCCATATTAAATTGTCAAAGAGCACGTTGTGATCGACGTTTCGACGATCAACTCTATTTATAATATCGTCCATTTCACCCTCAAAATCAAGTAAAAACCACAAGCTAACTATATAATATTATTAGCTTTTTTTGTGTCTGTAGATTGTTTTTGGGAGTCGATATTCTCTTGTGTTTTTAAGCTTATATTCTTAGCTTTACGAGGTTTTCTTTTCTTTTTAGAGTTCCCCTGTGCTGTTTTAACAAGCTCGTTAAAATCTAATTCTTGGCCTTGTTTTTCAGCCTCTAAAAACTTCAGATAAATCCACTTGGCCTTTTCCTTATCAGTTAATTTTTGATCTTTAATCTTATCCATTAAAGATTGTGAAAGAACTTCTTCCATTTCTTCAAGTAGAAAGTTTAACAGATCATTTCTTTTAAGACATAGCATGCCATTAAATTGATCATTAATTTGAGAAAGCCAATGTCTGGCTTTCTCTTGTGCTTTAGGTGACAAAGTTAATCTATTAGATTCTTGATTCCTTTTCTTTTTTGTTGGTGTTTCAATCATTTTTGACTCCAAGAACTTTGTTCTTCAATAATGTATTCCCAGTGCCCTTTGATAAACCTTTTACCATTAACCTTATCTTCAACCCATACTCGTTTTACTTTAGGCTGAGTTAGGAGAGGTGTATCATTATTCTTACCAATTTGACTTTGTTGTATCTTATGAAGTTTCTTTATTTTGTCTTTATGTGCAAGGTAGCTAAAACCAGCACCAAGTAATGCACCAATGATTGCACCATTTCTAGTACTTCTATCTCTGCTTCTTCCACTGCCATGGGCATTTCCTAAAGCTGCACCACTTACAGCCCCTACAGAAACACCAGTAATTAAACTTTCTTTCATACTTGCACAACCAGTCATTAAGGTTGCGATTAAACTAAATACAAATATCTTTCTCATTATTATGACTCCATTTTATTTTTTGATTTAAAGAAAATATTTCCAAATACTTTTACGCCTAAGAAATAAAGATAAGCTTTAGCCTTTCTTAGGTTCTTTAAAATATTTGATGATGAATCCTGATTTATTAATGTAATCATATTTTTTAGAAAAGTATTATCAGAGTCTATTTTATTAATTCCTTGTTCATACATGTGATCGTGAATATTACATGCTTCATTTATATTGAGACCAAATAATGAATCTGGAACAATAGAAGAGGTTAATCCTTGTCCTCCACAACCATTTATATAAGTAGGAGTATTAAGGGTTGTATTTAGCCAGTATGATTTAGGAGCAATTAGGTTATTATCGTTTTTCATAAAGATACCCCTATACTATTGGCACGAGAAAAAAGTTGCTTCTCGTTTAAAACTGAATGATTTTCATATGATAAGCGGTTATCAAGGAGATACTTTATAAACATACGTGAGGAGTTTGTGGGTAGTTTATGAGGAGTATTGCTATTAACGAGTTCATGGATATTTGATTTTTTATTTGGTCCTAAGAAAATTGGAGCTAACCATCCAAGTTTTAGAATATCCTTCAATAAAATGAAATTGTGAATATAGTACTCAGGTCGTGTTTTATATAGAGAGCTTAAGATTGTACTTGCTGTAACTTTGCTTTTAACAACCCAGATACACCTTGCATTCCTAGGAAAATCACCATAGTAGTAAGTTAAGTCTTCATATCTCTTTTTTGATTTTTGATTTAGTTCGACTTCTAAGGCTATTAACTTAATATTTTCACCCTTTGGAAAAATCCAAAAACCATCAGGTCTATGCTCTTTTGAAGAAGGAACTATTTCAGGTAAAATACTTTCATCAACTGACCTCAGCATTTGCTCTGTAACAAAAGTTATCCCTTTATTAGGGGTGTTAATAGTTGGGCCAAGGTGGATAGAATTGCATATAAGGTCATGAACATGATTTTCTGACTTTGCTACTTTGCAAGCTAGTTCAGGAATTTCATTACTTATTTCCTTTAAGCCCTTTTTTGTTAATTCCCACACTGGCCATAAGCCTTTGGTGGTCATCTTTATAGAAATTAGTTTTTCTTTTTGGAGCCTCTTGATGCAGTCATAAGCAGTTCTATGTGATACATTAGAAAAGTATCTTTCGTACAACATTGCGGTAGTTGCTACTTTATACTTCCATAAGAACCTTAAAACTTGTAAATCTCTTTTATTATTTCTATTCATATTAATTCTCTTCATTAGGGTTAAAAGTCTCTTCTTTTTCAATGTAATGATTTGAAAGAAGTAGCTTTGCCTGATCCTCAGTTAAATTTGGAGTCTGAATTTGAATTGTATTCTTAGATGATTGCCAAATGGCGCGGCCCTTAACATTCGGGTTTTCGGCAGCAATTTTGGAATAAAGAATAGTGTTACTTGTAGCAATGTTAGCGACTCTAAAACATACTTTACCAGTTAGGTTAGCCTTCATTTGTGGATCAACGGCATATCTATCTGGCCTTTGGGTTGCAATAACTACGTGAATACCAACCGCACGGCCTTGAGCTGCAATTTTACTAGCAGCCCTTCTTGATTTCACAACATCATCTGCACTGGCAATTCCCGTCATAAATAAATCGAAAGCTTCATCTATAACAATGATATGTCTATTAAGGTTTATTTTAGAGTTAATTCCACTTGGGTACTTTCTATCTACTGGTTTAATATTCAGGAAAGTATCAATGTCTTTGCATTTATTGTGAAGAAACAATTTACTTCTTTGCTCAATTGCAGTTGTTGATAACCTTTCTAAAATTTTTATGGCCGAAAGCACATCTGACTTCACACTAACCCTTGGAAGATTATGAAAAATCTGAAATTCTAATCCTTGCTTTAGATCGACAAGTTCAAAAGTGTAAGACTTATTCTTTAAATATAAAGATGTAATGAACTGTCTTAGAAAAGTAGATTTTCCCATACCAGTTTGGCCAGCTACAAGTAAATGAGGGATATCTGCAAGATCACCTTCGATTATCTGAGAACGACTTTTTCCTACCATAAAAGATTTTTCCGGAAGATCGAATGATTTTACCGAAAAATTGTCTTCAAGTTCTTCGTAAGAGTAGACTATGTCCACAATTCCTTTTGACCGTTCTGCCTTAATATCATCAATATGAACTCTTAAGGATTCTTGAATTGCATCTTTTTGTCCTTGAATTTGTTTTAGAGTTTGTCCCTTGAGCTTTATTGTTAATTTTCTAGAGTCTTTATCAAGTGCTTCATCTCCAACATAGGCAGGAAGCCTATTAAGTGCCGATTTTAGACCTGCTTCTGCAAATACTTTTGTAAGCTTTCTTTTTACCTTTATCCTTAACCCAGTCTGATAGACGCCCCATAAATAAAATGGAAGAATCACCAATAGTAATTTATAGATAAACCACACCCAGCTTTTAGGATAAAGAATCTCTAGTCCAATGTTTTTGATTAGATAATAGTCAAAGCGAAAGAAAACTAGAGCAATGAATAAAAGTATTATTCCAAGGCATGCTTCAATTGGAATACGTTTAGTTTTAATTCCCTGAAAGACTTCTATCATTGGTTGAAGGACAAGAAGTTTTAGATTCTTAATAAGTTTATCAATATCAATTTCTTGAGATTTGGTTTTCTTATCAACTTGCATCATTGAACTTCTCCAAAAACTACAACAATCTCAGTACCTCTAGATACTTCGATTATGGTTTGCTTGTTTTTTAATTCTTCCAATTCTTGCTCAGCTATTCCTAGCGTGGCACTTGAAGCACCATTTAAAAGAGCATTTTTGAGATTTGGTTTAATTACGGCGACACCACCCATATTTTCTGCTTGCTGCATAGTTTGTAATGCCCCTGCTACACCCAGCCCAGCACCAGCTAAAATCTTTTTTGACGTCCTACCTATAACAGAACCTTTTAATCCAAGAATTTGATCACTAGAATCATAAGCATTTGCCTTAATTTTGTGAGATTTACCATCTGAGTCTACGTATTTAACAAAAGTAACGATTAAACGTTGTTCGGTAGAAGCACCTTGTCCCCAAAGAGTTGAACCCTCTTTAATGTAAATCTCCCCATTAAGTTCAACATCTTCAAGTAATTTAGCTTTTACTGGGCCGTTTGTTGCACCTATAAGAAGTTTTGCTGTTGCTGATAAACCTAGAGGAATTGAACTTTCAAGAGTTCTTGAAACAATTTTTAAAGGTTCTATTTTATATTGTTTCTTTGTGGCCTTCTTTTTTTCGTTGTCTTTGATATCTGAGTAACTTTCTACAACAATTTTTTCGTTATACGATGATATAGAACTTGGAGTATCAATTGATGTGTCTTGTTCTCTCGTTTTTGGAGCTGGTGCAAACAAAAATACAATTACGACTATAGCGGAAGAGCCAATAAATAAACCTTTTAATAAATCAGACTTGATTCTGAGTTTATTACCTTCACGACGATAGAAGACTCCCTGTGCCCACCTTTTTTGAAGACCATCATCCTTTTCAACTTTTACTTCAGCTTGCTCATTTAACATACTTCACCTCAATGAGCTTTTCTTTTGGATACTTCACAACCACAATGTCATCAGCTCTTTGATTGGTCGTAATGAGTTTAAATGCACACCTTTTCTTACCAAGATAAACGAATAGGTTGGCCTTTGCTCCAAGTCTTAGGGATTTTATACCAATATCTTTTCCAATATATTGGAAATCAAATGAGTTCTTACCAGCTAAAGAATGTTTGGCCTTTTCTGGAAACTCCATAATCATAGCGTCACCTAGTGGGACTCTGATGGTTGCAGGATACTTTTGCGGGCAAGTTATATATCTTGCCTTAGCAAAAGCATTGCTCGTTAAAAGGATTCCAAAAATAGTCATCATGATTACTTTACTTATTGTCATTTTGACCTCTTTTTTGTTTTTTATCCTCTTTGATCTCTTCTGTTTTTGTCAGAATTAGACCATAAGGATTAGTGGCAGTTCTTTTCTTTGACTGAACAATTGCTTTAAGCTTGATTGGTAATGTTGAGCGAATTTCTTTAATAGAGTAGAGTCGATCTGCTTCAATGATGAAATAGTCATCCTTTACGCTGATTTTTCTAATCAAAACAAATTGAACAAGACCATTTTTTGATAAAGCTTTTTGTTCCTTGATTTTATTTTTCTTTTCTTTAATAGAAAGAAAGCCTTCAATGATATCTTCAGTTGTGTTAAATCTTTGTTTAAGTGATTTTTTTAAGAAATTTTCGTATTCTACTGCTGTATTTTTCAAAGACTGACTCTTTGATACTTTTGTAAAACATGATCTTTCAAAAATAAGGGGCTTTTTCATACTAAAATGAATAGTGCAGATTGCCAGTATTACTGATGTAAATACACTGGCGAGTAGTGATATCTTTAGGTGCTGATTATGCTTTACAATGTCTGCCCATGCTTCGGTAAATTTCATTGTTCATTTCTCCTTTTGATTTGTGCTTTTTCAAGACGATCACGCCTTTGAAGGAGTCTTTCTTTTTTCTCTGCTGATTCGAGCCTTTTCATTGAACTTGGTAATCTTTCAGGCATATGCTTTAGATAAGGACTTTTCTTTATCGCTGCATTATCTAGTTTCTGGTAAGTTTTATTTTGTTTATTCATTTCTGAAAGATGACTAGGTAATTTCTCTGGACTTTGTCTTAGACTAGGGTTTCTCTCAATGGCTCTTTGATCACGCTTTGTATTCATGTAGCTTTTAGCTGCATCAAATCCATTTTTAGGTAAATTCCTTGTTGAGTTGGAAAATGACTTCATTGCTTTTGTATTCATCATTTTTCCTGCACCCATCATTGCAGAGCCAACTGCAAAACTTCCTGCTTTCGTTGCAGCTTGAGCAAAGTTTCCACTAAAAAGTAGATTCGCTATAAGAGGGGTAAAAAGGAGTGATCCTGCAAGCATTAGGTTAAATAGAATGACTGTTAAGAAGTTAGCGCTATCTCCAAGCTTTTCAAGATCAGTAAGTGCTGCACTCCATAGAAGTGTAGCAAGAACGGCCCAAATAATTTTCCAAGATGCAACTTTAATGATTGATCTATAGACTCCTAATGCTGCTCCTTGCGTTTGTGGTATTACATAGAGAGCAAAGCAAATAGGAGAGAAGATATACAACAAAGTCCATGAATAAAAATATATGGCCTCTGAAACATAAACGGAGATGTAAAGTATGAAGAATGCTAAAAAAGAAATTACAACAATGGTCATTTGTTTAACTGAAGTCCAAGACCAAGTTAGTTTATCAAGTTGATCTCCCATTTTGGCTAATACATACTTAAATTCATTTAAGGCTCCTATTTTTTCAGCTAAACCATCTGTTAAATCTCCAACCACGTTAAGAAACTCTGGGAATGATGAAAGCATGATAGCTGCTATTAGGGCGCGTCCTAGAAGTGGTACAAAACTAGGTAAGCCTCCTGATGGAATCTTAAAGAATTCTATGAAAACAGCTGCCAGTAAGCAAAATGTAATCATTGAGTAAAATAGATTACTGAAGAGGTAATGAATGGTTCTTGCTTCCGCTGCGAGCCAGTTAAAATCCAACATTTAAAACCTCGGCGTCTTGTAGGTAGGTTCATGATCTTTCATGGCCTTTTTCAGTTTCTTAGCGGAGTCTAAAAAGAATCGAGTCTCATCTTTGTCTTTTTTATTTTTTATGGCACTGTTTTGAGCATCTAGCTTAAGCATGGCACTTTGAGTTCTTAGACTTTGGTTTTGAACATGAAGGCCAACTGCATTGGCTTGAGCACCAAGTCTTGCAGCTCCTTTTGGAGAAGCATTTCTACTTTGAGAACTAATACTTTCCCCAATACCATCAACTCTTTTGGCATGCTTCGTAATTTTGTTATACATGAGAATTGCTTCAGCAATACTTCGATCAAGATCGCCTTGAGATGCTGAATCTTTTGATCTGACACTATGGCCATAAATCTCTTCCACATTTCTTAAAGCTTCTTGAAAGTTATCCCAATCCTTATACAGACCTAATTCACTTTCTGGATAGGCCGTCTTTAAGAGATTTAGTGCATTATTAATTCCTCTGTTTAGATCACGAGCAATTCTAACGGTATCTTTTGTTGAATTAACAACTCTTCTCATTTCATTTAGCTGTTTAACTGCATTAAATAAAATCTTTGCTAGGTAAGCTGTGTCAGCAGGGTTTCCCCAGAATGCAAATGATTTTAGTGGCAAGCATAAAGCAACTAGAAGAATTATATTCTTTAAAAACTTCATCTTTTATACCTCCGATCTGCTACCAGCACCGTTTGGATATTTTTCTGCAAGATGAAAAATTAATTTCATTTCTGAAAAATCAGGATTTAATTCAAATTCCTTTTCCATAAGCGTAATATCTTTTGGCGCAGTTGTCGCAAGCCAATATTCATGAGGTGTACTTTCAATGACAACGACACTTCTCTTACTCTCGCACATTAAAAAAGCTTCAGAGTAACTTCCTTGGACTTGGGATAAAGAAGAAATTAATGATATTTCTGTATCATTTAATTCAAGGACTTCTTTTAGTCTTTCTTTATCTGCACCTCTTTGAATAAGTAGCCATTTGATAGATGAATTTGTCATAATGGCAGATGAGGCTTTACTCTTTGCGAAGTCGTCAATATTTTGTGAAATCGCTATGCAACTCATAAAATACTTTCTACAAGTCCTAAAGATAGAGCCAATGAAGTTGGCACCTTCCCCTTGGAGAAGTGACCAGCACTCGTCGAAAACTAGGTATTTCAGGCGTGATTTATCAATCTGACCTTTTCTAAGAACTAGGTCTGAAATCATTAGTAGACATGAGCTTTGTAAGTCTGGATAAAGTTCTAGTCCTTTTAAGTCAAAGCAAACGGTATCTTTATGGATATCAACATTAGTATCATTATCTAAGAATCGGCCATAGTGTGTGTTCCCACACCAAGACTTAAGAATTTTTCCAATAGTTTTAAGGCCTGGTTCTTTGTGGCTTAAAAGTAGGTCTTTAAGGTTACTTAGTCTTGGTTTTTCAAAAATTTCATACAGATAAAGAATAGCTTCTTCAATTTCTGATCTTTCAAGCTTCTTTAATCCTGTTTCAGCTTCTTCCTTTGTCATACTTTCAATAAGGGCCAAAAGAAATTTGATTTTCTCGTTACTTGGCACAGTCTCATTTGGAGCTAAATCAAATGGGTTAATAGATATTCCTGAATCGACACCTAATGGTACATATTGACCAGAAAGATTATCACATACCTTTTTATAAGAGCCTCCAATATCCACAATAAAGATTTGTGGATTTTCCTTTAGCATTTGAATAAGAAGAAGATTTGTTAAAAAACTTTTACCTGAACCACTACTTCCTGAGATTATTTGGTTGGGGTTTGTTAGCTCGCTAGAAAATGGATTAAATTTAAAAAGATTTCCCATTCTTGAGCGAAGTAAGACCTTTGCCTCTAAATGCCCTGTCCAAGGGCCATAGATAGGAAGAAGATCGGCTAAGTTTGAAGTCTTAATTCTTCTAGTTCTTTCATTTACTCTAGCGTTTGGAAAAGAGAAGTCTTTGAAGATATCAAAACTTGCAATTGTTTCTTCTAGGCCTTCAGCACCTTCTAACTCTCTTAGAAGTAAAAGTGTTTGAGATACCTGATCATCTAATTCATCCTTTGAATTTGCTCTTAAAAGAATATTTAGGCCAAAGTGGAATACTTTTTCACCACTAGTTACAAGTTGTGCCAGTAATTCTTCTAAGTCTTGAAACTTAGCTTCACTTTCAAGATCACTAACACCACTTTGTTTTCCATAGACCATGGAAAATGCCATTCTTCTTTGAGTTTGAAGATTTTCTAACTCTTTTTGCTGATCTGGTACGGTGATAGAAAGGTAAAGCTTAGAGTTAAACGGTAAACTTCTTAAAACGCTGGCCATGGTTGCAAATGTTTGACCTGGTAAAACTTTTAAAGAGATTACTTTGTGGTGAATATCCCCAAGAGAAAACCCCGTTTGATCAAGTACCACATCTGTATAAGTAACAGATGATCGAATATCACTAGGGTCATAATTCTCTAGTTTAACCTTATTTTTAAAAGAACGAGTTGGATTCCATTGATCATAAACTTCTGAAACAATTTTTTGTGTTGGTATATATGAAATATTTAGACCAAGCTTATTTAGCTGTCCTTTTATTTCAGACTTCAACTTTTTTAGAGTTTTAACTTCATGATTTAAGTTTCTTTCTGATATTTCAGGAAACAACCTATCGTTAGAGAAGATACTCTTTTTAGTCAAAATTGATCTTGTTAAAGGTTTTCTGACGATAAGTTTAAGCTTATGAACAGGCAGAAGACCATAAGAATCAAGTTCTCTCAAAGATTCAACTTTCTTTAGATTTAGCCCTTTGATTAATTCAGATTTTGATAATCCACATAGTTTTTCATTTTCAGAAATGACTTTTTCATTTCCTTCTGAAATTTCTTGAATAAACTGTATATCTATTCCTGTAGGAAGAGTGTTAAGAAACTTAGAAAGGTTTTCGTGAATATCATTTGCACCAAATCCATCAATACAGCTTACATCAATAGGAGATAGTTCTAGGCCAAAGCCGATACTACCATCTGTATAGATGATAGTATCTTCTTCAACACCCCAAACTTGTAATTGATCACTTATAGCTGCTGACATTACGACACCTCCTTGTTTAATCTAGGAGGTAGTTTGTCATTACTTGGAAGTTTAAAGGCACTGAAGATTCCATTCTTTAGCTGAAACCTAACCCAATGAACGAGGTAGTTATCAGGCTTGCCTTTTTTCCCATACTTTAAAACTAGTGCCACGATTAAAGGAGGCAACCATACTAACAATAGCTTCTGATCAGTTTGTCCAAATAAGAAGTTCAATATGGCCAATAACATAAAGACAATTATGAGATCGGCCATCTCAAATCCCCAGAGGAGAGTTTTCTTATCAAGGCATTTACTTACAGGCGTACATTTAATGCTCATAAATACCTCTCTTAGTGGATAAGACTTTGAATAAAGCTAACAATAGATGGGGCACCAAAGCCTACAACTGCACCAACAATTGCTAGAACAAGGTGACTTCTTGCATTCTGGCTTCCTGTTAGAAAACTGAAACCAGCTATCACAAGGCCGATGACTGCTAATAGGGGTAATAGTGTGCCGATAAATTTTTGCTGAATGGCATTGAGTGAGGATTCAACGCTTGCCATGGCCATGTCTGGAATGATGAACAAGCTAAATAAAAACAAACTTGGTACAATATATTTTGATAATTTCATAAAATAAGACTCCTTTTGAGTTTTAAAATTCTTTTGTCCTGATCTTCAGGCCCTTGGAGTCTTAATTTTTTAAGTGAATGAATCTACTCTGTTGGAAACAGACTCATAAATAGTGAAATGTTTAATACATCAAATCTAACTGACATATGAGTTTTTAGATTATCTAAAATCTTTGCATGTCCAACAGGGTTATTAAATTTTACACCATCATTTGTGTTCACCATTTTTGAAAAAATAGTATAGCTGGATGTGTTTCTATTCTTTCTTACGAAATAGGTAATGTTGGGAAAGATATTAAGATGCATTTTGTAATACTCTTTTTCTTTTTTGTAGTGGGCAACACCAGCATATTTAGACCCATGTAAACTTCCTTCAAAAACATTTCCAGATACGATTTCAAATTTATTCATTACTTTCTCCCTTGTTAGCTGTTAATTTCTTTACAAGCTCTTTTAACTTTTTTGTTTTTCCTTTGAGCTGATTGTTTCTTCTTAATTCTTCTTTTGAGACTTCTTCTAATAATTTGTTAATTTCTCTAGCAAGGACATTTTTCATAACTAAGACCTTTTGTGTTTGTTTCTTCCATTCTTGCTAGGAGAGATTCAATGTTTTCAAAGATGTGACTTAAATTTCTGTTAGAAATGATCTCCTCAACGGTTAATAGACCGAACCATTCTCTAACTGTCTGTTTAATACTTGTAACTACACTTGTTTTCACTTGGCATCCTCCTTACTTTTAAAGTTTAAAATCCGTGTAAAAGTGAATTCTTCTTTTCTGTTCTTCAATCTCTTCAAAGCGTTGATCATTAATTGGCCTATTTACATAAAGCCATACTCTTTTTGCTTTTAAAGAAATTGATTTTAAAAAAGATGAAATTTTTAATTTTAATAAAACCATTTAATCTCCCTGATTGATTTCAGTTCGTTTCTGGTTTTATATATTGCGGTTTACGTGCCAACTTTTGAAAATTGATGTGCTTGAGTGATTTTGATAGCTTATGAAATGAGAGGGGGAATTATGAGAAATAAACTATCGCACTAAAGTATCGCGCGATAGTTTAAAGTATTGCATGGTTGCGATAGTTATTTGGTTGTCTGTTTTTTGAATGGATGCCCTAATCTATCAGATCAAGTCAGATGATTTTATTTCATAGAGCTTTTTAAAAATAATCTTATTATCTAACTTCTTAAGTTTTTCTTTTTCTGGATAGCAACTTATGTCAGCATAACAGAGTATTTCAGGGTCAGGTTTGCAAAAAAGAACGTCAAAAGCTAGCCTATCTTTTCCATACAAACCTCGATGTATCATGTTTGCGGAAAATATTAATAAGTCTCCTTTATTAAGGGTAATAGATTCTCCGTCAGGTAGATCGTCACTAGGTGTCCTTCCATTAAGACCAAGTCTAGTATCGTACTCTAGTGAAGAATCCCATCTTTTATTCGTGTTAGGAATTAGCTCGATACCATTTTCATCTCTAATTGCGAATCTAAAATGAACAACATTATTTGCATCTTCTTCAACTGACTTTTTTTGTTCTTCTAGTGGTAGTCCAGTATATTGGATATCCCTATGCCAATAGTTTTTTTGATCAATATTAAAAGGGTCAAAAAATAGCTGAGTATTTAAAAAACAAGGGTCTTTGTTAGAGAAAATACTATCGAGTTCTTTATAAATTTTATCAGAGCTTATTAACTTAAATAAAAAGTCACGATCTTCATCTGGACAAGATTCTTTTTTAGTAAGATAAGCACTATTGACTGCTTTTTTTCGATAAAAATCTAAATTTTCTTCACACCAACTTTTATGATGACGTAAGAGAATTTCTTCAAGCTCTTTGAGTGTATTACTGCTTAAAAAATTCTTAATTATTTTAAATCCATGCTCCACTCTAGAACCTCTTTTTTTGTTGAATTAATTTTATTTGAAAGAACATGAATAGTTAATATAAATCTCTTGTGAATAAGTCCCAATTGATAATGCACTGTGGTGGAGTTATGCCAGAACCTTGTTCTCAGCCTTAATTCTAATCAAAAACAGGGACATACTTAAGAGGTAAAGGTAAATATTCGACGTATTCAGCACTAACCACCCAACCTGAGCAATAGCATAGCCAAGATACATAGGGTGGCTCACAAAGCCATATAGGCCTTTAGTGACTTTTTCTCCACGCTTGGCAGGAGATACCCCTAGTTTTGTTCCAAGGTCAATTGTGGCCCAAGTGACAATGAGAAAACCCACAATAGTAAATAAGTCTGCTATCAGTGAATTAAGTCTTGTTTCCATCCCAAGTGGAGCGGATAAATAGAGTAGAGGTAGACCACTAGATAGGTAAGCAACTATGGCCATGATTTTACTTCCTTCTATTTGAGCATTTTCTCTTTTAGCTAAGAAAAATGAGGCAATTAAATCTCGAAAGGCCAATAATAGGAAGAATAACTCTTTTGACTGGTTCCATCTAGTAAGAGCAATACCAGCAAAGCTAAGCATAATAAAACTTCCTAAGTATTTTCTGTAATCAATTTTAATTGCTTCAGCTTTTAGCATAGTTAATCCTAGATTGTAGGGCTTTGTCTTCCAGTTAAGATTCTGTTGATATCTAAATCAGGAAAATGTTGGTCTTTTAACTCTTCAAGTAGAGTCTCTTGGCCTTCAATCAATCTAATATAGTGAACCATATTTTTGATGATTAACTCTTTTCTTTCTACATCAGTTAAAACTCTTTCATTTTCAGATAGTAGAGCGTTTTTGTCGTCTGATAAAAGACTTGTTAATACAGCTTCTTGCTCTTGAACAAGCTCTGGTAAATTTGCCATTTCTTCTGCGTAACTCATTACACTTTGTGCCGTTGCGCTGATTGCTAGAACTAGAGCAATTACTTTTAAAGTCGTTTTCATTTTCTCCCCCTTATTGGTTAAGATAGTTTCTAATTATATTCATCGTTTCTTGTGGATACTCATAATGAACAAAGTGCCCACCGTTATTAATAATTTCTAAGTCAAATCCACCAAGATCAGCTTCGTGTTTTGCTGAATCTGGTGGAAGTATTTTTTCTTCTGATCCTGAAATATAAAGCTTCAAAATACTTTTATCTTTTAGACTTCTGAGTTTATCTTCTTTTGTTGTACTTTCACTTATTGCTTCTTTATAGCTTCTTACACAAAGCGAATCTTGTCTGATAGCTTCAACTCCCATATTTGAAGTTGTTGGATTAAAATAGAAATCTTTATAGGCAATCATCCATTCTTTATAGATTTCATCAGTTGGATCATTTGCAAGTAAATCAGCCAGTCGTTTTTGATCTTCATTTAGTTCCACATCAAAATTCTTACCAATTATTTCAAACGCATGAGATGAAACTGGAGAGCCAATTGCAATAACTCCTTTTATATTTGGTATATCTTGTGAGGCAAGGTCAATTGCTTGAATACCACCAAATGAATGGCCGCAAAGAATTACATTCTCAATGTCAGTTATGCTTTCTTTAAGCTCTGATAAAAGAGCCTCGTAAGTAGGCGTTGTTTTCAATGGTGTTCTTGTTCCCATTGGGTCAAAGAAATATAGCCCAAATTCCTCTTTCAATTCTTCTAGTGGGGTAAATGAAATAGAGCTTAGTCCCGGCCCTCCAGGAATAAAAACTAAATTATATTTTGCATTTTTATTTATAAAACATTTCATTAAATACTTCCTTCAATACTTTGAGCTTTTACCAAACTCGGTCTTCCGTTCTTTCCTTGTGGAATGATATCTTCAATATTAAGCTTTTTAATTCTTCTGTGAAGAGTAGAAAAATGCATGCCTAGTTGTTTTGCTGCTTGCTTCTTATTCCCTTGAACTTTTTCAAGAACATCAATGATTAAGTTCTTTTGTTCTGTATCATGGAGCTTTTCAAAATTAATCTTAGTTTCTGTTGTATCTTTTTCTTCTTTTGCCTTTTCATGAATATTTAAAGATTTGTAGATGACAGAATCATCAATTGTTTTTCTATGGGTAAAAATCATCGCTCTTTCAATTGTATTTCTTAGTTCTCGGACATTCCCGGGCCAGTTGTGTTCTTTGAGAGCGTCCACTGCTGATGGTAGTAGACTATAATATTCTCCTTGAGAAAGTTCATTTACAAACATTGTTGCGTAGTACTCGATATCTCTTGGTCTATTCCTTAATGCTGGCAACTTGAAGACAAAAGTACTTAATCTTTGCTGTAAATCGAGTCTAAATCTTCCTTCTTCTACTAATTTATCAAGATTATGGTGAGTCGCTGCCACAAACCTTAAATTTACTTTTTTGGGAACAGTAGCACCAACTGGTAAAATCTCTTGTTCTTGTATGGCCCTTAAAAGCTTTGCTTGAATTTCTGGAGAGCAATCACCAATTTCATCTAAAAAGAATACTCCGTTATGAGCTTGCTCCAGTAGTCCAATCTTATTTGCCGTTGCACCAGTAAATGCACCTTTTATATGACCGAATAACTCTGATTCAGCAGTTTCTTTTGGGATACTTGCCATATTTGCAGCAACTAGTTTTTTTCGAAGGAAACCAGAAATATATTTCGCCATATACTCTTTACCTGTACCAGATTCTCCATTGATAAGAATTGAGGCATTACTATTGCTTGATAGAAGTTTATCCACAGTTCTAAACATGGCCTTGATTTCAGGTGATTTAGTTTTAAATTCAAATGCTTTTGAATTTTTAGTCTCATTTTCTAGTTTTAGCAGTCTAAAAGTCACCCACTTTGGTGGCCCAAAAATCACCCACCTGTAGGTTAATATTGTTGCTGATTGTCAGATAATCAGTCCTTTTATTTTTAAATCTTTTTTCAGTTTTTAGACAGAGGGCCTGCTAATTTTACAGACCCCCTGAGCTTTCAAAAATCTACTTCTTCTTTTTCCTTTTCCTCACTCAAAGTCTCTGTGAGTCTGATACTGCCCCAATCATATTTGATTATTGAAGCATTATGCGTCACTCGGTCAAGTAAAGCTGTGGTCATGGTTTTATCCAAAAAGAGATTCGTCCACTTACTGAAGTGAAGATTGGTCGTGATTATCACTGATCCGACTTCATATCTCTCGGAGATAACTCTAAAAAGTAATTCCGCTCCAGCTTTCGTAAAAGGAACGTAGCCAAGTTCATCCAGAACTAAGAGATCCAGTTTTTTAAGTTTAAGTAAAAACTTCTCAATATCACCGTACTTATGCTCCTTTAAAAGAAGATTACAAAGTTTGCTTACATCATAAAAACCGACACTCATATTGTTCTTGCAAGCTTCAACTCCAAGCCCAATGGCTAAATGTGTCTTGCCACCTCCGCTATCTCCCACGAGTAGAACGTTTCGCTTCTCTTTTATAAACTTACAGGTCCCAAGATTATTAACTTGCTCTCTTGAGAGCCTTGGTGCCAAATCAAAATTAAGCATTGCGAGCGTCTTAGTTTTTGGAAAGCCTGCGAGCTTAATTCTTCTTAGAACGGAGTTGTCATGACGTCTTCTAACCTCATGTCGACAAAGTTCAAGCAGGGAATCCCTCAGACTTAAGTTTGATGACTCCACCTCATCCATATAATCTACAAAAGATTTAAGTTTTAAATATTTTAGCTCACTCAAGAGCTCTTCATTCTTATCCATTGACTACCTCCATTAAAGCATCAAAACGACTGACATCGGCCTCTGGTATTGAGAAGTTTGCAATTGCCGCTATATGCGCCACTTTCGCTTCTTCAAAGTTAATAATATCCTCTCCTGTAGTCTCTGAGATAAGCTCAATCGTCTCCTTTGCCACCGACTTTTGTTCAAGCGATAATTCCAAAACTGCAATCATGTCCTCATAACTTCGATCTTTAAAACAAAGAAGAGTGGAGATAAATTCTCGACTTCCCTCAAACTCACCATATTTTTTGACTTGAGCGTCATAAACTCTCTTAACCACCGGATCCCAATTCTGCTCCATGTGTGTGAGGATTCTTGATGAACTAAATGCCCCAGGCTTTCTTTGAAGGGCTTCAAGATAGTGCCACGGATTAATCACCCATCGATCATAGGAGAACTCACGTTTGTGTCTCGCGATAACTTTATTTTTATAAATAAGCCTCAGCTCACTCAAACCAAGTTCCAACTCCAAGGTTTTTCCTCGATATCCAGCTGGTACCGAATAGCGGTTACGTCTAAATCGCACCGTTAAATACTTATCCACCACTGCAGAGTGAATCGTGACGTTTCGATAAACTGTGACGGGAATATCAATGAGCTTGTCTTGCTCAAGCTTATGAAGCTCTCCCACGGACTTTAATTGTCCGCTCAAAACTCTCGTTTCGTGACCAAGGCACTTCTCGAGAAGATAGTTATTCGCCTCCTCCAGAGAGTCACATTTAGGGATTGGAGTCAGGAAGTTTCGACGAACATACCCCACTGCTCCTTCGACTCCGCCTTTCTCTGATCCCTTAGCAATAGTGCAAAACTGGGCATCATAGCAATAGTGTGATCTGAAGCTTATAAACGATTCTTGCTCAATTCGTTCTCGCCCCTTTAGGACCTGTTTTACCGCTGTTTTGAGATTGTCATAGACAATCTTATTAAACACTCCTCCAAAGTAGGCAAACGCTCTTATATGGCCATCAAAGAAGCACTCCTGTACCATCGCTGGATAAAGTCTTGCAAAGATTTTACCCGAGAATTTTGAGCGCAAAGTAAAAAGATAAACCTTTGTTCTTTTGCCTCGAAGATCAAGGTACAATTCCCCCCAATCCATTTCTGCGCCCTCACGCTTTAATGGATCTGAGGGGATAAAAACTTCCTTTCGACTCGCATCTAAATCTAGCCTGATCTCTCTAACGGTAGCAATTGTGGTAGATAGAGATCCTTTATGCCCGAATTCAAACTTGAGCCTTTCATGAATTCTTGTCGCCGTATGACGTTGTTTTTTAGGGGCTTTCCTATCCTGAATAAGCCAGGCCCTAATT
The DNA here is from genome assembly GCA_036336775.1 of Bdellovibrionota bacterium. Taxonomy (GTDB): domain Bacteria; phylum Bdellovibrionota; class Bacteriovoracia; order Bacteriovoracales; family Bacteriovoracaceae. The sequence goes on along the minus strand of JAYZFM010000007.1, from coordinate 10,593 downwards.
TGGTCTACGTGCTCACCAATGACAACTTTTTGTCTGGGTTTTTGAATCCGATACTTCGGAATCTCTCCTGCTAATGCCTTTCGAATTGTTTTTCGATCCACCCCAATCTGGCGATTGATGTGTCGAATGCTATGCCCCAACTTGTAATGGGAATAGCGGATGTACTCATACATTTCCATAGAAATCACTCCTCCTCCGATATGACTATTTATATGAGCACCAAGTCATATCAGAATTTGAGGTGGGTGACTTTTGGGCCATTAATGGCCCTTTAGGTGGGGGCGTTTTCGGCCGCTAAAACCACATTTTCCTTTTTCTTTAAAAGACCTTTTCTAATTGCTAGTCTTAGTTTTTCATCATGATCCCCGTCTTTGGGAATAAACTCAATGAGAGGCCTTTTCATTGCTTCTACAACTCGCTTAGTTTCACTATCTCCACTAAGAACAACAAAAGGAAGGTTATCAAATTCTGAAGTAATATGATCAATCAAAGAAAGCCCATCAAGTTCATGTCCTTCAAAATTAAGATCAACTACTAAGAGATCAATACTATTTGATCTCAAAACTTCTTTGGCATTTTTGACTGTTGATGCCGTCAGAATATCGAACTCATCAGATAATAGTATTTCACTACTTTCGAGAATCCCTTTGTCATCATCAACTAGTAATATTAATCTTCTTTCCATAGCTTTACCCCTGTAGCCTTATATCAAAACAAGCTCCACCTAAATGTGAATTTCGATAGGTAATACTTCCGCCATGGAGCCTTACTATATGATTGGCACTTGATAGACCAATTCCTAAACCATTTTTCTTATTAGACTTACCTCTACCTTGCAGATAGAGAGAAACCATCTCTTCTTTTATTCCTTTTCCATCATCAGAAACAGTAATGGACACTTCTTTTCCAATTTTATTGACAGCAACCTCAACGATGCTTTTAGCTTCTTCAATCGCATTTACGACTAAATTACTAATGGCCCGACCTAGCATCATATTATCGTGAGCAAGCTCCTTTATAGCAGAGTCAAACTTCTCAACGACTTCAATATTTTCATAATTGGCCATGGCCATCTGAGCTTGACCTGTTGCCCTTGTTACAGATTCTTTCAGGTTGAAGTCTTCTGATTTGACTTCCACTTTTAAGTTTCCTTTGGAAGCCTTAACTTGATAAAGAATTTGCTCTGCAATTTCAGAGACTCTTGTCTTGGCAAAGTCTTTTTTATTTTGTGGAATATTGTCTTTGTTGATGATCTTAGTCATTTGTTTCAACGCTGCTACAGGTGTATGTAGATCGTGAATCAACTTTTTATAGGCATTGATTGTTAATTCTTTTGCCTTTGTTTCTGCAAGTCTATCATTGCTTTCTTTTAGCTTTGTATTAGTGCTGATAATTGCATTATGAATATTTTCTAGTTCTTTTATTCTTTGATTACTTTCAAACTCTAGTTCTTCAAAGTCATTAAGACCATAGATTCTCTTCTCAAGCTCTTGGATTGGTTCAATTGATTTTTGTGCCGTTTGAATAATTCTTGAAGCAAAAATATTTAATACCAAAAAGATCAAAATAAATACCAATATGCTAACAGCAATAACTAGGCTCAATAGAGTAGTTGTAGGATTGTAGAGGATGATTTTGGCTTTTAAGTTTTGTGGCCCATTCTCTCTTTTTACAACTTCTTTGCTGATTAAGTTAGTTATTGAAAGCTTGCTGTCGATCCCAAAGATTGATCGTCCGTAATCAATTCTATTTTTTCCTATAAGTGTTGTATCTCCACTTGTGGCAATAATGGAGTCGGTTTGCACAATATCTATTTGTACTAATTTTTCCTTTGCTACTGAGTTAATAAATCTTTGAAGCTCTGGTCTGTCTTGTGTCTCAATTAATGTAGAGACATGGGGAGCTATCGCCTTAATAAAGGATTGATCACTTGATGAGTAAAAAACAAGTAAGCTATATGCCGTAAAAATGGCGGTAATTATTGATAGGGCCATCGGAATAGCAATTCTATAAGGCAGAAGCTTCTTTGATAGGAAATCTTTAAAGGATAAAGTTGTTTTACTCACTTTTTTCCTCCTTAAGACAATTTGAATCAAAGCTTACTTTTCTATAATCAATATATGCTACTGCAAGTAGATTTGGTTTGAAGTCTCTAACACATTTATGAATCCAATAATGAGGTCTTGAATGAAAAAGATTCGCTGTAAGAGCTAGGTCATTTACTCTAGCGGCTAATTTATTGTAGACTTCATATCTTTTAATTCTATCTTGTAATCCTCTAGCTTTTTCCAATAGAGAATCAATCACTTTGTCTTTGATCCCACTAAAGTTATCAGGATTATTAGAGGCAAAGTTGTTCAGTAAAAACTCTGTATCTGGATAATCGACCTTCATAGCAACTAAAAAACTTTTAAGAGTTTTTTCTTCATATCTCTTCATCATCTCACCCCAAGGCATGAGGATAGTTTTAATCTTCCATCCCTTACGCTTTAGATCAGACTCAAAGAATTTTGCTATTTCTTTAGCCTTGTCCAACTCTTTAGGTATTGTGATTGTAATAGGAGAGTGAGAAGGAACCTTAAATGTATTTTTCTCAACTTTTGTAGAAATATGGCCTGGAAATCCCTCTGGGATATAACCATTTGCCTTAGCTGCATTTGGATAAAATTTGTTTCTAAAAGCTTCATTATCTATGGAAGCTTTAAAAGCTTTTCTTACTTTTAAATTATTAAAAGGAGCTTTTCTAGAGTTGAACCCAATTATCCATGTGTCAGCGATAACGGTACTGATATCTTGTCCTTTCTTAAAAACATCTTCCATTCCAGATAATGGAAAGCTAGATAGATCATGAACATTACCAGTTAAGGCTTTTTTCATAGCAGAACCTTGATCTAAAGCCAGAAGAGAAAGCTTTCTTATTTTTGGTGCAGTTCCATGATAACCTTTATGGATTGAAAGCTTGATTGAATCTTTAGATATTGAATCAACCTTGAAAGGCCCTACTCCAACTGGGTTTTTAAAGAAATCTTTGTCTTTAAGTAAAATTGCTGGAAGTATTTTTGCTGTCCCTCCGGCCAATACATATAAGATTGGTGGAAAGGGATTTTTAAGTTTAATTTGAACAGTATGCTTATCAATTGCTTTTATCCCACTGAGATATGATTTTTTCCCCGAGTGATAAGCCCCTGCACCTTCAATCATGTCATAATATTTATAAATCTTACTTTCTGGAGCTAAGTATCTACTAAGGGAGACTACAACATCATTAGCAGTAACTTGATCACCATTATGAAACTGCGCCTTTTTGTTAAGGTTAAATGTAATGGTCTTCCCGTCTTTACTTGTTTTCCATGACTGTGCAATTCCAGCTTGGAGACCAAAGTTATCAGTAAATCTTAGAAGACCTTCATAAACCAGCTCAGAGAATATTAAAGATGCACCGTCATTCATTTGGGCAGGGTCATATGTTACTGGCAATGAGAATACGGCCTTAACATAAGTCTTTTCTACATGGTTTGTAGGCACAGAAGATTGTTGGTGATAAAAGACACTCAAACTTGCTAATGATAAAAATGTCGTGGCGAGTATAAACCTTTTCAAATTTCCCCCAATGGCCAAAAGCCTTTTCACAAAAGCTAATGAGCAACACCTATGCCAGTTTTTAAAGCACGACACAGAGGGTAATACAATCTTTGTTTATGGCAAAACGCAAATTGGATATGTAATAATTTCAGGTCTTTAGAAAACCTAAAGACAAAATGACCCTAAAATGCTGGAAAAACGAGGCCTTGAGAGCAGAAAAACTATCGCGGCCGCGCGATACTTTAAACTATCGCATGCGATACTTTTTGCGATACTTTTCTAAATTTAGCCTATTTCATCCTAACATTGAAACTTTCAATTTGTTTTCAATCTCCACATCTATTTGAAAAATATAGAGCCTGACTAAATAATTTACATATAAATAGTACACGAGTTGATTGAATGCTGTGTGCGGTGCATTGTTTTATGTTAAATTTTTCTTGTATTAAGAAAATGAATTTATGAACAACGGTTATTAAAAAACCATTACTAAAATAAATAGGAGAACATTATGAAAATTATGGTTATGTTAGCAGCATTAGTTATCTCAACAGGCTCTTTCGCGGCAAGTTGGGAGTGCTCAGCCCTTTGTGTTTTTGAAGATAGAGGAAGAATTTTCTTACTTGATACTTCCAACCAAGATAACGACGCAATGGTTTATGGGTCCAATGATTCTCCTTCTAAAGCGATTGCAGAAATGAAAAATGAATGTGACAAAAGACTATCGAAAAAAAATGAGCTTGCTAGACGTGATGTTGGTTTCAATGCATATCCAGTTACTAGTCTAGGTAGAGACTATAAATCTGGCAGTAATAACACAGAATTAGAATTTGCGACGGTCAAAAATTCGTGTGTAAAACTCTAATTTTTAACAAATAGTCTGGACGACAAAGTTCAGACTAAAAAATAAAACTTAAATTTGGTCGAGAAAGATGCTTTTTCCGACCAAGATATAAAAAGACAAAGAATTAAAATATAAACGGTTTTAGAAAAGCCATTAGGTTTATGAAGGAGACTATAGTGAAACATTTCGTAACTTGGAGCATATTTTTATTATCAATAAATTTGTCAGCCGCTGAACTATCTGACCTGAATACATATAACTGCTCTGTTAGTGTTTGTGGAGAAGGTACTGGTTATCCACATGAAAAATTTGATAAAAAAATAAAGGCATCTGATGAGAAGCTAGCTGTATCTCTTGCGTATCTTTTTACCGCTGATATTGGAGGTGGTGGCTATATTGAAAGATGTTTAAAGACTGCTAAAATAAAATGTAAACCAGAATAATATTCACTGTTATTTGGCTCCCGTTGCACAATATCTTGTTAGCTTTCTTGTCTAGATATAGGGTCACAGTATGAACTAGGATTTTGACCTAGTACCAGTCACAAAGACAAAGAAATTTTAAAGATATCAAAAGGGCCAAATTAATTATGGCCCTTTTTTAATTTTAGTATCTAACAACAGGAATAGGTACAGGAGGAACCTCAATTTCTTCAGGTTCTTTTTTAGGAATTTCCTTTTCTTCAAGTTCCACTGTTATTTCATCATCTAAGACCTCTGAGATTTTTCCTTCAGCTTTCTCTTTGTTCCACTGCTTAATTTCAAGAGCGACACTACCTTGACTACAGTTAGCTAGGTTAGCAATTTCTCTGAAAGTAAGACCTTTGGAGCGTAAACGGCGAATGAGTGCTGAAGGCCTAGTTTTCTTTCTACCAATTCTAACACCTCTTTCCTTTGCAGCTTTTAGCCCATTGATAACTCTTTCTCGAATCAAATCTCTTTCTAGTTGGGAAATCGCAGAAATTATTGAAAATACAGCCACACCGAGGGGTGTATCAGTGTCAATATTTTCAGTGATACTGACAAAGGCAACTTCTTTTTCTTTGAAGGTGTTTAGTGCTTGAAGTAAATGCGACGTTGATCTGGCATACCTTGAAAATGAGTACACGACAACACGATCTATTCGACCTTCTTCAACATCTTTCATCATTCTGTTGAGAGCTGGTCTTGATTTCTTTGCTCCTGAAATACCATCATCTTCATAAATAACATAGTCAGTAATGCCTCTATCAGTACAGTATCTTCTTAATGCACGAACTTGAGCATCTAGTCCGGTTGCCTGCATTGCTGTTGAAGTTCGAGCGTAGGCTGCCGTGAACTTTTTAGGTTTCTTTGTAATTTGATTATCCATAAAATTATCCTTTAGGAATTGATTTTTTGCCTCTGGCAAATGGAGTCTAGCTAAGGATTAATCAGTGTCTTTTTCGACTAAAATTTATTATTTAGTCGTTGATCTGATAGGCAATGAACATGCCATAAATTTAAAGGATAATTTTCATGAAAGAGAATGTAGTTATAGACAGATAGGTAGGTGGAGAAAGGAAACTATCGCATCAGTGCAAACAAAAAAGTATTGCATGCGATACTTAATGCGATAGTTTCTGAAAATTACTTTTTAGTTAATGACTTTTGATACCCCGTTAGTACTCTTGAGTAACTACCATATTTAGTAAGTCCTTTTTGATGAACTTTGGCAGCTTCTTTTGCCATGTCTTTAACGGTAAAACCATGTTGGGCAAGTGCTAAAATTGAAAGTGCAATTGCTCCTTTAAATAAATCGTTTAATAAACTCATTTTTTCGTCCTTTGTTAAAAGTTAATTGCTTTGAAATTTAACAGGACGATAGGAGAGGGATGAATTGTTACTGCTTGAGTTAGTTCGGGCATATTACCCATGCTCACCATACTCACTTTACTCACCTTTTTCATGAAATATCGTGAAATCGAATGAAGTAAAATGAAATGGGAAAATGCTTGAAAGCCCTTTTATTGCAGCTATCTAATGGAAATCCTTAAGTTTTAAAAATTGTGATTTTGTGCCTCGGGTAGTTCGGGCATATCTTTCTAACCTTCTGAAAATACTGATTGATTATAGCACATTATCACTCTATGCCAGCCCATGCCAGCCATATGCCAGCTAAAACTTAAGAATCTGTGCCATTTTTGTAGTTTGATAGTGAAATTACATTAGAAAAGCTGGCATGAGTCTCCTCATCATTCCTAGTTTTCTTTCTAATATGCTCCATTATCATCTGCGAAAAGTGTTTTTGGTCATCTTCATCACTTTTTGAATAGTGATCAGCAAGCTTTAAATCCTTATGCCCTGTCATGGCAATTACAGCATCCAGACCGCCACCAATTTTACGAGCTAGCTTGGCCATACCGTGTCTTAGAATATGAGTTCCTGAATAGGGAACTCCACTTTTTCTTTGAGCTTCTCGGTAGTTAAGCTGAATTGTGCCGTAGTTTAGTGGATTACCCTCTACATGAAATACAAAGTCATTTCCTCGAATTCTAAAGGCCTCACGTTTATTTAGGATCTCCATTATCTCATCTGTTATGAAGACTGGACGTGGTTCTTTGTTCTTAGGAAAAGGTTTAAGTTCATAGAAGGTTTTGTTCGTTGGATGAAAAATACTCGTGTGCTTGATCATCATTCTTCTATTTTTGATATCTATATTACTCCATTGGATGCCACAGATTTCTCCGATGCGTCCAGCACAGTAAAACTGCATTTGAGCAAGTTCTCTATGTAGAGGAGGAAGATAGTCAAAAAATAAAAGAGCAGATTCAAGATCAATTTGTTTTTTCTTATCTGGAACAGGTTTTATAAAACCAAGCTTTCGATGCTTAGTTTTAACAGGACAAGTAAGAAGCATTGCTTCTTTTTCAAACTCTTCACTTTGCTTGTACCAATTAAAAATCGTGACTAGAAGATTTAATTCATTATTTAAATTGCATCTTCTCGCATTCCCTCTACCAGAATCTTGGTACTGCTTACTTTTGAAATATTCAACAGTTTTATTTACCCAAGCAGTTATTTTAGAAGGTGTAATCTTATCCATTGGTAGATGCTCAATACTTTTTAAAAGATGATAACGTCTAAGCCAAATAGTTTTGGTACTTGTTGCAAGGGTAGGGAAGTGATGCTTTTGCATCACCTCCCACACTTCCCTTAAAGTTGAAAAATCTGATTCTAATTCATTATTTGAATTTGAAGACATGGAATATGAAATTCCGTCAAATGTTTTGCGCCACTGCTTTGCCTCAAATAATGTAGCAAAAGTTTCTTGATACTGCTTGCCTTTGATTTTTTTCATAGCAAGATAGTGACCAGTCTTTTGATACTTATAGATTGCAGTTGCACCTTTTACTTTTGTGTAACCTTTTTTACTCATAGTTCTCCTTTAAGCCAACTAACGACTTCACTAGGAATGAACCAGAGCCTTCCGCGCTTTTTTCTATATGGTATATCGCCTTCAGATACTAAGTTATAAATGGTTCCCTTAGAATACCTTGTAAAGCGAGCTACCTCATCAATACCCCATATTAATTTGTCAAAGAGCATATCCGTATTACGGATATCAATATGGTTATGATCATAGCTTAAAGTCGGGCATTTGTAACTATTTTTGTAAACCATTCATATCCTTTGATTTAGAGTGTTTTATAGTTTTTACTTTAAAATGCTCCATAACCTCGTCATAGGAAAAGCGTATATGTTTTCCCATTTTAATATAGGGAATTTCATTTTTACTAATCCAATAATAAATGGTGTTAACAGGAACATTTAAAAGTATCGCCAGCTCTTTTGGAGAGAGGTTATTATTCAAATCTTGGTACCTCCCATTTTGGATCTGTATATTTATCGTTTATAAAATTCATCTTAAATTGGAATAAGCAATTAGAGCCTAACCCTTCCAAATCCGCATTTAGAAACCATTTAATGTTTTGATGATTAAATTTATTGAGAGTTTTTCTCTTCAACTTTGTTGCAAAATGCTTGAAATTATCATCAAGTCCATTATCAAGCCCTGTTTTATGAATAATGATATTTGCTTCTTTAGCATTTTTTCTTATTTCATATTCATACTTTTGAACTCCCAATTTTTTAAATAAATAACTACTTTTAATTTTTTTTGGCATATTTTATCCTAAGTTAGATTGGCCCGTTTTCTGACCTCCATCTCCAAGTTTACGTAGTGAGAGGGAGGTCAGAAAGTAAGGGCCAAATAAATTAATAATTTCAAACATTTGCCAAACAATCTATAAAGGTAGTGGAATGCATTGGATGCATGTTACCCTTTAATTGGAATGGCAATGTCTTTAACTAAATAGTAAATAACTGTTTTAAACTCGTTTCATATCCTCGATATAAGGCCTTAGAGTTTATAATATTGAATGTCTTATTATTTAAATCCTTCTCATAAATAAATATAAACTTATCTGTGTTTATTTCGCTGCTAAGTTCATTTAAATAACGAAGGTATGTATTATAAATGCCTAACTTGTCTGTAATATAAATGATATTGTTGACCGCAATACTTTTAGAATAACTTCTAAAAATTTCTTGCACTCTAGATTTATTTTTTTGCGTCAACTCAATTTCTACAGCAAGCTTAAAATCCTTTTTAATCTGGCCTACAATTAAAATATCAGGATTCTTTTTTATTAGGGGAAAGTTTCTTCCAATTTCCTGATCTAGGTAAATGTCTTTGACAAAATTATAATCCTTAAAATTTAATGCAATCTTTGTCACAATTGCATCGTGAAAACGTTGATCTCGATTCACTGGAAGTACTTTTTCTTCACCTAAGACTTTTATAGCATTTGGCATGAGGTAGATAAATTTCTCATTGCTCCAGCTATTTATAAAACTATCTATCAGCAAATAACTTTCAAGCTTTGTGATAACTTTATAAAACGATGAACGACTTCCATTGTGCCCAGACTGCTCTTTTAAATCTTTGACACTTAAAATCCTCCATTTCTTAAGTGGCATTAATAGTTCAAAGTAGCTGGGTGCAATTTTTTCTAAATAATTCAAATAATAATCTCCTTTTTGAAAATTGATTCAGCTTCTTCCTTTATAATTTCTGGTATGTGTGATTTTTTTGAAGGTTTCCATAGACGTATATTTAAAAGGTCTATCCTTTTAGGCTCTCTTTGTAATAGTACGCATTGTCCAACTCTTAGATTTCTTAAAATATTACTGTGTACGATAAATTCCTCAACCTCTCGCACAGTTCCCATACTTTGTTTTTGATCTTTTTCAATCACATGAGTCTTTTTTTCTGAATTAACAGTACCAAACATACGAGCAAAGAATTCAGTATGAATAGGGACGACTTGATTAAAAACAAATAAGTTATTGGTATTTTCAAATATCTGGGCCGTTAATGTAGGACTTACTCGATCAATATCTGATGGGCCTTGTGTCGCATAAGTTATTTCTATACCTGCACTTCGACATTTGTTTTGTAGATCAATAAAGCCTTCGTGAATGGTACTCGATAGCTCATCAAAGAAAACTGAAATAGGAGACTTTAATGGATCTATAAGCCCAGGAACTTTTCCAATTAGTGTTTCTTTTGTATGGCTTAAAAGTCCGCCAAAGAAAATCTTATTAAGAATACTTCCACTAGAACTATGTCCCATTGCAGATATTCCAATATAGAGACAAACATTTTCAACTCTAAGCTGGTTAAAATTTAATACATCAGGCCCTTTAGAATTTAAGAGCTGACCAAACTCAGACATGTTAACTTTGTTTAGTTGATTATAAAGTCCTTTAATATTTTTAAAGTTTCTATGGTTTTTTAGCTGTTCTACAATTGAATCTAGGGTAATAGGAATATTTGATCGTTGAAGCTCAACTAATATATCATCTAAGGCCTCAATGGATTCATTTTTGTAAAAGGGTTCTGACCATTCAAGAGCATTAATGATTTTATCACTTATATCATTTAAATTTCCACCCATAAGGGGATTGAATTGAGTAGAGTCTTTGTAAAAATCACAGAAGACATAAAGTGTAAAAGTTGCGACTTGATCTGACAGTCCTTCCTTTTTAGCAAGTGTCTGTCAGGTCAAATATGACCTTCAAAACACCATCATTCTATTCCTCATTTTGACTTTCTAAAACCTCCCTTGAAAATTTTCCAGACAA
>JAYZFM010000006.1:0-119806 GCA_036336775.1 Bdellovibrionota bacterium | reverse complement strand
CTCCCAAGTTGCAGCTGTAACAAGTCCAGAACCTACTCTTAAGGACGCAGTTGATGCCAGGGCAGGTGCACCGGTAAGACCATGTGAGCCCCCTAAAACAAGCGAATGTCCGAAAACCTTTTTATCTCCAAACTTATCTCGATGCCCCATTAAATCCACCATATGGCGAGGATCAAGCAGGAATTTATCCCCTTTTTCTCCCATTGCTTGCGGAAGGCCAACATCAATTATCTTAATAACTCCACTTCTTCTTGCTCCTTCTGCTACGTAATAGCCAAGCTTAGGAAAACCTACAGCAAGTGTGATGTCTGCAAAAATAGCATTGCCTTTGATTGAACCAGAGTTTCCTGCGACTCCTGAAGGGATATCAACAGAGAAAATGAGCATAGCACTCTCATTTACCACTTCTATAACTTCGTACATAAAGTCTGATAGAGGCAGCTGAACTCCTGTTCCAAAAAGTGCATCTACAATAACTCCACTTCCCATCTGATCAAAATAACTGCTAACTTGATTAACTTTCTCGATATAGTTGAGTTTAACACCAAAGCGATGGGCCATCTCAATTTGAGTTAATAATTCAGGGTGACATTCTTGTTCACTAAAAAATACAAATGCGCGACAACGAAACCCATTATTTACCAAATGCCTCGCCATAGCGATTCCGTCGGAGCCGTTATTGCCTTTTCCGATCAGAAAAATAATTTCTTCATCAATATTATTTTCAGCAAGAACCTCTGCAATTACTTCTGCACCTCTGACGCCTGCATTTTCGATTATAAGTCTTTCGTCGAAATGATATTCATCTCTTGTTACTGTTTCAATTGACTTCATTTCTTCTGTGGTGACGATTCTCATTTGCTAACCTTATATCCTCTCATAAGCTTAAGATAATCTGATACTGTGGTTGAAAGTCCCTTAAAAAGACTCTCACTAATTATCCAATGTCCAACATTGTACTCTTCGAAAAGACCTAACTCAAGTAACGGAATGATGTTTTTGTCGTCCAACCCATGGCCTGCGTGAAACCCTATTTTATTATCCTGCATCAACTTTGCCGCTAATTTATAAGATTCGAGGTACTTGCTGATATCTTCGCCCTGATTAAAGTGAATCGCATAATCTCCTGTGTGTATTTCCACAGCATCAGCTTTAAGTTTAATGCAATTCTCTAAAATTTTTGCATCAGCTTCAACGAAAAGAGAAATTTTAACACCAGGTATTGCCCCTCGAAGTTTGGCACAAAGAACTTCTATGCGAGTAAAATTCTCACCTGAAAGATCGAGTCCCCCTTCCGTTGTACGTTCTTCCCTCTTTTCTGGAACAAGACAAATCCATTCAGGTTTTGTACTAGCAGCTATTTCAAATATTTCTTCGCTCGCGGCCATCTCTAAATTTAATGGTTTATTATAACGCTCACATACCAATTTTACCGCTGGAACATCATAGTCTTGGATATGCCTTCTATCTTCTCGCAGATGAATTGTTAGTTGATCTGCACCAACCTCTAAAGCAGCATGAGCCGCATCAACAATCGATGGGTATTTTTCACCTCGCGCTTGGCGAATAGTTGCCACATGATCAATATTTACACCCAACCGAGGAAACATATTAAACTCCAATCTCTTTTCTTAAATGCTCAGCTAATTCTTCGCATGATTTTTGTATGAAGGCTTCGTCTTCGCCTTCTAACATGACTCTAGCAAGATTTTCTGTACCAGAATAACGGAGTAAAACTCTACCCTTACCGTTTAATTTTTCTTCGACATCTTTAACTAACTTTGAGAACTCAGGCATCGAATCAAAGTCTTTTTTCTCTTTTACGGCCACGTTGATTAAAACCTGTGGAGTTAGAATGACTTCGTCGCAAAGCTCATCCAAACTTTTATTGAAGTACTTGAGGCATTCAATAACTTTTAATGCTGCGAGAATCCCATCTCCGGTAGTGGAGAATTCTTTGAAAATAATATGACCAGAAGGCTCGCCTCCAAAAACGGAGTTATTGGCCAGCATTCTTTCCACGATATAACGGTCTCCAACTTTGCTTCTATAAAAATTTGCTCCCATATCACGAACGTATTTTTCTAAACCAAAATTACTCATGACAGTTCCAACAACTTCTTGGCTTTTTCCTAATTGTCCTGTTTCAAACATAAATTTGGCCAGGATGCCCAAAAGTTTATCTCCATCAACCAACTTGCCCTTACTATCAATAACGGCCAGGCGGTCACCATCTCCATCTAAGCAGATCCCTAGGTCCGCCCTATACTTAACAACTTTTTGAGCACAGGTTTTAGGATAGAGTGCACCAACCTTATCATTGATATTCTGACCATTAGGCTGATTTCCCATAGCAATAACTTCAGCACCTAATTCTTCAAATGCCAAAGGGGCAACTTTATAGCCGGCTCCATTAGCACCATCCACAACCAGTCTTAAACCTTCAAGGTTATACTCATCAGATAAGGCTTGCTTAACTTTTACAATATAACGACCTACAACTTCATCAAGCCTTTTTGCATTTCCTAAGTCCGCGTCGAGTTTTTTAGGAATGAGTTCGTTATCTAATAACATCTTTTCTAATTCCAGCTCAACAGAATCGGGAAGTTTGTGCCCTGTACGGTCAAAAATCTTAATGCCATTATCATGAAAAGCATTATGTGAAGCACTAATCATTACCCCTGCATCTGCCCGCATAGACTGAGTGACAAAAGCAACACCCGGCGTGGGTAGAGGCCCGGTTAGAATCGCTCTACCACCTTGTGAGCAGACTCCAGCTGAAAAAGCTTGCTCCAGCATATAGCAACTAAGCCTAGTATCCTTACCGATAATAATTAATGGTTTTATACTTTTTGATCTTTTTTGAAAAAATGCGGTAACTGCTCGACCTAAGGAGAATGCCACTTCTCCAGTCATAGGATAAACATTGGCACGCCCTCTGATTCCATCAGTTCCAAAAAATTTTCTTTGTGTCATGCACTACTCCAGTACTAATTTTACTTTTGGTGGAAAGATACTTATTACTTCCACATCTTTTGCATCTATTTGTGCCTTGAGTTCAACCTCAACACTTCCTTGCTTACCACTAGGCACATCTGCAATAATTTTAATATTCTCTTTGGTTAATTTTTCCATCTCATTAGAATCCCCTTTTAAAACGACGCTTACAACCTTGGGCTCTACTTTTGATATTAACTTAACTGTCTGAAATATAATGGGAAGGTCTGAGAATGTAAATTCTTTGGTTTGTGCAACTAAAGAATAAGACACATTTATAAAATCAGTTGTTGCCTTGACCCTTGGGTCATCAAGTTTGACTGCCTGAATAAAACTTCTTTTATCATTTAGTTTCGTGCTATCGATAACCTGAGTTTCTACACTTGTTATATTTCTAATAACTGAACGAGGACCTGATATTTCAATTTTGGAAGGCTCTAGTTTTAATTCATCAATCTTATATTTTTCAACAATACCTTCAGCCATCACCGCTTTAACGGCAACCGTTTTTTGAATCGATCTTTCAAGGTTAATATTAAGAACACGAGGCTGAATATCCACCAACTCTACTCCGAGAGGAAGTTTGATTTTTGATCGATCAAAAATTAGGCGGTATTTAAGTTTCCCTTTTTGATAATAATCTGACTTATTAAACCGCATAAAGAGCTCACGATCTAAAAACTTTCGGACAAAAATCCCAGGTCCTTTGATTCGATATTGAACTTCTTGATCCCAGCGATTGGCAATGGCATAATTGTCGGGAACTTCGACCTCAATTGGAATATTTTTCGTAACTTCAATTTCTGCAGAACTAACTACGTAAATCCAAATGAAGCCTGCAACTACTAACGAAAAAATTCTTAAGAAATTCTTTCTACCAATTAACTTTTTCACCTATCTGACACCCTACGTTTTAAGCTCACATCTTCTCTGGCAGAATATAAGTGGACTCGAAGCTGCTTACGGAGCTCTTTTTCATCATCACATTCTTTAAAGCGACCATTATAGCAAATCGAAATCTTTCCTCGCTCTTCACTGACAATAACAACTAAAGCATCACTTACTTCAGATATACCTAAAGCTGCTCGGTGACGAGTACCATAATGTCTGTCTAATTCAATATTTTTAGACAAAGGAAGAAAACAACCTGCCGCCTGGATTCTATTTTCAAATAAAATAACCGCTCCATCATGAAGAGGTGAACTGCTTTGAAAAAGTGTGTACAGAATATCTCCGTGAATTTTTGAATCTAACCTAGTTCCTGTCGCTGTGTAGTTAAGAAGTCCATGGTGCCTTTCAAAAATAATCAAAGCACCTGTTCTTTCACGACTTAAAGCTGAGCACGCCGTTACAACTTCTTCAATCTGTGAATCATAATAGTCTTTTTTCTTTTTACCGAAAATCTTTGTCTGACCTAATTCAGCAAGCGCGGAACGAATCTGCTCCTGAAAAAGTATAATGATAATGATAAAGAAATATTCTATGAAGTTTTTTAATAACCAGTTTAGGGAGTAAAGTTCAAAACTCAAACTCAACCAATACATGGTTGCAATGGCGGCAGTTCCCATGAGAACTTGTACGGCCCTGGTACCCTGAATAATAGTGAAAAAACGAAACAGTACTGCGGAAACAATTAGAATATCAATTGCATCATTTCCAGTGAAGTTCTCAAAAAGGCCGATAAGGTTATACATATGTATAACCTATCGGTATTAGGTTTATGAACGTGATTTTAATTGATTACTAGGCAGCTTTTTTCACTTCTTCTTCTGGAGCAGAATTCCCAAGGGATGCAATGATCTCATCACTTTGAAGAAGTTTTTTACGAAGGGCTTCTCTTGAGATACCCATCTCTTTAGCAGCTTTTGATTTATTACCTTTATTTCTTCTAATCTCAGCTAGGATCATTTCGCGCTCTACGAGAGCAACCCTATCTTTTAGTGGTAATTGATAATCCCTTGCGTGAGGAATATTATCAAGACCATGCATACTTGATTGAGAAAGGTCAACAATTGGAGTCGCACCATTTTTATTGAGCTTACTAATCACATGCGCTTTTGGATTATATAAAACTGCTTTTTGAACAGCTTGATTAAGTTCGGAAACGTTACCCGGCCAATCATATTCTTTTAATTGGTCAAGCACATCATTCGAGAATTCTTTTAATAAAAGGCCTTGCTTACGGCATTCTTTACGCAAGAAATACGAAGTTAATGACTCAATATCTTCAGGTCTTTTTCTTAATGGCTCAACCACAAGAATAGACTCTTGTAAAAAGTTGTACAGATCCTGATTAAACGTACCATCTTGTTGCGCCATTTTCTTCAAGTCTTGGCTTGAAGTGAAAATAACTCTTACATCAAGAGTATACTGGCTACCCGGAATTCTTCTTTCTTGTAAGATTGAAAGAAGCTTTGACTGAAGACCTAGTCCCATATGTCCTACTTCATCTACAACAACCGTACCACCAATACAATCTTCAAGAATACTTCTTCCGATATCACCACCTAGAAGCTTATCTGAAACTTCTTGCTCGATAACACCTTTACAATTAACGACTCTAAACTTATTGAGTCCTCTTTTTCCTTCATTATGTACGATTCTAGCTAAAAGTTTTTTACCAACTCCAAACTCACCTTGAATAAGTAGTGGAGAATCAATATCTTTTAGTTTCACGATACTTTTTCTAATTTCATTTGTAGCTGCTGATTTTCCGATATATGAGTACTCTCTATCGTATGGAGTAGAAAACCTTCTAATCAGTGACCTTTCTGAAATTGGATTATAATTATGAAAAACAGATGAGAAAATAAGGGCCAATACCTTCATTGTCTTTTCATCTTCTTCAGTAAATCTATCTTGGTTTCTTTTATTAAGAACTTCAATGACACCTATAACTTTATCTTCTCTATTTGAAATAGGATTACAAAGAATCGATTTTGTTTCAAACCCTGTCTTCTGATCCATCTCCTCTGAGAATCTAACCTTATCTGTTTGCGCGTCGATATTTAGAGGAACACCTGTAGTAAAAACAGAACCAGCGATCCCTCTTCTGTAATCGAATTTCAATTGATCTTTATCTATACCTAGAGCTGCTACAGCTTCTAGTTCATTCGTTTGTGGATTGATAAGAAAGATACTAGCTCTTTGAGAGTTTAGTATCCTTGAAATTTCTTCCAACATAGAATTCAAAAATGTTTCTTGAGAACCAAATGCCGTTATATCTTTAAATAGTGAAAGCATTAACGAGAAGATCTCAAAGCCTTCGGTGGCCTTTTTATAACGCTCACTCGTGGCCATTGTTCCGATACAGTCTTTAGCACGATCCGGAGAGAATCCCGCTACATACTGCTGAATGAAGCGCTTCATCTGAGGGTAATCTTCCTCGTCAAGCTCAACTCCGTAGATGATGGTTTCATTAGTTTGATCTGGCTGATAACCAAAAGACCTCACAACTAGCCCTTCTACATCGACTCTTAATCTTTTATATTGAATGCTAAACCTAACATTCGTATCAACTTTAATCTTTTCTTTTGTGGTAAAACCAAGACCTGTTATAGAAACGTCTTCAAGTTTTCCATCCATAATATTCTTGAATTTTCCAAACTCATCTTCAAATTCAAACATACACCTAACATCATCCCTTGATTCAACTGGGATTCTGAAAGACTGAAAAAACTTAAACTCTTTAAAACTCGTTAGCATAAAGGCTCCTAAAACTATTACTCAGTTATTCATCGGAATTTAAGCTGTAAATCTTTAGAGAATATGGCGAGAATTTTTGCCACTTACAATTTAAGTATCTGAAATCAATTGAAAATATCGTGAAGGAATTTTTAATTTTTTTCTAAACCAGAGAAAATCTAGCTGACTTTCACCAACCCATGAGCCGCCGAGAATGTTTCCTGTATCATCAAGCTCTAACCAATATTCTAATTTTATAGTATCGAGTATTTCCTCTAGCTCATAATGAGAAGGAGAAGATTCCGTCACGATTTCAAGAGTATTAGTGACACGAACTTCAGACTGAGTCCCAGGAGCAGAATCCTTTGATGGCCCTCTTTGTTCCTTTAACTCATAACGGTAGGACTTTATGGGGTGGTTCCAGACAGCTGCTTCTGCATCAACGTCTGCTATCAAAGGCATTTGCCTTCTCATACTTTCATACAATGCTATGTGAAGAGCACCAGGATTAACGTCTTCACAACTTGTATGATTACTATCATCTCGAAAGCAGCGTTTACCTAAAAAGCTTACTCTCCCTCGCCTTTCAAAAGCGTAGTAATAACTTATCAAAGCAGCAATATCCGCCTGACGAAATGGAATCTCAATACCGGACTTATTACGTAATGTTTTTCCAGAAAAAAGATCTACATGCAAATTGGCTTCGGCCCAACCATGGCAAATACCTTGCCAGCCTGGAGCACTTGCAGGGTTTTGTCTTATGACTTTTTTAGTAAAACTGAAATCATAATCATTTTCTAAGAGATCAAATTTCTCAGCCGGTGACAATTCATCAAGTTCAATCGGGCTAAGCTTCCTAACTTCGCGAGCTAAATACAATTGATAGTCTTTCGGAGTTTCATAAGTCTGCCACCTAAATGCGATTCCCCCCATAAAACGTGGCCAATAATCACTAGACCAAAAAGTCTTCGCAATTCGCCCGTTGTCGCCCATTTCTGATAACTTGGTTTCAAATTGAGAAAAGAAAACTCCAGGGTGATTCGCACTATTCCACTGCGCTGAAATTGAAGGTCCTTGTTCAAAACCTCCTGCAAATAAGCGCCCTGAAATAAGAAATACAGAAACAAAAATCGAAAGTCGCATCACATAATTGTCTCAGCTTTCTACATATTTATCAGTGCGGTAAGCTTTTCTTGACTAAACCAGTTTTAATTAATTCTTGTATGACAAAGTTTTAGCTCAGGACTATAATAAGCCCATGAATATGTATTTTCTACGCTCAATTTGTATTTCGTTAATCGTTCTAACTGCTGGTTGTTCAGGAATAAGGCCAGTTAATCAAGACAAGCTTGAATCCAATCAAGATATCGTCGCTGCCAAACCAGAAAATGAAGAGAAAGACTCAACATCTGTACAAAGTCCAAATCCTGAGCCAACTGTGACACAAGTCCAAAGCTCTTCCCCCAAACCGGAAATTAAAAATACAGAAAAAGTGAAAGCCTATTGCGATAAAGTAGATACTTATTTCGAAAAATACAAATGGGGTAAATCCAATTGTGAAAAATTTCAATGGCACCACGTTCGTAACTCATACTGGGGAAATCCAATTGTTTGGTATGTATTTGGTGACGAAAAACAAATTGAAACAGCCCCTAAAAAAACGACAATGATTCTTTGTGGTGTCCATGGAGACGAGATCACACCAGTTAAATTTTGCTATGATATTCTAAATGACCTTAGAAAAAATTCAGATATTATTAAAGATAACCTTTTAGTAATTGCTCCTATCGTTACTCCTGACTCATTTTTTAGAAAGAATCCGACCAGAACAAATGGACGCGGTGTCGATGCGAATAGAAACTTTCCAACTAAAGACTGGAATGCAAAGGCACTTAAGATCTGGAAGCAGCGTTATGGCTCTGACAAGAGACGCTACCCTGGTAAAAAATCAATGAGCGAGCAAGAAACATACTTTCAAGTCAATCTTATTAAACGCTATAATCCAGCCAAAATTATCTCCGTTCATGCACCTCTAACCTTAATCGACTACGATGGACCTGCTGCTGAAAAGCATGAAGGTGCAAGACAGCTACTGATTCAAATGAGTGACAAGGCCGGGAAATATAGAATTAACGATTACCCATTTTTCCCGGGAAGCCTGGGAAATTGGGCCGGAAATGAAAGAAATATTCCGACCTATACACTTGAACTTCCAAACTCAGATTGGACTAAAACGGCTAAGTTTTATGACACTTTTAAAATGGCCATCTTTCACGCTGTAAACCACACCTTAGAAACTGACTTTGAAGAGAATAAAAAGCTTACTGATACAGAAGAGACTCAAACTAAAAATGATAAGGTTCTCTAACTTTATTGTTTATAGTAACTCACTAATTGCTCTCTGTGCACCTAGCTTATTCCTTCTTTATGCTCTAAAGCTTGGACAGAATTTCGCTATCATCACTCCTATATTTTTATATGGCATCACTTTTGTAGCGTATAATTTTATGCGAATTGCTCCAAGTATTGGCGGTTCTAATCCATCTAATTCGACTCAAACATTTTTGCGAATTCCAGCCTATCATATTCTCACTTTAGTCATGACAATGATTGTGAGCTACTTTGCTCTGCCAGAGATCGAACATAACATAGTATTTGCTGTAAGCTGTGTGTTGGCTTTTTTATATGAGCAAAGGTTTCTAAAGCTAGGACTTAGAAAAGTACCACTTCTGAAAACCTTCATCGTTGCCTGCGTTTGGGCAAACATCAGCTGTCTTCTACTAGAACAATGGAATTGGTGGAACTACCTGGACTGCTTTATTTTCATTTTTCTTTTGACCCTAGCATTTGATTATAGAGACATGGAACAAGACGGTATAGACAAAGTAAAGACGATCCCTTCGATTATACCTGATCATTATTTTGCTCCCCTTTTATGCTTTTTCTACATATTGTATATAGGGACTATCGCGTTTCTTTTTGAAGAAAGCTTAATGTTCATCACAATTGGCATTTTCGTATACGCTTTATTTTCTCAAAAACTAAAAGAAGTCTATTTCCATCTTATGATTGATGGAATCATCATTCTACGCTTTTTGTTTTATTTGATTCAACACTAAAACTGGTAGGATGAGAAAAACTGCCCCGCCTAAATAAGGGATGACAGAACCGTATTGCCAATAAACTAAGCTTGCAAAAATTGGCCCAATCACTCGTCCTAAAGATCCAAGAGACCTAAAAATCCCCAGACTCTGCCCTTGATCAGCTGCCGGAGTATAGAGCGATACTAATGAAGTAAGTGTTGGAACGGCCATAGCAGAACCAACTGCTAAGAAAAATAATCCTAAATAAAGAAGGAAGCCATTGCTTGCGTAGGCAATAATAAGTAACCCAGGAATAAGACTCAATAGCCCCATGACTGCGACTTTTTTCTCCCCTATATTATGTGCCTTACGCCTAACAAATCCACCTTGTACCAATGCGATTAGCACTCCGATAAAGACGAACATATAGGCGTTATCCATAGAAGTATAAGCAAACCTCTCTACCGCTAAAAACGTTAACGTAAACTCCATTCCAGAAAAAGCAGAGATAAAAAGAAAGTATGAGTAATTCGTTAAATTTACTTCTCTAATACCAATGGGCTTAAATAGTTTAAAGATATTTACCACTCGTTTAGTAGTATTGGAGGTATCAAGTGTTTCTTCAAAATTTTTAGCAATCGATATTAAATTGATGAAAGCCAATATAGCAGCGAATAGTGCTGCATAGGAAAATGGGTTAATCCCCCATGACTCAAACTCAGGAAAGTGAGCAACTGGATTCATTGCAGTTAGTGCACCACCAATGGCCGGACCAAAGATAAAACCTAAAGCAAAGGCAATACCAACGAAGGCCATTCCTTTTGATCTAGTTTTTGGAGTCGTCACATCTGCAATCGTAGCAGTAGCGACGGACAGATTTCCCCCCATAATTCCCCCTATAAACCTAGAAAGAATCAATAGAGTAAATGAACCTGAGAATATCCAAATAACATAACTTAGAAATAAACCAAAAATAGATATTAAAAGAATTGGTTTTCTTCCATAGCGATCAGAAATTCCTCCCCAAAGAGGAGCGGCAAAGAATTGTAGCAATGAATACAACGCTCCGAGGGCCCCTCCAAAAAGTACAATAGAGTTCATATCCACTCCACCAACTTTGGTGAGCTCTGCAATAGAGCCGAAGATTAGTTTTAAGAATGGATTATTAGCATCGTTTTCTAAATAATACTTAGCGAGAGAAGGAAACATCGGGAAAATAATTGAAAACCCAACTAAATCTAGAAACAAGGTAAGGAAAACTAGTTTGATCGTTTTTTTGGCCTTGGGAGTTAATTTCTCTTCTGATTCAAATTTTGGCATCTCTCTCTCTACTTCTTCTTGGTTTAGATCATAGAATAGATTATCGCGCTCAGTTTTGCTACCTTCGAGGTAGGTTTCAATAAAATCCCCATAGGCTCTCACCCATTTTTCACTATTATTTAAACAAGGAACAAACACTAGCTCTGCTCCAGCCTCTTCAACTTCTTCTGCCAGCTCCGTTCCAATCTCATCTACTGTCTCTAAGCAATCAGCGACAAAAGCAGGACAATAAACAGCGATAGACTTACTGCCTTTTTCTGCAAGCTCTACGACATACTCATCTGTATAGGGATTTAGCCACTGTTCTGAACCAAAACGGCTTTGAAATGTCATATGAATCTTATTTTTGGGAAAATTGAGCCTTTCTTTGATTAATTTAAAGGTTTCAAAACAATGCTGGAGATACAAGTCCCCTTTCTCAGTCACGTAGCGCACCGGAATACCATGAAATGACAGAACGACATCTTCTGCAGGATATTTTTTTATCTGATTTTCGATTTGTTCAACAGAAAGATCGATATAGGCTTTTAATCGATGATAATTAGAGACAACTTCCAAAGTTGGGAGATTTGTTCTTTTATAAAAGCACTTCTCCAGTTGATCATAACAACTAGCAACTGTTGTGCCTGAGTACTGTGGGTACTGCGGAAGTATTAGGAATTTCGTCTCACTTGGATTTTCTGTGGAGTTAGTCCACTTATCAAAAATACCTTCGAGCCTAGGTTCACTTAATACAAACCCTGCATGTACCTCATATTTCCCTTTAAACCTTTCACTTAATGCTCGCCCCATGGCCTTGGTGATTTCAATTAAAGGAAAAAAACCGGCGCAAAACTCAATGCGCTTGTAAGCCTTGGCACTTTTTTTAGGACGAAAAGTCAGTATGAAACAATACAAGATGATATTCCAAAAAAATCGGGGCAGATCAACCACTCGATAATCTCCAAGAAATTCTTTGAGATAGCTTCGCACGTCACTAGTCGAAGTGGATTTTGGTGAACCTAATTGTAGTAATATGATATGAGTTTTTTTATGCATCATCTTTGGTTTATTGAGTTTTGAGTAAAAAGCTTCTATATTAAAGTTGTTTTAAATACTAAAGTAAAGGTTGAGATATGGCACGTAGCAAAACTTCGACAAAAACAAGATCAGCTAAATCTGCTGAAAGATCAGATAAAGAGCTAAAGGGTGTAAGCCTTTTAGGCAATCAAAATACTCAGTACCCTGACCAATATGCCCCTGAGATTTTAGAATCGTTTCCAAACAAAAACCCAAGCTCTGAAGCCTGGACCACCTTTGTTTGTACTGAATTCACCTCATTATGCCCAAAAACCGGGCAGCCTGACTTTGCGAGAGTTTATATTAACTATATCGCAGATAAAACGATGGTTGAGTCTAAGTCATTGAAATTATATTTATTTAGCTTCAGAAATCATGGTGACTTTCACGAAGATTGTATTCAAAAAATCACTGATGACTTGTATAATCTAATGAAGCCGAAATATATCGAGGTTATTGGTGAGTTTACCCCTCGAGGTGGTATTACGATTTATCCTTATGCGAGTAAATCCAATGCATCGGCCAAGTTTAAAAAACTTAGAGAAACAAGATTTGCAAACTATTCACCGGGAAAATACTCGATGGATCTTGCGAGAATTTATTAAAGGATAAAGATCATGTTTGGATTAGGAACAACTGAATTATTAATCGTAGGTGGAATTGTACTTCTATTATTTGGAGGAGCTAAACTACCTCAACTTGGTCGCTCAATGGGTAGTGCCATTACAAACTTTAAAAAAGGTTTGAATGACGACACAAAAGAAAAATCTGAGGAATCAGAGAAAGACGCCTAATTTTTCTAAAACACTTATAACTACAGGGGAAGATTGTGACGAGTCATGATCAAAAATAAGCTCTATAATCTTCTCCTCAGGTACCTCAACTCCCTCTCTCTTTAAAAAATATTCTATATACCTTTGAGCTCGATTAACTAGCTTAAAATTACTCGGTCTCACATAGCTCATCATATTGCCCTCAAACCTCTCTAGTAACCCCATCAAAAGTGTTGATTGAATATTTAATCCCATCTTCAAACTTAAGTGCATTTCAAAAAGATCATCACGTTCAAATTCAATAGCATACTTTTTAGCAGAGCAACTTATCAGAATCTGCTTTCCCATTTTTTCAAAACTTATTTCTTTTCCTGCGCGACGAATCTTTGCATTTTTAGAGATATCAAATTTATATAATTCTTCTTTATCGATTTGAGTGTTTAAACCATTCCATGAAAGGCATCGTGGATCTCTTTGTAAAAGAGAACGCCATGCTTGTTTAGCATTAACTTCATTATTAATGGATAAATAAACAAAACACCTATTCGCTTCATCGACCTTCTCAAAGCCATTCAAACTGAAAGTAGGTGAACGCTCAGTAGTGTCAGTTAAAATTGCTATAGCAAGTTTATCAGGAGAGAGATAAGTGACTGGAACACCTTTCTTTACAGCTTCGAATTCAAATTGAATAAAGTCTTTCAAAAAGCTCCAATTCCTAGAAATCATCCGATCAATCAAACCGTAAAAGGTATGGTCAAATTCCTTTTTAGAGTTAAACTGATAAAGAAGAGAAAAACCAATAGCCAACATCTGCACTGTAGTTGCTTGCATACGAGTGCTACCTGAAATGGCCATAGGCCCCACACATAAGTTTAGCTTTTGTATTTTTTTATTGAGAAGCACATTCTTTGAGCGCTCAATGGAAAGTAATTCTTCATCTGGGTTACAATATAGAAACCAAGATTGCCTTTGTGACAAAGTACTCGCTTTTTCAGTGGCCCCTATAACAAAATTGGTTTCTCCGCCTTCAGTTATTCCAACAAAGAGGTCTCCATTTTTAAATCCAAGATCTTCTAGTTGGCGCATCCCATATTCAGCGTTGTCTTCAAATCTCTCAATAGACTTGATGAGGGCATAATCCCCTCCGGCCATAAAGCTTATGACTTGATCTGATTGAAATTTTTCTCGAAATAATGTCTCTACTGATAAGGCCAATCTTCCGGTAGCACCACAGCCAGCAATAAAAACCCTACCATCATCCTCCAAGGTATCCTGGCATGCTTGATAGAGCTGGTAGATTCCTTGATTATAGGTTTTAAGCTTTTGTAGAGCTAGCTCATCCACTTCAGATAATAGCCCTATCGCTTCCTCTATATTCTCTTTAAGGACACTGGATAGATTTAATGTTCGAGGATGAAATGATTCTGTCGTGAGATTACCTAACTCAAACTGATGACGATATTTAAAGAAGACATCTTTATTAAATTGCATTGATTAAGGCTAGCACAGGTCGTTGATTTTGAGATTGAAAAAAAGAAAAAAAAAGGGAGTCTCCTGCATGACTCCCCTCTTTTTCGGCTTCCTTGCCTTGTCTGAGCAACATCCTATCGCCCACATGTTTATTATAACCAGACATTGGATTGAAAAAAAGATTTTTTTTTATGTGGTATAAATTTCCTTGTAGATTCTGAGAGGTGAAGTCTGTCTATTCTGCCCCTATTGTGTTTAGCTAAAGTTTAAAGTTGTTTTATATTAGGCCTTTAGAGCTAATCGGCTTTTACTTTTGTGGAAAACTGATGATAGAATATATAAGAAATCTAACAGGAGTATCCGAGTGCTAAGCTCTCTTTTTGGCGGCAAAAATTATCGCTTCAAACAAACTTTTACCTATTATATCCCTGCACCTCCAGTGAGAAAAACGGGATACCATGAAAAAGAATTTGATATCATCACAAAACATATTTTAGAGATGGGTTTTGAACTATTAGATATCAAGATGCAGTCCCACTCGACTCATGAGGCTTCCGGAGTTTGGGTTGTATGTCTCCTTGGTACAAATGATTCAGCGATTGCAGAGAGAAAAATTGAAATTGATTTTACTCAAATTGCTAATGGTAGCAGCTCTACAGAACATCCCATGGACCCAGATATCATTCATGAAATATAGTTTATTTTTACTTCTTTTTTCATGTTCATTTTTTATCGATAGATTTGATAAAGATCTTCTCGAAGAAAAAGGTATTGCGACAAAATCCACAATGAAACAAACTCATTGCGAGATCATACAAAAAAATATTTACCTCGCTGAAAATAAGAACTCAATCGATCAATATAAAATTCTGAAAGATAATTTAGCGAAAAGAATTCCACTGAGTTTTATCGATCAAGTCGTGCTTTGGAGCTTTGTACAAATGAATGTGCGTCCTGATCTAAGCTCACCAACTTCCAAGTATCAGGTCTTTCTACGAATAGATGATGAGGATTATTTTTATAATTCATTTTCTAAAGATAACACGGGCTATCCACAAATCCATTTACTTGAAAGTCTTTTAAAGGAGTTCAAATCTCGCTACTCACTTATTGACCTGATCGATTTATACGACAAATACTTTCCTGCCCAACTAACGGTAACGAAGGATTTTGAAGCTTTTCTCGCCCAAAACCAACTGCAAATAAAAAAGAATGCTGTCCTTAATGATTTTTACATTAGGGGGGATGAAACTCTAAAACAAGGTGAGACTCTTCCCCGTATTTCCTTTCGAAAACTTTATCAGTTCTATAAGAAAAATAAGACTACTAAATATGAGGTCACAAATTTTTTATTTGAATCCAAAGATGCACAAGGACTGCAATCCAGTTGTAATTTTGAGATGTCTCTGTACAAAAACTCCATATTTCTTATCAATGATGATCTATTACAGGCGCATAGTTTTGGGCTAAAACAGGGCAAGAATATGTTTATGGGAGCAAGCTCACAATCGAATGTACAAATTTCCCCCGTGGCCAATCTTCCTTTTTTCCAAGGTAACTCTAATACGAGATCAGCGGCCATGTGCCATTTTGCTAACGAAAAGAACGCCTCTGAGATGTGGTTTGTCTCTTCTCACAGTAGAGACCCCGGCCAGCATATATTTCACCTCGTTGAATATGGATTAAGTGATATAGACGATATCAGAGCGCTAGACACGATGGTGAAGTTTTCTCGACATCAGTTTCTTAAAAACCCTGTAAGGTTAGTGATTGAATCAAGGAGAAGCTCTGTAAAGCAAGTTGATGAGCTTTTAAAGTTGAATATCCCTATATATAACTCGAAGAAGCTAGGAAAGATCTGGGGCTATTTTAGAAGCAAGAAGCAGAGCTCTTTTCTATTAGATGACAGAAGAGACGGTCATATAGAATGTTTATCAAACTAATTGGTGAAGCTTCCAAAACCACAAAGAGAATTGAATTCTTTGAGAAAGATTTAGATAAAACACTTTTGGACTTTTTAAGGGAGCACTCCATCCCTATTGCCTCAAGCTGCTCGGGCAGGGCGCAATGTAGGAAATGTATCTTTAACGGAGACCAACTAAGCTGTGATAAAAAAATGTCACAGCTTAATCAATCAGAAATTCGCATCAGCTATTTATAATTAATTTTGAGTTGGTTCTGGCATTGCAAGAGCAGCAGCAATCTCATTTTGGACTTGATCAATTTGACCAAAAACATCTGTACTCACAGAAGCTGGAGATCTAGTATGGTCGACTTCGCAGTTTTTCGCTTCAGCTGCAGTGGCCCCATCTTCTTTCATATGACATTGATTTAAATATTCAACGAATTCGCCATTAGCTGTTTTACCACAAACTTGATGGTAGTCTAAAAAACAATCTGTTGAGGCCATTAACTGCATAGATAATAAGCATAAGGCCAGGGTAAGAGAAAATTTCATGCATCCCTCCTTGGATAGCTCTATTATAGGACGCAAAAAAAGGAGGGTAAACACCCTCCTCTTTTACCTATCTCATTTAGTTAAGTTCTTAATATGCTGTAGTTTCACCAAGCCCATTTATAAAATAAGTTGAGCTATTTGATCTGTCTTGGAGAACAGTTTTGATTCTGTAATCGATCATAAGAACAGCACCAGCTATTGGAGCTTCCTCAGTACCTTGATTCATTATCGACTGAACCTTGAACGCAGCATCTAGGGAGTATCCCCATTTTACGTTTACCGCAGTTGGTTTAATTTGAGCGCCAGTGATATAAGCTCCTTGCCCTCTATAGCTTCCACCATAAGAGTAGATAAGCATGAAATCAAAACTTGCCGGACTCATTCCAAGATAGTTCTTTGTTCTTACTCTATATTTTTTAACTCGAGGAGCTTTCCAACCAGCAAGCTCCATAGCTTCAACAGTATTACCTTTTTCATCTCTTGGGAGTATTTGAACTGGCTCTGAAACAACTGTAACAACTGGCTTACCTGCTTCCACAATTTTATAAATCTCTTTACCTAAAGCAATCAATTGCCTCGTGGCCATAATCACTCCACTCAGATTCTTTTGAGCTGGACGTGCCATCAAAACTTCAAGTTCACTTGGAAGTTTTTTACTCTCAACAACCCTTTCTACTTCTTGCCCATTTTCATCTAGGCTTAATTCAAGAAGTTCAACTTTCTGAATCGTTTGAAATTGATCAGAATAAACATTTTCAGCTGAAGCATTTAATGCTGCAACACACAAGACAATCAAAAATAGTTTTTTCATACACTCTCCCAATGTATAATTTACATGCGGCGAAACTACACAATGACTCGTATCATCGTCAACCTGTGTCTTTGAAATAATTACTTACTATTTCTTACACGGAATACACAGCGTTAAAGTTCTAATTTTATTTAAAATACTATTGCCTTATTTAAAAATCTTAGCTAGAAATCTCTGCACACAACATTAGTTTTACTTATACAATACATAAAACAGGCTAATACTTAGCGGAGAGAGTATGAAGTTATTGATTTTTATCTTAAGTTCTTTTTTAGTTATTCAAGCTCAGGCTGCAGTAAGAGTGGCCACTTATAATATTAGAAATTTTGATTACGACCAAAGATCTAATACTCCTACCAATAAAAACCACCTGTCTAAAATTTTAAAAGAAATCAATTTTGATATTCTGGCAGTTCAAGAAATCAACAAACGTAATATTTTTGCCAATATGATCGACGAGAATTTTGGAAGTCGTTATCAAACATACTTAAGTGAATGTGGTGGTGCTCATGAGCAACATTTAGGGTTTGTTGTCGATGGTTCAAAATTTGATGTGATTAAATTTGAAGAAGACATGAGAACTGCGAACGTTAATGCTCCTGAACATCAACAATATAGTGAGTGCTACACTGGTTCAAGACCTCTAGCAGTTATAAAGCTACAACATAAAAAATCAAAAATTAAAATAGCAGCGATTGCTGTTCACCTAAAATCTGGCGGAAGACAAAACAATATTAAAAAACGCTTTAAGCAGATCAAAAAAATCATGGAACTAAAATCAGAATTAAAGGCCATAGGTTATTCTCAAGTTATGATTATGGGCGATTTCAATACGACTGAGTTCATTAATCAAACTCGTTCTATGAAAGATCAATTCCAAAGACAATTAGTTAACTCAGAGCTTGTGAATCAAACTCAAGACCTTTCTTGTACTGCATACTGGTGGGGACAAAGAAATGATAATCATAATTACCCTAGTCATTTAGATCATATTATCACTTCTGATGTTTTAAGAACTTCTGGAGCTCCAAAAGTATATGGGCATTGCAAGGTTTTAAAATGTGCTCAAACCCATGAGAGCCAAATGCAAATAAGTTTTGATGAAGTAAGTGACCATTGCCCAATTAGCATTGAGGTAGATCTTTAATCAAAGCTCGGCTAGAATAGAGAAATGAAATATTTAAGTTTTGATATAGAAGCGACAGGACTGGAAGAAGACGCGCGAATTATTGAATTTGCTATGATTCCATTTTGTACTGAAGAAAAATCATTCTCTGAAGAGTTAAAAAGACATTTTTATATTCAATGTCCATCTTTCGAAGAACTTGAGCCCAATCTGAATCCTTGGGTAAAAGAAAATAACAAAGAATTAATCATCAAGGCCCATAAAGAAGGGATTGATTTAGAACAATTCAAAAAAGAGATGGAGTCTTACCTCGATTCCAAAGAAGTAAAAGATTATTTCAATAACCAAAAGATTATGCTTTTTGGTAAATCAATATCTGCCATTGATCTGCCTTTTCTTAACCGTGACCTTGGATGGGAGTGGATGAACAAGTATTTTCACCACAGAAATATGGACCTCTCCTGTTATTTACTAGGTTTGGTAGATATGGGTCTTATTGAAAAAGGTATGGACTCTGGCTCAAAAATCATGGAGCGTTTTAAAATGGGTGAAGTCGCACATACTGCTCTTGAAGATGCCATCAATACAGCGGTAATTTACCTAAAACTTCTTGAAGAGTTTTCTAACGCTTGAGATATTTTTGTAAACGCGCCAGATAATTCGCAGGATTTCTAACTCTATTTTTTCGTCTTATTTCAAAATGAAGATGCGGTCCTGAAGACCTACCGGAGCTTCCCACTTTTGCGATGACTTCTCCTTGAGAAACCTTCTGCCCTTTCGAAACAAAGTTTTTTTGATTATGAGCGTATACCGTATGGTAGTCACCTGAATGCTTTATAATGACAACCCGTCCATATCCTCGCATACGTCCAACAAAGCTAACGACTCCTTCACGACTAGCGACAATATTTGTTCCTGATACAGCTGGGATATCGACCCCGTCATGATGCCTTCCCTTGCGTAGGCCAAAATAAGACGATACTTTTTTAGAGGCAGGTACAGGCCAAACAAATAGGCCTTCAGTATCCGCGTATTGCGAATTATCCACTCGGTTTTCAAGTCCATCAAGTAATTTTGAAAAACCGATCTTTTCGTGTTTAAAGACCCATTTTCCATTTTGATAAACGTAACGTCCACTCCTGTGAGTAGCACAAGAGCTCAGCCCGAATAGCAGGATGAATAGTACAATTAAGTGTTGCTTTCTCAATTTTCCCCTAGAGGGAGTGCAGGAATTCCTCCAATTTATTAACTGCTTCTTGATCGTAATTGTCAGTTAAGAACAATAAAGTCACTGACATAAAGCCATCAAATACGGCATTACAATCACTACCTGGTATATCTTTATGGCCACCATAAGTACCACCAACCCAATAGTAGTTTCTTCCGCGAGTATCCACCCTCTCTACAACTTCTTCGGAATACTGTTGGAAACCTACTTTGGTCAATTTTACTCCGGAAATTTTTTCCGAAGGGAGATTTGGTGAATTAATATTAACCATACACATTGGCGGGATTAATTCTTTAATCCCTTTATCAATACATTTTTTTACAAAATCTGCTGCCGTTTTAAAATGCTCGTCCTTATCTCCCGACAAAGTCACTAAAGAAACAGCGATAGAGGGGACACCTCGAAAAGCAGCCTCTCTAGCTGCAGCCATTGTTCCTGAATAAAAACGATCTTGACCAAGATTCGCACCATGATTAATTCCAGAAACAACTAGGTCTGGTCTCTTATCTTGAAAGAGATGGCCTATTCCAATCAGCACACAGTCAGCTGGAAAACCTGAACATGCAAAAACATTCTCATGGTGCTGAACAATTCTAACCGGCTCCCCTAAAGTAATTCCGTGTCCACAACTTGATCTCTCCTGATTAGGAGCAACCATCGTTACCTGGTAACTTTCTTCTAGCGTATCAAATAAAGTATTGATGCCCAGTGCATGGTAACCATCATCATTACTCATTAATATTTTCATTCAATATCTCCTTAAACTTTTTAATTCAAAGACTGCTGGATTTGTTTAATATGTGTTTTAACTAATCCATGATCCACATTACGAAAAGAGCGCTCAACTTTATTATTAATTTCAAAAGATAGATGGCTGATATCAAAATTATCTATAAGTGAAATAATTAATGGATTATCCCAATCCGTTAAGATTTCTAATTCTAAATTCTCTCTATCAGTAAATAGTTGGAAAAACCCAAAAAGTTCTCCCGTTTGATTGTAGTGATCAAGCACATCTTGGCTGAAGACGATCCTTTTTAAAAATTTACTTTGTTCTATTTGTGAAAGAGATGTTTCCGCTTTGTAATGCCAAATAAATGGGGTCTCAAAGCGATCGGCCCAAGTTAAACTCTCTCCACCGCTAAACTCTAACATCATTGAATGCTCTTCTGGATTCAAATCTTTTAAAATCTGTTCGATGATAAAGTCTTTTTCATTCTCAAATATCAAATTTAATGAATCAAACTGGCCGCCGTAATTTAAAAGCTCTTTAACTTTATACCCTTGAGTAAAATTGAAACTACGTGGTCTGAAGTCAAAACTCACCTCGCTCATACCTAGCTGCGAAGCTAGTTGCATTACTTCAAGATCTAATATTCCTTTGAGCGCAAGTTTCATAATGAAATATTATATCAGGAAAGCCAACGGTTTGCGGAAGAACTCATCCCGGTATTTTGTACCTACAGATTCGGGATGAAACTGATAACTGATTAATCTTGTTCCTGCAAAAATTAAGACTTCTGAGTTTTTCTTGAGAGCAGCTATCAAGTTTTCATCAGTCGTAGAGTCCGAAATAACAGCAAGGGAATTATATCGTTGAACAGTTATCTTTTCTTTCAAACCCAAGTGTTTTTGCCAAGTTTTATCGAGCTCAAGTTCAATTGCTCGCCCGTGCATAGGTTCTTGGCAGTGAGAAATTTTATGACCTAAAATCTCCCCAAGAATTTGATGACCGAGGCATATGCCCAAAATAAAAACATTTTCATTAGACATCAGTTTTTTCAAGGTAGGATGTAAATAATTATACTGATGCGGATGACCGGGTCCTGGACCTAAAATGATAAGAGTTTTTCTATCCGTTTCTGTCAATGTGCTGAGTACATTAAGGCAATTTTCTTTGGATACAACTTGAATTGGTTCAGACTTACAAGCAAGTTTCAGCTCTGAATAAATATTATAAGTAAATGAGTCATCAAAATCTAAGATGAAAATCATCGAGTGATTCTTCCAAAATTGAAAAATTGTCGTTTATAGTTTGAGAACTCTTCACTTCCAAAATTAAAATCAAAATCAACTGCGATTCTTTGTTCGATAAAACTATCAACATACTTTAAACTGAAAATCCAACAATTGTTCGCAGGCATCAAATCCATCTGATAAACCTTAGCAATATTTTCATTTTCATTTAGGTCTGTTTCACTTAAAAATGAAAAGCCCAAAATATCACTTGGTCTAAATTGAAAACCGACTTTTAATGTTTTTAAGTTTGAATTCTCAAAAGAGTTGTAGTTGTATTCAGATAAAAGACTGAAAGTATCAAAGCGTTTTTGTCCGGAGAAAGAAAGGATACTATCTCCCCCATTATGAAAATAATAATCTCTGAATCGAAGAGACCAAGAACTTGCCGCATAGGAAGTATCAACAAGTAATCTCGTAAACCTAGTATCCACATCCTCTTGAGGATCTAAAAAATATCCTTGGGAAATTTTAAACTCTCCAAGTTTAGTATATTGAAAATTGTCTTTAAGGTATCTCTCATCGGCTAGATAATTAAAGCTTCTTGGGCTTTTTCTAATCAAAGTATTGTTCCACTGAAGTTCTAATGTATTGTTGGGTGGAATCAAAGTTCTAGTTTCGTTTGAGCCGGTTGTGTAAAGCTCTCGAGTGATTGCATCCCGGTAATCAAACCAGCCGTTTTCGTCTTGAATTTGCTCTAAAAAATTTTGATTTCCGCTTTCACTGGAGTTAACTAATTGATAGTGAATAAGTTTGAATTCTTGCGAGTGGCGATAGCTATTTTTTCTCACCGTAATTTTTTCTTGAGTGAGAGTATCTTTAAGCCTTGGAAGCTTTCCAATAATTTCAGGTGATAAAGAAGTATCTTTCTTACGGTCAGTATCACTTAATTTGATTCTGTCCTCTTCTTTAATCTCATCAATCCCATAGGTTTCCTCGTAGGCGAGACCGTAGATACGATCTAAGCTGAAGGCGAATTCCGTGGATACGAGAGACGAAACTTTACTAAATCCTTTTTGATTCTCATCACTAAATTTATATTCTTGATAGTCCAATTGGTAGCGAGTCTTTAGAGTCGTAGGCCCTATACTCATAAGATTTAATTCTGCATAAGGGGCTAGATCAACTCGACTGGCATTTCTTAAATAGTCCACTTCTTGAATTCGATTTTGCTTAAAAACAGTAAAATCACCATCAAAGCCAGCAGACATTTTATAAAAATAGTCACTATCTATTTCCCAAAAAAGAAATGGTCTCGTTGCCAAACTAACACGCGGTAGGATTTGGACATACGAATCATCAAATGCAATTGGATCAGCGACAATAATATTTTGTTTGTAATCTGACTCAAGAGACAGAGAAAAGCTATCAAAGCGAAGATCACCTGCAAACTCTGCACCTACGTCATTTCTAAATAAATAGTCTTCTGTATAGTAATTATAGTCACGATAAAAATCATTGTCCTTGGAGCCGGTCACTTTCAAGTGGTAACCAAAATCCTCACTCCATTGTTGATGATTTTCTAATTCAAAAAAATGTCTAAAATAACTGGTTCCTGATTTCTCGGTATTCTTCTCACCTGGTCGATAGATTTCATCGTGAACCATTTTATTATTAAATTCAATCCAACTATATTCAGAGAATGCCTGACGGTATTGCAAGTTCATCCCATAACCTCTTTGAGAGAGAAACAGCGGAGTGAAAGTAAAATCTAGAGAATCATTAACGGCCCAAAAGACGGGTTGTTCATAATGAAATCCATCAATATTTCGAGTGGAAACTCTTGGAAAAAGGATTCCCGACTCTCTTTGATTTTTAATAGGAAGAGCAATATAAGGAACGTAGAGAACATCGACCCCTTTAACTTTAACTAAGGCGTGATAAAGCTGAACGTATTGATCAATCTCAACATAAACCTCTTTTCCAGAGATTAACCATGATTCAGTACAGTCTCTACAAGTCGTAAATTCAGCATCTTTAGCATAATAGTTCTTTTCAGATTTTCGTAATAACTCAGTAGCAACAATACTGAAGTCGGATGTGATCATCCTCGCGTTTAGTAAACGAAGTTTTCCCGACTGCATATTGTATTCTATTTTGGATGCATAGACGGTGATGTTCTCACCGACAAAACGAACACTTCCCTCCATAAATACTTCACCAGATTTGGTATTGAAGCTTGCTTTCTCTCCATAGAGGGTATCCTTACCTGAACTCACTACAACATTACCGATGGCCTCAAAAAAGGTTCCACCTTCACGACGATAAGCTTTCTCTGAAAATACACTCACGGTATTTCCAAGCTTTAATTGTAAGGTATTAGCTGCGTGTAAAGGCGTTGATAAAATGGCCAATAAAATAATTAGAGCCAGTAACCAAGACTCGCCCTTTAAAATCACTTGCTTTAAATGTCTCTCTATCGAGTATAGGGAAATCAAACTTTTCCTTAAGTTTAAGTCTTTTCACTTCTTTCAGCGCTTTATAATGCTCAAACCTATAATAATAGATTTGATCGCTTCGAAATTTTTTCGAAGCTTGTTCCATCATCGTGTTTAAATCCGACCAAGGACGTTCGCTAAAAGAGATGATTAAATAATCATAATTATTATACTTTGATGAATCTAGGAATTGAAATAATTTTCTTATTCCCTCAGGATTATGACTGGGATAAAAATCAAAATGAGCTGCTCCCTGCTCCCACTCATAGCGCCTCGCAAAATTAAATGGCGCTACCTGTAATTTTTCTCCTACGATCGACTCTGCAATTTTAAGCGCTAAGTTCTGATTGGAGCGGGAGAAATCTAAGTCTTTTGAATCAAGTGGATACCAATTAAAACCCACTTCACGTTGAATTTGCCCCATTTTCAAATTGAGATAGTCGAGAGTAAAACTGGTAAAAACTTGCTGCTGGGACCTAGTGATACCAGCCTTTTCTTTTAAAATTTGCTCGTACCTATTTCCCAGTAAATCTTGATGGTCGCGGCTGATGGACGTAATTGCGGCAAAATCCGCATCAATCACGTTGGTAGCATCTAACCGACCTCCCAGCCCCACCTCCAGAATAATAACATCCACAGAGCTTCTTTTTACTAATTCAAGAAAACTTAAAAAAAGAAATTCGAAATAGCTAATTCTTCTGGAGAGCCTGCGTTGAAGACTTTCAAAAACATTTAAAAGCTCTGAATCATCAATCTGCTTTCCAGAAAAAAGAAATCTTTCGTTTACACAAACTAAATGGGGTGAAGTATTAAGTGCTGTTTTTTTCCCCGCTAGTCTTAGTAAATATTCAAGCGAACGGGAAGTTTCACCCTTCCCATTAGTTCCAGCAATTGTGACGACTTGGCAATTAGGAGAAAGTTCGAGTTCATCAACTAATTGTTTTAGATGCTCAAATTCCCCAGAGAATATCTCTTTAAGATAATGCTCTTCCAGCCATTGATCCGGAGTCATTTCTTAATTAAACATCCTAATAAAGAAATCCAGCTCCTCTTTCATTTTATGTCTTGGAACAATTCTATCGATGAATCCGTGATCGAGTAAAAACTCAGAGCGCTGGAACCCCTCTGGTAGAGTCTGTCTGATAGACTGCTCAATAACTCTTGGTCCCGCGAAGCCGATCAATGCTTTAGGCTCTGCGATATTGATATCACCTTGAATCGAAAAACTTGCGGCACAGCCACCTGTAGTTGGGTCAGTAAGGATTGATATATAAGGAATACCTAGGTCTTTAAGTTTCTTTCTAGAAGATGAGGTTTTCGCCATTTGCATCAAAGATAAAATCCCCTCTTGCATTCTCGCTCCACCAGAACAAGATACTACAATGACCGGAATCTTTTTCTCAATTCCAATATCCATCGCCCGAGCAATTTTTTCACCCGTAACGACTCCCATAGATCCTCCCATAAAAGAAAAATCCATAACCGCCATGGCAACTTCCTTGCCATTGATCTCACCAACTCCACAAATTGTACCGTCAGTGCGTCCTGTATTTTTATGCGCTTTAACCAAACGATCTTTATAGGCACTCTTATCAGAGAACTCTAGCGGATCTGTTGTTGATAAACTAATAGCATGCTCTTTAAAGCTTCCAGCATCAGTGATCAATTGTATTCTATCCCATGCACTCATACGGTAATGATGTCCACATTGAGGGCATACATTTAAATTAGCTTCGAGCTTTTCAGATTCTAAGACTTCGCCACAGCCAGAGCATTTCTTCCAAAGGCCTGCTGGTATATTATCATTTTGCTTTTTAGCATTTTTGATTTTTGGGTTTTTAACTGAATCAAACCATCCCATAAATTTCTCCTTGAGTTCGCTCATTATTCCACAATGATTCGAACTTGCCATTTAATTTTTTGTCCTGATATCCTATTAAAATAAGGATGAAATTTAATGTCTTACTACGTCAATCCCCATAAGTTTTCTTGCCCCTGGCACCCGTATGCTCAAGAATTTGGCGCACCGAATATAAAATGGTGTGAAGAAACAATGTGTACTTGGATAAGTGAACCTTCTAATGCATGGTCTAGCCTAGCTTTCGTAGTGATAGCTCTGGTATTAGAGTATGTTAGTAAGAAGAAAAGAGCTGATTTTGACACACAATTCTATGTCAGATTGGTATTTTTTGTGGGTCTTGGCTCCGCCCTCTATCACGCTTCCCTAAACTATCTCACCCAGCTTATCGATTACCTCGTTATGTATTTGGTTATATTTTGGGGGATGGCGATTAACCTCAAAGCAATTGGTAAAGTAAATGACGGTAATAAATTTTATTTTTGGGGTGGCTTTGTCGCTTTGGCGATGGTTATCACTCATTTCTTTTATATTTCAAATATTCCGGTTCAGTTTTTAATTGCTATCGCTGCCCTCATGTTTCTTTTTAGTGAGTACAAGGTCAGATCAATTGAAAAAAGAAATTATAAGTTTCTCATTATTGGATTTGGAGCCATTTGCCTAGGTGAAGTCTTCTCTATCCTGGATCTAGAACGTGTTATCTGTAATCCGAATAACCATATTTTTCAAGCTCATGCCCTCTGGCATATTCTCTCAGCAATTGGTCTTGGGGCGATTTATTTTCACTTTATTCAAAAGCTGCCTGCTTCGGCCTTTCAAACGCAAAAGGCAGATGAAGAAGAATACACTCCTCATAGTCACCTAGAGCCGGTAGAGATGCTTAAAGAAGAAGTGCCTGAAGATGAAAGCTTTGATGAAGAAACGAAAGAACATAATATTCAAGAATTTATTACTGAAAATAGTGAAGAAGAAAAAATAGAAGTAATAGAAGAAGAAGCGACAAAACCTGAGACAGAATTAGAAGAAACCGAAGAAGCAGATCCAAATCAATTGAGTCTTTTTGATGTCGATAGCGAGGAAGAGGATAAAAAAGACTGATTTTAGAGGCAGTCAATTTTATTTATTTTCAAATCATGAGCAACTAAGTGCTCGTATTTACTTATATGGGTGGTATTAACCACCTAAAATACCCCGTTTTTCATTAAAATTATTCTTATAATCACCCGATAAAGCACAAGTGAAGGGTTAATTTTAATGAAGTATCTAGGTTTAATAATTTCCATGTTTTTTATGCTTCAAGCGAGAAGTAACGATATGGTTATTACCTATGGTGATTTTTTACTATTATCCCCTAACCAAAAAGCGCAAACCATCGAGCTTATTCGCGAATTTATGATTGAGTTTGAAAACGAACAAATACTCGGTGAATATCAAAGCCTCAAAAAGAAAAAGCGTTATCAAGTCTATCAAAAGATATTAAATTTTATGATCGATCAGGCCTATGCAGAAGATCAAAACCATTTTGATATGAGTATTCCTGCGGCAAAAAATGGAAAAGATCCATGTATTTTTGCAGGGGCCATCTCCCAGATGGAGTCACGAAATGGACAATACAGATGTGCCAATCCATTCGCTAAAAAGACGACTTTTAAAGATGCGGCAGACCAGCCCTTTGAGTATGCTGGAAATGATGCTTATGTAAATTATCATTATGAAGATGCAATCGTATTCGATCCACATGGAAAAAACTTTTCAACAGCGACTAAGAGAAATAAAAAATGTTCATCTAAAGATTCCGCCATTTGTTCACCAGATGTATTTGGTAAAATTGAGGGAAAACCAATTTGTATAAATATAGAATACGATGGTGGTTTCAATACGACATTTGCATGTAACAAAGCAATAGAAGAAATTAAAACTGTCGCTGACAACAAATTTAAAATTGATTCAAAGGATACTGGATATACCGGAACAGAACTTGCTGATCAAATGATGCAAGAAATTTTAAACAAACCTAATGGTACACTTGCCCCTGCTCTTCATATGGTTGCAGATGTCTGTTTATGTGGAAAAAATGCCAACAATCAATCGAAGTACTTTTCAAATCCTGATGGTAAATATGCTGAATTTGCATCTCAAATTTTTGGAAGTAATACTTGCGTTGGACTTTTGACCCAAATGCAAAGAATTGCAGATGAAGCCGTAAACCATGTTTCTTGTAAAGAAGAAGTCAACTATGGCCATAGTAAAGAGTTTTTTAATTGGTATCTCTACGCGAAAGCCGTATCTGAAAAGACTGACGACAATAGTTTTAATGAGTTAATAAAAGCAGGTGCAAATAACGGCATAAGAAAAAGAGAAGAAATATTTTTAGGTATGGCCGAAGAGTCACTTGGGTCCTACCTTGAAACTCAAAAATCTATAAACGAGAAGCTATACGGTAATCTTGCAGATGAAACTTTCGAACAGGCGAAAGCGAGAAACCTCTGCCCTGCTGCCAATGCAATGATGAAGCTTAATCTCACGAGAGATGGAGATAAACTCATTGTAGAACTTGAAGCAGGAGAAGAAGCAAGTATT
This sequence comes from Bdellovibrionota bacterium, assembly GCA_036336775.1. Classification (GTDB taxonomy): domain Bacteria; phylum Bdellovibrionota; class Bacteriovoracia; order Bacteriovoracales; family Bacteriovoracaceae. Next base: position 90,905 of record JAYZFM010000006.1, on the reverse strand, counting down.
CCTGAGAGCTATTCACCTCAATTTGTGCCTATTTCTGATGAACTTTCGGGACTACCCCAAAATTTGATTCAATACACCGAAGAGAAAACAACAGGGCCTAAAAAGCAATTTCGCTATGTCATTGATGCCAAAGCTAAAGATGGGGTTGAAGTAAAAGCTGTAGCAACGGTTGATGGCCAAATTATTGAATCCAACGGAGTTGATTTAACTCAGAATAGCCCGACTAAACTCACTGCAAGTTTAGATGGAAGAAAATTACAACTTTTGTATGAATCATGTACGGGAAGCAATAATTGTAACCATGGCTTTGAAATACCTGAGCCAAATATTGATGGTCTTAGCATAGAGATAATGCCATGTAATGAAGGTGGAGAAGATCCAGTCAATAGCACAGCAGGACAGCAAACCCTCTTTTGTGCAGACTTGTCAGGTTTAAAAAATGAAAAGCCAATTGAAGTTACTTTCAAAGGTCGTCAGGCCACACAGAGTGTAGAATCGAATAAAATCACAATACCAATTGCCGGTTCTGATTTCAAAATCTCTGGTTCTAAAACCTATTTAAAATTAGAAAGCGGTAAGCCGAAGCTTTATAGCGAAATCGAAGAAGCAACAATCAAAATAGGAGAAGAAGAGCTCAACTTACTAGACTCTGATAAAAGAGAAGAATTAGCGAAAGTAGCCTTTGAGCCTGGTAAAAAAGAGGGTGAAGAAGTTACGATTCTAATTGAAAGAAATGATTTAGCTGCCTTACCTGTCAAAGCGACCTACCAAGGAGTTGAAGCAACCCACATATTTCCTGAAATTAAACCTGTTTGTAAAATTGAAGTTAATGAAGCAGGAGAAAAAATTAATATTGAAACGCCAGATTTAGAAATAGATGAAGGCGTAGATTTTTTTAAACTTAGTGGGCCAAAACTCAGCTTTTCAGGAGGTTCTGGAACCCCAGCAGCACTTGCACCTAAAGGCGATATAAGGCTTGAAGGAAGTGTTATTAATATCCCTATGGATACAAAAAGTTTAAATCAAGTTAAAGAACTTGCCGGCCAGGAGCTTAAATTTAGCTTTGCAGGACTTCAGGATTTCAGTGGAAAACCTGTCGTTTGTGAAGAGACCAAAGGCTCTGATGAAGTAAAGCTTGATGGGCTTGCGGACAATAATAAATGTACCATCGAAGTACAAAAAACTGCTTTTGAAAATCAAATGAATCAACAAGGCTTTCGCATTGTCGCATCAGTTAAAGAAGATAAGAGTGACAGTGATGACGAAGAAAGTGAAGATGAAGAGTCTGAGTACTCAGTCAAGATCTATGATATGAACCGTCCAGCAGCCAAAGAGGCGAAGAAAAAGAAGAAAGAAAAACGTAAAAACGTAGTAACCGACGTTGATGAAGAAGACGAAAAAGAGAAAGATTCTAAAAAGAAAAAAGAAAAGACTCGCGCAGTCGCTGGTCTTGAAGATAGTGTAAAAGATATCGATAAAAAACGTGTGTTATCTAGCTCAGGAACAACTGTTATGCCTAGAAGATCAGAAGCCTACTCAGTAAGAGTTGTGGCCTTCAGAAATGGCGTTGCCTGTGGTGTTGAAAACGTTGAAGTGCCAGTGAGAAGAGCTGACAATTCAAACCCTGTTCAAGCTCCAATGCCAAGCGGCTTTGCACCTACAGGTGGTAAAACTTTTAGAGAAGGTATCTAGAATTTAAATCTAACATCATCAGCGTATAAAATATGAAGTCTTGGCTCATGCAGATCAGTAATCTCTTGAATTAATTGCTCTTGATAATTCGGTTTTAAATGCGCCAAGTATACTGGAACATCTTTAGGCATCTTCTTTAATTCTTCTTTGATGGTTTTTGGAGTGTGATGATCACTAAGATCAGCTACTCCTTGTAAATGATTTGGAAAGCTAACCTCACAAAAAATGGCAACAAGGTTATTAAGCTTCTTTCCTAACTCCCAAATTCTATCTGTGGCCGCTGTATCTTGAGTGAATATGATCGACTTATTATCTTTTTCGATAATAAACCCTAGTGCCTGCCCTGCTTTTTCGACGGGATGGTTTACGTGAACTGGAGTTACCTTGTAGTTTCCAAGCATCAGCTCTTTTTCTGCTTCAATATTATTAAAATTAATTGTTGGATTTTGTTTTGTTGGCAGCACTGAAAAGTCCGGCCAAATGATATCGTTAAAAAGGTGATTTTTAATCGCACGATGAACTGTTTCGTGACAGTAAACTTCAAAAGGTTTTCCTTTAAGTCCAAAACAATTATCACAGATAAAGGCCAAGTCTTTGGTATGATCTAGATGGGTATGAGAAATCAAAATATGATCAATTTTTAATTGCGCATGGATATCAAGCCCTGAAGCCATGGAGCCCGCATCAATTAATAATGAATCATCTATGAGAAATGAGGTTGCATTATAATTCTTAGTTACTCCCCCATGTCCTCCAATGATCTTTACTTGCATTAAAAAAACCTTTTCTTTTAAAGATAATTTATTTTAAAGGGAAAATGTTACTGAACATAATTTTTCTACCAAATGCCAAATATTGCCTAGTTACGAGAGAGTTCCTGATAAATATCCTTAGATTTTCTACCCAAAATTTCGGCAATAAGCTTGGCCACGTCTTTTGGCTTCCCCCCGCTATTTAGAACTCCTTCAGCTAGTTCTGTTATTTTATTTCCAGTCATCACCTGTCCTGAGATATGAACTAACAATACAAACTCTCCTTTATAGGTAATCTCTTCTTTTTCATAATCCCGCGCTTTGAAACGATGAAAAGTCTCAAAGCTTTTTGTTAGTTCTCTGGCCACCACCACATCAGCATCCGGAACCACTTCGCTAAAAATTTTTAAGGTTTTCTCTACTCTACTGACGCCTTCAAAAAATAGATGAGTGCCATTGGCGAGTGTCGACATATACTCTTTAATCTTTCCCGCTTCACGGGGAAAAAAACCATGAAAGCTAAATGGAATGGGTGGAAGCCCCGAGTTTTCCAGAGCGTATACGGGAGCAGTGATACCCGAAGCAAAACAAAATGGCACATCTTCTTTCAAACATTCTAAAACCAAAGGATAAGCTGGGTCGGAAATTAACGGTGAACCTGCGTCCGAGAGGTAGAGCACCAAATCCTGCCTGGCCATCATTACGAGGTCTTTTAATTTCTGCTCACCAGAGTGCTCGTGAAAAGAAATAAATCTTTTGTCCGAGTAATTCACTCCAAGTCTTTCCAATATATCTTTTGATTTTCTGGTATCCTCACAGACTAAAGTTTTACCTTTATTCAATAAATCTAGTGCTTTACGTGTAATATCCTGTGTATCTCCTATTGGAGTACCGATAAACCCAATTCCAACTTCCAAGTGTCTTCCTTATCAAAAATTTCCCATTAAAAATTAACGCTCAATAGTGTTAGAATAATTTTAGAGTCAACGCCAGCACTTGGCAAAATTAAGGAGAGATACAAATGTCCATGAAGGCCAATATTTTGAGAGATGCAATGGGAAATATTACAGTTCAAATGTCTGGAGACTTGGACTATGAACATAGCATGCCTCTAAGAGAGCAACTACACGAGCTTGCAAATGAAAATCCTCAAGCCAAAATCACTGTTGATTTAGGTGGAATTGATTTCGTTGGTTCATCTGGAATCTGTCATTTCGTTGAAACCGTTCAAATTATCAACCAAAAGAAGCAGTCTCATAACAGAATGTCGTTATCTAATGTTAGCCAAGAGTTTAGAAAAATCTTTAGACTCTACAGTGAAGCAGAGACACAAATGATCTGGGAACAGTTTGATCTTGAAAACGATGAGACTTCTGATCTATCGACTCGCTTTGGTAACAAAAAGAGAACTTTTTCTAACTAGAACTGTACGTTTAAAATTGGAACATATATAGGCAGAGATAATCCTCTGCCTTTATCGTTTTTAAGGCGATAATTATAAAAAAGATCATCGTTAATTTCCTGAACTCTTTGTCCAAAAAATCCACCACCACCTGATTCCTCTTCAGGTGATCCAAAACCAGCTCCTCCACCTTGCATATCATCCTGCATTGGCGGTGGCGCACCAAAGCCACCTGAAGGTTGACCAAAACCTCCCTGACCAAAGCCTGGAGGCGGTGCCTGCGGTTGCTGATAGGCTGGATCTACAAATTCTTCTTGCCCCTTATTATGTGAAGCGATGACATAACTTCCAAATGCGATACCGGCATATAAACCAAGAGAAGCACCTTGAGCTATCGCCCTAGAATTTGTTCCAAAGGCCATAGAAGCAAAACCTAATAAAGCTCCCCCAACTGTCCCGTAAGTACAAATGATTAAGAATGCTTTGCCCTTAGTATCAATGGCGTGAGACTTTTGTGGATAAACAAATGAACAAATAAGTACGGCAATTAGTAAAAGCTTTTTCATACTATAAGGGTATGTAATGTTTAAAATTTTGGCAATTCATTTATCAGAACAAGCCGAGCGTCTATATCAAGTATGCTCGTTAAAAATTGCTGAGTTCTTTTTAACCGTCTCTTTTGATCAAGTGAAAGAATACTTTGTCCCGACTTAAGTTCCCCTATATGCAAACAGCCGTTTTTAATAAAAGAAATATCAATTTGACCGCATCCAAAACTTCTTAGTAATAAGGGGGAAACCAAAACTGGATAGAAGCGCTGATGTAAAACTAAGCTCACCTCTTGCTCAAAAGCCTGAGCCTTAGATAAACTCTTTGACGCCTTTAAAGGTTTTTCTGTGAATGGGGCTGACTCCGATACTGGCAATTGCGCTCCTGTGTTTAGCTGTTGGATAACCTGCATGAGAAGCAAAATTATAACCAGGGTAAACCTCATCAAATGCTTTCATTTTTTCATCCCTGAATTCTTTGGCAAGAATAGAGGCCAGTCCAATCAACAAACTTTTAGAGTCCCCTTTTACAATAGGAAATGCTGACACCGGAAAATCAAAAGACTTATTACCGTCAATTAATAAACTACCGTTCTTATCTTTCGGAAGCAGTTTCAAACTGGCGGTTTGCATGGCCAGTAAAGATGCCTTTAAAATATTTATCTCATCTATAACTTTTTCGGATAACTCACTGATACTAAAATATAGACCTGGAATAAGTTCAGTTTTCTTATTTAAAACAACTTTATCCAGTTCAATATTTAGCTTCTCAAATATAAGCCTTCTCTTTTTCACTGAAAGCTTTTTTGAGTCTGTAATCCCTAGGTCTTCTAAAACAGAGAGCACCTTAGCATCATCACAGTAGACTGCAGCAGCAACGACAGGACCTGCTAATGGTCCACGTCCAACTTCATCACATCCAATTAAAAAGTCTTGATTAAAATATTCAGTATCAAATTTCATAAAAAAAAAGCCCGGTATAAAACCGGGCCCTCATAAGCATATTGATTACGCTTTAACTTTCTTTTTAGTAGCTTTGAAATCAGTTTCAATTCTAGCTGCTTTACCAGTTCTATCACGAAGGTAGAAGTGCTTAGCTCTTCTAACACGACCAACGTTCTTAACTTCAATAGCTTCTACTGCTGGTGAATGGAAAGGGAAAACTCTCTCTACTCCATAACCACTTGCAACTTTTCTAATTCTGAAGTGACTGTCGATTGCGCCTCTGCTTCCTTTAATCGCGATAACAATTCCTTCGAATTTTTGGATTCTTGATTTGTTACCTTCTGTAATTCTTACAGAAACAGAAACAGTGTCCCCTGCTTTAAAAGCTGGAAATTTTTCAATGTTTTTACTTAGGTAGTTCTTGTTTACAACATCTACAAGATTCATAACTTCTCCTAAAAAGTTCCTTCCTTAACGTTTATTTTTTAACACCAGAGGGAAGCAAATAATATTTTGATTCAGAGGCTTCTTGCTATGCGATCACTGTAAATAGCAACTGCAGAGCGAACTGAAAGATGATTATAGCCATCTTCTGCAACCCCAAAAATTGGATGCAAACGATAATCAGCGCCTTCAGTTAAAGAGGCATGTAATCCCCAACCTGTTCCAAATATCAAGAACATCGGCGTGTTGTCAACATTTAACGCTTTGCAAACATCTTCTTCAGACATGGTATCTGCTTTAAAATTTGCTCCAGTTGCAACCGTTGCCGGCTTAGTCCCTTCAATTTCTTCGATCCTCTTCAAAGCATCCTCATAACTACTTGATATTTCAATATATGAAAGTGCTGAGGTCCTATCTGGATTATAACTACTATCCACATCAGTATTCCAATGGTCCAAAATAGTTTGGATCAATTGGTGCTGTTTCTCTACTGGTGTGATGATAAAGTATTTTTTAAAACCAAAAGTTCTACAAGTTCTAGCAATATCGTGGATATCTAAATTTGTGACAGATGTGGTGATGATTTCACCCTTTCTACCGAGTACTGGATGATGAAGGAGTCCTAAATATTTATTCATGCCCTTTTATAGCGGATAATAATATTTAAGCAAGGGGAAATCTCAATTCAAAAGTTATATTTGGTTCGTCTGCTAAATATTGAATCGTACCGTGACTTCTCTCAACCAAGCTCTTAGAAAGTGAAAGCCCTAGACCTGTACCCTTGCCTACATCTTTGGTGGTGAAAAATGGTTCAAATAGTTTTTCTGCCACTTCAGGCGAAATTTTTTCTCCAGGATTAACGACTTTAATTTTATAAATACCGTCTTCAACAATTCCTGTTACGTTTATCCATTTTTCTTTTTCATCCTGCTCAACAATTGCATCAACTGCGTTGTGGATAAGATTAATCATAACTTGAGAAATCTCTCCTTTGTTCCCCATTATAGATGCTTCTTTCATAGCAATATCTAAATGAACTTCATTCCATTTAATTTTAGTGGCTATAATAGGAGAAACAATTTTAATTAACTCTTCCGGAGAAAATGCATTAAGTTCGACTTCATCGTTCATTCTTGAAAGATTCCGCATACTAAAAACTATTTCTGAGATACGAACATTTGAATCCTCAATACTCTCTAACAGTCTTAGAACTTTTTCATCTTCACTTCCCACTCTCTTTCTAAGCATTTGAATTTTACCTAGAGAAACAGTTAGTGGGTTATTTATCTCATGGGCGATACCCGCTGCCATTTCACCTAGACTTGCCAGTTTAGAGGATTGAAAAGCATGATTCTTTTCTTTTTGAAGTTCTTGTTCTAACTCATACTTATCTTGCAACTCAATCGCCATTGAATTGGAATTTTCATAGAGTTTATTAAATTGAGAAATCATCTTAAAGACAAAAACTAAGAAAAAAAGAACAGAAGAAATATGTAAAAATGCAATTTGAGTCTGTTTCAATAAAATATTTACTGAGTAGCTCACAATTATAATTTGTGAAAAATAGACCGCCGTTTTTTTATCGGCAATACTTGAAATCGCCCCACCACATGACATGGCCAAAATAACTGTACTAATTATCGTTTCTCTCTCAGGATCAACTTGACCAAATACAAAAAAGCAGATCATTGCCCATACTGTTCCAACCGCGGCAGTCGAATAAAAATATAGGTTTAGCCATTTATCACAATCTATACCATCTGGTTGTTTTCGAAATTTGAACGCTAGAAAAAGTCTAATCGCTCCTGTGATGATAAGAGCTGAAAGCCAAGTCCATAAATAGACCTGATTTACTTGTTGAAAAATGATAGCTGCACTGAAAATACCAGCTGCACTTCCTACAATTACTGACGTAGGCGCTCCGGCCCAAAGAGTTTCGACTTTTTCACTCAAAAGCATTTTTTCTAAACTCTCTGTCTTGGTCATACTACTCGCTTTTGCTATTTTTCAGTTTCTGCCATAAATCGGGACGATACTTTTTCGTCATTTCATCAGCCGACTCAACCTTAAATTTTTCAATCTCTTTATGGTGACCATTTTTTAGAGCATGAGGAACTTCAATTCCCTCGAACTCAAAAGGTCTGGTGTAAAGTGCATATTCAAGTTTACCATGAGCAAAGGATTCATCAAAAGCTGATAGCTTATTTCCTAAAATACCAGGCCCAAATCGCAATGCAGAGTCTAATATAACCATTACCGCAAGCTCTCCACCCGTTAAAATATAGTCTCCTAGTGATATGAACTCGTTTACGTAGTTGTTAAGAAATCTTTCATCAATTCCCTCATAGCGACCACAAATAAATACTAAATCTTTAGTTGAATCTGTTGAAAAATGATTTTTGGCAAATATTTGAGCATATTCTTGATTCCAGCTCTTTCCTCGAGGCGCCGGACACACCACATGCAATTCATCCACAGAGCTATAACCGCCAGCTTCAACCACACCTTTAATAAGAGCTTCCTTTAAGACATCTGCACGCATAATCATGCCAATTCCACCACCATAAGGAGAATCATCCACCCCTTTAAAACCTTTTGGTGAAAAATCTGATATTGAAACGGGATGAAATTCAAATTTCAAATCGTCTCCTCTTTCTCCTCGAAATGTTTGACCAATGACTCCAATATCAATGAACTCATTAAAATAATTTTCAAACATGGTAAGGCACCAAATTTTTCGAATCATAACTCCTCCGGAAGATTCACTACCAATATTTTTTTTGTAAGATCTTTTGCGGGAAAAAAATGATCCACATAAGGAAGCTCGATTATTTCATCATTGATTTTCAAAACTAAAATAAGTTGATCATTGTTTTCATAGAAATTGTCGACGCTCCCTAACTCTTTACCGTCATCGCCCACTACTTGAAATCCTATAAGATCAAAATAATAAAACTCGCCCTCACCTAGTGCTGGAAATTTGTCTCGGCTCAGGTGAATACTAAAAGGAATCATGGCCTCGACTTGGTTTCTATCCTCAATACCAGTAAGCCTCGCGATTACCTTGTTACCAAATTTAATTTGAGAGATTTCAAAATACTCACCTTCAGGCTTTATCGAACTACTTTTAGTATGTGGAACTAAAAGGACCTGAGTCTTCTTTTTTAAAACACTCGAATCTTTATTATAAAGTGAGAAAGTAAACTCTCCTTTTATGCCATGAGGAGACTTACAAAAACCTAGCTCTACCATATTGGCTGTATTCATCTTGACCTTTTTATATAAAAAAAAAGGCCAATGTTATTTCATCGGCCTTTTTTATTTTTAATAGCATGTAAGCTATAAAACATTTTGAAGATTATTCAATAATTTCTAATACTGATCTTCGCTTAAGCTTTGTAGAAGCTGCATTTAAAATAGTTCTTAAAGCTCTTGCAGTTCTACCCTGTTTTCCAATTACTTTTCCACGGTCTGATTCATCTACGATAAGCTCGATAACAACTGTCTGCTCACCTTCAATTTCTCTAACTTCCACTTTTTCAGGCATATCCACTAAAGATTTACCAACGTACTCTATCAAGTCTCTTAATTCACTCATAACACCTACTTTGCAAAAGAATCCCTACTATAATTGTACACAGGAAATCAGCTATTACAAAAACTATTTTCTAAAGCTTTACACCTTGTTTCTTAAGAAGTGAGCTTACAGTATCAGATAGTTGAGCACCTTTTGCTACCCAAGCTTTGATTCCATCTACATTCACATCTTTAAGTACTGTTTCAGCATTAGGATCGTATTGTCCTAATTTTTCAAGAAATTTACCATCTCTTGGCTCACGTGAGTTAGCTGCAACAATTGTATAAATTGGTTTGTGAGTTCTACCACCACGCTGCATTCTGATTTTTACCATTATAATTCTCCTAACTTAAATGCTTTTAAAGCACATCTTTTTAATTCAATACATCATCAAAGTCAATTAAATATGACTATTTAAAAGAACTTACTACCAAATTGGCCTTTCTTTTTACCTTTTTTCTTCTGCTTACCTTGTCCTGGAGCTTGTCTAAAGCCCGGCATAGGTGGCATTCCAGGGATATTTGGCATTCCCCCACCTTTCATCATACCCATCATATTAATCATCATGGACTGCATTTGCTCAAATTTATTAATAAATTCTTTAACATCTGACTCTTTAGTCCCTGATCCTTTTGCGATTCTGGCTACTCTTGAGTCATTAAGAAGCTTATGATTTTCTCTTTCTTTTTTAGTCATAGAGTTAATTATGACTCGCATTTTTTTCATTTCATTCTCAGCAGGTGAAAGATCGCCAATTTGTCTTAGCGCTCCTCCCATCCCTGGAATCATTTTAAGAATTGAGCTCATTGAGCCTAACTTATTAATCTGATCCATCTGACCAATAAAATCATTAATGGTGAATTTCTTCTGCTCAAGACGCTTCATCATGCGCTCAGCTTCTTTTTCATCAATTGATTCTTGAGCTTTCTCAACAAGGGAAACCACATCTCCCATATCAAGGATTCGCTTTGCTAGACGATCTGGATGGAAAGCTTCAAGCTCTGACATTTTTTCGCCAACTGAAACAAAACGTATGGGAACTTGAGTTACATATCTAATTGAAAGGGCAGCACCACCTCTGGCATCTGAATCCATCTTCGACAATACCGCACCAGTTAGTCCGATTTTCTCATGAAATACTTTGGCCACGTTTACAGCTTCTTGACCAGTCATAGCGTCAGCTACAAGTAGAACTTCTGGGTCTTTAAGAGCTTCTTTTACTTCAATTAGTTGCCCCATTAGTTCATCATCTACTTGAAGACGACCAGCTGTATCAACGATGACAACTTTTTTACCAAGTTTCTTGGCCTCTTCCATACCCGCAAGTACAATATCTTTTGGATGAAGAGAAAGATCAGAATCAAAATAATCAATCGCTAAGCTTTTTGCATGCTTAATTAGTTGATCTTTTGCCGCTGGTCTAAAATTATCGGCTGGAATTAGATATACATCTTCTTTTTGTTTTTTCTTTAAATATAGAGCAAGCTTTCCAGTGAATGTCGTTTTACCTGCACCGTTCAAACCAACAATTAAGATAGGATTTAGAGGTCGATCAAACTTGAATGGAGTATGTTCCTCTCCCATAAGAGCTGAGAGTTCGTCATGCATAATTTTAACAAACTGCTCACCTGGGTTTACTCCGCGAATAACTTTTTCACCCAGCGCTTGTTCTTTAACTTTATTTACAAATTCTTTAACAACTTTGAAATTTACGTCTGCTTCTAGAAGTGCTGTTCTCACCTGCTTTAAGGTGTCTTCGATATTACTCTCAGTAATCTTTCCTTTTCCCGAAAGATTCTTAAACGCATCACTAAACTTTTCACTTAAACTATCAAACATCCTATATCCTCTCAAAAAGAAAACTCTCTAATTTCTCGACGCTATTTATACAAACATCTGCGCCATACTTCTCAAGCATTTGCTGGGATTTAATCGAGCCGTTTGCCGCCCAATTGGCGCCTATACAGAGAGCCCCAAACTTTTTCCCACCCAACATATCAGCAAAAGAATCACCGATAACAGTAATATTTTTGGGATCTATTCCAGCTAGCATTTCTTCGAGACCTTCCGTGTCAGGCTTCGTTTGCGCATCATCTGGAGTGCTTAGCTCTTCAAAGTACTCCATAATAGCAAGAGAATTCAAGATTTCAACCACAGAAAAGCGCTTGCGAGCTGTCCAAACAAATAACTTAACATCAGTTTGGGCAAGTTTACCTAAGAGATCTTTGATCCCGGGATACAAAACTCGAGGAGCAATATTGGTATTTACCAAAGTTCCATCATGATCAAAGACAATATGAGTTATTTTTTCCATATCTAGTTGCCGAATCCAGCTCTAATTGCTAACTAACCGTCATGGATACTAAGCCATTTTCCGCTGATTTACAAAAAAAGATTGAGACTCTTGCTCAAAAGAGAACTCCTATCAATTTGGGACGAGTTCACTTTGACTCCCCACTCCTACTTGCGCCTATGGCCGGAATTTGTACACCGCCGTTTAGGTTACTAATGGAAGACTTAGGAGCTGGTGGTACGGTTAGTGAACTTATTTCGTGTCACGGCATCAATCATGCAAATGAACGAACCCTCAATATGCTAAAAATTGATGAGCGTGAACGCAATATTGGGCTACAACTTTTTGGTGAGAGCCCAGAAGCTATGGCCCAGGCCAGTGAAGTCGCTCAAAAATATAATCCAAAATTCATCGACATTAATATGGGCTGTCCGGTTCGAAAGGTTGTGACAAAGGGCGGAGGCTCTGCTCTTTTACGTGAGCCAAAGGAACTGATCCCATACCTTAGTGCCATTAAAAAAGTCCTCGATGTACCTTTGACGATAAAAATTAGAACAGGTTGGGATGAAGACTCAATCAACGCTGATGAAGTTATAAAAATTGCTCACGATATGGGAGTTGAATGGGTCGCTGTACATGGTAGAACGAGAGCGCAAGCCTATATGGGAAAAGCAAACTGGGAATACCTAGAAGAGCTCGCTGAAAAAGCACCTCTGCCAATTATCGGCAATGGAGACCTTCACCAACCTCATCTGGTTAAGGCAAGAATGAATGATACTCAATGTGAAGCCTTAATGATCGCAAGAGGTTGCCTAAGAAATCCTTTTATATTTTTAGAATCCTATGCTGATGAAAATGACCCCAAATTCCTAGGCAGTGACTATTATGAGGCCATTTCAAGACTGCATCAGTATACCAATGAAACATATGACAATGAGAGAATCAAACTCATTCAAATGAGAAAGCTTATTGTCTGGTTTGCAGCAGGCTTCCCTGGTGCCGCTAAGTTTAGGGCCTTAATGTTCAAATGCCCGGATCTTGCGGACTCAATGAAAATTGCTGAAGACTACTACCTATCCCTAGGGGAATCGACTAAATTCATTGATTACAACGAAGTGTTTATGAATGGTGGTCACGGCTAAATAGCTGTAAAAAGGACTTTCCCGAAATAATCCGTCAAGTAATTCGCGATAACTTCCGATTCGGATATCGATGAAACTTTTAATGTGTTTAGGGATATTGTTTTCGGTCATCACCACCAATGCTTCGGCATTTGATTGTAGTGCTGCCAGAGTAGAGCTACTAGCTCTAGAAGATAAAATCTTGAACTCAAAATTTGCAATCTGTGGAAGCGACGGTGCTTACTCTGAACCACATTGCTGTAACCCATCTAAACCAAACACTTGCAAAACAAGAAGAGAACTTGAAACAGAATACAATACAGCGGTAGCAAAACTTGTATTAGCAGAAGGAATCATGGCACTAGGTTTGGCAATTGAATCCAACTACTCTGCTTTTAAACTTCAATCTAAAAAACTAGATGAAGCCACTGAGTATGTAGAGAAACTTGATCAAAGTTTAATGCAGGCAGATTTGCTTTACGCCGCCATCGACTTAAATGATGATTCAGAAGAGTCTCTTTGGCGCGATTACAATGGCTCAACTCCTGATGAGGTTGCCGCCTATGTTAATACACTCTGTTCTGACCAGAAGCACTCCCAAAAAAGATTTTGCCTTGAATATGAAAAGCTTCAAACTAACGAGAATCTTCCAGCAGGAACCATGGCCGATCAGATAGACATGCTAAATGGCTTTCTCAATGCAGACAACCAGGCCAGCCCAACTCAACTAGACAAAGATTCTCTCATGAGACAGCGATACAATGTCTATAGAGATAATCTCATGATCCTAGTTGACACGGCTGACAGTGATAAAAAACTAACTCCACAAGAATTCAGACAATCATCTGTATATGCCAAAGTAAAGTTAATTCAATCACACCTATTGAGGTACCGGGCCCTAGAAGTCGACGGTAAGATTGAAGAAAAAAATAAAGTTGCGAAGGAAATTTTAGAGTTAGCTAACGAATTAGACCCAATTGATTTAGACTATACAACCGCTCTTCCTCCTCAGGGAACTTCATTGGGTGGAACAACGAAAACGGCAAGAGAAGTTATCTCGCAAAAATTTGATAATGTACTTGCTCAAATGAATCTTCCTGATCTTATTCTTAATAGTTCAGCCGAGTCCAATTTCAAAAATAATATTAATATTTTAGAAAAAGATATAGCTCGCCTAGGGAGTGGAAGTGCAAAGAAAATACAAAAGGTACTTCAGGATAATAAAAACAGAAGTATCGGCGATGGAAAAACTATAGGAGAACTTTGTAAAAATAATTTTGATATTGATTGTTATAGAAATCTCTGTCAAAACGACAGATGCTTAAATTCAGAATTAGCTGAACTTGGTCTTTCCGATTTTAAACTTGAGATTGACCTACTAGACAATCAGAAGGATGCCCTCTCTCAAGCAAAACAAGCTCAGGCCTGTCTCTCCTCAGAAAGAACGGCAAAGGAAAAACAAGATTGTGTTAGGTCAGTTGCAAAAGATCTCGCTAATATTTCAGAGAGTGATATAGAAAAACTCCGACAAGACGTAAAATTCTTTGATCAAATGATCGGAAGACAAGATCAAGTGGAGCCATTTAAAACTCTCAATATTGAAAAGGCACTTACACTTGAAGTTGTGAATGCGAGAAAATGCGTGAAGAATAAATCTGAAAATATTTCTATCTCTTGCGGAGGAAATGATGTGGTCGGGACTTCGACTATCAATCAGCAATACTTAAACCTTGCCGACGATGGAGAGGAAATTCTCATAAAACTCAATCACCGACTCACCCACCAAGCACTAAGTGAGCAAGGCGTGACAGGGGTTAATTCGGAAAATAAAAGTGCATTTCTTGCAAAATGTAGAAAAGACGAAACAGATAAAAGTGCTGTTTGCGTGAACTTACGTGAGGAAAAAGCGCACGAAGAGAAACTTGCAGAGGCGCGAAGACGTGAACTTGCCAGACAAGAAGAGCGAAAAATTAGAAGAAGAGAAATAGCTTTAGAAGACGAAGAAGAAAGTGTGGGTAGCTACCTTTTAGAAGGTTTTGCACAAACTGCACCAATGTATATAACTCCCCTGGTATACTCTTGGGCCGAAAGAAGACAAGTAAAAGAAGAGACTAGTTCTCAAATTGCATCCATCAAAGCTTATGACGATTGGTATATGAATAGCTACAAACCCTCTTGGGAACAATACTATAGTGATCTATCTAGTGGGTCAGTGACTAACTGGGGTTATGATTTTTCACAAGCATACACTTTTGAATCCGCCACGAGTTTTCAATCGAATAATGTCAGTAATCTTTACTCAACTAATACTGGAGTGCAAACAAGCTTCACTCCAATTCCAACAACTATAACGACTAACGGATCCATTCAAAGCACTACCAAAAGCTCAACTGGCTCATCTAATTTTAGCTTTGGCTTCTAAATACCCGAGTAAGCACACCCAGTAATTTTTGCCGTTTTTTCTTAAAACGCTAAGTCTTTAAAATCCAGTCTCCCCTATACCGAATAGTAGAATAGATGAAATGGGGAATTATACTTATATTCATATTTGTTTTTACGGGCTGCCTACCTGAGCAGACCGTCCAAACAACATCTTCAGATGAGGCGAGTTCAACTGACTCCACCTCAACAGATGATTCCACAACAAATGTGGTGTTCAATTCAACGATTAATTTTTTAAATTCAGGCATAAGTTCAAAAGTTTTAACCGTTGACTATGATAATACTAAAACTGTTTATCTTATAGGTGATCAAGTCCACAATTACCTATCAAGCACAGATAATTATAAATCTGACTATTGTCTCGAGGTTAGGTTTACTGCTAGCTCAAGTAAAACCCCAAAGCGCTTACGAGTAAAAGTCTCCCCTGCTTATTCAAACGTTATAAGCCAAGGAAAAATCACTAGGTTCTTTAGAGTTAATATGGGAACAGATAGTGGTAATACATTTTGTGATCGCCCAAGCCTTGAAAGAGTTAATGGTGTGAGTGTCACGATTCAATCCGGAGACTCAGATTACGATGGAAGCGTGGGAACCAGCGATATCGATCTTGTATATAAAACTCAGGATATTTGTTCTGATTGCTTAAACATCATTACTTCATCAAGTGTTATTCTTTACAAAAATAACGATAACGACACAAGTTCAAAAACAAGTGATGACTATCTTGAGAGAGTGGATACCAGTAGTATCGCCTACTCAGACTTAACCATGAGAGTAGATATGAATGGTAATTCTGATGATGGGCAAAGCACTTGCAATGAAATCCTTTGTAGCTCTCAAGGCTTTGACTGTTGTGTCGAAGGACAATGCGTGAATGAAAAGAGCATCAAAGTCGCCGGAGTCAATGCTGATCCGACTGGTTTTGTTGAAGCTGAACAAGAAAAATACACCGATGCAAATTGGTACAAAAAATACCCTCAATATTATTATATCTGTTTAGAACAACCTCCTACAGATACAGATAATGGTGGTGGCGATGATGAGCCCACAGACCCTATTGGGGACGCGGATGATAGACTTGAAGAGCTTACTTCTGACTATAATTGTTTAGAGGATTTAAGTGCTAACTCAAGCTCAGATCCATTTCATTTAGACTTTACTACTGGTAGCCCTACCTGCTCAGTTTGTAGTGGTTCCAACGCGGTAACTTGTACTCAAGAAGTCATGGAGAGACTATATGAAAATTGTGGCTGTTCAGAATCAAGTCTGACAGACGCAATAAATATCTGTCCTGCCTACACATACGATCCTGTTTATCAAACAGATAGCAGTGGACAAGAAACAACAACTGTCATCGCATATACATGTAATACACCAGCAGTTTCAGAGACACCTCTTCCATTTTCAGATCTTGAAGTCACAGTGAATTCTCGCTCGGCTCCTCACCGCTTTTTTAACACAGATGGAGAGGAGATTAATCCACTGGAAACAATCCCAAGTGCAACTGATACCACACAAGAAGGTACGGAATTTACTTACCTAGATGATTACTATATTTTTCCTAAAAATGGTGACTTCAATATGAATTCCATTCTAGGCCAAATAAACATTGAATTAACCAACGCAAGACCTGCAGTAAAGATAGATGTAGAATTTGATAAGCAATATTTAATCTCAACTAGAAGTGGAACTTATATCTCTTGTCCGACTTGTGCCAAAGATCCTTGGTTCAGCAATTTCTCTGCCTTCCCTACGGCAGCAAGTGGAGTTGGTCTACAGGCAATTGGATACACAACAAGAAGAGATACTTTTGAAACAAATACGACACTAGGAAACTATGAGGACACAAAATTTAATCGTGCCTGTTATGTTCCACCGACAATGCTACCGTTTTCTCATAATCAAAACTCTGATGCACAAACTCAAAGGCAAAATAGACTACAAACTCAAGCTGCCCTTTTCGTAAATGGCTACCAAAAAGATTGGTACGGCTTTAACCGTGGAGCATTAATTGGATCTTTTGATGGTGTAACCTGGTTTGCTGTTGGAAAAGGTAGAAGAGTCCGAGCAACGTCTGATAAGTTATACCTTGCAATCAACGCTCCTTTTGCAGACCTGGCATCTCCTTCAGACCATGTAGTTGCCGTTCAGGAATATGATTTTGTTTCTACTGCTCCTCTTCATGATTTTCTTCCTGATGAGGAAATCAATTCTTCGAATCAAAATGAGGCAGGCTCTTGCCAATACTGGCATCAATGTGAAACTGATACTGATTGTATTACGAAGCTGGGCTGGGAATATGCTTGTGCGGATGTATCACTTACTCAAACAGCGTGGCCAGTTTTTAATCCAATTGGTGCTAGTGAGGAAGCTAATACCCAACAAACAGGTACGATAGCAGAATTTCTACAACAAGGAACTCTCCCTCCAAGTGACAGTACAAAAAGATGTGTTTATAGAGGAGCAGGCTCCCCTTGTCGTGTGGATTATGAAAATATCTCTGATGAAGGCGTGAGAAAACACCTAACCTGTGCACCAAACTTTTATTGTGAAGGACTAGCTTCAGCAAACTCTTTTAACTCTGAAGTGGCAAGATTTGGACGCGGACTTGATGAGTTAATTGAAAGTAAAAATCATTACTATGGAATGGATGCTAATATTCTTGGAAGACCAAAACATTATATTGATACAGGAAGCTTATCTTCTCTTCCTACAGCAACTCAAACAGCTCTAGAGGCAAACCTCTTGCTGCTTGATTCAAGTGGTTCAGGTCAATTTGGATTATGCCGCCCAGGAAAGAAACTCCCATCTTATAGTGGAACTTCTAATACCGTAGATTGGGACCCAGCAGATCAGCATGCCGCCCCTGACAGTGAAGGTAGAACCGATTTTATCTCCCAAATTGGTGGGTGTAACTCGGCTCTCTACACAGACCTTCGTTACAGCTCTTGTCCGATGTTAGATGAAGATGGAAACTATGTTCAAACCCAAGATGATTTCATAGATGGAAATTTTACTCTGAGTGATGTGGGTTCAGGACTGTCTAAAAGTTTTGTTGTGGAGCGACTCTCCTACTCACAAAATGCTTGTGGTCTTTAATCTTTAAGCGACGATATCACAGTAACCAGTTCAATGGATTCTGAAGCCTTATCTCAATACTCTGCTTTCAAAACGATCGAAGCTGATCCTTTAACTGATTCAGGCACAATTATTGAAGCGACTTTTGCTAGAGATGCTTGCTTTAGAAAAGCAGGCGCTGTATGCCATACTGATCTAGACTGTTCACCTAACCGCATGATGGCCAGTGTAGTTGATCTTGTAGACGATAGCTATTTTGGAAACCTAGCTGAAAAATCCTATTATGAGGAATACCTCATTTGTGGCCAGGCCAAAGAAGAACCAGTCGCTGGATCAAGTGATTATTATGACTTTGACATGAGTAATAATAGATGCTGCCGCCCTATTGGTGAGAGTCTAACTATGTATACCGAAGACTCTCCAAATGCTGAGGAATCACAGGGATTAACCACTCATATTTTTGGTTCACTTAATCCAACTTCTGCAACTAGATACTCTCGCTACTCTTCTGCAGATGCAACCGTAAATTCTGTCACTAAAGAATCTAATCTAATCAGACCAACAGCAAACACGGATGATTTTGATGGAAATGGGATTTTAGATAACACAACAAATATCACCAACCTTCTCCAGTGGAAAACCATTCACTCGGCAGCTTCAAAAACTTGTTGTGGTGGCGGCTGGGTACGTGAATTTGAAGATGGGACAAATGATTGGTCAGTAACAAATAGGCTTAATATTAGCCTCTCAAATTTTCAATGCTTGAATTACAGAAGTGAGCTTTACCGAACTGAAGATGCGGCTTCTCTTGGTCTGAGCCAAAATATACTTGATAAAGAAAAAGTCGACTATTGTGGCGATCCTTCTGTTAATTCAGAGAATGATACCCATGAGTCAGGATGTATACAACATTCAATCGCACCTATCACTACGATTGGATCCATCACTAAGCCTAGGCTAAATTTAAGCACTGCAACTGGTCTTATAAGCACCAACCCTGATTATATGAATTCTATTTGGGATGATAACCTTTACTCCTACTCTCAACTTCAAGACGCTATGGATGGAACATTCAATCCATTCCTAGATTGGGATAATGATGATCCACAAGAAGTCGTAAAGAAATTTATGAAAGTGTATGTTCCGAGCTATATTACATTTGACACCATTTCTACAGACATCACCGTAGAGATGACTGATCCTACTAACGATAGTGGTACCGCGAACTTAACTTGTACAGAAGTTGTTCCAGATGGAAATGACTATACCTGTTCAAGTACAACAGGTGGTACCGATGAAAACGGTGGTCTATGTTGGGCACAAATTGCAGGCACACCAACAGCACCAACGTCCCTATGGGATGCTGGAAAATGTGCGGGGCCAAATGCTTGCTGCTACACCTACAACCCTTCTACGAGAATATTGTCTGTTGGATACTCAGATGATCTTTGGCAAGATCCAAATAACTATGGAAAATTTGATATGTTCCTAACACTGAGTGGATGGAACCCGATTGGAACTCTAGGTGGAGAACAGTGGTACACCTCTAATACTACGAGATTCCCTACGACACCATTAGTGGATGATGCCTCAGCTATTGCAGGAAGAAGAGGGGCCACTCCTGGAAATGCGCTTTACTACCTAGAAAAGCTCGCTAAGTTTGAGTACTTAGGAATTCCTCAAATGACCTATGAACCTCTTTATTGCAATGATAATTATCAAAAAATGGTTCCGGGAATATTCAAAGAAGAAGTAGATGGAAGCCCATTGGCAACAGTTATGGACTTCATCAATCATCCTCGTACATTTGTAGATGATAATGCGGACACACCTTGGCAGACTGATAGCGCTGGTGGCAGTAGCAATGCAAGTTCTCTAAATGTAAACATGGCCGCGACTCAAGAACTAGTCGAAAGACCTCAGATCTTTTCTGATAACCAATTCAAGTGTTGCCTTGAACTAGGAACCTCTATCGATGAAGGATCAGATCAATCTATGTGTTGTTCGGGCTTTGCGGATGAAGATGAAGAGTTAAGTGCAGAGGCCAGTGCAAACGGAGAGAATGTTGATGGAAAAGTTTTCTGTAAACTACCGACTGGAACAAATCTGCACGTATATTTTAATAAATTTGTTTCAAGTGAAGGTCTATCTAGTGAAATTGGAACTACCCCATTAGAAGAAGAAGATTTCGATTCTGTAACTGGTGAACCTGAGCAATCTCAAGATGTTTATAATAAACTTGTAGCGATTGGAGAGCGCTTTTGTGCTAACAACACCACAAGACGAGGGGCCGTAATTGGAAATTTCCCTGGTCAACCAAGTGGTACGAGACCAGACTTAAATGCAAGTGCAACAATCAACTCTATTGCTGACTCCAATAAAGATATTGGTTCAGCCAATAGTACGATTCAAGGAGCTCAAGTTTATGGACTGGGATTTAAATGGAATCATCATATTTACTGTGATTTAGGAAATAATTAAATGAGAGAAAAAACACCAAAAGAAAGTGAAGTTATTATGCGAGAGATGGTTATGCCAGGAGACACTAATGCTCATGGAACTATCTTCGGAGGCAAGGTATTAAGCTGGATTGATATAGCAGGCGCCATGTGTGCAAGTCTGCACTCCAATACCCAAGTGGTTACGGTACATATGGATGATATTGAGTTCAAATCCCCAATCAATATTGGTTGTCATGTTGTCATTAAATCTTCAATTAATTATGTGGGAAAATCATCTATGGTTGTTGGAGTGAAAGTTATGAGCGAAAACCCTTTGACAGGTATTACCAGAACCACAACTAAAGCCTACCTCACCTTCGTGGCCCTGGATGAGTTTGGAAAACCAACAGAGGTTCCAAGACTAAACCCAGAGACGGATAACGAAAAAAGGCGTTATAAAAACGCCCAAGAAAGATTAAAATCTAGAAAAGAGTTAAGCCTTAAGATTCAAGAAGACTAGTATTTTACACTACAACCGTAAGGTCTAGTCTTAGCAGGATCTGGTTTCTCACCTAGCATGAGCTTACTCATAGAAGAAGTCACGTAATTCGTGGCTCCTTTAATTGATTCTGGCTTGTATGAGTCATCTGAGTCCATCGCTCCCACATAAGAAAGATTCATCTTTCCATCTATGATATAGATATGTGGAGTTGTTTTAGCACCATAAGCTCTTCCCACTTCACCCTTTGGATCTAAAAGTAAATAATCAGAAGCCAATTTATCTGTGGCATATTGGGCTTTCGCCTCAGCAACATCTTTTAAATAACCTTGCTTACCTTCTGCCGAACTAACGATTGTCAGCCACACAACTCCATCATTTTCCTTATAAACATTCTGAGTTGCCTGCATATTCCCTGAATCATAATGTTTTCTGACATAAGGACAACCTTTATTATACCACTCAAGTACAATAAATTTCCCTTTAAATTGGCTTAGCGCTACCTCTTCACCTTTATGTGAGAGAAGTTTAAACTCTGGAGCTTTGTCTCCCGGATTAACAGCATATGCTGAGACTGATAACATCAATAACATAGCTAATTTAAACATTATTTTTTTCTCCATTCATCGTGATCGAATCCATCGTCCACATCATATTTAATTTGAATATCAGAAGTGCTTACATCTGGTGCGAAATCTAAGTTATAGAAGTTAACAGTATTAAAGTACTTACTATAATACCAGTACCCTCCATTTTCTTCTTTACCACTTGGAAGCTCTACCCCATTAAAAAGCACTTTAATCGTTTTAATAACAGGTCTATGTTCCAAAAGTAATCGAGGTGTATCGATAATTGAAACAATATCCCTTCCTATTTCGGCCATATTCTTACCAAAATCAGGAACACATGTCGACATATGAATACCATCTGTTAAATTGATTATTTTTTCAAATGGCGAATCAGTATATCCATCTCCATAACCGGAACAGTCTTGCAGGTCCGGAAATTGAAATGCTCCATAAAAACGAATAATTTTATCTGGAGACTTCATGGCCCTCAATGAGTCCAAAAATGTAACCGTTTCAAATTGAGCTCCGAAGTCTTTCTCACTTTGCTCCGGTTCGTCCGTAACCATAATAACCGCAAGGTGTGCATCTGGACGATAAAAATGGTTGTAGGGACTCGTTAACCCCACGCCTCTAGTCGTGTTATAAAAAACGTATTCCGAATAGTCACCATTAGTACCTAAATCATCAATTGCTTGCTGAAATTTTGCAACAGGATCAACTGTCCCATTATTAAATACAGTTTCAAAGCCTAAAAATGGTTTTTGAGATTTATCAGTAGACATGACACCCATACGCCACTTCATGATATTGTCTTTGGTAAATTCCTGCATAAATAAGGCAGCATTTTGAACAATATTTGCTTGAATATCACCCATTGATCCTGAGTTATCTACCACCCAAAGAATATCAATCCTTGCATCACGTACTATATCTCTTAAAGCGTAGGTCTTATCTGACCTTACAATTTCAGGAGGATTATCATAATGAACATAGTCTCCAGCACCTTCACATGCCATAAGAGCTAAAAAAAGAAGCCATTTCATTTATTTTTCTCCTTCAAACATAGGTTTTTAATCTGAGCTCTCAAGCTAAAGAGCTCGTCAGCAAAGAATTGTCCATCAAATGGAAAAACAACTGCATTGTTAACTGTAGGGGCTGCATTTTTAGTGCTAATACTGTCCTCTTGATGTTTTTTACGCATAAGCGCTAGTTTGGACTGAAGTCGTCTCATTGTACTCAGGTACTCTACCTTTACAAAACGCATGCGATAGATTGCCTTCTCTAAAATCAATTTTCTATTTGTCCATTGTCTTTTGGCTTCAGTAATTTTTGCAGCTGAAATAGACGCTAGGCCTGCCTCAAGTCTTTGCGCATAATGCCCACTCTCTTTTAACTGGCCTAACTCAAAATTAATTTCCTTCTCTCCTCTCTCTAATAGGACAATCGGAAGAGTTTTCTTATCCAATAGTTTTGGCGAGTTTGCCTTCAATTGAGATTCAATCTCTTGGGCATGTAACCTATTTTCATTAAGGAATTGATCAAAAGATTTCTTTGTTTGTTCAAACTGACAAGTCTGTAATTGCGCCATTGAATTTAAAAGATGTCTATCTGGTAGAAAATGATTTTCAAATATCTTAAGCTCTAATGTTTTCACTTGGCCTTTTACGCTTGAAAAATCTTTTTGCTGCATATCGATCCACATTTTTTCAACTTGAGCCGTTAAATAATGTTTCGATTCATCAGGTATGAGTTTATAGTATTCCTTTGAAGCATCAAAAGCTTCTGCTTGGTACAGAAGTCTTGCTAGATTTAAATAATAAAATGAGATATTCTCGATATTATTTGAATGCTCAAGGCCAGGTTCAAAGACTCCTTTTAAAACTTTTGCAGCATTCGCAAGTTCACCTTTCTTTGCAAAATCTAAAACTAATGACTCGGCTAATTTCAACCTTAGAGGATCTGTTGCTTCAAGATATGAGATGGCTTCTTTCGTCTGATCGCCTGTTCTCAGATAAGCTAATGCTCTCAGCGAATCATTAAATTTAATATTTTTAGCACCTGAACTAGCAAGAACTTCTTTTTGTTCTGGAGTTAATAAAATACCAGCTTTTAACAACCATTTTGATGCATTCTCTCCCATAACTTGATCAAGAGCGATAGTCGTTTGCTTATCTAAAAAAGAAGGATTCGCTAGCTGATCGATCCAAAGATTTACCGCTAAAAATTTATAGTCTAATTTATAACTCAAATAGATAAGAGCTGCCTTCACATAAGGCTCTGCACGGTATTGATCTAAAACTCTAAAAGAGTCCTTATACTTATTAGCAAACAACAGATCAAAGCCCGCAAGAATCTCCTTATTTGAAACTCCCCGTTCTCTGATTTCACCATATATTTGAACTTGAAAAGCATCTGATAAATCTAGAGCTTGTCTTTTTATCTGGATAGGTTCGAAGTTTTTTAACGAACTCTTATTTAATAGTTTATCCAAATCCTCCGCAGCACTTACATTCGACACTGTTGCTAACACAAGAGTCAGAGCTGCTGAATTTCGGATATATTTGGATTTAATCATAAGCGACTACCCTGTCCAAAAAGATATCCAATTTCTAAGTATCCCATGGCATTATGAACATTATCATCACCGTTTACTTTCTTTTGAGCGTAGAATTCGTTCTTTACTCCAAAACGTGCAGACATATTTTTACCAACCCAAAAGGATAAACCTAGATGCGCTGTATACATCTGAACTTCGCCTCGTGATAAGCTTATATTTCCATACCCAAGGGCAATATACTGATCAAAATAAACAATCGTATCTTTGGTTAGCCTAACTTTTCCATAAACTGTGTTGAAATTAATAAACCCTTCAGAGCTCTTTAAAGCAAAATCTGAGTCTGGAAGAAGTTGTTTCTCCTCAAATAGCGCCTTTCCTGACGGTGTCAATTGGTTAAAGTATTCTGTGTACCTTAAACCAGCAGACCATCTAGAATTATAATGAAACCTTGCTGTTAACCCTGATTGTTTTGTATCAAGATGTGGATCTGCTGCAAAATCATGTGCTCCAAACAAAGTGAGCTCAAACCTCTTATTTAAAGATGAGTACCTCTCGTTTACCGCATATAAATCTTCTTCCGATAAAAGTGGTGTAACCTTATCACTTGGTATATTTAGACTTTCTAGTTTCTGAGATAAATCCTGCTCAGCAAAACTTTGAGAGCTACCTAAAACGAGTAAAATTGCTAAAATTTTCTTTTTCATAAATTATCTCACCACTTTTTTATTTAACATGTCAGAAAACCATCTTTTGGCAATATCTTCATCGCCTCCGGTTCCCTTAATATCAGCAAACTCAGTACCTAAAAGAGCTAACCTGCCTTTACCTGGCAAATTACAAATAATACCTATCGAATAACTCTTCTTTTGCTCGCCTGTTGAGTCATTGAGTTCCAATACATCGTCACATTTGTCAGCTAAAACTCCATCATGAAACACAACAGGATCAAAAGATTTGCTTGAAGCATTTCCAGCAAGAGATACTGCATCTGAATTTTTTGTAAAATCTGGTCTCTGCACAAAATACAAATCTTGTAATTTTGTGGAAGTTGGTAACTGTGAATACCTGCCCAGAATTGTAACCTTAAGATCATCCTCTATAAGATTTAAAAATTCCTTTGGAAGATTTTCTACCATTGGCGAAGCAATGATAATATTCTCCACATTATCCATAACCGTAAGAATTTCTTGTCTAAAATGATCATCTAGAAGAGCACTAGTTCCAAGAACAAGAGTTTCTCTTCCTGCGAGAGCTCTATCGTCCAGAATTTGAATTGCAGGATTCATGATCTCTATATTATCCATATTTTCTTTAAAGAATTTTACTTCTTTATCACGGGTTGAATCCGTAAAATATATAGTCTTAGATCGATCTTTTTTGAAAACTTCAAAGACAAAACTCTCAGCAGAACTCATATTGTATTCTGATTTAGCAACTAAGGAGAATTGATGAATACCAGGCTTATCGCTTCTTACAGATAACCTACCATTACTCCAAGTCACGTACTTCCTCATCGACTCAGGTTGAACTACGAGTTCAGTAATATTTTGTCCGTTATCACCATCTTTAGCAGAGATTCTAAACGTATTATACTCGTCATTTTTAAAGTACTTTACTTCACCAACATCCCAAGGCCAACGATTAAACACAGGAGCCTTTCTATCCTTAACTCTGATTTTTAAAGTTGTCTCAACTGTTTTACAGTTATTCATTCCTCGATATTGATTAAGGACACAAGCTTTAAATCTAAATGTTTTGTTTTGTCCGTTATAACTTGGAGGGATATCTTTCCACACGACATTGAGAACACTTGAATTATTAACCTCATCTTTCACTGGAGTTAATTTAAATTCACCATAGTTAGGCTCGTCTCCTACAAGTGATATTTGCGGTGCGACTTCTGCATTCTCATCATAAGCTGAAACTTGAAAAGTCGAGTCAAGACCCTGCTCCATTGTTGGTGGAGCTACCACAGTTACGCCTAACCTAGAGTCTACAACCTCCAGTTCTACGGTTTTAACCGCCACGTGTTTTGCTGGGTTATAGGCTTTTATCTCGATATCGTAATTAGCAGTTTTTCTCTCGTTAAGTTTGACATGAAAATAGTCTGGCTTATATACGAGCTTATATCTCGTATCATCAATTTGAATAGGCTTTAGATTACTAGGCCCGCCATCGATCGTAACATCGAAACCACCTTTAGGATAATCAATATTCTCCATTTCAAATTCGTATTCAAGAGTTTTTCCCTCAGTAACATAGGCTTTATCTCTACCTTCAATAGAGAAATTTCTTGGAACATCATTTACCACTAATGTGACTGCTGCCGTTCTTGTTTCTCCACCAAGATCCAGTGCATTTCTCAAAAGAAGCTCGATCGTATAGACTCGAGTTTTTTTGGTTGGATCGTTAATGTCATTTCCTTGAAATGGACCTGGCATCCATGAAAAAGTAAAATTTTCTTTATCGAAAACTAGTCCCTCTGGCGCATTTTTAATCGTTAAATCAGGCACACCAGGGGCAGGAACAAAGACACCTACGTTTACGGTTCTATTTTTTCCTTCATCAAATTCATATTTCTTTTCAACTGCAATAGCAATTGTGTCAGGAACTTCACGTTGTTCATCTCGTGGATCTTTTCGTACGTCTCCTTGACTAGGATACGGATCTTTCTCACAAGAAAGAAAAAGTGAAAAGATAA
Organism: Bdellovibrionota bacterium; assembly: GCA_036336775.1. Classification (GTDB taxonomy): domain Bacteria; phylum Bdellovibrionota; class Bacteriovoracia; order Bacteriovoracales; family Bacteriovoracaceae. Next base: position 63,844 of record JAYZFM010000006.1, on the reverse strand, counting down.
AACTAACTACTAATAACTTCATACTGCCTCTCATGTTCCTACCGGCCTTAACATAAATGGATAATTAATATTTACGTTCACTCCACCCTTTGGCTTAGGAAACTTCCAATTCATCATCTTAGTTGTTATACAAGACTCTGCTGCTGGACTTCCAAGTGAAGATTTTAAAACTTTTGAATAATTTAATTTACCCTGGCCATTGATTTGAAAGGCAACAGTAACGAGTCCTTCAAGACCTGGATTTTTATTTAATTCGTTTTCATAACAACGTCTAACTTGAGATAAGTATTTTGCGATTGTAGCGTTGATTGCATAGCGACTTAATCCACCATCAAGCACAAGATCATTACTTGCGACTGAAATCCCAGAGATACCTTTCCCTGTACCAGATGCGACCATGGTATTACCGTAACCACCTTTACCGCCTCCGGCACCTTTTGTACCGACTCCACCGAGACCTGCAACACCGGTATTTCCAACAGTTGTCTTTTTAAGACCTTTTCCAAGTCCAGTTAGGACTTCTCCACCAGAACCAGCATCCCCACCAGCTCCAGCTCCAGCTGTTGCTTGTTTTAATTTTTGAGGCACACCACCCGTCACTTTAGACAGATCTTTTGACCCAACCAATCCTAAGAAACCTAAATTTCTTTTCACAGCTTGCTTAGACTTTTCAGCGGCGTTCATAGGCTTAATTTTCAAGTCTGGATTCGATTCTTGAATTTTAACTGTATTTACAGGCTTTATCACTTGAACCACAATTGGCTCTTTTTTCATTTCCTCTTTCACCTCTTCAATTTCCTCACTAGGTAGCAAGAAAAATAAAACTGGAATAATGAGAAAAACACCAAGAGTTATGAGTTCTGCGGTTCGACTCAACCAAGAGTTTTCGTCGTCTTGTGCATTTAAACAATCCAGAAATTCACCTGCAGAGTAATTTCCAATATTAAAAACTCCTCTCGGGGTTTCTAGTTTCCATTCTTTCTCTGAGATTTTCTCTACTTTACAATCATTTAGTGATTTCAAAGAAAAGCCTTCTCCTGAGCGAACTAATTCAAACTGGCAATCCCAGTGGTTATTAGTAAATTCAAATCCTTGCCTGGAACGAATATCAAGCCTTTTATGAGCTTTGTCTTCACTAATAAAACCAAAAACTTTATGAAAACCATATTTCAAATCTTCATTGTTTTGAATGACCTTAACTAAAAAACCTTCCTCGGTTTTAATCGCTATCATTCGACCTCCTCCTGAGTATCATTTGCCATTAAATCTAAAAAATCTTCTCTAAGCTTGATTAGTCCAAAATCCTCTTCACCAAGATTCCCAGTAACTACCGCATAATCAGCTTTTCTTTTCTCACCTTCAATCAAAAGGCTCTCAAAATCAATCCTTTTACCTGAGCGATATTTAGGTTTGGATACTTTTGAATCCGCGGCATAAACTGAGCTCAATACAAGACTAAACAATATTAAAAACTTCATTGAATCTCCTTTAATTGATTGATACGCCCTTTGAAGTAACCCGCTAAACGAGGATTATTATTATCTAAATAAAATTTTTCCATGGCGGTCAAAGCTTGTAGATCAGTCGGATTTGTTAACAACGACTGTTTCGACTCCAAAAGATTTGAGTAATCATAACTAGCAGTGGTAGTTACGCTGTATTCTTTTTTCTCAATAAGACCCGCGTAGCTTTTGCGTTCATCCTCAATTTGCGCGCGAACTTTCTCACGCTGCTGCTCATCGAGAGCTAAAATTTGCTCTTCCTGTAAATTACTGTATTTATCCGCGACAGTTAAATAAGGAGTGGCCAGTTGAGTTAGGTTTGCTTGAACCTGCATCATAATATCGTCAGTTAAACCTTCCGGTAGAGGCGTAGACATGATCTCTGTTCCCATATTAAGGTACGCTCTTTTTAAAATATCTAAAATATAAACCCTCGCTTGAGTCGTTGAAGCTTCCAAGTACTTATTGGAAGTCGTCACGACCTTTTCCAATAATTTTTCTTTGTACTTAAACTTTCTTTCACTATTTCTCCCATAGAATTTATAGCGGTCAAATTTATTGAAATCTTTTTCTATTTTTGAGAGCGCAAGCTCGATCCATAGATGTCCTGCATACTGATCTTGAGCCGTTACAAATGATTTAGAATTTTTGGAACTATCAAATCTGTTGGCCAGTTCAATTTTCTTAGCCACTGACCAAGGAAGTAAAATTGACTTCTCATCAATTAAACCTGCCTCATCGAGTGTCTTATATAGAGCTGCTTCTAAATTTACATCAATTTGTTTTTTAAAATTCTTGATAATTTTTTTCAAAACCCGGTCGCGTTCAGAAAATTCTTGATCAATTTCATAGAGTGCAGCTATTTTGAAATAAACAGTTAAATCTGAATCTTTTTTCAATTCATATTTTTCTTGCAATCTCGCAGCTTCGCTAAAACGCCCCATACGCTCATATTCAACCATCAGCGCTTTTTCGTCTTTCTCCCTCTCAAGAAGAGAAACAAGTTTCGTCTGATCGGCCAATTTTACAGCCAAAACTTTAGCGTTAGGACAAGATTTTTCCGGATAAACTCCAGCAAAACAATTCTCATAAAAATGCTGTAGGGATTCTTTCGTCTCCCCTTTAAGTGCAAAATACTCGAATTGAGACTGAGTCTTAACCTCACTCATAGAATTCAACTCAGGCGTAAGTTCTTTTAATCGATCCGCAGCTAACTCATCTTTTGGTAAGCTTAACCATGTATCGGCTTGTGCCGCTAGTTTGTCGAAAGCTTTTTGTTGATTATAAATATCTAACGTTAAGTTTTGTGCTAGGATGGCCCATTTATCTGCCTTTTCTAAACTCTCAATTTTTGCCAGTGGTAAAAACTTTGAAAGTGCAAAAGGAAAATTATTATTCTTATAATAATGAAGTCCTGCAAGATAGAGAAACTCCCTACTTTCATTAGAATCTTTCAATATCAGCGCAAGCTCTAAGGATTCTTCTAAGATGATTTGAGGTATCGCAAGCTCCTGCGCAAGAGACAGTCTTGTCTGTCTTAACTGTCTTATATGCTTTAGGTCTCTTTTATAGACAATATCTTCCTTAATCCAAAGACCAAGCCTTTCAATTTTTGCCGTTTTATCTTCTTGAGCCTTAAGCCATCCCTGTTGCATCTTAGTTCGCATTTCATCATTAGGATAAAAACTCAAATACCTATCAATAGCTCTTCTTAGATAGCTTGAATATTGCTTAGGATCTTGATCTGCTTCGGAACCAAATTGGACGATTACACGTTTGAGCATTTCACGAAATTCTTTTGATTCTTCGTTTTTTTGTGGAAGCTCTTTTGCATTTCTTTTTTCTAGAGCAGAAAGATATTTTTCGATTTCATCCCAATCTCTAAAACCATAAAATTCTTCCAACAATCTCATTTCATAAAAGATATCTGGAGATTTAGTATTTAAATAAATTAATGAATTGGCTCCTGCAACTCTATTACCAGCGCCATAAAAGGACTCCACTAATTGGCGAACGAGTTCATCTTTACCTGTTTTCTCAACAAGTTCTTTAATAAAGGCAATCTCATCTTTACCGTCAGTTGTTCTGTTCGAGAAAAAAAGCATTAAATCGTTAATAACTTTTTCTCTTACCTGTCCAGTACGATCAAATAGAGCAAGCTTTAATTCCTCAATCGCAGAATCCACTTTCAACTCTTTATAGTGTAGCCAAGCTCTCTTGTAGTGAGAGAGGTTACAGGATTCAATCGAACTACAAAGTGATATCGCTTCTTTATAATATTTATCTGACTGATCAAAATTGATCTTTTCTTCATAGTATTCAGCTAAAGAGTAAGCTGCTTCTCTTTTGAGATTTTTGTCTTTTGAGTCTGAGTAGAAAACCTCTTCAAAATAGCTTTTTGAATTATCTTGTTGCCCAAGCTTTCTATAAACCCTTGCTGTTTGATATTTAATAAGGATTTCTTTTTCGCCTTCAACCTTAGTTAAACCATCACGTCCACTCAACACATTCAAATAGAGTTCTAAGGCCTTCTTGCGGTGAGAGATTTTATCGAGTTTTTCAGTCTCATCTCCCTCCTGAATCGAAACATCAAAATAAAGGTCAGCTAAACGCAGGCTAAGCTCCTGCCTACCAGGGTCATTTTTTTCAAGACTAGCTTTAAGAGCTTCCATCTCATCAATTAAATATTGATCAGCGAAAGCACTTCCAACAAACAAACAAGACAATAGTAAATAGCGCATTACCTTAGTCCTATAACCGCAAGCTTAATGGTCGAAAACTCACCAGTAGTTAAAATCCCCATAATTTGAGAAACAACTGTTGATGGTACTTCTTTATCAGCTTGTAAGTTAATTTCTCCAGGAAAAGCTTGTCCGCTGTGATTTTTCGCCCAATCAACTTTAATATTATGAAGATCACTCATGAGTTTTTTTGGACTACGTAAAACTTTTTTCACTTCCCCCACGATTTTCTGATCGAGATAGAGATTCCCATCATTAGCCACGGCCAAAACGGGTGCCTCTCTCACTTCCGTCGCCGTTATCGAATCAGGAAGAGTGACCCCTTTATTGATCAATATCTCAGGGGAAGTTGAAAAAGTTTGAAGAAGAAAAACTACTAACATCGAAAACATGTCAACCATTGATGTCAACATCAGCGCACCTACCGCTGCTTTTTTCGCCCATGCAGTTTTTCTTTTTCTTTTAATTAAATGTTTTTCAAACGGGTCTGATGAAACCAAGCTCTGATTTAGTCGCATATCTATTGCCCTCTAGCTGATAAAACACCGATATTAAGGATTTTATTTGACCGTAGAGTATCCAATGTCTCTACCAGCTGCCCATACTGAACTGTAGTTCTTGGGGTTATTGTCGCTGTTGCAATATCAATGATTTTATTTTTATAGTTTAAAACTTTATCTTTAATAGTCTGGTCTAGAGCAGCTTGCAATGAAGTAGAATCTTGAGACTCTACTTTAAAACCCTTTACTCTTTTTCCATTTCTTTTCAGATTCACTCGTAGATGAGTTGGATCTTTATAAACCAAATCCAGATCATAACTTTCTTTCTTACTTGCCGCAGCCTCAGTCCCGTGGGATTGTTTGATTTCGACAGTACCAATTTCGATCCATACGGCCGTGATAAGTAAGAAACATACACATGTAGAAAGTAGATCGATAAATGGAGTTAGATTCAACTCAGCATTCAACTCTTTTTTAGAGCCAAGTCCTACCTTATTTTTCATAGTAAACTCGCTCTAAAATTAGTTTCTCTCTGCACTTACAGAAGTTACTTCCGCTGCATTTGGAAGAATTGCCCCTTGATTCTTCTCTTCTCTATTCTCAGAGTAAAAAAGAAGATCATGGTAAATTTCTGATGCACCTTCTGATAACTTTCCTACGATCTGCTCAGTTCTATTTTGATAAATTGCATAAGCAACTAATGCTGGAATAGCCGCCAGAAGACCAAAAGCAGTTGAGTTAAGTGCCTCTGAGATACCTTGAGATAATAAATTTGCTCTCTCTACCGGACTTGCACTTGCAACACCAGCAAATGAACTAATCAGACCAGTAACAGTACCTAATAGTCCAAAAAGAGTTGCTACGTTACCGAACATTGCCAAAAATCCTGTTCTTTTATCGTAGTGATTAATTTCTCTCGTTAATTGCTCATCCATACGAGCTTGTAACGCTTCATCACCTGCACCATTCATACGAAGCTTAACACCTGTTAGTGCCACTCTAGATACTGATGCACTTGGAGCAGTCGCTTTAATATATTCTTGAGCTCCAGAAAAATCTCCGGCTGCAATAAAAGCCAATAAGTTTCTTCTGAAATCCGCTGGAACGTCTTTATATTTAGCATAAAGAACAATCGCTCTCTCTACGATAAAACCTATCGTTAAAAGACCGAATAAAAGAATAAAATACATAAAGAATCCACCAGCATGAAACTGATCTAATAAACTCATGACAACCTCCATATCATAAAAATTGGTACTATCCGTAGACCTCTTGTGAGTTACCATGAAATGATACAATGTAGATTTTTGGTTTGACCAGTAGTGATAAACGCCTTAGACAAATGTAAGAATATATTAACTGAGCAAAACGATGGATTATTTACGATAATTGAAGTGAAAGATTTGTGTTTGGCCCGTATATTTTTTCATCTCTAGATCAGAGATCGAATCGATTCTATTGAGTTCATGCATGACCTCACTTACTCTGCTTGCATTTCTTTTTAGCATCTCAAGTTTCACACCATCAATTTGATCTGACTTGGATAGACTCTCTATCACACTAAGCGGATTATTTATTTGATGTAATAAGCCCCCCTTCACCTGTAAAAGAGCTTTGTTTTTCTCATTTTCAGTCTGAAGCTTACGATACTTGGCAAAGATTTTCTTTTGTAAAAATGCAAAATACAAAACCAAAGCGCAGCAGGACGAAAATATGAAACCCTTTGTTTCTATTTCTTTAGATTTGAATAATAAATCAAAAGGATCGGTAAAATATAAAATCCATTGCCCTACTACAAAATAGACCGAATAAATAAGAGCTGTTCTATGGCCTATTAATATAAAAAATCCGGCCAGAAAGGGAAAAGTCCAAAAAACGGTATGAGAATCGAATGAACCCTGAGTATAGGAAAACCACACTGGAATAGTATACGCATACGCCAACATAAAAAAATCAAACAACTTATAATAGTCGAAAAGTTTCCACACCAGATAGATTCCAAGTATAAATAAACCTGAAATCGGCAAATGAATATATTTCAAAACTGGTTCCCCAGTATATAAAATCGTATATAAGTAATGAATAAACATCACAGAAGATGTCATCATCAAGATAAATGTCCGAAGTCTATTTCTATAATTCTCGACCATAATGAATACTAAGGTAAAAAAGACAGTATGGCACATACATTCGTATGTGCCATTATTATGCAGGATAACCTTTTAACCTATTCTCAATTGTGTGTGTTGAGGCAAGTTATGAGGCCGAAAAAGTTTCTACCAAAAACTAGATCGTCTGGTTATTAAATTATTCTTAAGAACAGCCAGTAGTTGAACCACATGTATCACACTTCATACAAGAGCCATTTCTCAGCAAAGTAAATGATTGGCATTCAGGACAAGATTCTCCTTCATAGCCTTTCATACGAGCTTCTGTCATTTTACGTCCTTGAGAGACCATTTTGGCATCCTTCTCTCTCGAGTAAACTTGCGCAGGCTCGACAGAGCCATCTGCATATGTGACTTCCTCTTCAATCATTTCTAAAAGGGGTTCATCATTTGCTGACTCTCCGGTTATTTTGTCACTCTCCAAATCAGTTGGTTTTACGTGGACTAAATCATAGCGACCTAAATAACGACATGCCAGGTCTCTAAAGACATAATCGATTACAGAAGTCGCCATCTTTAAATTATCGTGTCCTGTTACCATTCCGTTTGGTTCAAATTTTGTAAAAGTAAATGCATCTACAAAATCTTCTAATGGGACTCCATATTGAAGTCCTAGGGATATCGCAATTGAAAAGCAGTTCATCAAAGAGCGGTAAGCAGCTCCTTCCTTATGCATGTCTATAAATATTTCCCCAAGCGTTCCATCATTGTACTGACCAGTTCTCAAATAGACTTTGTGTCCACCAACACTAGCTTTTTGAGTATAACCCACTCTCCTATTTGGAAGGTTCTTCTTTTGAGAAATTTCTTTATAGATGACTTTCTCCACCATTTTTTGAGCGACTTGAGTGATCTTTTCATTTTGAGGAATTTCATCAAAATCTTCCATCAATCCGAGTTCATCAAAAGCTTGTGCATTTAATGGCTGAGACAATTTTGAACCATCTCTATAAATCGCATTGGCCTTAGTCATGAGTGACCATGATAGCCTATAGGCTTCAGAGATTTCTGCCACTGTCGCTTCATTGGCCATATTGATAGTTTTTGAAATGGCCCCTGATAAATACGGCTGACATGCAGCCATCATTTTAATATGTCCCTGCCAAGCAATTAAACGCTTTCCAATTCGTCCACATTTATTTGCACAATCAAAAACAGGAAGGTCTTTATCTTTTAAATGAGGTGCCCCTTCCAAAGTCATTGTTCCACAAACAAAATCATTTGCAGCCTGAATATCATTATCAGTAAAACCAATTTCTTTTAATAGATTAAAGTTTGGATCATTCAGTTTGTTTTCAGAAATCTTTAAAACATCTGTGATGAAACTTTCGCCTAAAGTATACTTATTAAATACATAACTAATATCAAATGCTGATTCAAGAGCTGCCTCAACAGCAGTAATTTTCTCGTCTGTGAAACCAAGGTTTCTTAATCTTTCATGATCGATGCCTTGGGCCCCTCTTAAAGTTCCATGTCCAACAGCATATTTAGTTATATCTGAGACTTCCTCATCACTATAACCAAGATTAGATAGAGCTACTGGGACAGATTGGTTGATGATTTTAAAATATCCACCACCTGCAAGCTTCTTAAATTTTACCAGCGCAAAATCAGGCTCAATTCCAGTCGTATCACAATCCATAACCAGGCCAATAGTTCCTGTAGGAGCAATAACCGTAGTCTGGGCATTTCTATAACCGTATTTTTGACCTAGTTCATAAGCTTCAGTCCACGCCGCTTTAGCAGCATCCGCGAGGTATTTATCAACCAACTCAGCTTTCAATGCTTGAGGTTCCACCGTAAGACCATCGTATTGATCTTTCCCGCCACAAGCTGCATTAAGGTGGTTCTTGATAACTCTTAACATGGCATCTTTATTAGCTTCATACCTCACAAATGGTCCATGCTCTTTGGCCATCAAAGCTGATGTTTTATATGAGACACCTCCCATAATTGCCGTCAAGGCACCCGCTATATTTCTACCTTTCTCAGAGTCATATGGAAGTCCTAAACGCATAAGTAATGCGCCAATATTTGCAAAACCTAAACCAAGGGTTCTGTATTGATATGATCGAAGCGCAATTTCTTTAGAAGGAAACTGTGCCATGAGAACTGAAATTTCTAATACCATGGTCCACAATTCACAAGCATGGATATAGTTCTCAACTTCAAACATTCCTGTTATCGGGTCCATAAATTTTACTAAATTTAGGGAAGCAAGATTACAAGCGGTATTATCAAGGAACATATACTCTGAACATGGATTAGATGCATTGATCCTTCCATCGTTTGGACATGTATGCCATTCATTAATGGTGTCATCAAATTGCACCCCTGGGTCTGCACTTTGCCAAGCGGCTTCTGCAATAATATCCCAAAGTTCTTTCGCCTCAATTGTCTTTACTGTTTTTCCAGTAGTTCGCGAAATCAATTCCCATTTTTCATTTTTATCAAGAGCTTCAAAAAACTTATTAGGGATACGGATCGAATTATTTGAATTTTGTCCAGCTACCGTTGCATAGGCTTCTGAGTTCCAATCTGTATCATACTGTTCAAATGTAATTGAAACAAAACCTTGTTTGGCCAGGTCAACACAACGAGAGATATAATTCATCGGTACCATATCTTGACTTGCTGCCTTGATAGCACGAGCCAGTTCTCGGTTGGATTTACCTGAGAATTTTTCGTCGCCTTCTATAGTAGATTCATTAAGTACTTTAAAAATATTCTCTAAATGTTTTTTACAAATCTTCGAACCAGTAACAAGGGAAGCCACCTTTCTTTCTTCGACAACTTTCCATTGAATAAAGTCCACAACATCTGGGTGATCTAAATCAAGGCACACCATTTTTGCTGCTCTTCTTGTGGTTCCTCCAGACTTAATGGCCCCAGCGGCTCTATCACCAATCTTTAAAAAAGACATAAGCCCTGAGGATTGGCCGCCACCCGAAAGAGGCTCCCCCTCACCACGAATATTAGAAAAATTTGTTCCTGTTCCAGAACCGTATTTGAATAGCCTCGCTTCTCGAGACCATAAATCCATTATCCCACCCTCGTTTACGAGGTCGTCATTAATAGATTGGATAAAACATGCATGAGGCTGAGGTCTTTCATAAGCTGAAGTAGACTTCTGAACTTTACCAGTTTCTGGATTTACAAAAGTATGCCCCTGCGCTTTCCCAGCAATCCCATAGCTTGAATACAGACCTGTATTAAACCATTGAGGTGAATTCGGTGCTGCCATTTGATTGGCAAGCATATAGCTTATCTCTGCTTGAAAAGCATCTGCATCAGACTTTGAATCGAAATATTTATACTCCTCTCCCCAAGATCTCCAGCAACCTGCAAGACGATCAAATACTTGTCTTGCATCTGTTTCAGACCCAAGTAGCGGATTACCTTTATCATCTTTTATAATCTGCCCCTGCTCATCAAGCTGAGGGACACCTGTTTTTCTAAAATATTTCTGAGCGATTATATCTGTTGCCACTTGAGACCAAGTGTTTGGAACCGTAACTTCTAATGCAGAACTTGAAGAACCATCAAGGTTACGAACCTCACTCATTCTTTTTTCAAACTGCATTCCTGCGTAAGCTGACTGACCCTTCCTAGTAAATATTCTTTTAACTTTCACGCTATTAACTCCTTCCTGATGTTATATATTTAATTTTAAGTCGCTTTAGACCAAAGTCAACACAATATCTTGGGTCAAAACAGCGTCAAAAACGTGACTCACACAATATACAGTTACTCGGTAGCTACTTGGTCAAAAAGCAAACACTTAAGTTGTTGAAAAGTCGATACAAGTGCCAAAAACCTAGTATGCAAAAAAATCTTTCTCTAAATGTAGTAGTTTAGTCGTGTTTATAACTCAATCACTACACTATCTTGTGGCCCTACTCCATTGAAACTAGATATGCTATGCTAGTGAAATGAATATCTTAAAGATCAGCGCTTCAGCTTTACTACTCTCACAGACTATTTTTCAATCAATGTTTGCAAACAACGTTATGGATCCTAAGTTTAAATCTTATGAGCATGAAAACCCTGGTTGTCCTATAAATTCTGAATGCTCAAAAGAAAGTGGTAAAAAATTAGAAGCATGGCTTAAGGTTTTGGAAGGCGCTAGCAAAGACAAGATAAAAACACTAAATAAGTTTAAAAACGAAAACGGTACACCAATACAAATCCTGGCCAGAAAAGAGATTTTTGAAAAATCAGATCCTATACTATGGAATTCAAGATGTTCGGTTCACAACCCTAAAAATCCGAATAATACAATTTACCGGGGCCATCTCTTTCTTAAGGATAAATTAGATCATGAAGTCGCTAAGTTCACGCCGGTATATTTATATAATGGAACTAATAAAACAGAATACCATATTCCTTATGGTGACACTGTCTCCTTAATACAAAATGAAAAATTAATAGTTTTAAAAGACTTTGAAGATAATTTTTTCAAAATAGCGATAGCTAAAGATCACTCATATGAGTTTATCGATATCCCAGCAAAAACAATGCGAACTGCATTAGCAAAAAAAATCAAAGAAATTGAATGCCCTGAAAAGCTAGACATCAATGAAGATTACTTCGAAAGATATTATTGTCAAAAGGTTCTAGATCTAGACACCATGGAACTTCGAACAATTCAAGTGGGCTGGGCCTGTCCTTAGGTTTTAAAGATCTAGTAATTGCACAGAAGTATAAGTTTCTTGCTCACCATCAACTTCACTACAAGTAGATGAAGAAGAATAAGTTCTCTTTAAAACTTCGCCAATATTTTCGTCGCTATCGTCCTTAACTTTAACTTCTAAAGATTCAACCGAGAGGATTTCATAGGCTCCCGATGATTTTTTCTTAGCAGTTGTAATTGTGAAACAATAGCTCGTTCCCACTTCAGGTTCAGACTCGACGGTGTCATTTGTTGAAGAGTCTTTTACATCATCTGCAGAGATTCTCGTGCCACAAATTCCACTTCTATTATTTAAAATTTGTATCCACTTCCCATAACTTCCAGATAGTTTATATCTTTCAGTTGAATCACTAACCTCTGCCTGGCATAGGCTTTCCAACGCAGCTGAATTCGCCACTAACACTTCTTCTTGAAAATAGGTATTAGACCCCGAAGTAATATTGAACTCTAACTCGTTATCTTCTTTAACAAGCTCAGCTGAAATAGCAACCGGCTCTTCATATTGTGTTTCACCACAAGACTTAGTGTACATATTAAAATTTCGATTAACCGCCACGTTATTTCTTATTTGATCAAGCCAAAGAAACTCTTTATCGCTTAGGCTATCACAAACAGCTTTTAAATTACTTACTTCAGTCGTAGAAAATTTATCCTCAGGATCAACGGTGATTGATTGACCAATTCTATCTTCCGCTTGTTCTTCAGGAACCTCTTGAACTCCACAACTAGTTAAATTCAATGTCATCCCTAAAACAAAAACTGAAGTTAATAATCTTTTCATTCCTACCCTTTACTTTGAATACTTAGCTTCAAGCAGCTGATCTCTTTGAAACTTCAAATGATCTCTGTATTGCTTAAACCACTCAGTATTAGCGCGTTTCAACAACCAATGGTCAAACTCAGTGTCTTGATTAATATAGTAGGAATCATGAGTTAGATTGTCCAGTACCACCATATTGGCGAGAGTTGGAACTTTTAAAAGAGCTTTTAGGCCATTTCGGCTGTAGTGAAAGTCTTTATACTCTTTAAAATACGTCACTAAATTTTCGTAAACATAGTATCCTGCACTCACTCCTGTTTCGCATAGTTGTGACAGCTCTTTAGTCATCTCTTCTCTATGATAACTAATCGCCTTACTAACGAGATCAGAATCTTGCTTCCAATTTTTTTCTTGGAGATCCTGCCAAAGAACAGCATCTTTTTCCACAGATAAGGCCAGTACCGGATAATTAGAAATCTGCGTGATATCAGATTGAAATAAACTTTGATCAAGCACCGGTATTTTAGAAACATAAGGAGCCTCAAGCTTATCCTTATACTCTAATACAACTTGATGGAAGCTCGGACAATTTTGAACCCTAGCTTCTGCTCCAACTGCTTGTCCTAGTTTTAAATATTGCCGATAAAAACTTAAAAAATAGATTTGCCTATTACTAAGCTCTGGATCTTTTTGTGATGCTTTTGCGACACTTGCAGGCCCCCTATTCATTTTACTGGGACTATAGTTTCCTAAATAAACCATATTATCACTGGCCGAACTTTTGATTTTCTCTAGCCCATTCACATCAAAGCGCCCTGTGTCAGTTGCGCAAGAGATTGCGATTAAGACTAAAAAAAAGAGATTGATTTTTTTCATGTTTACTCCCTCGTATCCTATTCATCGGCTTTTACAATCTAAGTTCGGAAAAAACTTGCCCAAGCGGCAAAATTTGCTGATTGCCGATACCCGATCGTTTCGGTACTGATAAAGGTATGAATTATTGGCTAATGAAAACTGAACCTGATGTATTTTCTATTGATCACCTAAAGAGCAAAAAGACTTCAAGCTGGGATGGAGTGCGAAACTATCAAGCACGAAATTTCATGCGGGATGAAATGAAAAAGGATGACTTAGTTCTCATTTATCATTCGAGTTGTGCCACACCGGGTGTTGCGGGAGTAGCAACAGTAAGTAAAGAGTCCCACCCTGATCTTTCGGCCCTTGATAAAAAATCAGAGTATTTCGACCCAAAGGCAACTAAGGAAGAGCCACGCTGGTATATGGTAGAGGTTAAATTCAAAGCAAAATTTGATCGTGTTATTTCTCTAAAAGAGCTTAAAGAACAATCAGCTCTAAAGGATATGACTATATTAAAAAAGGGAAACAGATTATCAATAACACCTGTTTCCCCTAAAGAGTTTGATTATATTCTAGATTTAGCGAATTTAAATTTGTGAGTAATTACCGTTTGAATTAATTGTAGTGTCCACTTCAATTATTTCCGAAAAGCTTTTCCCAGCTTTAGTTTTTCCTTCAAACTTATATTCACCGATAGGAAGTACTTTATAAAATTCGCCTTTTGAGAAATTAAATTCTCCAAGTTTTAACTGCTGGCCACCATCAATTTTTGTAATATTCACTACACCGCTAGTTTTTTGATCAGCAAATTTGATTCCTCCACCTTGGTGAATGGAGAATAAATACGCCATCATTGAGTCTTTGTTATCTTTATAAAAACCAGGAATGTCTTTATAGTCAGGCCACTTCTTATTTGAAAGCTCAACTGTTACCTGTAGATCATTATACCAAGAGTATGACCAGTCCTGCATTCCACCGTGAACCTTATACCAGTCAGCTCCATTGGTAATTCCTCTGCCAAATGCACGAGAGTTTTTCATACCTGGATTCAAGTCGGCATACCTCAATGACAGCTCTTTTAATAGACCATCAAGAGGGTGACGAGTGTATGTATTATCCCAAGGATAATTCACAACAACGGCACCACCATGGAAATTAGCAGATAAAGAAAATTTTCTTTCGGCTTGAAACTTCATTACCGCTTGAGTTTCTGGCTGACGATTATTAGTGCTATTCACATCCCCTCTAATCCAGTCAGGAAAATTTCTATTTAAATCGACACCCTTAGCGTTTCCTCTTTGCTTAAGCTCAGATCCATCAGGATTCATTGATGGCATGATATAGATTTCAGTACTATCAACTAGTTTTTTTATATCAGGATTTGTTTCATAATTTTTAATGATATCTGCAATTAAAAACTGAGTAAGCTCTCTTCCAGTAATCTCATCCCCGTGCATACTTGAAATATATTTAAATTCCGGTTCTACTTCGTCGATCATTACATTATCAGAGATTTTAACCACCCAAAGATCACGACCTTCATGGGACTTACCAACAGAATACATTCTGGCAATTGACGGATTTATTGCCACTGCGGCTTTTAAATTTGCCACGACTTGTTCATAGTCAGGATAGCTTGGACCAAACACTTCTTTTTGATGCGAATGTTCCTCTAGCTGATTAAATTCAATATTATTTAATTTTAAAAACTCACCTAGTCCTTTAGGCCCATAAACTTCAAAACCTAATTGCGAGGGGTGGTCAATTATCAATTCTCTATGCTGATTAATAACCTTCATCGCCTCAATATCAGATACAAAATACTGCTCTTTAATCTGAGTATCGGCTTGGACTTGAGAGATAAAAATACTTACTAAAATAAAATAGATCGACTTCATAGTCCTAAACTACTCCTTAAAATTTATAATGTAATCAAACATGAACTTACTACACAGTCCTAGCGAAAGACATATAGTCGGTTTCTTGACGAGTAAATAGCTAAAATTCCGTCCTCAGATACCATTGCCTGCCCAAAAACTGCAGATTGATCAGATCCTAGCTCAAATTTATCTAGAATTCTTAGTGAAACAGGGTCCATATAGTAGACACCACTTCCCATGGTAGTAACAACAATCCCTCTCTTCCAACTTGCAATAGAACTTATGGCATCATCAGAAACTGATACAGAATTTAAGATTTTACCTTGATTTGAAACTCTATGAATTTTCCCGTCAGTTGCCCCCACGAGAAATGAATCGTCTTCTAAATATGGAAGACTAGATTGATTTAATTCGACTGTTTTCTCTATAACTCCGTTGATTGGATTTAAAAAACGCATAGGGCCTGTTGCTGAACCGGCCACAATATAATCTTTTACTTTTGTTGGCTTAACATCAACATCAACAAATTTAACTCCAGTAGAGATTTTTTGTTCCCACTTAATCACACCCTCTTCTAATGAAAGAAGTGCTACGTTCCCGTCGGCAAATCCTACCAACATCGCCCCATCATGAGGCTCAACTGCAGAAACTCTTTGAAGGGTCGTGGCAAAAGGAACTGATCTTTTATAACGCCAAAAAACTTTTCCTGTTCTCGCATCTAAAACAACTATTGAGTGGTTTCTTAAATGAAGAACAACTCTCCCATTCATAAACTGAGGCTGAGATTCTATCGGAGATCCAAGATCAACGGAATACTTCAACTTACCTGAATAATAATGCCTAGCGATTAAGCGACCTTCTTTAGTCCCATAATATACGGTTTCACCCATTTTATTTGCTTGAGACTGAATTGAACCATTCTCTTTTTGCTGCCACACCACTCGGCCAGATTCGATATCATAAACGACCATCTCCCCGCGAAGATTCCCCATATAAACTAGGTCTTCAAAAATAAAAGGAGACGATGTCCCTATAGGAAAATTTCCAGTGCTGTAAACCGGATCTAAGTCCTTTGCCCAGCGAACAACGAAGTTATCCGTCTTCTGAACAGGGCTTTCGAAGTTCACTTTGTTTTTTACAGCTTCGAGTTTAGTTTCAATCTGTGCACAGCCTGTTAAAAGAGCCGCAGCTAAAAGAAAATTATAGTTCACTTAAATATAACCTTGCCATTTTCGCGTAGTAAGAATCTTTGTGCTCTTTAAAAAGGTATTCAAAATGCTTTGTTGCATTCTCTTTATCACCTTTTTTCATATACATTCTTCCCGCATTAAAAAAGATTTTGTCTTTTAATAGTGTGTTTGAACGCTTGATAAGATTTTCATAGATAGCTAATGCCTTATCATTATTTCCAAGATCCTCCCATAAAGCTGCGTATCCTAGCCCTGCTAGCAGATACACATCACTTCTTTTATCTTGTTTATCTAACCATGTTTGCGCTTTATCCATTAAATCAGTAGTTAGCTTTCCGTCAGTATGAAGTTTTTCAAGTCCAGCAAGTAAGCTTGCATAAATTGAAACGTCTTCAAACACAACAGGATCGAGACTATTTAATTTCGTCACAAATTCATCAGCTTTAATTTTATCAGTTAAGTATGGCTCAAAAACGCTGGTTTCTACTTGGTAAGCTTGAGCTAGCACTTCTTGATGTTTGCTTGCCTGGATTTTAGAAACTACAACATAACCTAATAATGCAATAATTATTACGGCTGCAGCAGCTAAAACAGCTTTTTTGTTCTCATTAATAATATGACCTAGATCTGTTTTCTCTAAGGTACTATCTAGAGTCTCCTCCATGGATTGTGCTTCTTGATTTGTAGTCATTTGTCTTCCTTGTCGCTTATCAGACCAAAATTCTATTCTTAAAATCAATAAGTTGTCAAAGCTCTAGTGTTTCGATACGATTTTTATTATGAGAAATTTAGTAGCTGCAATTTTCGTTTTTTCCTCGATTTTATGTTCAAATGCTTGGTCAGCAAGCTTGGTGGGGAGACTTGGAATTGGAATGTCTAAACACTTAGTGACTGATATGAGTGTTCTATCGATGAAGTTGCAGCGCAATAGATCTAGTGCATTTGGTGGAAGCTTCGGTCTTGACTCAAGTTCGGAGGGGACATTTTATGCTGTAGGTCTTAAATACTATCGTTATATATACGAAGAACCTCAGCTAAATTTCTATTCAGCCCTTGGAGCAAATCTATTTACCTATCAAGACACTGAAAGTGATGGCACCGCCAACGGATACCAAGTGGATGGAACATTTGGCTCTGAATTTAGCTTCCAAGGCCTTGAGAGTTTAGGCTTTAGCTTTGAATTTGGTGTGAGCTTTAACAAATATGAGGGCGAATCGCGTATTCAAACTCTAGGAGTTAATTTTATTCAGTCAGCCATTCATTTCTACCTATAGGTGATCATGAAACCAATTTGCATTTTATTTCTTCTTTTATCTCTTCCCGCTTGGGGACAGGGAGTTGGAGCTATGTTTCAGGGTGAAGATAATGAAATCAGCGTTGGCGGAGATATCTTTCAAGACTTTAACGAAGACTTAGAAGCTGCACAGGTGATGGAGGATGAAAGATTCTATCGTTACTCCAGATTTTACGGGATAAACCTGGGCCTTGGCACCACAACTTTTACTGATAACAGAGGTCTTGCCTATACAGATAATCACCCATCGTTTCACTTCTCACTCATTTACTTCATGGATTTTCAAAATGTTTTTGTGATGGGTATTGAGTACTCAAAACATACCATGTTCATAGACACTTACGTCGTAGGCTCCCCTACTGAAATCATAGGTGCGGTCGAGACAAATATGCTCAGACCCTTTATTGGACTTCGTTACTATATAGATACCTCTGATCTTGGAACGGCAGTGACTTATTCAAATCCCTATTTTGTGGGGCGATTGGAATATTGGTATCAGACAAATACTTTTCCGGAAAAAAAGAACCTCTCAGATGAATCAGCCGGAGGACTTGGAACAGGAATAGGCTTTGGTCTCGAGTTCCCAATTGAGCTTAAAAAGACTTATTTTAACGTAGAATTTCTTTATCACTACGTGAATTTTTTCGATAAATTTACTAATGATTACCGTCAGATTCCTGAGGAACTAGAGCGTGAAGTAAATGGTGAAAAACTAGACTCCACCTACGGCTATGAAGACCTTCGCGGTGATGTCATTTCAATTATGCTCAATTATAATATTTCTTATTAAAAAAAAGCGTGCTCTAGGCACGCTCTCATTTATACTTTTTTAAGTCTTCTTTCAATATCTGTCGTTGTCCTAAAAATCAAATGAACAGGCGTATTTACCAAATTAAATTCTTTTCTTAGGGCATTGGTTAAATACCTTCTATAATTTGGTGGAACTCCTTGAGACCTATTCGTGAATAAAAGGAAAGTTGGTGGAGATGACTTCAACATAGAAGCGTACTTCACTCTTAGTCTTAAACCTTTAGCTTTATCAACAACAATCGGATTTCTATCCATAAGGGCAGTCACAGTTTTGTTTAGTTTACCTGTCGTGACCTTAGAGTTTCTAATCATAATTGTCTTTCTCAAAGAAGTCTTCAACGCTTTGAGATGACTTCCTTTTTGAGCAGAAATAGTAATCAGTTCACAAAATGCAAGCCACGGAACCGAGGCCCTGAGATCAAGCATCCACTCGCGTTTTTTCACTTTGTCTTGCATGACATCTTGAACCAAATCGATTTTATTCAAACAAATAACAAGAGACTTTCCACGTTCAAGAGCGATATCACAAAGCCTTCTGTCTTGATGAGTAATTCCCTTCGTTACATCTATCATATAGATGATAACATCAGCTTCAGAGATTGCCTTAAGTGAGCGGTACACTGATTGCTCTTCAATAAATCCACTGACAGATTTTTGTTTTCTAATACCAGCAGTATCAACAAGTTTAATAGATCTAAAAGGATTAAAATCAGCATCCTCTTGGGCATTATCTTCGTCCGTTATTTCCGACTCATCTTCCGAGTCATCACTTGCGGCATCAAGTTTTGATTCAATATCAGAAAGTGTAAATATATCATTTTCGCTTTCATCAACTTCATCAAAGCTAATTTCTTCATCCTCTTCTTGGTGATCATAACTATCATAATCATCATCTGAATACTTTAGTTCATCAGGAAGCTCATTATAAGCTGCTAGCTCCCCTTCGCTAAACTCTTCTTCAAACTCCTTATATTCTTCAAGAAGTTCTGTATTTGATTTTCTAAACTGATCAGTTTGAGCACTTAGATTTTCTACATCAGATCCAAAATATAAGTCGCAATACCCTTCAATTGGATCCACTGTAGTACCTGCAACATTAGATACAAGTGCTCTTTGCGCTCCAATAAATTGATTTAAAAGAGTCGACTTACCTGCATTTGGTGCTCCTACGATTGCAACGTTGGCCACAACATCATAGTTCGGCTTAACCCCACGCTGAAGGTATTTCTGCTCAGTATTTTCAAATTGTTTAATAAAAGAATAAAGATTTTCTTTTAACGTTTGCAGTCCTCTACCGTGTTCTGCCGAAACCATAAAAAGTTGTTCTTCATCAATACCTAAAGAATAAAACTCCGCCTCTTGACCTAAGAGCTTCTCATCATCGTATTTATTCACTAAAAGCCAAAATGGCTTTTGCGTTGATCTAATATAATCACAAATTGTTTTATCAAATGGAATTAAACCTTCTCTAATATCAACTACCATTAAAACTAAGTCAGATTCATCATAAGCAAGCTTCGCCTGATCGGCCATAATATTAAAAAACGGCTCTGCAGTTTTTCTTTTTCCTAGTTTTTGTGGTTCTTCTACCTTTTCAGGATAGAATCCACCGGTGTCCACGACGATTAGATCACGAATATCCTCACCTGAAGCGTTCTCAAGCTGAGCGATACCATAGTGACGATCTCTCGTTACACCAGGAAGATCGTATGATATTGCCTTAAAGCTTTTACGCATCAATCGATTGAAGATGGTACTTTTTCCTACATTTGGTCTTCCGATAAGGGAGACAACACATGAGCGTTTCATTATTTCTTTCTCCAAACCCTATGAGATTTTTGAGTTCTTGGTAATCCAAGTTCATCTAATACAAAGTTGTTTTTAAACCACTTTGGTGAAACTTTAACGTGAAGGTTCAAGAATACTTTCCCCCCAACCATTGCTTCAATTTTCTTTCTCGCATTGGTTCCAATTTCTTTGATAACTGAACCTTTTTTACCAACAACGATGGCACGCTGACTTGGACGGTTAACTAAAATACTTGCAGAGATTTTCGTGTTTTCAACTTTATCTCCTTGAGCTTTTGCATCGAAGAATTCATCGATAACTACCGCCAACTCATATGGAAGTTCATCTTGCAGGGTATGAAAAGCTTGTTCACGGATATATTCAGAGGCAAAGAATCTTTGGTTCTTATTTGAAACAGCTCCGTCTGGATAAAGATGTGGTCCCGGTTCTGCAGCATCACAAAGCTCCCCAGTTAAAAGGTGAACACCATCTCCTTTTTTAGCAGAGATAACAAAGAATTTTTCTACCGCAGGAATTTGCTCTTTGATTTTTTCAAATTTCTCTTCAAGATTAATACTGTCTAAGTCTTTAACTAAATCTGACTTCGTAAAAACAACCCAAGCTTTAGTGAGTTTTCCACCAAACTCTTTCATGAAATGAGCAGTCTCTTTTTCGATATCTTCGGTTAAATCAATCAATAGTAAATTTAGATCTACTCCATCTGCTCCAAACTCTGCTTGACCGTTCATTCTAATGTTCAGTTCTAGACTTGAAGTGTGAATACCCGGAGTATCTACAAGCACGATTTCTGTTTGATCAATAGTAAAGGCACAATGAAAATGATTTCTCGTTGTTTGTGGTTTGTGACTTACAATAGATAGGTCATAACCAATAAGTTGGTTGATTAAAGTTGATTTCCCTGCATTTGGTCTACCCAAAAGTGCCGCCATAATATGCTTATTATGTGGGTGCTGATCTGTTAACAACATTTATTTTCTCCTTAGTATATCTAGTACTTCTTTAGCTATTTTTTGCATGAGTTGTTTTTTTGATGGTCCAGTTTCTTCTAATATAAGTTCACCATTTAAAAGGCATCCTATTTTAAATTCTCCCGTTTTTAGTTCTTCAACTTTATATTCCGGAAGCTTTCCGTATAGTCTTTGAGAGATTTCTTGCAGCCTAGACTTAGGGTCAAAATCTTGAATAGAATCTAGAGCGAAAAAATCGCGACCATGCTCTTTCTCTAATAATTTATAATGCCCAACGACTTTTTGAATCGTCGCCTCTAATCCTTGTCCTAAATAAGTCGCGCCGATTATGGCCTCATATGCGTTGGCAAGAATCGAAGGTTTTTCTTGTCCATTTTCTTTTAACTCACCTTTCCCAAGCAGAATTAGATCTTTCAGGTCAATTGCTAGTGCAATTTTTGACAGCGTGTCTTCATTTACCAGGTGACTCCTAAGCTTTGAGAGTTTCCCTTCATTAAGCTCGGGGTATCTTTTATAAAGAATTTCCGTAATGATGAGTTGAAGAACTGAGTCTCCTAAGAATTCAAGTCTTTCGTTATTGGCAAGTTCAGATTTTGATTCGTGAGCAAAGGACTTATGAGTAAGAGCTTCTAGCATATGGCCATCAAGCTCAAGGTTTTTTACGACCGTATTCATAAAAGCGATTAAGTCTTTTTTGGTATAGTTTTTATTAAAGGGAATAAATTCATTATGAATTTTATGAGTGATTTGCTGCACTTTTTCTCCAGGTCATCTTGGTCAATTTACCAACGCGCTATATCTAACACCACGCAATTAACATGTAAACCTATTCTATAAAAGGTTCAGACTGCTTAAATGATTGAAGATACAAGGAATTTTTGATAAATTCCGCCCATGAAGAAACTCGATTTGTTAAAAGAACAGCAAAATTTCCTTCAAGCTTTGGAAGCCAAAGGAAAAAGTGCAAATACCTTAAAAAACTACCGCACAGACCTCAATATATTTAATCAATACCTGGCAAAAAAAGGCAGAGAACTTATTCTAAATGAGCTCACCCTCGCGGAAATAAAAGAGTACGATCATTATCTGGAAAAGAAATACAACTCTCCCAACTCTATTAGAAGAAGAGTTCAGGCGCTTAGAATATTTTTTGACTTTCTAATTGAAAAAGCTCTCATTGATTATAATCCAATAAAAAAAATGGTGGTGAGCCCTAAAGTCGTTGACCTTCCCAATCCAACTACTTTTTTCAAAGTAAAGGAGCTTAAGGCTTATCTATCTAGTCAAATAGAGGCTGCCAACGGGCACGAGCAACTCTTAGCTGCAAGAAATATGGTTTTGTTCTACCTTATTTATGGTGCAGGATTAAAAGTTTCTGATATTGAGAAGATCAAGATTAATCATGTGACAGAGGCAAAAGGTCTCTATCGAGTGATGATAGCCCACGAAAAGAAAGACCCGTTTACAGTGACTCTGCCTGAGGAGTTTAACCCCATTTTTGAGCATTACCTCACTTTACTTGAAGAAGGAAAAGAAAGAGATAAAATTTTCTTTCACGACCTTCTCTTTAATGCCAATCCATTTAGGATTCTTAAAGGCGGACTTTCAGCTAGAGGTATTGAAATTATTTTCAAAGAGTTTTCTACTAAATTAGAACATTCCATTACAGCAAGATCTCTCCGGCAGGCCTGTATTTTTAAATGGATTGGTGCCGGAGTTCCTTTATCAAGAGTCAAGGAGTGGATGGGAGTTCAACCTCAATACAGTTTAAAGCCTTTCCAAGTCCTCATGAAAGATAAACCTAGTGACTTTGCTTTTTTAGAGGTTTAGATGAGTAAGACTACGGCTTCAGATGAGCAATTATCAGATGAGCAACTAATTGAGCGCTGCTTTGAGCTCGCAAAAAAAGCATTAGGTAATACCAGTCCTAACCCATTAGTCGGTTCTGTGATCGTTAAGAATGGAAAAATTATTGCCGAGGGGTTTCATTTAAAATCCGGTCTCCCTCATGCTGAAAAAGATGCTCTAACGAAAGCAAAAGAGGACGTCAAAGGTGCCACTCTCTATTGTAATTTAGAGCCTTGTTGCCATACCAATAAAAAAACTCCTCCATGCACTCAGGCGATTATCGATGCTGGAATAAAAAAAGTCGTTATCTCTAATCTTGACCCCAACCCATTCGTTGCTGGTCAAGGTGTGGAGATTCTTAGAGCAGCAGGAATAGAAGTTGAGGCTGGCATTTGTGAAGAAAAAGGCAGAATTTTAAACGAAGTCTTTTTTACTCATATTACGAAGAAAAGACCATTTGTTCATCTGAAATGGGCGCAGACGATCGATGGAAAGATTGCTACGCAAACTTATCACTCCAAATGGATTACTTCTGAAGTCGCACGGAGCTATGTACATCGGGAAAGAAACCTCTATGACGCAATTGCAGTAGGTGCAAAAACGGCCAATAAAGATAATCCTTCTCTGACAATAAGGCTTTCTGGTAAAGAAGAAAAATGTAAAGCGAGAATCATTTTTCAAGGGGAAACAAAAATTAATCCCAAGCTTAAAGTGCTTACCGATCAATTCAAAGAGCAAACAATTATTGTCTCTCAAAAAAACCTCACTCAAGCGATGAAGTCACTTTACCAGCAGGGAATTTGTTCAATCTATGTAGAAGGTGGGGCCAAGCTTATCAGTAGTTTTATCGAAAAAGGCTTGGTAGATAGGCTAAGCGTATATATAGCCCCCAAATTATTAGGACCAGGGCTTAGCTCATTTTCCACTAAAGCTGTTGATAAAATGGAGCAAGCACATTTTTTTGATAACGGTTGCTGGACGCAAATCGGTCCAGATGTCGTTTTTGAAAGTAGAAGGAATTTATGTTTACAGGACTAATTAAAGATATTGGAGAAATAGCGAGTATAACTCCTAATGAATCAGGGAAAGAGTTTTTAATTAAGACTCCCAAACTCATTACAGAGATTCAAATAGATGACTCAATCGCGACTAATGGGGTTTGTTTGACTGCAACTCAAGTGAATTCAGACGCGTTTAAAGTTCAGGCGGTACATGTAACTTTAGAAAAATCGAATCTCGGAGCGCTCAAGATTGGAGATTCCGTAAATCTTGAATTAGCGCTACGTCCAATGGATCGCCTAGGAGGTCACCTTGTTCAGGGTCATGTCAATGGTCTCGGGGAATTCATTGATTCAAAGCAATTAGGAGATAATTGGGAACTAGAGTTTAGCCTCCCGAGTGACCTCAAGAAGTACGTCATTAACGAAGGCTCAATCTCCATTGATGGAATCAGCCTTACTGTCGCTAAAGTGACAGATAAAGGAATTAAAGTTTCCATCATTCCCCACACCTTTGAAAATACGACGCTAGGCCTAAAAAAAATTGGTGAAACAGTAAATATTGAAGTAGATATGATGGCGAAATATCTAGAAAACTTCGCTAAGTTTCGGAATGAATAATGTTTGCAAGTATTGACTCAGCTATTAAAGATTTAAAAGCCAACAAGATGATTATTGTGGTTGATGATGAGAACAGGGAGAATGAAGGTGACTTCATCATGCCTGCGCAAAACATCACAGCTGCCGATGTCAATTTCATGGCGATGCACGGCCGAGGCTTAATCTGTGCTCCTTTAAGTGCGACTTATGCAAAGAGACTTGATCTAGGGCTTATGGTTCCAAGATCGGGAGATTCCTTGCAAACAGCCTTTACGGTATCTGTGGATGCAGCAGAGCACACGACGACAGGAATTTCAGTTAGAGACCGGGCGATAACTCTTAAACTACTAGCTGACCCAAATGCCAAGCCTACGGATTTTATCCGTCCTGGACATATCTTTCCTTTGATTGCCAAAGACGGCGGAGTGCTTGAGCGAGAAGGCCACACTGAAGCCGCAATAGACTTGGCACTTATGGCGGGCTTTACTCCGGCCGGGGTCATTTGCGAAATCCTTACCGAGGATGGAAGCTGTGCTCGCGTTCCCCATCTTAAGGAATTCGCCCAAAAACATAATTTAAAGATGATTACGATAGAAGATCTCGTGGCCTTTAGAAAACAACACCCCAAAGCCCTAGGGCTTCAAGGAGAAAAACATGCAAACTATTAAAGCAAAGCTCACATTAAACAACAAAAGAGTTGCGATCGTTTCTTCCCATTTTAATGAGCTTATAGTCTCTAAACTTT
Organism: Bdellovibrionota bacterium; assembly: GCA_036336775.1. Taxonomy (GTDB): domain Bacteria; phylum Bdellovibrionota; class Bacteriovoracia; order Bacteriovoracales; family Bacteriovoracaceae. The sequence goes on along the minus strand of JAYZFM010000006.1, from coordinate 38,480 downwards.
TCGAAGGAGCTAAAGAATGCCTTCTTCGTCATGGCCTAGAGGAAAAAGAAATTACTTCAGCTTGGGTTCCAGGAGCATTTGAACTTCCTCAAGCGGCACAAAGACTAGCAATGACTGGCAAGTTTGATGCAATCATTTGCCTTGGCTGCGTAATTCGCGGGGCCACTACTCATTACGACTATGTATGCAATGAGTCGGCTAAAGGTATCTCACGCGTTGCACTAGATCATAAACTACCAGTTATGTTTGGAGTCATCACAACTGAAAACCTTGAGCAAGCGTTCGAGCGAGCTGGCAGTAAAGCTGGCAATAAAGGCTGGGAAGTGGCCATGGCGGCAATTGAGATGATTAATCTTAATGATGCTATTGACCATCTAGAGTAAAACTGTTAAAAAAGAGCACTTTTGTATTTGGAGGCGAGCATTGCAGAAGAAGCTATTGTTGGTTTCTCGCCATTATATTCGACAATTTAAGGAGTTTTAAATGTCTAAAGTTACCATGGGTGGAAAATCTGCCTTTAAAATCCAAAGAAGACTTGGAGTTGAGCTTCCTGGTTTAGGGAAAGCTGGAGCTCTTGAGAGAAGACCTTATGGACCTGGTGTTCATGGGATGAAAAGAAAGAAACTTTCTGACTTCACTATCCGTTTGATGGAGAAGCAAAAGTTAAGATTTCATTACGGACTTCGTGAAAAGCAACTTGTTAACTTAGTTTCTAAGTGTAAAAAAGACAGATCACGTTCATGGGTTGATACTCTAGTAATCAATCTTGAATCAAGAATTGATAACGTAGTTTTCCGTCTAAACTGGGCACCGTCTATTGCAGCTGCTCGTCAGATGGTTTCTCACGGACATATCAAAGTTAACGGTAAAAAAGTTTCAATTGCTTCTGCAACTGTAAATACTGGTGATGTAATCTCTATCTCTGATAAAGGTGCAAAATCAGGAAACTACCTACAAGCTAAAGCAAGACCTCGTTTATCTGCGATTCCTGCTTACCTAACAGTAGAAGCTGACGGTGAAAAAGAAAAAGGGAAAATCGTTTCTGAGCCACTTCCAGAAGATATCCCATTCGCATTCGAGAAACGTCTCGTGATCGAATATTACTGGAAAATTAAGTAATAAAAATACAAGGCCTCTCTTTCGAGAGGCTTTTTTTTTGCCAATTTTTAAAATATCGCCGATTGCTTTTTATACCACTTGAACTCAATTAGGTTATTCGAGGGATCGAGAAGAAAAAAAGAGCGGTGTTCAGATTCTTTGCCTTGAAATCGTTTAAAATCATCTTTAAAAAAATTCAATTTTTTACCCCTAGCACTCATAAGTAGTTCTTCATACTTTTGTTCTTCAATTACGATGAGTCCAAAATGTCTTGGATACATTTTCGGGTTTGACTCAATTTCATCTGGGGCCAAGTGACAAACTACTTGGTGACCAAAAAAATTAACTATCACATAGCTATTTTGTTCTCGGCCAATAACGAGACCAAGACCATCACCGAAGAACTCTTTGGCCAGGTTTAAATCATGTGTAGGTATTGCGAGGTGAAACATAAGAAAAAGTGTGAGGTCATTACACCCCACACTCCATTATTTATTAAATTGAAAATGGAAGAGACACACTCAAGACATAACTTGTGTATGCTCTATCAGAGTCAAACTCCAAAACAGAAGTTTCAGCTTTAGCGGTTGCAAGATTACTTATTTCAAAGTTTAAACTTAAAAATGGAATAACCTTATATCCAACACCAAAAGAAGTTCCTGATCCTTCAGTTAGTTTTGAATCTGAGTCATCATCATTCACCCCTTCAAAACTAAAAATATACTCTCCCCAAAGCCTGATACCTAACATCGTATCGTAACCAACAAAAGCTCCAAGCCTTGTAAAAGTATAATCAGAATCACTGCCTGTCTCCGGGTCTAAATTCCAAGAAGCACGTTGTCCATTCAACCCGAAATTAAATCCCATTTGAGTAAAACCGATTTTTGCACCAATAACTGTCCCTGAAATATCCCCATCTGCTCCACCATCGATATCGTAAGTAGAAGCGATTTGAGATCCTACATAAGGCTCAAGTAAGAATGCTGCGTTTGCTTTATCAGCGTAATAGATCATCGTGATCATCGCCAATATGATGAGAATTCCTTTTCTCATTTTAACTCCTTAAGTTACGGTAGAGGTAGAGAAACAGTAAGTGCAGTCGCTGCCACACCAAAATCTACATCTTGCGAAGTATTAAGCGGGTTTTCAAAAGTATAATTAAGAGCTGAAACTTCTAGGTTAATAACTACAAATGGTAGTCCCGTAAAACCAACACCAACCGCATAACCACTATCAAATTCTAAATCAACGCTTGAAGCATCATCATTATCGTAATCAAATGAAGAGCTGAAAATATACTTTCCATAAAAGCGAAGAAGAACTGGAAGATCTACTCCAACCCAAAAAGCAGTGTTGTTGATATTTCCATCACCTGTTGCCATCATTTCAAGATCAAGACCACCAGAGAAAAGCAGAAGAGAATAACCTGCTCTAGCACCTACAGATGTGTAAGTTTCGCCTGAAGCTTCCGCATCTTCAAATGCAGCTGCATCTAAAGTTGTCGCATAAGTTCCAAACCCAGCGTAAGGCTCAATCATAAATCCTGCAAAAGAACTCATGCTCAAAGTCGCAGCAAGGGCTGCAATTGCCAGTTTAAGTTTCATAAAAACTCCTTTTTTCATGTCTTACGAATTCCTTCTATATTGTACCCTAATTGTGGGGATTGAAAACAAGTCACAGGCAAATCTCACCTTTTATTGTCGATGCCTGACTATAGAGCTATGATAATAAAATGAATGAAATCATGGCCTTAACATTTTTGGCACTTGCATTGGGTTTTGTAAGTTCTTTCCTAGGAATTGGTGGTGGGAGTATTGCTGTTCCAGTCCTGTATTCTTTCTATCCAAATGCCACTCCCGTTGAAGTCATCTCAACTAGTCTAGGCAGTATCTTTTTCATCACTTCACTTAATTCGATTCAATATGCATTAGAGGGTCTACTTCCCCATTGGAAAAAAATTATCCCTTTGGCGATTATGTGTCTCTTGGGTGGGATGCTCGGAAGTAGTATCGTCTTTGCCTTAGAGCCTGGAATTGTGAAAAAAATTTTTGGATTCACTCTTCTTATCATTATGGCCAAATCAATCCTACATAAACCAAAAGAGAGTGAGCAGAACAATCAAGAAGATGTGCCTATAATTCAATTAATGATTATAGGTCTTCTTGGCTCCCTTCTCTCTTCAATAACAGGACTAGGTGGAGGGATTATATTCACTCCTGCCTTTTTGGAGATATCTAAGCTGCGAATTAAACGGGTAGCACCCTATGCCAATATAGCTATGGTTTTTGCAACAGGTGCTGGTCTTATCGCTCACCTCACGGCAGCGCCACCGATACTCCCTGGAATATATCTACCTCACTTTAATTCTCTTCAACTTGGAAATGTGAATATTTCCGTAGTTCTCTTTCTCGGTATTGGCTCACTTATCTCTAGTCGATTTGGGGTCAAGCTAAATGGACGAGTTTCTAAGAAGACTAAAAAGAGGATTCTTTTAGCGCTACTTTTAGTTCTTTCTTTAAAAACCCTGATATTTTAAAGGTTTTATTACTCATATTTTTGTTTGATATACCGAACAGATGCTTTATAATTAAAGAAACTGGGAGGCCATAATGATTGTCCAAAACTCAATGAAGCTTTTATCCGAACTTGCAGAGCTTGAGAGCAAAATTAAAGAAGTCGAGAGCTATCTTTCTCAACAAAAAATTTATTTAGATGATGAGACAATCTTAAAAATTATTCAAGGCCATTTGCAGTCATAAATCCTTAATAATTAAATGATTTTGAAAAAAAACTTTTTTAGTGGCACATTTTTAGCTTTTTTATTTCAAAGAATTTACCTAAAATTTACTTAAGAATCACACACTAATTTCTTTTGCGAGAAAGGACTTCAAGCAAAAGAATCTTTAAATTCTTACTGCAAAAAACACATACTAACTTAACATATGTTCAAACAAAGTCAGTGTTTCTTGATACTTATGTGAATACCCTAATAAAATCTTACAGCAATTGCCGAAGGTTAATCTCTTAGGTTTAATTACTCTACACACATTTTGGAGGAATTTTACTAAGGAGAGTAACGATGAGTTCAAGAATGAATCGTCATCTAACCAAGAAGCAGCTCAAGGAATTAGAAGATCAGGTTAGAGCCGAAAGAGAGAGGATCCACAATAAACTAAATCTAGAACAAGGTCATAAAGCGGCCAATGACTCTAGCTCTGGTAGAGATGAAGTTGATTCTGCAAATGATGACATTATTCGTCATGCAGAATTAAGATTTGCCACCAGAGAAACTCTTTATTTAAAAAAATTAATGAAGACTTTGGTTTTAATGGATTCTGAAGAGTATGGAATGTGCGAGGAGTGTGGCTCCCCTATTTCTTTTACCAGATTAAAGGCCAGACCAACAAGCACGATGTGTATTGGTTGTAAGGAAGAAGCAGAACGCAATGAGCTTCAAAGCTTCCACGGTCGCCAATCTAAATCATTAGGTAAGTCAGTAAGTTTTAGTTCGTAAATTATATAGCGCTCTTAAGAGCGCTATTTTTTTACCTATTAGTTTCGATTTCTTTTAAGAGATTCTTACTGCCGTTTTCTAAAAGGTCTAACACCAAATCGAAACCTTCAGATCCTCCATAGTATGGATCTGGAACTTTATCGAATTTTTTAAACTCACCATCTAAAAAATCAGCAAATTTCATCACTTTATTTTGATGTTTAGGACTCAATCTTACTGTATTGCTATAATTCGAATCATCCATGGTGATGATATAGTCAAAGCTCTCAAGATCACTTGCTAAAAGCTTACGTGAGCGACTAGTAATGTCGATCCCTCTATTAGCCGCCGCAGCTCTCATTCTCGAGTCCGCTGCCTCTCCTGAATGATAACCATCTGTGCCCGCTGAATCGATAGAATAAGAATTCGAATCAACGATATTTTTAAAAACGGCCTCAGCCGCTGGCGAGCGACAAATATTACCTAAGCATACGAAAAGAACTTTAATCACTAACGCGAACTCTCCAGCCCTTTGCCTGACCGTCTAGAAGTTCAATATCCATGGCAGCAAGTTTATCTCTCATCTCATCTGCTTTGGCCCAGTCTTTGTCTTCTCGGGCCTTTGTTCTTTGAGCGATCAATTCTTCCACCTGAGCTCGATCAATATTTTTCATCTTGATAAGAACGTCATCTAATTCACCTAGAATTTTCGCCGGCTCATCATTAAATAGCGCACTCATGCTTCCATATTTTTTCATCCACTCAACAAATGCAGCCGAACAGCCTTTATGAATTGGATTTCTTTTTCCTTTATTTGCAAAGCCAAGTGCATTGAATGCTCTTACCCCCTCAAAAATAAATGAAATCATCTCAGCGGTATTAAAATCATCACTTAAAGACTCAGTGATTTTTTTATCGAGTTCCTCTAGTTTTGCCTCGAAGGCTTTATCAACTTGAGCAGGAGCTTCGACGATATCAATTGTCTGTTGAGCTAATAATACAGCTGAATAAATTCGCGTCAGAGCAGAAATTGTCTGCATCAGCTTATCATCTGTGATGCTCATCTGTGTTCTATAATGAGCCGATAGAAATAAATATTTCAAAATTTCAGGATGATAAGTTTCCATAAAATTTCTAGCGGTAATAACATTACCTAAAGACTTACTCATTTTTTCTGCACCAAAATTTATAAATTCATTATGAACCCAATAATTACAATAGTTGGTACAATTACATCCTTCACTTTGAGCTATTTCATTTTCATGGTGAGGAAAAATCAGGTCGATTCCACCACCGTGAATATCTATCGTTTCACCAAGAATTGACTTAACCATAGCTGAACATTCTATATGCCAGCCTGGACGTCCTTTCCCCCAAGGAGAATCCCATGATGGTTCACCAGGTTTAGATGGTTTCCATAAGACAAAATCACTTGGATGCTTTTTTCGACCATCAACATCAACTCTATGGCCTGCTTCAAGCTCGTCTAATTTCTTTTTAGATAATTTTCCATAACCTTCTTGAGCCTGAGTATCAAAAAAGACTTCACCATCAACCACATAGCCTTTTTGATTACGAACGATTCCCTCAATCATCTCGATGATATCAGTCATATGTTCAGTAACACGTGGGTTGTGATCATGAGGACGGAGTCCGAGCATATGAAAATCTTTTTCAAATTCTTTGATGAATCTTTCAGTAACATCAGAACACTCTACACCTTCATCATTGGCTCGCTTGATAATCTTATCATCTACATCAGTGTAGTTATAAACCATTGTGACTTTATTACCTTGAAACTCAAGCCAGTTTCGAATGAGGTTAAAAACAATGGCCCCTCTAAAATTTCCAATATGTAGAAAGTCATAAACTGTTGGTCCACACAAATACATTTTAACTTGGTTAGGAATGATTGATTTGAATTCTTCTTTCTTACCACTGAGAGTGTTATAAATGAGTTGTGTCATCGCTGTCCTCGAGAAAATTTAGCATTTTTTTTACTAGGTTCTGGTCTTGATCTCGAACCATAACCGCAGTGTAGTCCTCTATCTTGTCTATTTCAATATTTATTTTAAATTGCTTTTGAGTGATCACGGGAACTTGATCTTCTTCCCAAAGATTTCTTTTTATCCTCATCAGTTCGTTGATTTTATCTGCTCCAACTTTTTCATTATGAAGCATAAACATATTTTCCCACTCATTATCGAGAAGTAGTGATAGGTATTTTCTCGCAATTTTGACGTCGTTTTCTTTAGTCAAACAGAGTTCACAATAAATCTGATTTGAAATCGAGCACATTCCTACTGCAGGTAGCTCAGGGTGATCGACACATGTCCTACCAAGGAGATTTCCTCCACCAATATTCTTGGCTTGTTCGATGGCCTGTCTAACCTCATCCGGGATATTTTTCTGCTCTATATTATCTTTTAAAGCCGTACTCTCTGGTGGCTTCTGCTCTTTCATCTTCATGAATTTCATCGCAAAAATAAGTGTAAAAGCAAATAGCCCAATGATGAGAAGACATAAAAGAACGATAACAATGATCAGAATGGTTTCCATCTAGAGCTCTACTTCATATCCTTGAAATTTACGCATATTGATGACACCCTTTTCAAAGATCAGGTACTGCCCTTTAATTCCCATAAGGGTATCCTCAATCACTGGATTTTTATCAAAATTATAAGAGCTTACCTTTTCGGGATATCTCTCAACAGGATAGTTGGCGGTAAAGATCTCATCATCAACTTCTGTAACATCATGCTTTTTAAATAGGTCTTTAAATTCAGCCCAAACTTCTTTTTTCTTGGCCACAAGATCTACGTCTTCATAAACATTTTTAAGCATATTGCGCCAGTTAGTTTTATCCGCCATTTTTTTAGCGATTTCAATTTCTACTAGGCCTGAAGTCAGCCTATTTTTAACTTCACAAAGTTTTATTGCCTTTACTGCACCTTGATCAATCCAACGAGTTGGCACTTGGGTCTTTCGCGTGATCCCGACTTTAAGCCCTGAGGTGACAGAAAGGTAGATCACATGCGGTTGCATACAATGTTTTTCACCCCACTCAGGATCTCTACAAGTCCCACGAGAATAATGACAAAGCTCAGGTTGAACAATGCACTGATCACACTCTGGTCTGGTAATAAAGGACTCCCAGGAGTAGCCCTGGCCATAGGCTTTCTTGATCTTCTTGCCAGTATCGACACAAAAGATATTTCCAGTATGTTTTAACGTGATTTTTTTTCCAATGAGAGGATTCATATCTACCAGCTCCTCACCTAGAGGAAGCTGGTAGTTTATAATATCATTGGGTGACGATTTTAGTTTTCTTACAGGTCCGATGCTCATTAAAAGATTGTATCAGCTCGTAACCCATTTTCAATACCTTTATAGACAACCGCTGCTGCATTGTGGCTATGAAGAGATTCAATATGCTCAAGTTCTACCAACCAATCAAAGATTAGCTCTTCTTCACGGTTTAGGACCTTAGTAATTCTAGTTGAAGCATGCTCTACAAACATTGGGTGCGTACCATTTAAAATAGCAAAAGCTTGCTCATCTACTCTTTTTACTAAGCTTTGTGTTTCAGTAGGAATAGCTTCACGTACGAGAAGAACCAAGTCTTCAATAAAGAACTCTCTTTCAGGGTTTACTTGAACTGTGATGCTCATCTTTGATCTTTGAGAGTGAGGTACACCAATTCCTACGCCCTCTTCAGTTTTACCAGCAGCATATTCCTGCTCATATTGCTTGGCCATTGAGAGTGAACAAGGACATGTTGAAGAGTATTCGTAAGTTAAAGTCATAAAGAATTGGAAACCTTTTTCTTTAGACTCTTTCGCTTCAAGAATTACAGGATAGTATTGCCATCCCCAGTTATCACTTTTGAGTGACTTCTGCTTAACCGGAAACTTAAATCTTAGCTTTAAATGAGCTGTATTGATTAATTCCTTATCCGCCTCATCCGCTAGCTCAATTCGATATCTTCTTAATACGTTTTTAAAGAACTCTGAATTTACTTTGTCAGTCGTTGCAACCGATTGAAGAATCGTACAAAGTCTCGACATGGAAACACCATTTTTGTTCGCTTCTAGGTTTACATACATCGAAGCTTCACAGTCGTGAGACCTAGTCACTCCAAACTTATTTGTGAATTCAATAGGAAGTCTAAATCGATTTATTCCGACTCTTGGGATAGCAACAAAGTCTTCCGTCGGTAACTGTTGGAAATCATTAAGTCCAGTTTCATCTTTAGTGTCACATTCCAAAATATCTTTTACCATTTTGGTTTTTACACTTGTATTGTCTTTATAGGACTGCTCAATCATTTCATTCTCCATTTTTAAAGAGCTGTCTTTTATCATATTTACTCCTCTGTTGCAAAGGTCTAGCAAAGGTCTAGCAAAGGTCTAGCAGGACCCGCGACACGTTAAGTTACTGCTATTATACCTCAATTGCACTAGCTTATTATCACTGTCTAGCATTATTCTTAGCTTGTCAGGAAAGTTTTATAGCACTAGGATGCAGCTTATGCGCTGGCCCTTCATCACAATGATTAAATTCTACCGACTTGCGATCTCACCGCTCCTGGGCCCGAGGTGTCGTTTCCAGCCATCCTGCTCTCAGTACGCACTTGAGGCATTTGAAAAATTCTCTATTCCAAAAGCAATCTATTTAACAGTAAAGAGGATTTCCAAATGTCACCCCTTCCACAGTGGTGGCCATGACCCCCTTCCTTAAGTTATAGAACTTGCAGGGGATCCACGTCTATTTTGAAACTGATATTGGGCGGTTTTTGGTAGTTCTGCTCAAAACTCGCCAACAATTGATGCAGCTGTCCTGCTTCACTAGTCTTAAGCATAATCCCCCAGGTAAACTGATTAGCTTTCTTTTCAATATTTAAAGGTGCAGGCCCAAGTAACCTCACAGCTGGCAAATGCTGATCAATAGTCTTTTGCAGATTCATACTCACTTGAGAAATCTCGCGCACTAAATTATCTCTAAACCGACAACTGAAAAAGATCATCGCCATCTTAGTGTAAGGCGGGCATTGGCAAAGCTCACGTAATAGAAGCTCTTCCTTAAAAAAGCCATCAAAGCTATGGGCTTTAATCATCTGGAAAATAGTATTGTGGCCGTTCATGGTTTGGACCACAACTTTAGCACCCTCACTATAGCGTCCGGCCCTTCCGGCAACCTGCTCTAAAAGTTGATAAGTTCTTTCCTGCGCCCGAAAATCTGCATAGTTCAGCATTGAATCAAGTCCAAGCACCACAACTAAATTTACTCGTTTAAAATTATGTCCTTTTGCGAGCATCTGAGTACCCACAAAGACATCCAATTCATGGTTATGAAATTTATCTAATACCTATGTGAGGTCTTTTACAGTCTTAATTTCATCACGATCAAATCGCCCAATTCTCATCTTGGGGTATACCGCCTGCAGAACATCCTGAACTTTTTCCGTTCCAAAGCCCTTATTCATCAAAGTCATATTCCCACACTCAGGGCAACTCTTTGGCATAGGCATTTTAAATTCACAATGAGCGCAGCTTAATAGGTTTTTCTTTTTAAAATAGCGAAGGTTATTTTGGCAGCCACAATTTTCATTCACAAATTGATGCCCACAATGACGGCATTGAATGTATTGAGAGTAACCAAGCTTATTGATAAAGACGAGAACTTGCTCTCCTCTATCGACATGCTCATTAATTAAATCCAGAGTCTCATCTAAAAATGGCCAAGCTGGATCATTTTCTTTAAAGCGATCTTTTGTATCAAGTAGTACTAACTCGGGTAGATTCCCACCTGCCGCCCTCTCTGTCAGAGTGTAATACCTACGGTTAGCACTTTCTTCTTGGAAATTTTTGAAATTTTCTACTGCAGGAGTAGCCGAACCAAGAACAACCCTACAATTATGCAGTTGTGCTTTTTTAATCGCCACATCTCTTCCGTTATAAGGACAGCGATCTGTTTGTTTGAAACTTTGATCGTGCTCTTCATCGACGATCACCAGTCCTAATTTTTTAATCGGAAGAAAAATTGAACTTCTTACTCCCATGATAAGTACTGGTCTATCACCTTCGTGCAGCTCTTTCCAAATATTATATTTTTCAGAGGGAGTTACCCCTGAGTGATAAGTGAAAATAGGACAATCTAAATGCTCAGTAAAAAACTCGGTAAACTGAGGAGTAAGGTTAATTTCTGGTAATAAAAATTGAACCGACTGGCCGGCGGCAATAGCCTCTTTCATAAGTTCTAGATAGACAACTGACTTTCCAGAGCCAGTAACGCCATGAATATAATGCTGAGAGAACCCTTCCTCTTTAGCAGTAGAGATCTGATCAAAAATATGTTTCTGCTCGGTATTTAGTTCGAATTCGAGAGCCTTATTTTGGCCTTGGGTAAACTCAGGTTTTCTAGGACGTTTTAAAATCTTGGGAAGGCCATCAAAGATCAACGTGCCAAAAGAGTAATGATAATAACGGCTCATCCAACCATACATCTCGCGCTCAATTTGAGTGAGGCGAAAAGAGTTTTCAATTTTTCCTTTAATCAGCTTTATTTTAACGCCATCAAGTTCATCATTCTTTTCTGGAGGGGTGACTCCTAAAATAACACCTTGAGAAGTTCTCTTTCCTAGCGGTATTTCCACTAAGTCTCCAGGCATGAACTCTTGATCTGACTTATAAGTATAGACACTATTTTTTATCGGTATATTGACTGCGACCTGGTAATAAAGGGGCATGAATTAATCTAATACCTTAGGAAGAGTGGCATATTGATGAGTAAATATCTCTTTAAACTTTACTCTTTCCTGAATCCCATTTGGATTAGCAATATAAATATCAAGCTCAGGGGTGCAAAACTCAGAGAGAGCCTGCATACAAACTCCACATGGGTAAAGAACTGGATCTGTATTCGAGCACACCACTACATATTCTATATCCGGCTTACCTTGCATGGTAACAGCATGACTGATTGCCGATCTCTCAGCACAAACAGAAATACCATTGACCACATATTCAACATTCGAACCGGAGTAAATTTCATCGCTACCCTTTAATTTAATAGCAGCTCCTACTTTCACTTTGGAATATTCGGCCTGGGCATTTTCTCTAGCGGATTTTGCTTTTTCAAAGGCTTTTTCAAGTACGGGATTCATTTCAATTTTCAAAGACAATTTTACCTTCCATGATAGTTAATTTTGTTTCTCCAAATAATTCGTGCCCAATAAAAGGTGAATTTTTGGATTTCGATGCAAAAAAGCTCTCTTTAACTGTAAAGGAATTTTCTAGATCAAACAACACGAGATCCGCTAAAGAGCCCTCTTTTATAACGCCACAATCTAATTTAAACAAACCACCAGCATTTTTACTCATGAGATCTATACATTTACGAAGGCTTAGCTTACCTGTTTTAACAAAATTGGTATAAACCAGAGGAAAAGCAGTCTCAAGACCAATAATTCCAAAAGGAGCTTTTTCAATTGGCTGTGCTTTTTCATCAGGAGCATGGGGAGCATGATCGGTTGCAATCGCATCTATTGTTCCATCTAAAAGTGCTTTTTGACAGGCTTCTCTATCTTCCTTCGACCTTAATGGTGGATTCATTTTCCAATTGGGATTTAGGCTTCCATCTTCTCTTTCTGGTATATCTTCATCACTCAAAAGAAGGTGATGTGGAGAAACTTCCACAGTAACTCTTGCTCCTCTAGCTTTTGCCTGTCTTATTGCTTCAATCGATCTAGCGGTGGAAACATGAAGTACATGATAATGTCCTCCCGTTTCTTCGCTCATTTGACAACCTCTCTCCACATGAACAGCTTCAGAGTTTGAATCAATTCCTTTAATACCGTATTTTTTGGAAACCTCTCCAGCATGAATAGCTCCTCCAAGAGAAAGAGATTCATCTTCAGAGTGATCTAGAACTGGAAGATCCACTTTTTTCGCTTCAATCAGTGCTTGCCTAAAGAGGTCATCGTTTTGAACCCCTTTGCCATCATCCGTTAATGCAATTGCACCTGCTTCTTTCAAAGAAGCGAAGTCAGTAATACTCTCTCCTTTTAATCCAAAGCTCACGGCACCAGTTGGATAGACTTTACAAAGTCCCACTTCCTGCGACCTTTTCCACATCCTGGCCACAACCTCTGCCTTATCAGCAGTGGGAGAAGTATTTGGCATAGAGATGACGGTAGTAAAACCACCTTTAATGGCAGCACGACTCCCCGATTCAATATCTTCCTTATATTCCATGCCTGGTTCTCTGAAATGAACCTGAGGATCAACAAGACCAGGCGAGAGAAAAAAGCCTTTGGCATCAATGACACGATCAAAGTCACCTGAGATTTCCGTATCACTAATTTTTAAAATTTTATTTCCATCGATTGCAAGATTTACAATAACTTCTTGCTCTGTCTCTTCTCCTAAAAGAGCTTTAATAGTCTTGGCGTTTTTGATTAATAACTTCATTTCAAAACCTTTTTAAGATATTTTCCAGTTAGTGATTTTTTTTCTTTAGCAACTTCTTCAGGAGTCCCCTGAGTTACGATCTCTCCACCATTGACTCCACCTTCAGGCCCCAGGTCAATAATATGATCACTCACTTTTATGACATCCATATTATGTTCAATAACCAATACGGAATGACCTTGTTCAATTAATCGTTCGAGGGCATCTAGAAGAACTTTGATATCTTTAAAATGAAGTCCAGTGGTAGGCTCATCCAGGACATACAAGCAATGACCTCTGGTTGCTTTAGAAAGCTCTCTTGAAAGCTTAAGTCTTTGAGCTTCACCTCCAGAGAGAGTCGTTGAACTTTGACCAAGTTTAATATACCCAAGTCCAACTGAAAAAAGTGTATCGAGGGCGCGGTGAATTTTTTTATGATTTTTAAAAAAGTCCCTCGCCTCTTCAATCGACATATTGAGAACCTCAGCGATATTTTTTCCTCTGTAGGTTATATTTAAAGTTTCCTCGTTATAGCGCTGACCTAGACAATCAGTACAAGTCACATATACATCGGGAAGAAAACTCATCTCAACTTTTAACTGTCCATTTCCTTCGCAGGTTTCACATCTTCCACCTTTAACATTAAAACTGAATCTTCCCTGCTTATAGCCTCGAATCTTGGCTTCATTGGTATTGGCGTAGAGGGCCCGAATTTGATCAAATAATTTAGTGTAAGTAGCAGGGTTAGACTTTGGAGTTTTTCCAATCGGGCTTTGATCAATTTCGATGACCTGATCTATTTTTGAAACCCCAGTAATACTTTTATAGCAAGTATTACTTGGATGTTTTTTTGCTAGATAGTTTTTAACAGCTGGAACAAGTGCGCTATGAACAAGTGTTGATTTTCCGGACCCTGAAACACCAGTAATTGTCACCAGTCCCCCAATCGGAATTTCTACTTCTAAGTTTTTTAAATTATTTTTTGTGACACCTTTTAATTTCAAAGCATCTGTTAATTGTCTTCTTGTTTCTGGAATTGCAATCTTTTGTCTGCCCGCGAGAAAATCAGCTGTTACTGTTTTAGCTTTTAAAACTTCTTTTGGAGTTCCTTTGGCCACAATTTTTCCACCGTGGATGCCAGCTCCCGGTCCAATATCAATAAGATAATCACTGGCTAGCATAGTATCTTCATCGTGTTCTACCACAATGACAGTATTTCCCAGGTCGCGCAGATTTATTAAAGTCTGAATAAGCTTATCATTGTCCCTTTGGTGAAGCCCTATGCTAGGCTCATCCAAAACATAAAGCACGCCCGATAAAGCCGATCCTATTTGCGTAGCTAGTCTTATTCGCTGGGACTCTCCCCCAGATAAAGAGTTCGCAGCCCTATTAATGGTTAAATATGTTAAACCCACATCTACTAGAAACTTAAGCCTATTTTGAATCTCTTTTAACAGTTTTACGGCTATGATTTTTTTATGCCCTTCAAAACTTAAACCTTGAAAAAAATGATGAGCATCTTCAATGGAGAATTCACAAATCTCCATAATTCCTTTATCACCAATTTTTACCGCTAATGCATAAGGGTTTAATCTCTTTCCTTCACATTTGGGACAAGTTTGAATATTCATAAATTGCTCAAGATCTGAGCGAACTTTATCCGAGGCACTTTCGCGGTATTTTTTATCAAGCCAAGCATCAAGGCCAGCAAACGCTTTAGTAAATTGATAACTAGAATTTTCAGACTCAAATTTATAGGTATACTCTTTATCACTTCCTTCAAAAATAATTTTGCGGATTTTAGCAGGCCATTTATTAAGAGGTCGACTCAGGTCCACTCCTTCTTCCTCTAAAATACAGCGAACCATCTGGTAATAAAAACTACCGTGTTTTCCTAGAGCTAATATCGCTCCATCAGCAAATGAGAGATTTTCATCTAAGACATATTTATCTCGATCAAAAACTTTAGTCTCACCTAAACCGTTACATTCCTCACAAGCTCCTAAAGGAGAATTAAAAGAAAAAAGCCTCGGCTCAAGAGCTGGATAAGATATGCCTGAACTTGGGGAGTACAAATGCTCGCTGTAAAATTCTTCTTGATCATCAACAAGAACATACAAATGACCTTCTCCAAATTTCAAGGCCTGTTCAACAGAGTCCGTAAGCCTTGTCTTAATTCCATCTTTAACAACAATACGATCGATGATGATATCTAGGTTATTCTTTTTCGTTTTATGCAGCTTTAAATCATCATCAAGGGTGGTTAATTTTCCGTTAGCACGAGCTTTAGAAAAACCAAAAGACATATACTTTTGAATGAGATCCCTATGCTCACCTTTTTGATCGCGAATCACTGGCGCCAGTATTTGTAGTTTTGTCCCGGCTTTTTTCTCCATTAATTTTTTTACAATTTGCTCTGCACTTTGAGCTTCCAAACTATCACCTGTAAGTGGACAGAAAGCATCTCCGACTCTCGCAAACAAGACTCTTAGATAATCGTAGATCTCTGTAATCGTCCCCACAGTTGAACGCGGGTTTTTACTAGTGGACTTTTGGTCAATAGCGATGGCAGGACTAAGACCAGAAATACTCTCCACATCAGGTGGCTCCATTTGTCCTAAAAACTGTCTGGCATAACTAGAGAGCGACTCGATATAGCGCCTTTGCCCTTCAGCATAGAGAGTATCAAAAGCTAAAGATGATTTTCCCGAACCAGAGGGTCCTGTAATTACAGTTAACTTATTTCTAGGAATATCTATGCTGATGTTTTGTAGATTGTGAACTTTTGCGCCATTTATCTGAATCTGATCCATACAGCATTTATACCCAATTTCAATAGCTTCGCAAAGCTTGTCACTCTTTTGTCACCCCAAAATGGCACTGGAGCCCAATAGTCTTGCGCAAGTCGTCGTTTTCCCGCTTCCTTTGTTGGTACGGAACTTGCTAAATTATGGGTGTCGATCAGGAAGATCGATCACAAGAGGTGCTTATGAAACGGAATTCGAACCTGACGGTTTTAGGCTGTCTTTTATTATTAATTTCATGCGGAAAAGGCATTGGCGAAAAAAACAGTGCCCCACGCTCTCAAAATGAGGCAGGAATTATTGCAAGTTGTACATCTAAGGCTCAAGCTGAACAACTTTCCGCCAAGCTGGGTATTTCATTTCGAGTCATCAATGAAAAAAGAAAAATTATAGAATACATTGGTATCTCTATGGATGAGTTGAAAAAACATCTTCCGAGATCCAACTTCAAAGTGAACAAGGTCTTTAATGAGGTTTTAGTTGAAGGTGATTTTAATGTTCAAAGTTATGGCGACTATCCTTACTATGGCGCTCACTCAATTCAAGGTAGACCTTCAAATCCTGGAAGATATTTTTCTCATCTAGATCAAGTTAATGCAGACGGAGCTGACAACCAAGGAGAGGCTGCCGTTATCGCAGTTATAGATACTGGTGTTTATTATAACCACCCTCATCTAAGTCCTAATATTAAAACAAATTCAAATGATCCGCATGGATCAAATGAGGATGGCCGTGACAATGATGGAAACGGTTTTGTGGATGATTATGTAGGTTGGGATTTTTATAATGGTGACGCCTACCCTTTAGACGATCATGGGCACGGTACCCATGTAGCTGGTCTTGCGGCCAGTACAGTTTCTGGAATAGCTCCCCAAGCTAAAATTCTACCGATCAAAGTTTTAGGAGCTGATGGTCGCGGCGATCTTGGAACCATAGCAGCAGGAATTTTATACGCCATAGATCAGGGTGCAGATATCATCAATATGTCTTTAGGTGGTGAAGGTGGTTCCCAAATAAATGACGAAATTAGAAGTATGATTAATTCTGTAAAGCTAGCAAAAGAAAAAGATGTATTGGTCATAGCCGCTGCAGGCAATGGTGGCTCTGATGGGCTTGGAGACTGTAATGACAATGCTCCAGTATACCCAGCAAACATCAATCAAGACAATGTGATATCAGTAGCAGCAGTTGACTCATATAATGGTTTAACGAGTTACTCTAATTTTGGTGGAGCGACGGTTGATATAGCAGCTCCAGGTGGTGATAGCTATAGTGGAGGACTCCTTTCAGCGGCAATCCCTAGTTGCTATGGTCCATGTGATCAAAGTGAAGCACCTTATGTTTCACAGATGGGAACATCGATGGCCACGCCTTTAGTATCTGGGTTAGCTGCCTTGGTTAAAACAAAATTTCCAGATTATAATTATAAACAGATTAAAGAAAAAATAATGAACGGTGGTGTGAAGTTAGAAGATTTGGCGGGACTAATAAGGTCAGAGAGTGTGATCGACGTTGGACTCACACTCTCCAACTAACGCTTAAAGGCTATCTTTAATTAAACTAATATAGGTAACATGCTCGCCAAGAATATTAGGATCTTCTTCTTGGCAGTTCTCTCTTTCGTTATCGCAAGTATTCACTTTACGACATCTTTCGCCATTATCCTCGAAAGAAACAACGTAATCAGTATCACCACGAACAAGAATTCCTTCAACTTCTAGTGTATCGGCATTGAAAACAGGAGAACCTGAGTTACCACCAAAAGTATCAAGGTTTGTCGCGAAATAAGCTTCCTCAGTTTCAAAAACTCTTGCACCGTCAGCATATTTTAGAGGCAAACCTGAAGGGTGTCCCATGACAAATATTTTCTGTGCCAGTGAAATATTTTTTTCTGCAATTTTCAATGGCTTTCTTCCCACAACTTTTCTATCCAATTGAATAAGTGCAAAATCTACAACCTCATGGTTTTTACCTAAGATAACTTTTTTGCACCCATATACATCATCTACATTTACATTATTTAAATCCGACTCTGACGTGTATTCAAACAACCAAGAAGAGCCTGCACAGTCTCTCGTGATTTCATCCTCTGCAGTCTGACCGTGATCGACAACACAATGTCCTGCTGTAACTAGTAAGTCTTCTCCAACTAAAAAGCCTGTGCAATCAACAGCTGTTTTTTGATCTTTAAATCTTTGGTCACTACAAACTTTTGCCGACATAGGGCTTGATAAAGTTGGCGCTTCATCAAAGCTGATATTATTTTTTTCTTCGTCTTTGTTGAAAGAAAAATTAAAAACTCTCCCTGCAATTGACTTAGAAAGAAGTTTAATTTTATCGTTGTTAACTTGATTGATATCTTGGCGGTTATCCTCACCATAAATAATAGTCGTTTTAGCCTCTTCTGCTAGAACGTTTATGGCGCTCAAAACGCAAAATAATAGAAATACTCTCTTCATATTGATTCTCCCGGAGGATTTTATAAAAATTAAGTGTTAAAAATACAACTAACATGAGCTTACAGCTCAAGTATTCTAAGTTCTACATAGCAAATTCAAACACTTACATCAAGTGTCAATATTTTTTACACAGTGCCCAAAATAAATAATGACTTATTTTTGACGCGGTGCTAAAACTTCTCTCGCAGTTTAAATAATTACTTACTAACTTCATTACCACTCAAAGGGGTATTAAATGAAAAAACTACTTTTGCCAGCATTAATCGTAGCTAGTGGACTAGCACAAGCAAACCAAACAACAGCAATGAACCCAATGGAAAACTACACTCCATCAGAGCATTCTAGATCTGATATCGAAGGAGCGTTTTGGGATTCAATGACTACGGACCTCGATGATAAAGATTGTTATAAAAGGGCCCATATTTGGTCTTATAATCTTGAAAGAAGATTTGGAGTTAAATCAACTAAGATTTTTATTCACTATACAGATAAATTCAACAGAGAACTTGACCTCCTTGGACAAGGTGGAGGTTGGATGACTAAATTAGCGAGGATCAATGCAGCTGGTGACAGTGGGGCATATTATAGATCAGTTGGAATGGCTAAGAGTAACATCGCTTGGGATTATCACGTGGCTCCGGTGATCACGACTCTAGACGGCGAAAAAATTGTACTAGATAAATCACTAAAACTTGCAACTGGTGTGCCTACCATTGAAGAAGCTCGTCAGCTAACAGATGCAGAAAGAACAGTTAAAGGAAAAGTACTTAGTCCAGATGAGTTCTTAGAGCATAAAAGATGGGACCTTCAGCAAAAGCCTCTATCACCTGAAGAGTGGCTTGAAGGTTTAGCAGTTAGAGGTGAAATATTATGGGATGTTAGAAAAGGTCACCTAGAATATGAAATGAGAAAGCTTGAAGGAAAAATAAGAAAAACTTCTAGCAGTAGAAAAATTAATAAATATACAGCTGAACTTAACCAGTTGAAGCAAACATACAAAAGCCTAGGAATGGCGGATAATGAGCGAATTGATATGAAGTGCAAAAAGGTTGATTCGATCGCAGATGTAGACAAGGATCATGAAGGTGAATGGTGTTACTATACAGAGGCTCCAATGTACTACTGGAATGAGATTGACCTAAGATCACTTGCTCTGGGTGACTCTGGATACAACCACATCATGGCGGTACCTTATAGCGCATACACAGCTGAGGCAGCTCAAGATGGAAGAAACAAATATACTCAAACTGAGTGGAATTACGATGAGCTAAAATACTCTGCAGGTGAATTCAGTAGCAGTGAAGGTGAAAGAAGATTTAAAGATATGATCGATGGCGACTTCGGTAGATAATTATTAAACGGCAAAAGTAAAAAGGGTCTCTCGCAAGAGAGGCCTTTTTTTTAAGCTGCTTTTGCTAGTTTAAAATTGTTATCAACCTGAATCTTCATTCGCTTACTAGTCTTCTCTTCAATATAATCCACATCAACTTCACAGACAGTCACTCCATCAAGATACAAGGAACCTTTTAATCCTGGATTATTAACTGTATCTAAGTTTACTACCTGCTCAGTAGGAACGATCTCCCCTAATTCATTTACAATTAATCCCATCAACTTTCGTTCTCCGCGGATAACAATCACATCAAAATCTTCTAATTGTTGGTAATGTCCGTTTTCAAGACGGCATTCATCAGTCAACCCAAGCACATGACCCGGATCTACCAATAGCAAATTTCGATCGAGGTAGCGAATGATGAAGTTTGTCCCAATTCGCTCAATTTTATCAGGTGAAATTCTCTCAAATCTATCAACTTGAGAGAGATTAATACAGAGTTGATCATGAGTATCTGTGTAGTCAAAAATCATATATTCTGACAACTCATGGGATACCTTCTTCTCTTCTACTTCAGCTAAGCTGTGCTCTACTTGCTTGATCTCAAGTCCCATTTTATGAGCGATACCTTCAGAGGATACAATCATGGCCACTTCTCCGGCACCAACTAAACTTGCCCCGTGATAAAGCGAGTGCGAATGAATCTGAGGCGTGATTTTTCTTAAAACGACTTCTTCAAATTCAAAAATCGTATCTACAATGAGGCCAAATTTCTTCTCCCCAACTCTGAGGATTACAATATTATAATGCCCGTCTGTTGGCTCATTATACGGTTCTTCAAAAATATCCGAAAGCTTTAGTAACTCGATCATCTCATTATTCTGCTCGAGCATTTTTTGTCCATCAGTCTCAAAGATACGCGTGGAATGGCTGGATTCATTAAACTGTAATACTTCTGCCACTTCTTCCATTTGAAACAAAACAATCTTACCGTTATTCTCTACAGAGAGAGTGTTGATAATTAAAACTGATTTTGGGATAGGAACTTTTAGGGTAAAAATAGAACCCTGACCTTTTTCACTTTGCACATAAACTTCACCGCCCATGTCTCGAAAAGATCCACGAACCATATCCATTCCAACCCCTCTTCCCGAGAGATCAGATACCTGTTCAGCGGTACTAAAGCCTGAATCAAAAATGATATTGATGATCTGCAAACTAGACATATCTGCAATTTCTTCAGGGGTGTAGAGCCCCTTTTCTATGGCTTTATTTTTTATAATTTCGGGGTCGACTCCATTTCCATCATCACTTACTTTCAAGACAATATCCTCACCTAGAGGATAAGCTTCGATAGTCAGTTTACCAGTAGGATTTTTTCCCTTTTCTTCTCTTTTAGCAATCGTCTCAATCCCATGATCAAGACTGTTCCTAATAATATGAATCATCGTATTGCTATAGAGCTTGGCGACGATATTATCTACGAGAAGATCCTCACCTTTAATCTCAAGTTCAACATCTTTTCCTAATTTTTTACATAAATCACGAACAAGTCGTTTAAATGGACGAAAAGTATTTTTCAGAGGAACTTTCCTCATTTCGGTTATTTTATTTTGGATGTTTGAAGTGACAGAGTACATTCCAGTTAAGAGCTCGTTTAACTGCTCTATATCTTCATCTCCCCTATAACGCCCTTCAATTTTATTTACGGTCTTGAGAATTGAATTCCTGATAACTGTGAGTTCTCCGGACTCCTCCATAAACTGATTCAAAACTGACATAGAGACAGTCATCTTATCATCTTCAGCACTTTTTTTATTATCAACAACTTGCTCTTTCTGAACTTCTTTCTCTTCGGTATCGTTGGTACTCGCTGCCAGTTTATCTAGATCAGTGAATTTACCTATCAGATGCTGGAATTCAACTTCGTTATCATTACCAACGTCATCAACCATTTTAAAAAACTGCTTTAAATCGTCGAGCCCAGACAAGAGAACATTGATAGACCCAGTATTTACCAGCACAACTTTATTTCTTAACTCTCCAATAAAATCTTCATACTTATGAGTGTAGTCTCCCAGACGAGTTAGTCCTACACATGAAGCGGTTCCTTTAATAGTATGAAGCAATCTAAAATAAACTGATAGTGTTTGTTCTTTATCTGAGCTTTCCTCCAATTCTAGAATGAGGGATTCAATCTCATCTAGCATAGGCGTGGTTTCATCTAGAAAGCCCTCTACCATTTCGCGTTCTTCGTTTAGAGTTTCTTCGCGTTTTTTGGCAAAACGATCAATTTGATCTTTAAGGATTTCAGCTTTTACTGGTTTTTCTAGAAACGCCTCAATACCAATTTCCATGGCCTTCGCTGACATCTCCTGAGTCCAGTAGCCAGTGATGATAACAAATGGTATCTCTTGAGTAAGTTTTGGAAGATCTCTTTTAAATTCAAATCCATTCACATCGTCCATTCTTAAATCAGACAAAATTAAAACTATTTGATGGCGATTTTTTTCGATAAACTCGGTAGCTATCTGAGGACTAGTAAAACCTTGGGCAGAGTATCCTAAGTCTTCAATGGTATCGACCAAGATATCTAAAACATCTTTATCGTCATCCACACAAACTATTTGATACTTGCTTTCCATATCAATTCTACCTTAGTTTTTTATACAAATTATTTTTCTGCTTTAAAATATATTTGAGTTCTGCCCTGAAGTGATCAAAAAAACCTTTTTCACTTCCTGCAATATCAGGGAAATTCTCAAATTGATAGATAAGTAAATCTATACTCTTATTCAATAGTTTGATACTTTGATAGCGATTTACATTTAGTTCTACGAGCTTTATGAAATCCTCTTTCAAAAACGGCTTTTCGATTACCCCAGTAACACCATCGCGAATAATATTGAGGCATACTTCCTTCGTCACAAAACCTGACACAACAACAACTGGAAGGTGTGGTCGTTTTGCATTTACTTGTTTAACAAGTTCAACACCATTCATCTCCGGCATATTAATATCAGAGACGATTAAGTCAGGGGTTGCAGTCTCCAATTCTTTTAGTAAATTAAGGGGATTTAGAAACTTTTTTACTTTGTACTGATATTCAACAAGATGAATTTCAAGAATATCTAAAATATCCTCTTCATCATCTACGAGCCAAATCTCGCCAGTATTTTTCTCTCTACCAAATTTTTCTTTAGCGATGTCTTGCGTGGTAGCTGCTGTATCTCCCGTCCCCGAAGGAGACTCACTATCAGGATCATAATATTCAAATTGAATATCTTCTTGATTTAATATTTTTCTTGCTCCATCCACGCCAGTAAGAAAATAATCAATTGTAGCAGTACTGAGGTTCTCTAAAGATTGTTTATTAGATAGTAGATTTTCAAGATAATGCATATGCTTTTGAAGATCGTCGATACCGAACATTCCCGCCGCACCTTTAATACTATGAAAGGCCCTAAAGAGCTGATTGTAGCATTCTTTGTAGTCGCCACCTTTATCCAGCTCTAATAGACTATCTTCCGCCTCGTCTAGCAGCTCAGTAGCTTCAATTTGAAAATCACCGATCATGTCATTAGACATTTTTTAACCTCATGTTTACTTATCGACAATAACGTCCTTGTCTTTTACTTAATTTATGCTGCGGCTTTATTAGCTGCGTCTTTCTTTTTAAATACCATGGTTCCGGCCATACTTTTTTGCTCAAGTTCTATAGAGCTACCAATCAGAGATTCTCCGGCTCCCATGATTAAATACCCTCCAGGAACCAGTGAGTCATAGAGCTTATCTAGGATTTTATTTTTGTTTTCCATATTCTGATAGATCAAAACATTTCGACAAAAAATCACATGGTATTTCTCTTTAGGATAATTGTTACTAAAAAGATTAAATTCTCCATAGGAAATTTTATTGAGAAGTTCGGGTTTTGCCTTCCAGCAATTATTTTCAACTTGTTGAAAATATTTGATGAGGTTTTGAATTGGCAAACCTCTTTGAGCTTCCAAACTATTGTAGATTCCTGACTTCGCTTTCTCTAAGATAGTTTTAGAGATGTCTGTCGCATCGAGCTTGATATTTTGATAAGGATATTTTTCAAAAATTGTCATAAGAATTGAAAGCGGTTCCTGCCCACTAGAGCAAGCACAAGACCAAATATTGATCTCTGGCACGCGCTTTTGATTAATAAAATCAGGTAGAATATCATCTTTTAATGCATTAAAAGGATTCTGATCCCGAAAGAAGAAAGTTTCATTATTAGTGCAAATATCAATAATTTTAGCTTTTACCTCTTGATCGTGTCCCGATTTAATATGCTCAATCAAAGTATCTTCCGAGCTTAAGTTAAGCTCTCTAATTATTTTATCAATTCTACTGTCGAGCCTATAGTAGTCTCTCTCGCCATAGAAAATCCCAGTATTATCAAATACAAATTTTGCGAGAATGGGATATACAGGTTTATTGTCCATAACTACGCCGCTGCTTTTTTAAGGGTTTGTATTTTTAACTCTAAGATCTCTTTACTAAAAGGTTTCATAATATATTCAAGCGCGCCTAGCTCTAGCGCTTTCATAATCTTTTCTGGTTTGTTCTCTGTGGTCATCATCATGATCGGGCTTTTGGTCAAATCATTTTCTTGATTGAATTCAAGAAAACTAAGCCCGTCCATCACTGGCATGTTCCAGTCCAATAGAATCAAGTCAAAGTTGTCGTCCTGTGAGATCATATCGACCGCATCTTTGCCATTTGAGGCATGATAAGCTTCAAAGCCTAATTCTTTAATGTACTCACTCACCACCATGGCGATTGCATTTGAATCATCTACGATCAAAATTTTCATTTTTACCTCAAAGTCATTCTATTAATTGCTTTTACGATGTCAGAAGGTGTTAAGCGAATATCGTAAAACCCCTTCTCATATACCGCTTTCGGCATTCCCCATACAACACTTGAATCTTCGTCTTGAATGAGTATCCGACAATCTTTGTTTTTAAGCATTCCTGACCCATTTGCTCCGTCGTTCCCCATACCTGTTAAAACGACTCCTAGTACCTTTCCAGTGAAGTTTTCGGCCACAGACTGAAAAGTCACATCAGCAGCAGGTCTCACATAACAAACTTTTGGGTCTTGATTTAGGTTTATCTGATATTTATCATTCTTTTTTTCGATCACCATATGGAAGTCCCCAGGTGCAAGATAAGCCACTCCTGGCTCAATGATATCCCCTACGGCAGCTTCTTTAACCGTCATTTTTGATATTTGATCAAGGCCTTTTGCCAATTGAGTTGTAAATACGGGCGGCATATGCTGAACAATCAAAACTGGAATAGGTAGTTTTTCAAGATCAGAAAAAATTTTCTTTAAGACATCTGGACCACCAGTAGAACTTGCAATACATAAGATACTTGGATAAAAGTCACAAACCTGCAAAAAGTTTTTTTCTCGAACTGGGGTAGAAATAATTTTTTCTACCACTGGCTCTTTAACATTTACACCAGTCGCCCCTTTTATTCTTCCAGCGAGGGCCTTAAATCTAGGAAGTAATTCTTGTTGAATCATCTTAATGTTTTCATCAAGATTTGATCCTCCTTCGATTTTTTTCACAAAATCGTTCGCCCCTATCTCTAAGGCATGAAGTGTTTTATTGGCTGCATTTACGTTTTGAGCCGAAAAAATAATTACTGGAACTTTATTGTTGAATTCTCTAATGGCCTTAATTGTCTCTAGGCCATCCATGACAGGCATCTCTAAGTCTAGAGTTACGATATCATATTCTTTCATTTTTAATTTATCGATTGCAATTTTTCCGTTGGCGGCAATGTCTATTTCATAATCCTGCCCTGAACCTGTTAGGGCACTTTTTATGGCAGATCTATACACTACGGAATCATCAACAATCAATACTTTCATTTTACTCTTTTCTCTTCTAACTTAATTAGCTCGTCAATTTTAAGAAGAATAACGAGCCCTTTGCTTCTTTTAAAAATACGATCGACAAATCTTTTGATTCTCGGATTAATCGTATCCGGCACTCTTTCTACTGATTCTTCTTCTACATCTATAATATCGGTAACTTCGTCCACAACTAAAGAGTAGAGTCCATCATCTCCCTTAACTATTATATTCATATAGTCTTGACTCAAATGTTCATCTTGACCAAAAAGCTTTCTTAAACTCAAAGAAGTGACTATCTGGCCCCTTAAATTTATGAGCCCACGTATTTCATCCTGAGCGAGAGGAACTGAGGTTACTTGAAGAGGCTTAATTACCTCCTGAACTTCCATAACTGGTATAGCGTATTCTTCACCTGCGATCTTAAAACCACAATACTGATTAGCTTGCTGTTGAACTATTTCCATAATTTGATCCTTGTAAAATGCTATTAACTAAATCGACAACTTCTTCTTTCCTAAACTTTTCCAGGTGGTGGTTGAAGCCGCTTTCGCGCCCTTTTTCTAAATCCTTTTCAGATACACGAGTTGATAATGCAATAATCGGTATCTTCTTTGCTGGAAGCTCATCTCTTACTTTTTTAGCGAACCCAAAACCGTCTAAATGTGGCATTTCAATATCGGTAATTAATAAATCAAAATCTTGATCTCGAAGTTTTTCGAAACCATCCAGACCGTGATTTGCGGTGATAACCGTATAACCAATTTCGCGCAACGAATCTGCTTCTAATTTTCTATACATAGGAGAATCGTCTACTAAAAGAATTGTTTTTGGTGTCATTTTAGCGTTTGTTCTCTCTTTATTCGAAACACCAAGGTTTTGAGCAGCGAGAATTGAATAGAGATCAAGAAGAGGAACTGTTTTTTCATCAATAAATATAGTTCCAATTATCCCTTCTCGATCAACTGCTGTGTCATCGATATTGGTGTGATCAATTGAGATGTCCATAACTTCTTTGACAATAATTCCAAAATTACGCCCTCTAATTTTAGTAACGATACAAGAGAGACTGCTTCCTTCTGGTAAGCTTTCTTCCTCAAGGATCGATTTCCCTTCTAAATTTAATGCCTTTTCTACTCCGATAAGTGGCATTGGCGCGTCTAGATACCTAACTATTTTTTGGCTACCAGTCTTCTCGATTTTATCGGCATCAAATTCTTCTAGTCTGGAGACAAGTGTCAATGGGATAGCATAAACACGGTCGTCATATAGTTTAAAGAGTAGATTTTCCTGGTACTCAAAAGAGGCATCAAAAGCATTAAGTGCATTTGAGTCATCAGTTAAGTCTTCCGCTTTTTCGATATCAATATGACTTACTTCACTCAAAAATCCTATTGCATCAAGGATAAGGGCCACACTTCCATCTCCCATAATCGTAGCGCCACCGAAAATCTTAATGTCTTTAAGCTTATTATTTAATGCCTTAACAACAATCTCTTCGGTGTCCATTATTTCATCGACAACAATTCCAAAGATATTATCTTCAGCATTTAAAATCACAATATTCACAGCTTCATGATCTTCGTCCACTAAATGAAGGTTGCCTGATTCCTCCTTATCTATATTATTTAAGGCATCAAGAGAATTGATTTGGTTGATTTCTTTTGATTTCTGTTGGACTTTCTCCAAATTCAACTCTTTATCTAAGCGAAAAATTGGGGTGAGTTTTCCTCTAAGCCTTAAAAATTCGCTGCCAGAGAAAGTTTCGATTTGCTCGTGATCTTGGCTCGTCTCTAGTCTAACTAACTCAACTAAATTTAGCTGAGGGATCGCAAAGTTCTCTCCCTTACTTTTAATCATTAAAGATGGAACGATGGCCAATGTTAACGGAATTCTGAGTTTAAAATTTGTTCCATGTCCTAGATTCGAATTTACAGATACAGTTCCTCCAATTTTTTCAATATTGGTTTTAACAACATCCATTCCAACACCACGACCTGAAATATTTGTAACTTTTTCCGCGGTAGAAAATCCAGGTTTAAAAATCAAGTTTATAATCTGGCTCTCTGACATTTCGTTTAATTTGGCTTCTGAGATAATCCCTTTTTCCACAGCTTTTTGACCAATTTTTTGAGGGTCAAGACCTTTACCGTCATCAAAAATCTCAATAGTAACCTGTCCACTTTCATTATAGGCTTTGATCGTAACGGTCCCATGCTCGGCTTTCCCAGCTGATTTCCGTCCAGGAAGGTCCTCTATCCCGTGATCGCATGAGTTTCTAATAATATGTACTAATGGATCCTTAATTGCTTCCAACAAACTTTTATCTAGCTCTGTTTCTGAACCCATTAAATTTAAATTGATCTTTTTATTATGAGATCGAGCAATATCCCTCACTAGTCTTTCAAACTTTGTCAGTATATTTCCTATTGGCTGCATTCTTGTCGACATAACTTCACTTTGTAACTCAGAAGTGATGACGTTCAACTGCTGAGACAGACGATTAAACTCACTACTATCGGCTTTTGAAGCGTACTGAAGGATTTGGTTTCTATTTAAAACTAACTCCCCAACAACATTCATAATTTTATCGAGAACGTTAACATTAACTCTTACAAACGAATCGACAATTGACTTTTTTATATCATCGCCTCGAATTTGTTGATTTAGATCTTCGAGCTTTTCATTATTCACAACTGGCTGTGGTTTGATTGCAGGTTCCGCCACAGTTACCTCCTTGGGTTCATTATGTTTAACTGGTTTACTCTCTAAAATGACAGGCTCTTCTTTAATAACATTTGCTGTGACCTCTTTAGGTTCTTCCTTAACAACATTTGCTGTGACCACTTTGGGTTCTTCCTTAATCAACTCTTTAGGTTCTTCCTGAAAGACAACTTCAATTTCCGTAGGTCTTACTGATTGTTCAACAGCAGATACATCAACGTCTTTAATTTCATCAAGAGCTGACGAATCGATTTTGCCATCTGAAATTAACTCTCTTAGTGAATCCATTGCGGCTGAACTAATTGCATCGGGCTCCGCAACTGCAGTAACTTCCTCCGGGACCACCACAGCCTCTGGCTCGGCAGCAAATTCAGTCTTTGCAACAGGCGATGCTGTGACTTCTTTTTCCAAATCATCAAATGCAGAGGCATCTATTTTTCCATCTGAAACTAATTCTTTGAGAGATTCCAAAGCAGCACTAGATAGTCCCATATCAGATGCTTCATTTTGTGTTTCTGTTTTTTCTTTAGCAGTTACCGAGCGGTGAGCTTGTACTAGATTATCGAGGTCTAATTCATCATCCTCATCACTATCAGATTCAACAGTATCAACTACATCTTGTTCTAGCACTAGCTCCTGCTCAGGCTCCTCGGGAGCGGCTGCCACAAGTCCTGACATTTGAGAGATTAAATCCTCTTCACCTGCTTGCGGTTCACTACTTTCTGTTTCTTGAGTCTCTGTACCTTCACCATTAAGATGTGCCTCTAGTCTCTTTTGATTCTCCTTTGTCTCAACTTCACCTTCAATATTGGTAGTTTCAATATTTTTCAGAAAGTTATGACAAATATCAAAAGTCTCCAAAAGAGTATCAACAATATTTGAAGTGACTGTGATATTTCCTTCCCTCAATTCATCTAAAAGATTTTCTGCGGTATGAGTTATCTCTTGAAGTTTTTTGTAGCCTAAAAAACTAGCAGAACCTTTCATCGTATGAACAGTTCGATATATTTTGTTCAGAAGCTCCTGATCAGAGGGATCTTTTTCAAGCCGCGTGAGGTCTTCATTGATTGAAGACAAGTTTTCAAAAGATTCGACGAGAAATTCATTTTTTAGAGCATCATTTTCCATTTTGGGCTTCCTTGAATTTTTCTTTTTATTGTAAGCAATTCATGCATCTGAACCCAGCAAAAAAAACGTTAAATAATATTAAGAATTTACTTATAGTTGAGTTAGGAAATTGGTTCCTAAAACAGTCTATAGAGAGGATATACAGCTTTTAAATAAAGTGTGATGACTTTCTTTATATTTGCGCTCAAAAGGAGTGATAATTTTTTCCGGTTGATAAATACCTGAGTATAGAATATTTCGGCCAAATTGCCCACAAACTGAGGCAAACTCTAAATTATAGATCTCCCAGTTAGTTCTTAGTTCCAACTCACATCTAAAAGAAAAAATGGTTTCAATAATTGGATGAGCATGCCAGCGTTTTTTCAGTTGGGAAGGTTTTGGATACGGATTAGGAAATAAAATAAAGATCTTTGCGATATTCAATTCCAACTCAAACTTTTTTAAGGCCAGCCAATAATCAAGCATATTACCCTGGCGAAAAATAATATTGTTTGGAAGAGAATCCTTAAACTTGTTCTTTCGACTCAACCGACTCTCCGACTTATCAACTCCCAATATTAGATACTCAGGATTCTCAATCGCTAAATGAAAAGTACTCTCGCCTATTCCGCAACAACTATCAACAATCAACCCTTTATAGCTTTGTACTTTCTCAACTAGATCTCTCACAAATACTTCAACTTGAGGTTCGATAGGCCTTAAATATTTACTGTTTAGATAATTCTGAACTATGGATTGAAGGTCCTTGTGGATGGTCTTTTGATCACTATAAATTGCTTTTGATTGTCCAATACTATCCATAACCCCATAACTCTTAAAAACTTAAAATATATTCTTAACTCAACCCTAACAATCAACCAAATAAAATCTGATAGAAATGCTCGAAATAAATCATATATTTCGGAGATTTTATGATCACACGCACAGAGTCGCAAGTCGGAACACTAAAAGAAAAGCCAGAATTACTAGATTATGCCTTGAGGGCCTTGGCCGTCATTTCTCTCCTATTTGTCTTTTTAGTTGGAGTTAACCTCTTAGGTGGCTCTTTTAAAATGATGGGAGGTGGATTTGCTAAAGGTCTTCTAAGTGTTACCTCAAATCCTCTTTTAGGGCTTTTCTCTGGCATGTTCGCCACTGTTTTAATTCAAAGTTCCTCTGTTACAACTTCTCTAGTGGTAGGACTTGTTGCCTCAGGTGCACTTCCCTTAAGTGGCGCTATTCCTATGATAATGGGAGCAAACTTAGGTACTAGTGTTACCAATACACTTGTTTCATTAGGCTATATAAAAAATCAAACTCATTTTAGAGATGCATTTGCTGCAGCTACGATTCACGACTTTTTTAATATTTTAACTGTTGCAGTCTTACTTCCACTTGAACTTGCGACTGGCGTTTTAGAGAAGTCTGCTGTTTATTTCGCTAATCTTCTTTATGGGACTTCGGCATCAATGAATTATAAATCACCACTTAAAGCAGCAATCAAACCAATCTCTGCTAGTATTAAACATTTTGTAGTTGATACCCTTGCACTTACGGGCAGTACCGCTGGAATAGTCATGGCAATAATTTCAGCAACTCTAATTATTTTTGCATTAAGCATGATCGTAAAAACGATGAAGGTATTAGTCGAGTCAAATAAAAGTGAAATCATAGAGAATTTATTAGCTAAAAATGGATATGTGGCCATTGGCTTTGGAACATTATTAACTATTGCAGTCCAATCAAGTTCTATTACGACAAGTCTATTAGTTCCAATGGCCGGTGCTGGCGTTTTAAGTTTAAGGTCAATTTTACCAGTAACGATTGGTGCAAATATTGGAACGACCACGACTGCACTTATTGCTTCACTAACTGGTAATGTTCATGGTCTTGCTATTGCTTTAGTTCACTTTCTTTTTAACCTTTTTGGAATGATCATTTGGTATGTAAATCCCAAATTAAGAGAAATACCTTTAAGGTTGTGTCAGGGATTAGCAAAATTAACTTACAAAAATAGAATGGCAGGTATTGCGTATATCATAGGTGTATTTTTCTTAATTCCATTCATTTTCACTATCTTATAAATTTAATATTTAAGTAAAACTTAATAGCTATTAACCGGTCAAATCATGACCGGTTATTTTTCATAAACAAACTTTATTATTCAAAAGCAAACGCCGAAATGCCCTACTCATGCAGGCTAAAAAGAATTCTCAACATGAAGAAATTGTTTTTGAAACAGAGGCTAGAACGAATCCTCTGTTGCTTTTCTATGAGTTCAACTGTCCTCACTGCAACACTCTTAATGTCATTTCAAAAGATTTTAAAAGACAAATTTCTCGCTGCTCTAATCCGGGTTGCAGACGAATAATTATCATTACTAATATAGATCAGATCAAATAGATTTCGTTCAAACTTTTTACTCGTGAAATTGAAAACTCTTCGCCTTGATCAATTTTTTGTTGTAGCTTTATAAGATTTTCTTTTCTTGTGTTAAAAAGAAATTCACCTTCAACTTCTAAATTATTTGATGATTTTTCTAAAACATCTAAGTTTTTAGGAACAGCACATTCATAACATAAGGTTTCAGCCTTGGAATGAATGGGAGTATAGGCACTTAAGATTTTTAGGCGAGAAATTTTTGTGTGAATGAATAAAGCAGGAGAAAACCATTGAGTGGCCCCCCTAAGTTTCTCAATTCCAAAAAATTGTAGTCCAGCTAACTTTGTTAATAATCCAAGCCCACTAAGACTTATGCTTAAATGTCGGTTAAGTGAGCTCAAGTTATGGCCAAACCAAACCCCTTTCTCCATGGTGGGAATAGCAATATACATGGAGACTGGAAAATAATCGTTAATTCCAATACCTAGCTTCTTACGATCGGTCTCGTTAAGCTTATCCCCCTTAATACTGTATCCAAAAACAAAGCCTGGCATAACTGAGCAATCAAAGAAAACCCATTTATCCATCCCCATACCTTGATCTCCAAAAGTAATAGCATCAAGTTTATAGATTCTTTCAATAAAGCTCTGTGATTTGAGGGATAAGGGATTGAAAAAATGCTCTTGATCAAGCTTTCGCCCTAAACACTCTTTACCAACCCAGTTTTGGGCAGGCTGAGCAGACACCACATATGGCTCAAGAAGATCTAATAAATTACGATATTTTTTTTCCATAACTATAGTGTAAACTTATATACAATAATTTGCATAAAGGACAGCGAGAATGAAAGAGCTTTTTACTCCACTAGATTTAGGACATACCACTATTAAAAATAGAGTTTTAATGGGTTCTATGCATACCGGATTGGAAGAAGCCAAGGGTGGATTTAAGAAGATGGCCAGATTTTACGCTGAAAGGGCCAAAGGCGGAGTTGGATTAATCGTAACAGGTGGAGTCGCACCAAACCTTCAAGGTCGCCTACATCCACTCGGAATGCAGTTAAGCTTTCCTTGGCAGGTCAAAAACCACAAAATTGTCACTAAGGCCGTACACGACAATGGGTCAAAAATTTGTTTGCAAATTCTCCATGCAGGTCGCTACGGTTATCACCCACTTATAGTGAGTGCCTCAAATTCTAAAGCACCAATCTCCCCTTTTAAAGCGAGAAAGATTTCAAAACTTGAAATAAAGAAAACAATTTTTGATTTTGCCAATTGCGCCGCAATGGCGAAAAAAGCTGGATATGATGGTGTTGAGGTAATGGGAAGTGAAGGCTATTTCCTCAATCAATTTCTAGCTCCAGCAACTAACTTGCGAACTGATGAATATGGTGGATCTTTTGAAAATAGGTCACGTATAGTTCACGAAGTTATTTCTGCGGTTCGAAAAAAAGTCGGTGAAAAATTTATCATTATATATAGACTCTCTATGCTTGATCTCATTAAAGATGGACAAACACTTGAAGAAGTTATCCAACTCGCTCAAGAATTAAAGGCCAGTGGTGTCGACATTATTAATTCAGGTATAGGCTGGCACGAAGCTCGAATCCCCACGATAGCCACTATGGTACCAAGGGCAGCATTTACTTGGATTTCATCAAGAATAAAACAAGAAGTTTCAATACCTGTTATTACAACCAACAGAATTAACGACTTCAATGTTGCAAATGATATCATTACCAACAATCAAGCAGATATGATTTCTATGGCAAGACCATTTTTAGCTGATCCTGAAATAGTCATTAAAATGCAAGAAGAAAAATTTTCGGAGATCAACACTTGTATCGCATGCAATCAAGCATGCCTAGACCATATTTTTAAGAATAAGATTTGTAGCTGTCTAGTTAATCCTAAGGCCTGTCACGAAACGGAATTTCAAAACAAAGCATCTAAGAAAAAATCGGTACTCGTTATTGGTGCCGGCCCTGCAGGTATTTCTTGTGCAATTGAAGCTGCGAAACTTGGCCATCAGGTTACGATCGTGGAGAAGAATTCTGATATAGGAGGGCAATTTAACTTGGCCAAAATTATTCCAGGCAAAGAGGAGTTTCACGAAACAATCCGCTATTTTAAGGCCATGATTCAAAAACTGAATATAGAAGTGAAGCTTAATACTGAAATGACTATTGATGAGCTCGCTAAAACTAAATATGACGAATATATTTTTTCTACAGGAGTCGCACCTAGAACTCCAAATATCGAAGGAATAAACAATTCGAAAGTCTTATCTTATCCTGAGGCCATCAAGAATCCAGATAGTATTGGAGAGAAAGTCGCCATCATTGGTGCTGGAGGAATAGGCTTTGACGTGGCAGAGCTATTAGTTCATAAGCACCATTCACCAGAAGATCAACTAAGCACATTTTTTGAAACTTGGGGAATAGACACAGAATACAAATCGCGAGGAGCGCTTAAAGAAAAGTCCTGCCCTACACCTTCGAGAGAAATCTTTCTACTACAAAGAAAGACGACTAAACATGGTGCTGGACTTGGAAAGACCACTGGCTGGATTCATAGACAGAGCCTTAAAGATAATAAGGTGCAAATGCTTGGTGGAGTTCAGTATAAGAGAGTAACCGATGAGGGACTTTGGATTGAACAAGATGGAGCTGAAACTCTTTTGGAAGTGGATAATATTATTCTTTGCGCCGGCCAATACTCTGTAAATAAACTCTACAGCGATGCCAAAGCCGTTTTGAAGCAAAAAATACATTTAATTGGTGGGGCTTATTTAGCACAAGAAATTGATGCAAAAAGAGCGATCGATGAAGGTGTAAGACTGGCCCACAAATTGTAGGCCAGGTCTTATAGTATTATTGAACTTTAGTGTAAGCTTCAGCAGCTTCCTGCATGATCTTTTGAACTTGTTCTTTGGCTTTTACATCAACTTTGGCAGCTAATGCTTCTTCTGAACGCTTGAAAGCTTTCTTTAGGTTACTCTTTGAGATTTTAACTAAACTTGTACATACAAATCCGTCCCAATCTTTTTTAGCTCCCTGCTCTTTTAAAAAACGTCTTTTTTCCCAGTAAACTTTGTAGTTCTGAGCTCCAACAATAAAAGCCTGAACTTCTTTTGCTAGGTCATCTTGAATATACTCTGCTAGTTTGCCATTTGTTTTAGTTGGGTCACCATGACGGCTTTGAGCAAGACTTTGTTTAATAAAGGTTGAGACCTCACCTGCAACGTTAGAAGCAGATCGTGCCTTAGCAATTTCACAAGCAGTGGAACGTGAGTTCTTAGCTTCTGTTGTGTAAATATAATAACGGTGCTTTTTAAAATCATCTTCCTCATCATCAAGCCACTCGTCTAAATCTTCTACCCATTCAGGAATTTCTTGTGAAGATGCATCGACAACTTTATAGTCTCTTTCTAATTTTCTAGAACTACATGCAACAATTAACGACAACAAACTCAAATTAATAATTAGTTTCATGAAATCTCTCCTTATATGAAATTCACCCTAAAATTATAACTGTTAATTCAAAGCTGCAAAGTCATTTATCCCGCTTTTTTGGAGATTGCTGCTCCATGTATCCGAGTGGAGCGCTCTTGTATATTGTTAAAGAAAAACTTATTTCTAACATTTGTCTTGGCCATTCAACAACTTACAAATCAGACCATTAAAGTATTTTCTTACAACGGCGAAACGAATATTATGAAGAATTTTTTAGCCTATTTTATTACCTTTGCTTGGATCGTCGGAATATCTGGAGCGATTTCACAGTTTCATGCATGGCACCAAGTAGATCTGGCTCCTGAAAATTCGAAAATTGATGTTTCTAATTTATTTACGCCAACTCAAACATACGGAGCCGTTCATTTCCTCACTCCAATGTGTAGCTGTTCAACTGTAATTTTTGATCACTTACTTAATCGTGCCCCAATTTCAAACATAAAAGAAACTATAGTTATTATAGATGACAATCAAAAGAACTACGTTTCTTTACTAAAAGAAGCTGGTTATACAGTTGTAAAAACAACTAAAGAAGAACTAGCAAGTAAATACCAAAATGCACTCAAAGGAGTTCCTCTTTTGGCCATTTACGATAGCGAAAACACCATTCAGTATCTTGGTGGCTATTCTTCAAAATCGATTACTCCGTTTTCAAAAATTGACATCACAAAATTCATTTCAGACTTGGAAAATAAAAAAACTATCGCCAGCTATCCTGTTAAGGGTTGCAGTGTGAGTAAAAAATATCAACAACTCCTAGATCCACTAGGAATAAAATATGCAAGAAGGTAAAGAGTAAATGGGTGTTTTTGAGAGAAATCAAAGTCAAATTCTAAAACTTATGAACTGGGGAATTCTTGGTCATATACCTGTATTTTGGGTAATGGCTGATTATTTTGGGACTGAGAAATCAGTTGCAGTTGGTTTTCCTCTCTTGTTATTTGCAGGTCAGATGTTTTGGGGAAAAATTTTAAAAAACGAGAATGTCGCCTCCCTATTAATGGGATTTTCATCGATTGCCTTATCAGGGATTATGATCCATTTAGGAAAAGGTATGATCGAATGGCATTTTCATATATTTGTCACAATAGGAATTTTAAGCTTACTTGCTAACCCAAAAACGACATTAGTTGCGGCCCTGACAGGAGCGGTTCACCATCTCGCGTTTTGGTACTGGATTCCGGAAAGCATTTTTAACTACGAAGCAAGTTTTGGAATAGTTGCGATCCACGCTTTATTCGTAGTTTTCGAAACAATTGCCTGTGTTTATTTAGCTCATAGATTCAAAGCCTCCCTCGATTTACAGCAGAAAATAAGCCTAGAGCTCTCTCCTCTGGTTGGTAAGATTGATACTGTTTCAAAAAACACAATGCAATCATGTACCGTTTTGTTAAACAACTCCAATGCCAACTCAAACAGTATTACTGAAATCTCTGCTAGTTCAGAGGAAATTAATCAAATGGTTAACTCTACTAAAAACCAAATCACAAAAAGCTTTAACTTGATGGAAGAGACCCAAGAGTCTATGAGAATTAGTTCACAAGCAATTGAAAGATCTCAAGAGTTTTTTCAAAAATTAGAGGATATTTCTAAGAGTATGGATAATCTTCAATTACATTCTGAGCAAAATCTTCGCTCAGTTGAAACTGCAGTTAATAATATCAGCGACAAGACTTCTGTCATCAATGATATTGTTTTTCAAACAAAACTTCTCTCTTTTAATGCCTCAGTAGAAGCAGCAAGAGCTGGAGAGCATGGAAAAGGTTTTTCAGTTGTCGCTGAAGAGATCAGTATTCTTGCTAATAATTCTGGCCAAGCTTCTGATGAAATTGGAAAAATAGTTACTGCATCAAAATCTTCTTTGAGTGACGCGATTACAGATATTGTAAAACAGATCACAGCCTTTAAAGCAGAAATCCAAGAAGCTTATGACGTGTTTAACCAAACAAACAGTCAACTGAATAGCTCGTTTAAAAAATTATCTGAAAACACCTCTATTCAAAAAGACTATTTAAAAGAAGTTCTCGATGCAACTCAATCTCAAAGCGAAGGGATTAAAGAACTAAGTGCCGCCCTAAGTACAATCAGTACCTCTTCAGGAGAATCACTTAGCCACTTAAAAGAAGTTGAAACTCTTATTGGAAACCTGGATCAAGAATCTAGGCGACTCTCCCATATCAATTCTTCCCTATCAAAATCAGATCAGGATGTGGAAGATGAATTTGAAAATGATTACAAAATTGCGAGTTAATCTCCCAAGTACCAGCAGGCGGGTCTAGGTTCATTACTTAGGCCTGCCTTATAGGTATCAATGCGGCATTGGTTACTAGGATAGCTATTGTATAAAGTCTGCTCAGTCACTTCACTTGAGGTGCCCAATAAATTAACTTCTCCCCGATGGGGCTTCAATAACCTAAGAGCATTTAAGAAACCACTTAAGGCCATATATAATTCATGTTCTTGATCTTCGATATTTAGGAATTCATAATAGCGTGGAAGACACTCGGAGCTTGCAAAATAGTCAGCCTGTCCTTCTGCGGAGATATTTTTATATTGCTCGTGATCGATTGCAATAAAAGGAGCCCCACCAAAAACATGGCCTAATTCGTGACAAGTGATAAGTGCTACCGCTTGATCATTCATTCCATCTATCCGTGCCATTCCCCCCCAAAACCCGAGCCTAATGCGATCACTCAAGCGCACCGTATAAGCGGTAATATATGGATTCTCCCATTCAGGTTCCAAAGCAAGGGGTAAATCAAGTCGGCTTATCTCTTTTGAATAGAGGGAAATAATCGTGAAAAATACCCGGTGAAAGCTTTCACTTGTTACGGTAGAAGTCGTTTTCTTATCTATTGGAAAATAATAGCGTTCGTCTTGAGCTTGAACGCAAAAAATGAAAAAACAAAAGATTATAACGAACTTCATGCCAGAACTTTTGGCATAAATAAATTTTAGAGTCCACCAATCATGTATTTATTTTCCTTAAATTTAGCTTATATAACCCCTTAAGTACTTGAAATCTGGAATCAACAGCTTATTTCCGACTAAAACAATCTTGTACTTATTCCGATAGATTTTAAAATAATGGAAACACTCTTTTTTGACGTGGTACGTGTTATTCAAGTTGGACGTTAGTTGCAGATCACATAAAGAGCTCTCGAAAAAACGATATTCCTATGAAGCTATTATCTTTAGTGATGACGAGTTGTCTGCTGTTT
>JAYZFM010000005.1:0-5130 GCA_036336775.1 Bdellovibrionota bacterium | reverse complement strand
TTACTAAAAGTTAATACTTCATCAATATCCATAATTGTAATTTGATTTTCTTCACTCGACTTCAATCTCAATTGATCTAAAACATCTGAATACTTTCCAAACTCAAATGGAACATTTTCACAAAAATGACGAGTTTCCTCGAAGCCCAAATAAACCGCTTTTTGTTGGCCGATAAATTTAAGTAACTCCTGCTCTTCCCAAAAAGCAGGTGCCATAATCTGAATTCCATCGATATGCTCTGCTTTAACAAGCTTTTTAAAACTAGCATTATCCTTTGTGAAGTTGAGTAAAATATGACAATTATCGAGGAGAAGTTCCTCAGGTTGTAAAAAATGATCAATCACATTTGATGATATGTCTTCTGCAAAGTGAATCAAATAATTATCACTTCCTCCAAAGAGGTCCATGGTTCTAAGGTTTTGATCAATCCAATCCTCGGTAATCTCATTTCCAAAAACCACTTGAAACTTGATCCCCATGCCATCTTTAAAGTATTTAAACGCGTACTGATCGTAACAATAAAGCGCATGGATTGAAGCTTCACTATTCCAGGTCGACTTTGATTGCTTAATATTTTCCCAAATTTTTGACTTAGAAAGCATAGAGAATCATATCCTTAAAACTAGAAGCAGCAGCTTCAGCTAAGATTTGCATTTGCTGCTTTTCAACCCCACGATTTTGTGACCCCAAAACTTTTATACCGTCGTCACGTAGCTCTTTTAGTAAATAGTTTCGTTGCAATTTAATCGATTCATTGAATATAACCTTTGAACTCAAGACTTGCTTACTTAATTGAGTCTGAAAGAACTTTATTTCTGCTGGAGTGGGATGTTTTACGACAATAATTCTTAGCCTTAAATTGAGCTGGTTTACCGATGGAACTAAGAAATCTTGCCTATCATCTCCTAAAACTCCATCTCCAAAAGTACTCTCGGCTCTTTTACTATTGATATTCTTAATCGATTCTTTCTTTTTTGGCCGTGACTCTAAAACCCCAATGAGTACAGCATCTGATTTCTCAGTAGGTTCAGATAGCCTTAGATTTTTAAACTCTAATAGTGTTTTATAAATTTCTCTAGTAAATGGACCCGATACGTCTGCAAAGTTACTTTTATTGTAGAACATAGGAACTGATATAGAGCGTATTCCGTATTGTGCGAAAGGATTGCTTTTACTTTGGAAACGATAGCCAGAACAACTCATTAAAATTAGTAATAATAAATATTTTCCCATACTTACTATTTACTGCATGGAGAACAAGTCGACAAATATGCGCACAAAGTCATTTATTAAACGCCCTTATCTGTGCTATGTTAGGACATATGAAGAAATTTCTCTCCATCGCCGATATTCTCGCCAATGAGCAAAGTCCAGAAGAAGTCTATACAACAGACAAGAAAAAGCGGTATTGGCGTTCGCAAAAGGGATATTATACCAAGTCTGATGGTGTATTTAGCTTTATACACCTCATGCAGAAGTGGCCTGAAATTGTAGGTGATTTCATGGCGGCAAATACTTTGCCTTTGAAGATTAAACAAAAAACTCTTTTTATTAGCAGCAAGCACAGTATTTTTGCCCAAGAACTTGGTTTTCTCGCTCCGAAAATAATCGAAAAAATTAATGATGCGTTCCCATCTTTTGAGGGAGGAATTCAAAGAATTAAATTCGTCCATAATGATTTTCAAGCCGTTCAGCAGACACATAAAAAACAGACACAGGCCCCAAGCAAACCAAAGCTTCACCCTCACTCTCCTCAGTACAAAATATTAGTAAAAAAAGCTGATGAACTCATTGCCGATATAGAAGACGAAGATGTAAGAGAAGCATTAAAGAAATTTATATTAAGCTAATGATTCCAACATTAGCATCTAGCGCTTTATGCAGCTCAAATTTTAATTCTTTTATATGAGGAAGATCTAGTCGAGCGAGAAAAAGATGTGGAAAGTCTCTTATTTGATGCAACCAACTCTGCCATTGAGCCTCTTCAATAAAATGACAATTTCGCTTATCAAGGTCCTGAGGTAGCCGGCCATCATTTTTAATAAAGTAAGGGGGATTGGCCAAGATTAAAGTATCTTTTTTAAGATCACAAGGAAGCGAACTATCCCAATAAATACTTGTCCTATAGCCGCCTTTAAGTTGACAGATATTCCGCTCTATATGCTCTCGATAGTTTCGATTTTTCTCAATAAAAACCATTTCATCAAGTTGATCAACTCTAAAAGAAAATTCAATTCCTACAACCCCACTCCCGGCATAAAAATCACATATGGATTTGGTGTTAGGAAATATTTCTGAAGCTACGATCGCTAGCTCTATCGAATCTCTGGAGAAATGATAGAAGCGTGGTTGGCTATATTCTATTGTTTTCATTTTCTACGACTTTTGCCAAAAAATCTCGATCCCACGCTCCGATATTCATTAAGTGGACTACTGCAAAAGAGATAAAGCGTTCACTTTCCATTAAGTCTTTGTAAAACTCTCTTTTTTGAGCAGCTAAAATCTTATTTAATACCACTCCATTGGCAGTTAGGAAGCTATAAAAATTTTCATCCTCCAATAACTTAACCTTTATAAACCGATCATAGATATTTTTAGATTTTTGCAGTTTAGAAAACAGCTCTAGAACTGCTTCTTTTGCATGCCTTGGAACGGCATCAATTCCTCGATAGAAAAGTAGGCTTGATTTATTTTCCGGCCTTACATCATTTTTATTCAATTCAGTTGCTTTTAAATATTCGACCTGCGAACTCATCTCAAAAACGATTGGCCCCCATATCATAGGGTAAGGAAATCCAAAACTATAGGATTGGTAATAATTTCTAACTTTATTTATATCTAAGTCGACATCAAATTCATCGAGTAACATTTCCTGAAAAGCCCCACTTGTGTGAAAACTTAGGTAATACATGAGGTTTCGAAATTCTGCCTGTCCCTCAAAGTAGAGAGAAATTTCTTTTATAACCTCTTTAAAAAGCTCCATTTGAGTTTCTAGCTTCAACCTCAAATTTTGTCCGCCAAAGATATGTTCGTGAAATTCTTTTTTAGTAATTTCAAGTAAGATACTTTTCGCTTTAGACATATTAGAAAGCTTTATAAATATAAAAGAGTCTAATAGTTTAGACAGGATATTATCGTAAGCTCTAAGCTCCTGATGATATTCATAGAATTTTTCTAACTCAAACTTCTCATCAAGAACCTTTCTAAATATTTCAATAAACCTTTTCTCTCGATTGAGATTGTGTTTTTTTAGTTGGTAGGATTTTGATGTTTTTATGGGGTTGTTTTTGAAACTTATAATCTTCTTATAAAAATTGTATTGAGAATTATAACACTTCAGAACTTCCTTAAATTGCTCTGTAGGAGCAAACAAAGCGTACACTAAGTTTTCTTCCGATAGCCTGCTGTTACATTCCATATCTTTTAATAAGCTTGAGATAACTACAAAACCAATTGGAGTCCTATCAACTCTTAAGCTGAAAAGGTCTGTTTCATTTAAATCAGAGGAAAACCACTTTTTTTTTTTTGAATTATCCGTATGGGTTTGAGCATAAGAACTTTCAATAATGGAAATATTCGAAGTTCTTTTAATCACTTCTTTTATAAAAGAAGTCCTATTGGCCAACAAATAAACGGCAACGGCTAGAAAAAATAATAACAAGAGAATGAGATTACGCCCTTCCAGAATCTTGTTACTGCGAATCTTGTTTTTTTGAACTTTATCTTTGACTCTAGTTTTAAGTTTCGGAACTGGAACTTCCTCAGCTAACTTAGCTTTAACTATCGAAGGCTTTTTTTTTTTACCCTCTTCTTGTCCTAAATCCATATCTCCACTAGATAAATCGTCTTGAAGATCAGTGAGGTTCAATCCAACCTTGGTTATATCTGCTTGAGACTCCCCCATATCCGGATACTCTAAATCAGAATCACTAGGGACTTGATCTTCTCCAGCCGGATATTCTAAATCTTTTTTATCCGGAGAAAGCGCCTTCACAGGCTCTGCTTCCTGAACAGGATTAAAAGGTTGAGTTTCGTCATTTAGAACATACTTTGCTACCAAGTCTTGTTCTCTAACATATATCCAGTATCCATTTCCACTACAGATCTCATCATCACCTTTGATCGATCCATTAGAAATTAGCTCGCGAATTTTCTGCTTGGATACTGGCCCCAAAATATGATTATTTTTTGTGCGAATAAGCCAGTTTTTTACCATCTATATTGCCAAACCTATAAGTGCAGCTAGATCTTCATCCGAAAATTTCAATCCAACACTGAAAGTATAAATATGATTATCACTTCCTCTACCAAGATCATCCCCCATGACT
This sequence comes from Bdellovibrionota bacterium, assembly GCA_036336775.1. Taxonomy (GTDB): domain Bacteria; phylum Bdellovibrionota; class Bacteriovoracia; order Bacteriovoracales; family Bacteriovoracaceae. Next base: position 802 of record JAYZFM010000005.1, on the reverse strand, counting down.
TTAGCATGGAGCACATTCCAGATCCTAGCTTCGAAAGTGTATCTTAAATTCATCCCTAAATCTTCACGGTAGTCATAAGCTTCAAAAGAGTTTCTAATACCAAACTCAGGAAGAGTATAATCAAGACCTACCCCACCAGTTGTTTCGATCAAACCAGCTCTCAAAGTCACACGGTTAATACGCCTACCAATCTGAACATTGAAACGAAATGGATTTTCATCCACTTCAATATCTTCGGTAACAGTAGGATCACCATCATCAACAGTTACTGTATTAGTGGTAATTTTTCTTAGGGTGGTTCCATCTCCAGAAACAAAACCTAGCCTGAAAAGCCTCTCAGGACTTGGCATTAGGTCAACATCCAATTCTGTTTTAGAACCATCAATATTGTTTACACCACTATAAATAGAGACATCGGTTTTAAAATTGTTCACTCTATTCACGATAGTATTTAGACCTGACAGAGTTTGATTTACAGAATCAACAACTTCTTCATCACGCAAAAGTTTTCCAACAGTACCCTTACCTGCTCTCATATCAGCAATGATAACTTTCATATCAGTAACGGCCGTATCAACTTTGGCCAATATTGGTCCAATATCCTCAAGATCATTCATAAAAGAGCCGTCTGCATATCGATCTGTTTCGTAAGCTAATTGCTCTGTTACTCGTTCAAGATTTTCAACAACTTTATTGACCTTGTTTTCATTACCATCAAGCACACGTTTTAGAGTTTTAGAAATATCGTTTGCGTTATGGCTGAACTCATTAATTTGAGTGACTATTTGCTTGATCGCATTTT
>JAYZFM010000004.1:0-22172 GCA_036336775.1 Bdellovibrionota bacterium | reverse complement strand
CGTGACTTCACTACAGTTTTTAAGCTGGGGATTTTATTTTTATTTCATAAATGGAGTGATAGCACTGAGATTTAACTTTCTTAGCGCAAAGTCGCTTAAGCGTAATGCTCAGGATAAAGAGAGCGCTCAATCCCTTCAATAAAAATATGAATTAGCTTGATATGAATTTCTTGAATTCTATCTGTGATAGGGCAGTCAACGATCAGAGGCACATCAACCATATCTTTGAGTTTTCCTCCAGACTTTCCTAAAAGACCTACAACTTTCATACCTTTTTGATGGGCCATCTCTACCGCTTTGATAACATTTTCTGAGTTACCGCTGGTTGAAATAGCTAAAAGAGTATCACCCTTTCTTCCCCAAGCTTGTACGTTACGTGAGAAAATATATTCATAACCATAGTCATTTGCAACGCAGGTGATATGGCCTGGATCTCCCATAGGGATAGCACTTATAGGATCTCTATCTTTTCTATAACGTCCAGTAAGCTCTTCAATAAAGTGCATTGAATCACACATTGAACCACCGTTTCCACAGGCCATAAGTCTTCCATCACCTTTAAGTGTGGTGATAAAAGTTTCAATAGCTTTTTCAATGAGGACAAGATTATTCTCGTTTTCAATGAAGTTGTTTAAGGTTTGTTGTGCTGACTTTAGTGATTCTAATATGAATTGATTGCTCATAAGAAAATGATAAGGCCATGACAGAGTCATGGCCATGAATATTATACGAGATCGTTAATATTTCTAAGAATTTCAGATTTTGGTTGGTTTCCAACAAGTGTACTTTTCACTTCTCCACCTTTAAAAAAGATAAGAGTTGGAATACCTCTGATACCGTATTGTTGAGCTAGCTCACTTGCTTCATCAACATTAACTTTTACGATTTTAGCTCCGCTAACTTCTGTCGCTACTTCATCAAGAACAGGAGCTAGTGCTTTACATGGTCCACACCACTCAGCCCAAAAATCTACAATTACTGGTTTGTCTGATTGAAGAACTTCAGACTCAAAATTTGCTTTATCTACATTTATAGCATTACCCATAAATACCCCTTTTTAATTCCCTTAATTTAACATATCTGGCACTTTAGGGCTAATCATTTTCCCGCTGTTTGTGTAAAGTTATGACCAGTTTTTACCTAGTTATAAGTAGTTAAATATGTTGTAGAATGGATGTATATTATGAAAGTAAGAAAATACATTTTAAATTCCAGTAAAAATACAGCGAGATTCTCTCGACTCATTGCAAAGGCAGTGGATCTGCTTATCGTTTTGATTCTGGCGATGCTGTTTTACCCTTTTGGATTATTGCTTTCACTCTTTTATATCTCGCTCTCAGACTCTCTTTACGGAGGGCAATCTGTAGGTAAGAGGTTGATGGGCTTCTCTGTTATCTCGCTTGAAGATGGACAACCTTGCAGTGTAAAACAGTCGATTATTAGGAATCTTCCCATTATTGCTCCGCTTGCCTGTGCGATAATTCCTCCCTGGGGAATTATCATCTCAACATTATTGATTATTCCTTCGCTATTATTCGAGACTTATCTACTCTTTAAGCTCGACTCAGGTCATAGACTAGGTGATGTAATGGCAGACACGACAGTTGTGGGTAATGATCCTAATCGAGTAGATATCAGAAAGGCACAAGAGTCTTGGTTTAACGCTGCTCAGCCAGGTGTTGCCCCTTGTAATAGAAGTTCTTTAAACTAATTTACCGAGTCAGGTGGCTTTGCTACAATCGACAGCCATGAAAAGATTAATTGTCGTAGATATCAGTAGTTTTATTTTTAGAGCCTTTTTTGCCATTAGACCTATGAGCACGCCGGACGGAACTCCAGTTAATGCTGTTTATGGTGTTCTAACCATGTTAATGAAGCTTCTTCAAAATTATAATCCCACCCATGTTATTTTAGCTCGAGATACCTCTGGTGGATCGTTTCGAAACGAAATCTATCCTGAATACAAAGCTAATAGAGGTGCACCTCCAGATGAGTTGATTCCTCAGTTTGCCCTGATTAATAAGTTAATTGAGGTTATGGAGATCCCTCACGCAGCTGACAATAAATATGAAGCAGATGATATTATTGGATCAATTGTTGTTCAGTTTAAAAAAGATTTTGATGAAATTCTTATTGCTTCTGGTGATAAAGACCTTATGCAATTCGTAGATGATAACGTCAAAATGGTAGATACCATGAAAGATAAAACCTACGATCGAAAAGGCGTTTATGAAAAGATGGGAGTTTACCCTGAACAAATTATTGATTACCTTTCTCTCTTGGGTGATAGCTCTGATAATATTCCTGGAGTAAAAGGTATTGGTGCTAAGGGTGCTTCGAAGCTTTTAGAGGAATATAAAACCCTTGAGAGCGTTATTGAAAATATTGAATCCATTTCAAATAAAAGAGCTAAAACAGCTTTAGAAAATGGAATTGAAAGTGCTCACTTATCTAAATCATTAGTTAAAATTGTGACTGATTTGGAACTTGGTTTAAAGCCAGACGATCTTCTCTATACGATGGAAGGCCATGAGGGCTTTGTAGATTATCTTGATGAGTTAAATTTTAAGTCCATTAAAAATAAAATATCTTCAGGTGCAGGAAATTCAGTTTCCATAACCAGACCTAAAGCATTTATAGATTACAATGTGGCAGCGAAAAGAGATGAAGTTGATGCGTTGGTTAAGTCGTTAGAAGCAGAAGATCAGGTTTATATTGAAGCATTTTTTGAAGATGATGAATATCACTCTCTAAATCCTGTATGCTATTGTGTATCTACCGGAGAGAAAAACACAATCGTCTATCAAGATAAATTTGATATTGCTGAATTTGTTTTGAAAATATCTGGGATAAAAGATCTTTTGATTGCTACGCCAAATGCCAAAATGATTTATTTTTGTCATTTCAAATTTGCCAGTGAAAAATTTCCTAAAGTTATTGATCTGACTCAGGCACATTTCGTCTTAGATCCAGAGAAAAAACATTCATTACAAACAATGGCATTAGAGTATATCTCAGAAAATATTCCTTTATTAAAAGAGCTTAAAAAAGAAAATAGGGAAGATATCGCTTCCCAGAAAAACTTCGAGTTCGGTATGGCCAAAAGAGGTTACTGTGGAATTAGAGTTTTTCCATGGCTTAAAACTAAGCTTGATAAGAGCGGCTTTGGCAATATCTATTTTGACCTCGACCAACCTCTACAATTAATCTTAGCCAAGATGGAGTGGGAAGGGGTAAGCCTTGACGTTAAGTTCTATGAGGAGCTTGAGGGGCAGTTTACAAAAGCTACAGATGAGATTCTTGAAGAAGTGAAAAAAATCTCAGGCGATGATGTAAATTTAAAGTCTCCAAAACAAGTAGGTAAACTTCTTTTTGAAGATCTTGAATTGCCAGTCATTAAAAAAACAAAAACCGGCTACTCAACAGACTCAAGCGTGTTGGAAACACTGGCCAATATGGGAGAAAGTGAAATTCCTGCACTTATTTTAAAGTACAGAGAAATTGAAAAACTAAATTCGACCTACGTAAAAGCATTGCCTCAACTGGTTCATACTGATGGGAAGCTTAGGACTCATTTCAATCAGCATGTGGCCCAAACAGGAAGGCTTTCCTCTGATAAACCGAACCTTCAGAATATTCCAATTAGAACTGAAAACGGAAGGCTATTGAGAAAAGGTTTTCAAGCAGCAAAAGGGCATAAATTAATTGGTGCTGACTACTCTCAAGTGGAGCTGCGATTATTGGCTCACTTCTCCGAAGATGAAGTGATGGTGGATGCATTTAATAATGATCAAGATATACATGCACAAACGGCCAGTGAAATCTTTGGTATGCCACTAAAAGATGTCACAAGTGAAAAAAGAAGCTATGCCAAGGCGATTAACTTTGGGTTGATGTATGGTCAGTCGTCTTTTGGATTGTCTCAGATGCTAAATATTCCTCAGAAGGAAGCGAAGACTTATATAAGTGAGTATTTTACTAGGTTTCATAGTGTGAAAGCTTATTTGGATAGCCTAAAAGAGAAGTGTGAGAAAACTGGTTATTCAGAGACTATGATGGGCCGCAGGCGCTTTATCAAGGATATCAATTCCACTAATAGACAAGTCAAGTCTATGGCAGAGAGGATGGCGATAAATAGTCCTATTCAAGGTACAGCTGCGGATATCATCAAGCTTGCGATGATAAATATTGACCAAGAACTAAATAAAAGAAAGTTAAAATCAAAGATGATACTTCAAGTTCATGATGAACTTATTTTTGAGGTTCCAGATGCTGAGGTAGAGGAAATGCAGACCCTAGTTCAAGATCAAATGGAAAATGTGGTAAAATTAAGAATACCACTTAAAGTGGATCTTAATACTGCCGAAAACTGGTATGACCTTAAATAGGAGATTTTAATGAAAGCAATTTTGATGAGTTTATTTGTTGTTGGAATGATGTCTTGTGCTCACCATGGTAAAAAATGTACTGATGGAAGCTGTGAGATGAAAAAAGATAAAAAAGAAGAGTGCGGTGAAAGCTGTAAGCTTAAAAAAGAAAAGTCTTGCTGTAAAAAACCACAGGCGTAATGAAAAGACTATTCGTTGCGCTCTTTTTAGTTAGTTGTGGCCATTTTCACAATCAACCAATTGTAACGAAAAAGGCTGAGCATTATATTTCACCCGATAAAAAAATCGATACGGAAATACTTGTTCAGCCCTCTAATAAACATGATCCAAAAAGTTCTATGGTGAGGATAAAACTTAAACCTGGAACAAAGATTCCTAAACATGTTCACCAATATTCTGATGAGTACCTGTATTTTGAGAATGGTGGCGGTACTCTAGTAATCAATAATGAAAAACATAAGGTAGAAGCAGGACAGGCTTTTTATATCCCAATTGGTATGAAGCATTCATATGAAAATGATTCTGATCAAGAATCTTCTGCCATTCAGTTTTACACGCCAAGCGGACCAGAGCAAAGATTTAAGCTTTGGCAGGAATAAAAAAGCCCCGCATTTAGCGAGGCCCTTTTATTTGAAAATTTCGAACAGAAATTATTTTCCGTGAGTTTCAGCAAGGTATGAAGAAACGCCTTCTTTAGTTGCGGCCATTCCTTTTTTCCCTTTTTCCCAGTTAGCTGGACAAACTTCACCATGCTCTTCGTGGAATTGTAGAGCGTCTACAACTCTTAGAGCTTCTTCAACATTTCTTCCTAGTGGAAGGTCGTTGATTGTAGAGTGTCTTACATTTCCATTTTTATCGATTAGGAAAAGTCCTCTTAGAGCTACTTCTTCATTGAAAAGAATTCCGTAGTCTCTTGCGATGTTTTTAGAAACGTCAGCGATTAGTGGGTAATCAATTTGACCGATTCCACCTTGATCGATTGCTGTATTTCTCCACGCAAAGTGAGAGAATTGAGAATCGATTGAACAACCTAGAAGTTGAACACCTCTTTCTTTGAACTCAGCAACTTTGCTGTTGAAAGCAAGAATTTCTGTAGGACATACGAAAGTAAAATCTAGTGGATAAAAATAAAGTAGGACCATTTGTCCTTTGTAGTCAGAAAGAGAGATCTCTTTGAAAGAACCATCTTCCATAACTGCAGTTGCCTTAAAATCAGGGGCTTTTCTAGTAACTAATGAACTCATATAATTCTCCTTTAAAGTTGCACGTGCTATGCAAAACTTGTCTTATTATTATGGAAATTAGCGTGAGAATCCAATCTCAAATCTCTATCAGTGTAATAGATATTTCCTATTACTCAAGCCTAATTGAGTCGAAATTATTTATGCACTTAGTTGATATCCACAACCTCTTGAGATTTCTGGTTAAATTCCCTGATTTCGTCAGGTACTGAAGCTAGGATCTCTTCCTCCAAGGCATTAATGATTCGTTGCTTCAAACAGTCTTTGTTGAAAACCAAGGAAACTTCACGGGTCGGTATAGGTTTTTTGAATGGACGAATATTCTTTGTCAGTCGCTTAGGTAGCTCTTCTACCGCCATATGAGGAAGAATAGTGTATCCATGGCTTTTGATAACCATATTCTTAAGCGTCTCGAAGTTACCACTTTCAAAGCGTACTCTAATGTCTAGGTTTTCGATTGCCTTCTGAGAGCAGATATTGAGGACCTGCTCGCGAAAGCAGTTTCCTTTGTTGAGGAGCCAGATTTCATTTAAATCAAGCTCATCTTGGGTAACTTCTTTTTTCTTTGCTAAAGAATTTTTAGGATTAACAAAAAGATAAAATGGTTCATAGTAAAGTGGACGCTCTTCAATGGTCGCCTCTGAAAGTGGAGTCACTAACAACGCTGCATCGATAATATCTTTTTTCAGCATGACAATAATGTCTTCTGTTTTCGCTTCAGTAATCTGCAGGTTAACTTTTGGATAGGCCTTCACAAAATTTTGAACAAACATGGGAAGGATGAACGGTGAAAGAGTCGGAATGACTGCAAGTTTAAATTCACCGCTAAGCTCGTTACTTCTTTCAGCAAGAAGTGAATAAAGTCGCTTTTGCTCCTTGATAATCCTTTCTGCTTGATTAATGACCACTAAACCATCCTCTGTCGTCGCAATCGGAGTTTTTGAGCGGTCGAATATTGTCACTTGTAGTTCGTCTTCGAGCTTCTGGATCTGCATACTAAGTGTTGGCTGAGTCACAAAACAGGACTCAGCAGCTTTGCCGAAGTGGCGATATTCGTGAACGGCTAAAATATATTCCAATTGAGTTAGTGTCATATTTTCATATTAGTGCATAAAGAAGATTCAGTCTAAATTTAATATGTTAAACTGAGAGGATGGAATCATATTTATATGCTCTTGGTGCAAACCTATCATTTGCCCTCGGGTCGATATTTTTTACGCACTACGCCCGACGCTTTTCTTCAATTTGGATGAATACTTATAAGGCTTCTGTGGCGGCTGTACTCTTTCTATTGACGGTTTTAATCAGCACTGGGTTTCATCCGATTACTGGCGTGAATTTTGGTATTTTTTTTGTTTCTGGATTTATCGCGCTTGGGCTGGGCGATATTTTTCTTATCAATGCCTTCTCTATGATTGGACCTGGAAGGTCTATGGTCCTTTTCGGTTTTCACCCGATGATAGTTGGAATTCTTTCCTACTTTATTTTAGGTCAGGAAGTGAATCCTAAAAAACTCATTGGAATAATCTTTTTCATCGGATGTTTGATGACTTTTTCATTTGAGTCATTTCGAAAGAATAAGTCTTGGGGGGTCGCAGGCCTTATGATGGCCATTTTAGGGGTAACCCTAGATGGGCTAGGTGTCATCATAACTCGTTATGCTTTTGATATGAATACTAACTTAACCGCAGTTGAAGGGAATTTTTATCGCTGCTTGGGAGCGATCTGCTGTTATATAATTCTTAATCGCTTTTTCCCTATGCGCTTTTTTGGTAACTTCAAAGAAATGCTGCCAAAATCGAAATTACTGGTAACTGTTGGCGCAGTCTTTGGTACCTATTTATCACTTGCTCTATATTTACAGGCGGTAAAAACAGCTAATTTGGCGATCATCTCGTCTATTTCCATCACAAGTGTACTCTTCTCTTCTGTATTTGAATCACTCTGGACTAAGCAGTGGCCTAGTAAGTACTTATATTTAGGTCTAGGGTTTTTCGCTGTAGGTATCTGGTTTGTAATGTTTGCTTAGTATGCACATTGTAATTTTCGTTTTATATCTTTCATCTTAAGTACTTAAATGTACACAGAGGAGAATATGTATGAAGAGTATTAGCAAAATTACTGCCTTATTATTTGTTTTAGTTTCATGTGATAATTCACTTTTAGAAAAGAATATTTGTAGCTCTGGCACAGTTGATGTGGGGATTGAAGGGATTTACTCCATGAACCTGATTGGAAAAGACTCAAAGGTTGAAATTAAGTCTATCGGAACAGGTGAGTACCAAATTTCCATGGATGATGAGTTAGAAGAGGATCAATCAATCGTCACTTGTGTGATTGATGGAAAAATATATGCAGGCACAAATGGGGCTCAAGAGAGTCATTCAGAGGTAATGAAATTTGTACCAACAACAACAGGTTATGTTCTTTCAAGTGTCATTTTCGATCATAACCACCTAAATGCTATTGGAGTGCCATTTAAAATAACAACAAATGATTTTGGATCAACACTCACAACAGTAGAAAACACCTCTGTCGATTCTGCTTACCTATTGCAAGCAGAATCTGTTCAAGGCGATCCAATATCTTTTAATCTTATAAAGCAATAAGTTTAGCCAACACTAGATAGTAGCGAGATCGAATTTTTTTGATCTTGCTCTTCTTTTTCAAAAATTAAACTTATTGTCGTTCCTTTTTTAAGCTCACTTTTTGTCTCGAATTCGAAATTGTGAGCTTTTGCAATTTGATCGACGATACTAAGTCCTAAACCTAATCCACTTGCGACATTTTTCATTTTTTCATTGGAAATACCACAACCAGAGTCCACAACTGAAAGAGATATTTTTTCATCGCTTTCAATCAAGGAGATTTTAATGAAACCGCTTTCCGTGAATTTGAGGGAGTTCGAGATGAGGTTGTTTAAACATTGCGCGATTCTTAGTTGATCTAGGGGCATAAGAATATTCGGCTCCAGGGTATCAATTTCAAGTTGAAAGTCGAGGTTTGATTTTTCAGTGAACAGCGGTTTGAAACACTCATACTGCTCTTTAACAAAGGAGACAATATTTGTTTTAACTGGAGAAACGTTAACTCCTCGTTCTTTAAATTCCAACGTCAGAAGAAGTTCTTCCACTAGGGTTCTCATCATCTTAGCTGAATACCCCATGTGATAGATAAATTGAAAAGCTTCTGAGCTAGGAGGAACAACTTCTTCCAAAAGCTGCTGAAAACCAATAATCGAACTTAGTGGTGTTTTAAGCTCATGCGATACGTTGGAGATAAAATCATCTTTTATCCTCTCCATGTCGTATTTGATACAGAGGTTGTGAGCAAACTGAGAGATTTCTTGGGAATCAAACGGTTTCTTCAAGTACAGAAGTTTATCAGGGGTACCAATCTGTTGAACAATATCATTCAGACTGATATCAGAGAAGGCAGTAACAATTACAATTTCAACTCTGTCATCCAGTTCTCTGATTCGTTTTGCCGTTTCGACACCATTAATACCTGGAGGCATTCGCATGTCAATAAAAGCAACCTTGATAGGATTGTCTGAGTTCAGCTTTTCCTCAAGAAGTTCAAGCCCTTCCTCTCCTTGAAGAGCTGTGAACACATTGTACGAATCTGTTGCTGGGGATGGATCTATATTTAAATCATCTTCAAAAAAGGAGTTAATGTTTTTCTCTTCTTTTTTAGACATGATCGTTTTATAACTTTCAAGAATGTCTTGTTCGTCATCGATAAAAAGAATATTATTCATTGTTTGCTCCTCCTCTAAAGAGAGTAATTTGTAGTGAAGCTCCAGTTCCTGGACCTTCACTTTCTAGTTTTATATCTCCGTTATTAGCGCGTATGAAATTTCCACAACTATGTAATCCAAATCCCGAACCTTTCTCTTTTGTGGTGTAACCATATTTAAAAACTTCCTCAGCAAGTTGAGGTTCGAGTCCAATCCCATTGTCTTTAACTTCAAGGTGTACGGCTTCTCGATCTTCGTGGCAGGTGATTTTGATATAGGGTGCATAGCTTCTATCAGAAAGCTTTCTTTCTTGGATGGAGTCAACTGCATTGGAGACCAGATTTAAGAAAGTGTGATAGGCACTATTTCGTTCAATATAAATCTCAACCATCGGATCGATATCCATTTCAACTGAAATATCCAGTTTACTGATAATGTCTGTAAAAGTGTGAATAACTTCATTAAATAAATCGATGACTTTGATCTCCGCTTTGACCGTATTTTTGAGGTTTGCGAATTTTTGTTGAGCGGAAATAGTATCTGCGATTTTATTAACAATATCAGTTGTAATCTTTTGGTGTTTATCTAACTTTTCAGAAAACTCATTCAACTTACCAATAAGAATTTGAATCGCCTGTTTTTTTTTCTCATCAGGAAGTGAATCCATTTTGCTAGAAAAATTCTGGCAAAAAGAAATACATTCCTCAAGCGATTGATCTTTAGAGATTAAGTCATTTCTTGCTTTTAGAGGAGTAACCAAGTTTCCAATATTGTGTAGAACACTAATAGCATGTTCTGCAAATCCTTCTTTATAGGCAGTGGTGACTAAGGTGTTTTGTAAATTTTTTAGCACTTGTTCTGTGTGCTTTCTTAGCTCAATTTCCTCTAGTAGCCTCGTCTGGTTTTCTAAGTTGATAATAGCCTGTCTTGCAACTGGGGTGAGGGAATTGGCGATTCTCTGATGACTTTTAGAAAAGAAACCAATCTCGTGATGGGTACAAACGAGAATGGCCCTGAGGCTATTACCAACTAAAGGTATGTGGAGGGCGGAGCGTATTGAGTCAAGTTCTTCATTCAAGACATCTTTCCATTCAGTTATCTCTCTAACATCGTGAGAGATCAGCGGATGTTTCTCAAGAACTCTTTCAAAATTATCTGAAAGCTTGAAGACTAGGTTTTTAAATTTTTCGTCAGTGCTAACGGTAGTATGAAATGTGTCTGAACCGGGTTGGTTCATCAGGATAAAGGACTCTGTGCATTCTAACTCATCATTTAAAACATGAATTAAATTTTGGATAACTTCGTTGAAATCCATGGAGCTGTTAAGTACTTTGGATGCTACGAATAAAGTGTGACACTCTCTTTTTAAGACCTCTTCTTTTTTCTGCATCCTATGCAAATCGAAAAGAATATCTTGAACGTCATTTTGTTTTAATGCAGTCATAATTATATCCTTTTATTTGAAAATAGAACTACCGAGAACATCAAGTTTCCATGGGCATTTTCACCTTCGACTAGTTGACCTTGTTCTCCGAAAGTGAAGCCGGCTAACAGTGGAATATGAGATGGAAGGTATTGGGAAATTTCAGCAAATGCCTCATCCATTCTAAAATCCAGTGTCAGCATGCAGCCAGCGCAAAAAGTCATCAAACAACCAGTTATCTCGTTTGGCTCAAGCTCTGAAACTTTCATGGCTGAATTAATCGCTTTACCAGAGCGTTTAATTAATTCTTCTACATCACCCTCCATCAAAACAACCTCTTCACCTTCTTTAATATCTGTGAAAAAAGTAATTCTGTTGGTCTCATCTACACTTTCAGGATGGGATAATTTGTAATAAGGAATTTCCGCAATTTCACCAGCTTTTCTTCCAAGTGGAAAAAGCCCTGATTCGGATAAGATCGTATTATAGGCACCAAGAAAATCTGCAAAACGGTTACCCGTCCACTCATTATAAACTAGAGCGGCAGGTCTGTTATCAATTTCATAAACAGTTCGACCTTCGCTTTTTGTAATCACTCCTTTGTAGGGGGAGGGATTGTAGCCGCTGTGAAAACTTGCAGAGATGACATTTTCACTAAAAAAAGATGTCACAGCCAAACCTTCATTCGAATGGGCTTTATTAGTAACTTGGAACCACTTACCATTAATTTCGTTGTCACCGCTACTTCCACCAACAACTGGGACGTTACTTCCAACTGCGTTTGTAATACCCTCAAGGATTTTTTCTTCAGCGCCTGGACTACCTGTGATCCAAATTGCAGATGGAGTTTCTCCAGCTCGATCGATACATTTAATAGAGTTCTTAACAACCTCTTTGGCAATATTTCTTATGCCTTTTTCTTTTTGTGCAATTGAAGTTCCAAACGAAGCTTCTTTACCTTCAAAAAACATAAGAGATATAACATCGCCTTTTTTCACGCCCTCTTGAGTCATTGTTCCAAGACAAGATGAGCTAATATGAAAACTTGCGTTGGGGAGAATTTCTTTCAAGCAAATTTGAATTTCTTTTGGATCATGACTGATAGAAGAAAAACCAATGACGTGACTGATAGACGGAAGAGTACATTTTTCAACACATTCCTTAATAGCATCCATTGTGTTGAGCTTCAATGAAGTGAAACACTGTGTTTGCATACCAGCCTCCTTTTGTCTGATTTTAATCATTCGGAATGGGAAAATTATGAGGGAAGAGTGAAGATTTCTTAAATATTAACTTAACCAGTGGAAATCTTATTATGTGATTTTAATTTTGTGGTTTATACTAAGTTCATGAGCGCGAAAATATTGATAGCAGAGGACAATGAAGTCCTCGTTAAATTGTACACTTCCTCTTTGCAAAATGACTATGAACTGCAGTTTGCTAGGAATGGAATAGAGGCTTTAAATATCTTAGAGAAGTGGACTCCTGATATCATGATACTCGATATAATGATGCCAGATATGGATGGATACGAATTAATTTCAGCATTAAAAAATGACAAACGCTATAAGGACATTCCTGTCATTTTTTCTTCTGCTAAATCAGGCGTGACAAATAGAACTTCTGGTTATGAGTTCGGAGCAATTGGTTATATAGAAAAACCTTTTGAGATAGCTGAACTTCGATCGATCGTCAGATCAACGGTAAGACAATTTGGTAAGAACAAACCGATCTTAGAATTTAAAGGCGTTAAACTTAATCTTTTAAATAACAAGGTCGAGTGTGATGGAGAGTTAGTGGATTTCACTCTGAGTGAGTTTAACATCCTTGCCAAACTTGTTACTCAGCCAGATAGAGTTTTCTCCAGACAGCAGTTATTGGATTGCTTGAAGGGTGATCATTTAAATGTGAGTGATAGGGTTGTAGATAGCCATGTCAGTGCAATTAGAAAAAAACTTAAAAAGTCCGAGCTCCAGATTAAGAGTAAATACGGAAGTGGATACTTTTTAAAGTCTTAGGGCCTTTTTTTAAAGATTTCTCAATATTTCATACATACTTAAATCAAAAAGCTTTGTTTAAATAGTAATATGAAAGTTTTAGTCGTAGATGACAATTTACAGCTAAGGCTAATTACTGAAATGACCCTGAAAAAAATGGGAATGGAAGTTGAAACAGCGGTCAATGGTAAAGAAGCTTTAGGGAAGCTCCATGCGGATGAAGAAATTGGCTTTATCCTACTGGATATTATGATGCCTGAACTTGATGGAATTGGCTTTTTGGAACAGGCGAGGGAGCTGCTCACTGAGCGTGATATTGATGTTTGTATGCTCACAGCGCTTGGCCAGATGGATAAAGTTAAGAAATGCTTAAAAGAGGGAGCCGCTGATTATCTAGTGAAACCTGTTGATAAAGAGTTGCTGGCCGATAAATTGCGAATTTATGTTGATGGCTCAGATCAAACAGGTTTTAGAGAAGTGAAAATGGACTGTTCCGGAAAGATCTTACTTCCAAGTGGTGCCATTGATATCAAACTCAAAAGTATTTATGAAAATGGTATAAGCTTCACAACTGTGGGCAAGGAGCTTCCTACTCCAATGAGAATGTTCATTGAGTGTGATGAATTATCAAAACTCCTAGGGCAAAAGACCGTCCTGATTGTAAACACCTTTGATATGGCTTCCACCGGTAGGGATGAGATGACATTTAAATCAACATTTATCGCAATGGATGACGCCTTAGCGCAAGCGCTAAGACGTATTATAATTAACAATGAAGATTTAATTCCTAAAAAGGAAGAAGAACAAGCAGGCTAATATTATAGGATGCTATCAAGTTGCTCTTCAGTAATTATAGGGTGATGAAGATTATCACTTTCGTGAACGTGATAAGATTTATCGTCACCATAACCTCCATAGATATACCTAAAGAAGTCTTCATGAAAGCTCATTTGAGCGTAATCTTCTAAGTCTGCTTTAAAGTCTTCGGTGGTAACAGTCGTGAACTTTCTTTTTAAATGATACTTCTTCATGAAGTCTTTTAGACCCGGTTTTCCAATTTCTTTTAATTGGTAATCAAGATAGGCCATAAACGAGCGACCATATTCATAAGACCTCTTATCTGTCTTTCTCGTGTAGACGCTGTGATTTCCTAGGTTCGCCGACTCGTAGAAAGGCTTATCAAAAGTTTGGTAGCCTTTGTCTCTCCAACTTGCCATCGCTTCATCCATCCAGCCTGAGTTTCCGTCTGCTGGGAAAACTCCCTTGGCAAAGTAGAAGTGGTGCAATTCGTGACCTAGAGAAACGATAGAAGTTTCAGTTGCTCCTGCGTACTCCATACCACCTTTAATACCTGTTCCATATATAATCATTTGATCATATGGATAAGGGCCATAATCTCTTTCCAGTTCATGAAAAACACTTCGAGCCTTTTTCTCAGCGAAGTGATTGTAGAAGCGATAATTGGAATAAATGGTGACGGGAATCTCTCTGCCATCGATAGATTTATACTTTAAGTAGTAGCGAACAAATTTGTTGATAGGTACCAGATGAAAAAATAATGCTGAAGAAGTATAAAAGTCAGGGTAGCTAGCTTGATAATGATTCTCAGCTATTTTGGTAACCTTACCGTTCGTGAAAAGACTGTGAAATCTTTTTGTCCCAGTTACCTGAACATCTATATTCATTTGATACTGATCATACTCATAATTGGTAGGAAGATATTGTTCTAGAAACATCCTATCCCTCAAGTCACGAATAAAAAAAGCACTTGAAACATTATACCAATTTCTTCTTTCAGTGTTGAAGGCCACTCGTTTTTTTATTTCCGTAGCTATTTCAATAGTATGTACTCCGGCCGGAAGTTTCATCCCAACCATTCTCATTTTACTTACACCTTTGGGAACTGAAATTAGTTTTTGTGTCGTATCTATACCATTGATCTTAACTGAGAGTGGTTTCTCCAGTGAATCAAAGAGAGGGTAACCATCAGTTGTCTGTTTGAAAGTAATGGTCGAGTTCGCGCTCGCTACTGCATTTATCGTGTCGTATACAAGGTGGTAGTCAGCTCTTTTAAAATCAACAAACACGGCTTTTTTGTTTTCATATTCAAAATTTGGCGGTGCTTGCTTAAAGCTTGCAAATAAATTTGTGCTAAGTAGTGCAAGAAATAAAATTTTCTTCATATAAATCCTTTTAAAATTTTCCTTTGGCAGTCAGTTTTCTTTCAGAGAAAATTCTTTTTCCCATGACCTTGTTAAAGCAAGATCTTTTGAGGAACCAGTCGTAGACTCCCTTTCTCATTGAGCTAAATAGAGTCCATTCTGGGTGGTACTGAACACCTAAAATCGGTCTATCATAAAACTCTAAAACTTCCGCAATTCTTCCGCCATTTGAAGTCGCAGTGACATCCAAATGTGGCCATTTGTCTTGGTTCTCTAAAAAGTAATCGAGTCTTAAACCTTGGTGATGAAGCTTCACTCCGCGAAAACTACTTCTACCAGCGATTTCTTGTATGAGGGACTCAGAATTTTGAACATTGACTCTATCAAGTGTGTATCTTCTGTTTTTTATGCCAAGTTCGGTTTTTATATCAAGATAAAGAGGTATTCCTTGGGATACGGTTAACACTTGCATTCCTCTGCAAATTCCAAGGATTGGTTGATAGCGAGATTCCTCATTGGCAAAATAGTCTTTTAATAAAGAGAACTCAAACTCATCTCTGATCTCTCCAATTTTTGAAGCATTATATAAATGCTTCACAGAGTTTAGGTATTCAGCAAATTCTGAAGGAACCTGAGAGATATAAATTTCTGGATTGATGTCTGATCCACCAGGAATGAGGATTCCATCAACTTGAGTGTAATCAATAGTTTGCTTATTTGATCTAAGATTAATGATATCTATATTGTATCCAAGCTTTCTTGCGTATCTCCGTAGCGCCCAGCGATTCCATCTTCCACAGTAATTAGTACAACCAATGACGAGTTTTTGGTTGGAGCTTAGTTCGCATTTAATATTTGCAGTATTGTGTAGAGTCGCCTTCGCAAATATGAGGTTAGAAAAAATACCGAGAACTATCGGTATGAGAATTTTATTCATGTTACAGTCCTTAAGATCGTTATATTAATATTTTACGATCAGCAGGGACTTGCTTCAATAAAGGGAAAAACCTTCAGTGAGGATTCTAAATATAGTCTAACTCAATATCTGACTGTACTTCTAAAGATTTTGAGTCAGAGCTGGGTGAAATTTGCATTCTGATCTTATGATCTTTAAGTACACCAATTTCATCTCCGGGGATGAAGTTAAGAAGGTCGCCAACACCGTCGCCATCCACATCTTCAAAGCAGCCTTTGAAGTGATGATCAAAGGTTTCATCTAAGGGAATCTCTGGGTTGCCAGTCACACGCTTTATAGATTGAAACTTACAGTAAACGGGATTATCAGACATATTGATAGAGAGTTCACCAAAGTTGAAATAAAAGGTTGTGGTCATCATTCGGGTATCTCCAGATATGATGACAGGAGCGTCAGGTATTCTTGCCCAGGCCGGAGCCTTCACTGATAAAGACGCTGTATTTGAATTTAAAATCTCTTTTTCATATTTAATAGTCATCGTTTTAATACCAGACTCACCTGGAAGAACTACAACTTGATTTGTTTCCTCGGTTGTTTTTTGTGGCGAAGTATTTTCAGCCTTTTTCCCACATCCTACTAAAAGGCTCATGAAACAAGGTGCTAAAAATAATTTTTTCAAAATCCTCATAAGTTCTCCGGTTTGATCATATATCGGATTGGAGCCATGGGTCATTTAGGAATAATTTACTAGTTTGTATGAGTATCCAGTGATTTTCAGAAATTTTGATTATTTACGCATTGCTCAGCGTTTTAGTCAGGTTTTTTCCTTTTTTTTAAAGTCGAAACCTTGACACTGGCACATGCGCTATTAGATTGTTGTCAGAAACAAATTTACGAGGTTATAGGCCAGTTTAACAGGAGATTGAAAATGACAGTAAAGCCATTGCACGATCGTGTATTAATCAAAAGAATTGAAGAAGAAAATAAAACTGCTGCGGGAATTATTATCCCTGATCAATCTAAGGATAAGCCATCTGAAGGTGAAGTTATCGCAGTTGGAGACGGTTACACAAACACTGACGGATCTAGAAGAGCGTTAAGTGTAAAAGTTGGAGATAAAGTTCTTTTTGAAAAATGGGGGGGCTCAGAAGTTAAAGTTGGTGGAGAAGAGTACCTAGTTATGAAAGAAGAAAAAATCATCGGAATTCTTCAATAATTTAAAAAAATAGATAGGAGATAAATATATGTCAGCTAAAGAATTAAAGTATTCAGAAAACGCAAGAAACTTAATCCTAAGTGGAGTAAATGCACTTGCAGATGCAGTTAAAGTTACTCTAGGACCAAAAGGTCGTAACGTTGTTATTCAAAAAAGCTTTGGGGCTCCATCGATTACAAAAGATGGTGTTTCAGTTGCAAAAGAAATTGAATTAGAAAATCCATTTGAAGATATGGGAGCACAGCTTGTTAAAGAAGTTGCTCAGAAAACAAATGAAGATGCAGGGGACGGTACAACTACGGCGACTGTTCTTGCTCAAGCTATTTATAGAGAAGGTGCAAAACTAGTAGCAGCTGGTCATAACCCAATGGATCTTAAAAAAGGGATCGATCTTGCTGTTGAAAAAGTAATTGCATACTTAAAAGAAAATACGAAAGAAGTTAAAACTAACGAAGAGATCGCTCAGGTTGGTGCTATTTCTGCAAACAACGATAATGAAATCGGAAAGATGATTGCAGACGCTATGGATAAAGTTGGTAAAGAAGGTGTTATCACTATCGAAGAGTCAAAAACTGCAGAAACTTATAGTGAAGTAGTTGAAGGTATGCAATTTGATAGAGGTTATACTTCTCCATATTTTGTAACGAACACTGAAAAGATGACTGTTGATTTTGAAAATCCAAACATCTTAATCACTGATAAGAAAATTTCTTCTATGAAGGAATTACTACCGATCCTTGAAAAATCAGTTCAAACTTCAAGACCACTTTTAATTGTTGCTGAAGATGTTGAAGGTGAAGCTCTAACGACTTTAGTTGTTAACAAGCTTAGAGGAACTCTAAATGTTGCAGCTGTTAAAGCTCCTGGTTTTGGTGATAGAAGAAAAGAAATGCTTAAAGACCTAGCAATTCTAACTGGTGCAACTGTAATCTCTGAAGAAGTAGGGATGAGCCTTGAGACTGCTGACCTTGCTCACCTTGGAACGGCAAAGAAAGTTTCTATTGATAAAGAAAATACTACAATCGTTGACGGAGCTGGTGATCAGTCTGCTGTTGATGATAGAGTTAACGCTATTAAAGCTCAGATCGCTGAAACTAGTTCAGATTATGATAAAGAAAAACTACAAGAAAGACTTGCTAAACTTGCAGGTGGTGTTGCAGTTCTTTATGTTGGTGCTCCTACTGAAGCAGAAATGAAAGAGAAAAAAGACAGAGTAGAAGATGCGCTAAATGCAACTCGTGCAGCAGTTGAAGAAGGTATCATCGTTGGTGGTGGTGCAGCTCTTGTTCACGGAGTAAATGCTCTTAACGACTTTACAACTGGAAATGAAGAATATGACTTTGGTGTGAGAATTGTAAGACGTGCAATCGAAGAGCCACTAAGACAAATTTCTACAAACGCTGGAAAAGAAGCTTCTGTAATCGTAAATGAAGTTCGTTCAAATAAAGACTTTTCATTTGGTTACAACGCTAGAGAAGACAAGTTTGAAGATCTTGTAAAAGCTGGGATCATTGATCCAACTAAAGTGACAAGATCAGCTCTACAAAATGCTTCTTCAGTTTCTGGACTAATGCTTACAACTGAAACTATGATCGCTGATATCCCTTCTAAGGATGATGCTCCTGCTATGGGAGGAATGGGCGGCATGGGCGGCATGGGTGGCATGCCAGGAATGATGTAGTCCTAAATTAAAATCTATATAGAGAAGGGAGCATTCAATGCTCCCTTTTTTATTTAAAATGCAATTTGAATCAATTCTTTAAACCAATCTTCTGCTGCAAACCCTAAATGAGATCCATCTTTTCTAACTAATGTATGGTTCTCAATCAGGTTTGAATAACCTAGGTTAGTCCAACTTTCAGGTGTAGAAATAAAGTCATCACTAGACATAAGAATGCGAACATTGTTTTGTTTTCGGTTAACAATATTTTGAGCATGTAAAGCAGCGGATGCTTGATCAGTAGAATATTGAATCAATGTTTCTGTCGTATAGTTGGTAACAGTATCAAAGAAGCGAAAACTATTTAAAAAATTCTGAATCTCATCAGGTTGATCTGCAAGGTTTTCTATGAGGTCTTCTTTCCACAAATATGAGCCAAGTATTTCAACAGCCTTATCAAGATTTTCAATCGAACCGGCTTCTTTATATTTTTCAAGTTTTTGGTAGCTAGATCTAATTTTTAAGTAAGCGTATCGCTTTATGATATTAATAGTGAAATTTTGTAAATGTTTGAGAAACGATTGTCCAACAACTTGATTACATAGACCTTGCTCAAACTGGTAATTGTTTATTAATCTGTCGAACGCAACAACTCCCTCTGCCATTTCAGCTTGAGGGCCAAGAAGTGTTAAGTCTCCATTTAGTAAGTCCGGATTTGTATCCATGATCTTGGAAGCCATTAATGCTCCATAGGATATTCCAACAGCATGAGACACAGTAGTCAGTTGAGGATAAGTTTTCTTATATTCCTCTATGACATTTTTAAAGACTTCGGCTTCATTCACATAGTCTCCAGCATTGAATTTTGAAAAACGTTTTAAATAGGCTGGGGATATTGGGCTGTTAAATATAACGACATTATAGCCTTTGTTTAGAAGTTCACTACCAAGAGTTAATGGTATGTCCTTATCAAAACTTTGGAAAACTCCAGGGAAGATAAACACTGTTTCAGCTTTGGTTGAATTTTTAGAAGCTAAAACCTCCAAGTAGTCTTGATATCCTTTTTTTACCTTAGCTTCTCTGACTTTATGAAAAACTCTTTGCTTTAAAGGAACTTCTATCTCTGTGAAAGATTCTTTCTTTTCTTTAAAATCGATAGTCATCTCCCAAGAGGCATCGACTATGCTTTGGCAGGTGTTGCCAAGGCTCAGAACACTCCAGCCGGAGTTGTAGGACTCCAAATGTTGTTTTGCCATGTTTGGCCAGTCGGCTTTTACAGTCGAGCTGAAAACTAGCAAAGCAGAGAGGGCTAATGATTTTTTCATTCTCGAATTTTATCCTGATTATTTTTTGGGCTCCGCAAATAATTTAAATTTACATACTGGTGTCGAAAAACTGTACACGCGGTGTCATAAAGCTACCTTAAGTTTCCTTTAGTCCCTTGTGAGACTAAATAAAATTTCATCTGAAATGTGTAATTTCGGGTGGTTGAAGTTGGCACATTCTTTGTATATAGGAAGATGCCCACGGAGGGGCCCTAGCCGTCCAAGGAAGGACGGTAATTCTTACCTCAGATCGATACCGCGGTCAAAAAATCAACTAATAGATCCGATTATTAATGTGTATGGATGCGCGTGATAATTGGATCTATTTTTTAAAACTTAGTCGAGAGCTCCCGAGGGAGTATATTCATCTTGACCAAGCAATGAAGGTTTACCAAAAGTCTTTGGTACCGGTGACTCTTAAAGGTCTTATAGAGACTTCTTCGAAGTCTGGTGCTGTTCATATTATCGTCTATATCCATAGCCTAAATGAACTTCGTTATTTTAATCGTAGGGCCAATAAAATTTTAAAATACCTTATGAAAAATAGCAGAGTAAATATCTATATCGCCTCCAGTTTTTCTCAGGTTGGTGATGGTAGTATTCTAAAACGTAAGCAATATAATTTTGTGAAGCTTCCTGTCTCTAGAAGTGAATTTTGTTCCAATGTGGCCCATATGATTGAGATGAGAGAGAATGAGTTATACAAATGGCCTGGTGGAAAAAGCCCTAGGATGTCTTTGGCGGGATAAATGAAAACTTCAATACCTGAAATGACTCAACGATTTTTAACTCTTTTAAAAGTAGACTCATTCAATTTGATGAATCGAATTATTGAAAGACAAGAAGAGTACTTAAATGATTTTTCATTAAAGCGTGATCGCGCCATTTTTACAGAGATTTTTTACAATCGCTACGCTACCACGAGCATGAATGATTTAGCTCAATTGCCGATTGAAATAATAGAGCTCGCAAATGATTTTTATACGCAAGTTGATAACCTAAGATGGTATTTAATGCATACTCAAGATATGCCAAACACTATTGAGGAAGAGATTCAAAGGCAAACCGCCTCATTGAAGAAAAAACAGGATAATCTCCTTCTGTATATTAATGTGGAGCTCGCGGGTGAAGATATGTCTGAGCCTCAGATGACTTATGACACTTAGTGTCTTCAACTTCCTAAGTATTCATTGTATTAAAAGCCCATGATATTAAGAACTTTACTATGTGTGTTATTTGTTAATTTGGCCTGGGCAAAGAGTCCACTTCCAAACTCAAGATTAAATAAACTCTCAGGCGAAAAATCCGCTCCCTTTGATAAAAAATCAGCATGGGATCAGCGCTACTCTCAGAGAAATTATATATACGGGAAGGATCCTGTTCGTTTTCTCGCCGAAAACTATGATTTCATTCCCGCCGAAAGCCGTATTTTAGATATGGGAATGGGAGAGGGAAGAAACGCTGTTTTTCTGGCCCAAAAAGGTCATTTTGTAACAGGGATTGATATCAGCTCGGTTGCGATTAAAAAAGCTAGGTCACTAGCGAAAGAATTTGGGGTGAAGATTAAGACGATACTCGGATCACTGACCAAATATAAAATTCCTGATGAGTCTTTCGATGCCATCATTTGTTTCTATTATGTCGATCGCGATTTAACTGAAAAAATGCAAAAATGGTTAAAGCCCGGTGGGATACTGCTATATGAGGCACACACAACCAGAGAGTTTGAAAAGAAAAATAGAAAAGAAACTCAAAAATATAGCTATTACTTGAAACCGCAAGAGCTTTTGACGATGTTTCCACAAATGACAATTTTAAAATTTGAAGAACCACTACATGAAAATGAATACCGCTCTAGTATAATTTTACAAAAAAAGGCTAAATAAAATGGCTAAATTTAAAAGTACAAAACTTCTTGCTGGCTACCCTTGTACGCACAGACAATGGAAGGCTGAGTCGCATTGTCGATTTGTTCATGGTTATTCTCGTTCATTTTATTTTGAGTTTGAGTCCAACGAATTAACCGAAGAAATGTGGGTGATGGACTTTGGTGGACTTAAAGAAGTAAAAGATTTTCTCGCTTATAACTTCGACCATACCTTTTT
>JAYZFM010000003.1:0-14310 GCA_036336775.1 Bdellovibrionota bacterium | reverse complement strand
GGTTTTAATGACCTTATCCATTCTGTCTTCGAGCATATCATTGTCATTCGACTTTTTTCTTTCTCGAAGATGAGCATTTTCAATGTCGAACTCTAAGGTGTCAATACGTCTTTTGAGTTCAAGAATTTTATGATCCCTATTTCTGATTTGAACCTCAGTATCACGTTTAAGAAGCTCAAGCTTCTCTTCCAATTCGCGCTCGCGGGCACGAACTCTATTCACATCTACTTTTTTCTCTCTTCTTAGCTTTTCAAACTCGTTCTCGTATTGCTTATTTTTAGCAGATAGAACATCTTTTTTATCCGTGGCTAAGTCTAAACGAAACTTTATATCTTCTATCTCTTTTGAGTATCTCTTTTTAAGAATTTCGACTTCAATTTTTTTCTCATCTAATTCTGCCTGTATATTGAGAAAATCCCTTTTCTCTCGACCATGAGACTCTTCCAGTTCAGTGATTCGATCAAGAAGTCCTTCTCTATCCGCACGAAGAGATTTTATTGTCTCCCCTAAGCGCATAAGTTCTTCATCACGATCCTTCACATACTCTTGATATTGAACTTTAGTGTCATCACTTACATACATTTGAGAAGCACGACTTTGTACGTGAACTTCTTGATCAGCACCATCTTCTGACTCGATTGCTTCAATAAGGTCTTCATTAACATGCGTTTTGGTCTTGTCTTCATCTTGATCTGCTGTGGCCTTTAAAATTTCACCAGAAAAGACCTGAGTCGCTTCATCTTGTTCTTGCTGAAGCTCTGCTGGCGTTGGCATTTGAGCCACCATAGTTGCTTCTTCTTCGAATTCCTCATCCTCATCATCTACCAAGGCATCTATTTCATCGATTCTGGCCTTTATTGTCTGGGTAAAATCAGGCGGTGATTCAGGTAATTTTTTAGCAGAAATATTTGTGCTCTCATCGACAAATAATGCCGATGCTGTCAGCTCTTCCCCCACTTTTGTTGGATCATCTATATCCATAAATGAATCTTCTTCAAGTGGATCTTCAGACAAAGTGAACTCTTCTAGTTCCTCTGTATTTTTTTGCTCATGCTCGATTTCTAGGTCAGATTTGGACTCCTTGTCAGCAAAGAGATTTTCTAATTCTCCTTCATCTAAAGTTCCCTCTTCAACTTCAAATCCCCCTTTACCAGTAGAGAATTCTACAGCTGATAAATCTTCTTCGGGTTCGTTGGCTTCAAGATTTTCAGCTACAATATCATCTTCTTCGCTTAAACTAAGCGAGTCATCTTCAGCAAAAGGATCAAAAGATTCATCAACTTCTTCTTCACTCAAAGAAATTGCAGTTCCAGTCCCTTCATCTAAATTTAATTCAGAGTCAGACTCTTCTGAAACTGGAGCTTCATCACTTTCTTCTCCCAAGCTAAACTCCAGATCATCTAAGTCAGAGCCATCATCAAATGATAATCCTTCGTCTTCTTCATGTACTTCAAGCTGATCGTCGGCAGAGTTATCAACAATTGGTTCATCATCCCCAAGGCTTAATTCAAAATCATCGTCAGAGCCTAATTCAAGCCCAGCCTCTTCAACGAAAGAGTTTTCACTTTCATCATCTCCCAATACAAGCTCATCAAGGCTGTCCGAATTGTCATCTCCAGGTTTATCGTAAGCGAATTCTTTAACTTCACCTTCTCCATCCATCTCAAGTTGAATACTCTTTGTAATTTCTTCAACGTCTGGGAATTCAAGATCCTCGGAGGAAGGCAATAGTTCTTCATCTAAGCTATCTTCTTCTTCGGCTCCAAGCTCCATTACCTCACTTTCATCTAAACTCATTACCTCATCATCTAAGGCAAAACCGTCATCTGAGTCTTTGTCGTTCAAATCGTCTTCTCCAAGATTAAACTCTTCTCCCAAATCAAATTCATCGGCTGAAATTTCAAAAGGCTCTTGTTCCAAATCGGCTTCAACGGAACCTTCCTCTACTTCGACTTGGTTCGCTTCCATTTCCATCTCCATAAAATCATCAGAGAAGGCGTCTTCGAAAGCACTGTCGATCTTGTTGTTCACTTGTTTGATATTGGTCGAATCTTCATTCGTTTTTTGATGTCCTTCGAGTAGGCTATAATCTTCATCAGCCAACTCTTCTTCTAAAAGACCATCATCATTGTCCCTATACTCAGATAACATGATCTCTAGGACTTCAGGCTCTGTTGGGTATCGGAAATATAGATCTGGAGCTAATTTTGATTGCTGGTGTTTTCCAAGCTTTTTAGCATCCATGTTATTGGCAAGAACAAAAATGGGAAGATCTGGATGGTTTTTCCTGACTTTCTTAGTCAGCTTATCTGTAATTTTTTGCTGTTCATCTAAATCTAATAAAATAGCATCACATTCTGAAAGTTTAAGAAAAATGGAATCGGCAGTCTGCTCAAGATCCACTTCAGCAAAGGCTTTCAAGTCTTCAATGAGTCCTTTGAACTCTTCATTATTTGATTTTAAAGCAAAAATTTTCACGCTATTCTCCAATCTATATCTCCTATTCTAACAGATTGATATTTCGAATGTTTAAGTAGGTAAAAGATGACAAGTTGAGGCATCATTTTCATTGAAAAAGAAATCTATTACACTTAAAATTAGAGAGTATTCACCGACCTGCGGAGTATTTGCGCATGAAATTATTGACTTTATTTATCGGATTATTTTTATATACATCAGCATTTGCTGAAAATTTTCTACCATCGGCGATTTATCAGCTTGATCAGAGATTCACTCACCATGTTATCGTCGTAGAAAAATCCACTCATACTTTGTATCTATATCAATACGCAGAGCCTTTTCCTAAGCTACTTAAGAAGTATCAAATTGCGACAGGGAAAATTATTGGTAATAAGCAAGTTCAGGGAGACCATAAAACTCCAGAGGGAGTTTACTTCTTCCAAAACTTTCACTCAGCGCAAGAATTAATTTCTCGTTATGGTGAAACTGGTTTGATCTATGGTGCTGGAGCGTTTACGACAAACTACCCTAATGTGATTGATAGAATGAACGGTAAAACAGGAGGGGGAATTTGGCTTCACTCAACTGATGATGATAAAAGAGTTTCTAAAGGTCTTGACTCAAGAGGTTGTGTCGTTGCCGTTGATGCTGACTTAAAAGATATCTCTCAGTATATTGATCTTCAAAATACACCAGTAGTCATTGTACAAGACTTAGCATTCTTATCTGAAGACACTTGGAAAACGAATAAAGAAGACTTGATGACCGTAGTACAAAACTGGTCAACTGCTTGGGTCAATAAGGACTTTGAAACTTATATCAATTCTTACTCACCTAATGAATTTACTAGTAGCAAAGGTAATTTCTATGCTTATCGCCGATATAAGCGAGCTGTTTTTGCTAGAAATGACAGTCCTATTATTAAGTTTAGAAATATCTCAGCTTTAACTTATAAAAATTATGCCGTTGTTACAATCGAGCAAGATTACACTTCGGAAGTTATCAATGATATTGGTAAAAAAACATTATATCTTAAAAAAGATCAAAACTATCAGTGGAAAATTGTCCACGAAGGTTTCCAGAAGTTAACGGAGGAAGCAAATATTGCATTCACTCCTTCAATGAGATTTTTTGATGGCCTAAAAAAAAAAGAAGTAGCGAATGATTCAGGATCCATCTAAGGAAGTCACGTTAATAGTCTATAATACACCTGCTCCGCCAAAATATATCAAAGTCAACAAAAGGTTGATACGTTATATTTTGATGATTGTGCCAGCATTAATCATCTTCTTTTTAGCAGGCTCTCTCTTTTACTCGATCTTTTTAAAGAACAAAGTAAGTGAGCTCAAGGCATTAGAACCAGCCATTTTACAACAATTAGATGAGCAAGAAATTGCTTTTAATGCACAGTTAAAAGACCTGAAAAAAACAAATGAAGAATTAACTAGGAAGTTATCTAGAGGTGGGACAACTAATGAGGGAACTGCATCTCTACTGAGTTTATTTACAATTCCTCTTGGTTCACAAGACCTACGTGGACAAAATATGGTGACCCTCTCTGACATTAAGGTCACAACTGAAAAGAAACAAATCAAACTTAACTTTAACATGCTCAATAATACTGAAAATAAACTGACTGGTTATATGTCAGTTGTTCAGTATCAAGGTCCTCACCTTCAATTTTACCCTCCAGAGGAGCTCAACGAAAAAAACCTAAAGCTTCAATATGCTTCAGGTGAGTATTATTCATTTTCAAGACTTCGCCCTTCTCCGGTTAGTTTTGAAAAAATATCCTCACTAAGTAGCCGTTATAAAATTTATCTTTTTTCAAAAACTGGTGACCTTATTTTCTATCAACAAATAGGCCCATTTAATATCGAGTAATTTATGGATGATAAACGCTTCAAAGATCTAAACTTTTCCTTACTTGGAAAAAACTCAAACCTAAACGGCGAGTTTTCCTTCCAAGGGGATACTTACCTAAACTGCAAGGTTGAAGGTAAAATCACAATGAAGGATACAGGTAAAGTTACCATAGAGCGTGGAGCTGAAGTTAACGCTGATATCTATTGTCATGACATTGAAGTTTTTGGGGAATTTGCAGGATCAATTAACGCCAGTGGGACCCTTACAGCAAGATCCTCAGCTAAAATTTCAGGCCTAATTAAAGCCAATTCAATTAGTATTTTTCCTGGTGCAGAGATTAATATGGAAGGGCATACTGAAGAAGGGCCTCAGGAAAGTCACTAGAACTTTCCCAAGGTTAAATCTTGTTTATAAATAATCTTTGTAATCTAGAATTTGAGCCTTATAGCCTGCCGCTTTTAAGTCTTTAGCGAGACTCTTATCTCCGACAATTACGATAACTTGCTCTTGCAGATTAAAATTAGCTTTAATTTCATTTGCTAATTTCTCTGGAGTGATCGCATCGATATCAGAAGAATACTCATAAATTTCATCGTATGAACGACCAATATGATCAAAATACATTAGGTTCTTTAAAAAGTCTGAACTACTTTCTAAACCAAGTAGAAAATTTCCTTTCGCATTATTAGTAGCGAGGGTGAAAGTTTTTTTATCAACCGAAGTTGAATTTTCAACCACTACATCATTGATCGCATTTAAAAGAGGAAGAAGTGTCTCGTTTTTTGTGAAAGTTGAAATACCAACTCTTCCGTACTGCTTTTGTTCAGCAACAAATGCTCCAGCAGAGTAAGTAAGTCCTCTTTTAACTCTTAATTCTTGAATCAACCTACCAGAGAAACCTCCGCCTAAGAACTTTCCACTGAAACTTTTCAGTACATGATCGTCAGTTCCCACTTCTTTCGAAGTCATAATTCGACCAACTCTAACTTGGGCTTGATTAGCATTAGGAACAGGTACTAGGAAAACCTTATGACCAACAGCCTTTTTTACTTCAGGAAGAGTCGTACTTTTTTCACCCTGTTTCCAATTACAATCATTTTGAACTATTTTTTCTAAGTCCTTAAGGGTCTTATCCCCTCTCATATAAATTCGTTTATATGCCTTCTCATTTAAGTCTTCTAACCTCTTTTGTAAGTCAGCCGAATTTAGCTTTCCGATAGACTTCATAAAACCAGTTGTCGGATAATCATATCCAGAGTCTTTCATCGATTCGATTCTGAAAACATGATCTGCAAGAGCTCCATGATTTGAAATCATATTTTTCATAGAAGAAAGAATTCTTCTCTTTGATTTTTCGATCTCATTTTTTGGAAATTGAGTTTGATTAAAGACATGACAAACAAGCTTAAGTGCTGGATGAAAATTCTTATTAAGACCACTCACTGCAAATGAACTGAACTCATGAGTTACTTGACTCCCATAACTAGTACCAAAAAATTCTAATGATTCTACTAGCTGAGACTGACTAAATTTAGGAGTTCCAGAGGTGATTTCAGATAAAGTAAGTTCAGTTAAACCTCTTTTATCTTTCCCATCATCTAGTGCACCTGAACCGAAATAGAAAATGACATCATAGGTAGGAAGTGAATCATCTTCTAACCAAACAACTTCAATTCCATTCCAATCAAATTTTTTGACGTTTTCGTCTAAGTAGTTTTTTGCAAATGTATTGGCGCTTAATAACGCCAGTAGCAAGGCTATTTTCATGGTCATCATCCTTAATTTTTATTCCAAATGGTAAGAGTAAGTGCATCCTGTCCTTTGATGTACTTCTCGCAGACTGCTTTCAATTCTTCAATTGTTATAGAGTCGTAGGTCTCAGTTTCTTTTTTATAGAAATTATAATCTCCATAATACACTTCCCTATTGCCTAAGAACTCGGCAATTCCAGAATTTGTATCTAACTCATTTACCATAGAGAAGAGATACTGATTTTTCACTTTCTGAATCGCTCGCACTGAAAGTGCTTCATCACAAGACTTATTCAAGGTATCTTTCAGTTCTGACTCAAATTTCTTCTGATCGACTTTCTCTAATAGCTCTCCACCAATAAAGAACGCTCCACTCTCCTGCAGAGTCATGTTTGCAGCGTAAACTCCTGATAGCTGTGGTTTATTACCAAGAACAAATTTTCTATTTAGGTATGAACTTTCACCATCACCAAGAACAGAGCTTAGAATGTCAAGAGCGAACCCGTCTCTCGTTCCAATTTTAACTCCCTTGAAAGTCATATAAAAATTTGGATTAGGTGAAGTCCCTTTTAACGCAATTCTCTTTGGAAGCTTTACTTTAAAATCAAACCCATTTTCTCCTAAAAGAGTTTTCTTTTGTTCTTTGAGCTTCTTATTTTGCTTAATGTCTCCAAATTTATCTTCCATAATGGAGAAGATATCATCGTGATCCACATCACCTACGACCAGAATAACTGCATTATTTGGAGCATAGAATTTTTGAAAATAATCCCAAACCTTATCACGGGAAACAGTTTTTAAATCCTCAACTTCTCCAATAACCGATGAACCATAAGGAGTTCCCACGAATAGCTCTTTCATCATCTGTAGATAAAGCTTACCTCTGTCTGAGTTTTCATAACGAAGTTTTCTCTCCTCTAGAACAACATAACGTTCTTTTTCAAAAGATTCTTTTTCTAAAAGAAGGTTTTGCATCCTATCGGCTTCTACATCTGCGATGATCTCGAAGTGCTCACTTGGAAGCATCTCATAATAAACAGTCAGATCATTTGTAGTATAAGCGTTATTTCGTCCCCCATTTCCAGAGACGATTTCATCAAACGCATTGGCACCATATTTCTTTCCACCTTTAAACATCATATGTTCTAACAGGTGACTTGATCCAGTCGTGCCTGGCTTTTCAAATTTAGAACCAACTTTGTAATACGAATAGAAACTAAAAACAGGTAATTTCTTGTTTTCCACAACTAAAACTTTAAGACCATTGTCTAAAGTCTTCTCGAAAACCTCTAACTGAATACCCGATTTATTTTGACCTTGCTCATGAGAGGAATTCCCCTGAGTCGATGAGTGGTGGCTACACCCCAAAAGGCCAAAAACAACAAAACCTAAAACTAGCTGCCGCATATATGCTCCCTCTATGAATAATGACCAATTATAACCTTTTTTCCAAAAATTTCACAACCTTGGAAAGTTTGATCGTGCTTTGTGTTAAAGCTCAGTTTTTTGATCATCTCGGCCATTTTAAAGTGTTCAAAATCGGATTTTTTTGTATAGTGAGGAAAACATTTATTTATATGAGGTCAATATGAAAATTGCAGTGCCTAAGGAAATTAAAAACAATGAAAACCGTGTAGGTCTTGTACCTTCTGGAGTAAGACAATTAGTTCAAGATGGAAATGAGCTTTTTGTTCAAAAGGGAGCTGGACTTGGTATCGGTATTACTGATGAAATGTATATTGAAGCGGGAGCAAAAATCTTAGATACACTTGAAGATTGTTTTGCAACTGGTGAAATGATTGTAAAGGTTAAAGAGCCTCAGCCAGTTGAGATCGCTCTTCTAAGACCTCACCATATCCTTTATACTTATCTTCACCTTGCAGCAGATAAAGATCTTACAGAAGGTCTTATGAAGTCAGGTGCAACTTGTATTGCTTACGAAACTATTCAATACCCTGATGGATCTCTTCCACTACTTGTACCTATGTCAGAAGTAGCTGGTAGAATGGCCACTCAAGTTGGTGCCATGTGCTTACAAAAAGACAAAGGTGGAAAAGGGATTCTTCTTGGAGGTGTTCCAGGTGTTCACCGTGCAAAGGTAACAATCATTGGTTGTGGTATCGCTGGTACAAACGCTGCAAAAATGGCCATGGGTATGGGTGCAGATGTTACTTGTATTGATCTAAATACCAAAAGATTAGCTGAAATGGACGATTTATTTGAAAACAGAATTACAACTCTATTTTCAAACTCACAAAATATTGAAGAAGCAGTTTTAAACTCTGACCTTGTCATTGGTGCTGTTTTAGTCGCTGGTGCAAAAGCTCCTAAGCTTGTAACTCGCGAAATGATCAGCAAAATGGAAGATGGTTCAGTTGTAGTAGATATTGCTGTTGACCAAGGTGGATGTATTGAAACTTGTAAGCCTACGACTCACGAAAATCCAACTTTCGTAGTTGATGGAGTTGTTCACTACTGTGTAGCAAATATGCCAGGTGCTGTTCCAAGAACTTCAACTTACGCTCTAACTAACGTGACTTTAAAATACGCTAGAATGCTGGCAAAAAATGGAGTGGAAAAGTCAATTATGCAAGACGAGCCACTACGTTTAGGAGTAAATATTTACAAAGGAAATCTTGTTTATGAGCAAGTAGCTCGTGACCTTGAACTACCTTTTACTCCACTTGACCCGGAAAAATATCTCTAAATATAACCAAATTTTCCCCGTTATGATATTATAGATTCATGACGGGGAATCCTACACTCGATAAAATTATTGCAGGCCTAAACGTTGCCATCATTGGAGCAGCTGCTGGACTCGTATATTATGCCCATAATATAATTGCACCACCACCTACTGATAAAGCAGGTGAATTCGGTCAGGCCATCACCGCACAGATGGGTGAACTCCAAAAACCACCAGTCGTTTACGAAGAAATCATAGTGAATTTATACTCTCGTGAAGCCAGGCTTCGTTTTCTCGAAACTAAAATGAATATAGAATTGTTTGAAGAGAAAGATCGTGAAACAGTCATGACTATAAAGCCTTATGTTTTTGATACTTTGATTGATGTAGCCGGAAATATGACCCCTAGTGAACTGAATTCGGTAACCGGAAAGATTTTATTAGAGACTAGAATAAAAAACCGGGTAAACGACAAAATGCCTCACCCGGTTATTAAAAAGATATTATTTTCGAAATTTATTATTCAGTAGCGCTAGAGTTTCTACCATCAGTAACTCTTTCAAAGTTACCTTCATCGTCTTGAATACTCTCTAAATACTTATCATAATCAGCTTTAGTTAGTTTACCTTCAGCGATAAATCTATCTACAAGTCTTGTATCCATTAGTTTGTCTTCAAGTGCTAACTTCAATTTCATATTTTTACTCCAAATTTACTATAATTTTAACGACATTATGTATCACGGACTATTTTGTCTTGTAAAGCTTACTGCCAGTATTTTGGCTCATTTGGATCAGCAGATTTCGGCTGCTCATCCTCATCTTCCTTCACAAGGCGCAATTTCGAGCGCATACGCTCTTTTTCTTTCTGCTTGGCGAATTGCTTGAGGCTTCCTCCCCTCGCCACATAAGAGGCGTAGCGAAGATATAGAAATGCGATCCCCATAGAAACGCAATGCACAAGCGAGCTCATCTTATAACTTAGAGTCATATAGACTTCGACCGCTGCTAGAAGCATACAAAAATATTTGGCCTTCATTGGGAAAATAAACATAAAAACCAAAGTTCTTTCACTGAAAACCATAGCGTAGGCTACAAGTAGTGCTAGGTTGGTTCCTGAGAATCCGTTAAAGGTCTGAAATAGACCTCTATCAAATAGCGCCAAGGCCACATAAATAAAGCCCGGTAAGTAAGTCACAATCGCTAAAAACTTGAGGTAAAATTTTTGTCCCCATCTGCCCTCTAGATCACTTCCGATAAACCAAAGAAGAAGTGAATTAAAAAGAACTGATAACATCTGAGTTTCAACAAACGGAAAGGTAATCAGCTGATACACCAGACCTTTTTGTAGTCCAGCTGCTGAAAGACCGAACCAACCAACGAGATTTATCCCACCGGCCATCTTCGCAATGATACCCGCAACGA
Source organism: Bdellovibrionota bacterium (assembly GCA_036336775.1). Lineage (GTDB taxonomy): Bacteria > Bdellovibrionota > Bacteriovoracia > Bacteriovoracales > Bacteriovoracaceae. The sequence continues at coordinate 4,124 of JAYZFM010000003.1, read as the reverse complement.
ACATTCCTACGTATACAATGAGGATTCGCTTATTAAGTTTACTTAGAGGTGGTACATACATTTGGTTCATAATTTTTGTGAAATCTCAGTTAAAACACCATTCATAGACTTAGGATGAATAAAGTTTACTAAACAATTATTCGCCCCTTTAACTGGTGCTGGATAAATAAATTTAAATCCCTGTTCTTCTAGCTCAGCTTGTTTGGCCACGACATCAGGAACGCGAAAACACATATGGTGAATCCCACTTCCCTTTTTCTCAATAAATTTATGAATAGCACTCTCAGTTGAAGTTGGTTCTAGCAATTCAATATGTGCATTTTCATCAATATGAGCAAAAGCGGTTTTCACTTTTTGGTCTTCGACAATTTCTCTCTTATCAGAGAATTCAAGCCCCAACGCAGAGTAGAGTTTAACCGTCTCCTCTAAATTGTCGGTGGCAATAGCAATATGATCTAAAAAACAATTTGGTAACATCGCAAAAACTTTAACTAATTGGGAACGAAAACTCAACTAGTTGGTCTGAGGATTTCCTTGACCAGGATTGTTAGCAATCTCAATAAGCTGGGCAAGAGTTAGAAGCCCTCCATCTGGATTACAGCGATCAGGGTCAGTTGGATCAAATGTCGGCGAATCTGGCTGCTCTGGCGGGGTACAAATCGCTGCACCTATCCCGTCACTGGCCACACACTCTCCGAAAACTTCAGCAGTAATACATCGCAGAGCACAAGTCACATTACCAAATGGATCAGTTCCAGTTTTGATAATCCCACAAGTTGTCACAGGATGTTTTTGACACCATTCTTTGGCCACGCATGACTGGCCACTTGATTTTGCACAATATACTGGAGTGGTTGCAATTGTATCGTGGGGCTGACATGTTCCGCTAATCTTATCACAACATAAGGATGAACATTCATAATCACTACCGCAAGTTTCACCAGTGATAAGATTTCCATAATTAGGAAGATCCTCTACACATTGAGAAACAAGAGTTTTTGACCAGCATCTTTTATTAATACAACATGAATCAGATCCACATTGATTCGAACTTGAACATTGTTGGAAGCTAGATAAAAGAACGTTTTCGTTTGAAGAGTTTAATTGCTCTGGCTTAACTAACTGAAGCTTCACCTCGTCGGTTATATCGACTACGGTTTCAGTTCCATCATCTGCAATCGCAACGATTTCAATTGTCGCCGTTACATTACAAGAACCAATATGCTCTCCCGTTATATCATCAATAGTTCTTACTCTCTCGTTACATCCGTCTAAATAAGTTGATGTTCCGTTGGCACTCATACTTAATAGAGCTTTCGTATCATCCGCGATACTCGCGCCTAAGTATTCTGTGTTTTTGATGAGATTAAACTGAGTGTATCTTGGGAATAATTTTGAATTATATCCAAATTGAAGATCATTACTAAAGATACTTCCAAAAACACCATATTCACCTGTTAAAGCGTCCGAAGACATATGCCAGTTATCCGTATTGATTGAGCGGTCTGGGCCCATATAAAAATAATCAACACCATCAATAGTGGTCGCTGTTGAGTCATTAAAAGTTAAACTCGTAGATAGATCATAAGTGTAGCTGGCCTGTAATTTATCAGGTAGACAACGATCAACTTTGATTGAATCTTCATCATCGTAATAACTTACATTTCCACTTTGAACGTTGATCTCAGAAGGAATATAAGGAATATTTGGCGAGCCTGATTCAACAAGCCCCTTGTCTACAACTTTAACATAAGCGTACTTACAAATATCATTTGAATCGCTGCAGGCGTCTGCAATACTTCCAGTAAATGTTGGGTCGTCTGAAAGCTCTAACCCTCTACAATAGAGGTTATCGTCTCTATTACTAGAAACTGGTTCACTCAATGCCCCAGAAGTTGCTCCAGTAAAATCGTAAGAATTATAATCATAAAGATCATAAATAAGTTGGATATCATCAAATGGTTTTGAACGAAGATCGAGAACTAAAACTTCAACTTTAGTCTGGGGAGTAAGTCCCGGAGCAGTACTTACAGTTGTTTCAACTTCAATCGCAGACTTATCTAAACCAAATTTAAACCTGGCCACAATTCTTTCTGAATGAAGTGAGGAGATATTGATCCCGGCAAGATAAAGTAGACCATTGTAATTTTTTGGAAGAGTCAGCTTTCTTTTATAAGAGCCTCCCCCATCATCATCTTCAATTTTAGGTTCGATCAAATGGCGAAGTTCAACTTTTGCAATTACGGCGTCTTCATCACCGTCGATACCATCATCCTCACCGGTTAGATTGTTTCCAGAGTCAGTTCCGCCAGTACCTCCTGTTACATTAGAAGATCCAGTCGTAGCAGTTCGTGTCTGGGTACTTTCCACACATGAAACTAAAATCGAAAATATTAAAATTACCCACAATCTATTCATCACTATCAACTTTATCGGCTTGTGATTTCTCTTACTTAAAGATTATAGGGGCTTACATGGGGTTAAATGGGATATTTCTCTAAATAGCTGTTTTTATGTTTGATCTGAATGGTTTGCTTAGGTTTTCTGGCCTAAAAATGCGGCAAATATGACCGGTAAGTTTATGTAAATCCTACATGACATCTAGCACAAAAAGCCTTTTACGCCTAATATGCCCCAAATTTTTTAAAACCTTATTAAGGAGAAACCTGTGAAAACAGTATTCGTTTTGGCCCTACTTGCCTCTTTCGCTGCTTCAGCAAATGACCCATCAATTAACGATTATGAACATGCAAAACTGGTAGAGATTGCAGTAGATGATCTTGCTCAACGAGGTTACACCGTCTACACCTCATCAGATATGATGGTTGTAGTTGATCACCCAAGTGAGCTTAGAGTTATGGATCAAATCGAACATTATTTTACTGTTCACGGAGTGAATGATTATGGACGTGGACCGGAATATGAGACTTGTACTCAAACTGCAATTTTTACTAAAGGTGTAAATGCAGCAAAACAAATTGAGCTACAAGTGGATTTTTTAGATACTCCTGATTGTCGTTAGGATGATTTATCAAACCAACCTACTACTTCATATTTGATAGTATAAATAAACCTCGAAGGCTTTTACTTGCTAGAAGCCTTAGAGGACTGGCCCTCCCTCCGAGAGCTCCAAAGAATTTTCAAGAAATCCTTTCTCAAGAAAAAATAGATATCAGTAACTCCAGACAAATAAGTTTGGGCGAGCTTACTTCTGATCAAAAAACTAGTTCCTACCAATGGGTAAATATTGAAGACATAGAAAAGCTTCCTGGGCGTCAGGGCATTTATCTTTGTCAGACTCTAGCACTTCTATGGAAGGGCATGCCAAATAACCGAGTCGATGAAATCAGAGAGAAAATTGGAGAAGTCAGTCTTCCAGATTTTCTCTATAAAGTTCGCGACTCTCAAGAGGTTATTTTTTACGGAGGCTCTTTTAATCCTTGGCATGAAGGCCATGAGAGCTGTGTGAAGCAAGCTCCAAGTGAAAATATAATCATTGTGCCTGACTACAATCCTTGGAAGGCGAAAAGAAATTCATTTTTTGGACCAACATGCAGATGGGCAAGTCTAAGAGAATTGGCTTTAAAATTTAAAGACAGAGGTTTTAGTTTTTACCCAGGCTTTTGGGGAATAGAAACTCCCAACCCTACTTCGCGTTGGATGCCTGAAGTTGAGTACAGTCAAAAAAGCCTGATCATTGGTGATGATAATTTCATGAGCTTTGATAAATGGAAAAATACGAAGTACCTAATTGGCGAACTAGAGAGAATTTACGTCATACCTAGGCTTCATGCTCTTACTGCTATAGAGCGAAAAAAGCGCGAGTTTGAAAGCTTATTTTCTACGGATGCGTTTCAGGTTATGGAGCCGCATGAATATCAACATGTCTCTTCCACTGCAATTAGAAGTGCGATTAAAAAATTCGCTTTTCCTCTTTAATTTTTAACCCTAATCAATCAGTAGAGCTCTTTTATCTGAGAATTCAGCTGCATCAATTTTTGCTTGGATGTCCCTATCAATACGACCATTAAAACTAACTGACTCCACCCCGTAGCGCTGCTTGCAGTCTGAATCAGACTCAGTTTGTCCGCAAAGAATGATGAGTCCAATTTGGATCGCCTTAT
>JAYZFM010000002.1:0-43337 GCA_036336775.1 Bdellovibrionota bacterium | reverse complement strand
AGTTTCAAGAAAAGAGCAAAGAAAGCGCAGAGAAAATAATGTCGTGACCGCAGCTTTAATTGGTTATACCAACGCCGGTAAATCAACTTTAATGAATAAGCTTTGTAAGGTGAATGTTTTATCGGAAGATAAATTATTTGCGACACTTGATTCAACTTTTAGAACACTTAATCCTGATTCAAAGCCGCCAATGGTTTTAATCGATACCGTTGGATTTATTCAAAACCTTCCCAACACGCTTGTTGAAGGTTTTAGGACAACTCTTGAATCGGCGCTTGAAGCAGAACTTTTGATCATCGTTTGTGATCTTTCTGACCCTAATTACAAGAAGCATTTAGATGTAACTCAAGAAGTTATTTCAGAATTAAATATTGAAGAAAAAGATCAAATCATTGTCTTCACGAAAAAAGATAAAATTGAAAATGCTTTTTTACCAAAGATTGCCATGAGAAATTATAAGGCAAGCTTTTTAGTAAATTCTCTTGATGAAGAAGATATTCATAATCTTAGAGAGTATATTATCGATTACTTTTTATCGAAGCAGGATCATTATGACTTGTTTATTCCTTTCGAAGATGGCAGTGCGCATTCAAAACTTATGTCGCAAGCCAACATCATAAAGCAGCACTATCACGAGAATGGGACGTTTTACCGGGTGCGCATTCCAGATTTTCTATTTAACCAACTTGCGTTAAATCATTATTTACTTTCGCCGCAAGACCCAATGTTAAAATACTTTAAATAGGGACTTGTCACAAAGTATGAGCAGGTATAGTATTTCGCCTTCCCTTTTGAGGCGAGATATTACATGAACCCAGCTTATAATAAAAAATTAAACAAGAAGTTAAAGAAAGAGTTGAGCAAAAGAATTAGAGAAACTTTTGACAACACGATTGATAACCCAGTTTTGAAAGCTCACAGAACGTGGAGCATTTTAAGCGAACAATTATTAGCGATGCTGGGTGAAGAAGTTCACACTCAATGGTTTAAAAGTGCTCAGCCTTTAGTCATGAAAAACAATAATCTTATTGTAAGCACAAAATCTCAATTTGCTGCTCAGTGGATTAATACCCACTACCAAAGTTTAGTAGATGCTTTAATTCTTGCACAAGATCCAAAGTACTCTTGTTTCTTTATTGCTCCAAAAAGAAATAACTAATCAAAAGCGCCTGATTTAAAATAAACAGTTAATGCGAAAAATGCGATGGTGATAAATAGCCCAACAATGGCCACTAATTTGTCTCTATCCATGGTTCTATTTTAATGAGATTCGAGCTTGAGGCAAACCTGGGAAACTACGGCCTGAGGATCGAAAGGTTCTGGCACAATTTCTGCTCCATCAGGGACATTCTCTCCCACCCAATAGGTCAATACATTGAACAATTCGACTATCTCTAAGCTGTTTTTTTCATTATGAGTGAAGTCTGGATGAATAATTAATGCTTTGGGATTTAAGTCCTCTATGCGAAATTGGAGATCATCATCAACCTCAAGTACGTAACTTAATTGATTTTTTTGCTTGAAAAAGGCTGCTAACGCCTCGCAAACAAATTTCTTTGGGTGTGCAATGATAATATATTTTTCCATCTACCTTGTAATCCTAGCTGTTAATTGGAATAATGCCAGCAAGATGCATAATGAATCAAAAATAAGAATTTATCAAGGCGAAGAAGAACTTTATACGTTTGAAATGGACCAATATGACGAAGCCTATAACAAACTTATCGAGCTTGAAGAAATGGGCCTTGAAGTTTCGATAAAGGTTCCAAGCGTTACTGAAACCTTATGCCATACTCTAGGTCTTTCTCCAGAGGAACAAGAAGACTACCAACAATCAGTTGTCGCCGAGATTGAAGATCACGACGGTTCATGTTGTGCTAGCACTGAAACCTATATTCCTGACGCCACTAATAATAAGAGACGACAGTAAGTTCTACCGCACGACCTAGCGTGGAATAACCTGCGATAGTCTCGTACTCGCGATCAAAAATATTTTTAATACTTCCGATTAACTTGAACTGATTCGCATCATACGTGTAATCGAAGTTCATAAGATCATAGGCTTTAAGTTCTACGTCTTGCTGGTTTACTGAATCAAAAGCTGCTCCCCGATACACCCAATCAAAATTAAAACTATGCGCTTCTCCAGCAAAAAATAGGTAATTTAATTTTAAAATTTCGTTCGGTCTTCGGTAGGCTTCTTTGCCATTTGAAAGTTCGTATTGAGTTAAGGTGAGGTTTGCGCCTGCGATACCATAGGCATCTCTAATTTCTATACCAAATTCAGCTCCCCAATATTTAGCATTATTCACATTTTCAAATTTTGAAGTGGCCGATGAATATTGAATCAGCTGATCGACAGAGTTATAAAAAAGCGAAGTATAAAACTCAGTGTTTTTATTTCTTTGCGAGTACTCGACATCAGCACCTGCTGATTTTTCAGGAGCTAAATCTGGATTTCCAGAATATACATCTGTTTGATGGTAAATACTTGGAGCTTTAAAGCCTGTTTTGTGCCCAAATTTCAAAGTCCTATTTTCATCTATTAAATAATTATAACCTAAACTATAAACGAGGTGCTTGCCGTATTCAGGGTTGGTTGTATAGCGAAGACCATACTCATAAATATGACTCCCTAAAACATACTTTCGAACACCATAAGCATCAAACATACTAAGAGATTCTTTATCTGATCCCGCTTTTTCATAATCTTCCCCAATAGACTGTAGACCATATAAAAGGACACCGTTATCTTTTTTCTCTTTGAGACGAAATTCAATATTTGTGATACTCCCTTCTGCATCAGAGACGCCGTATGTGCTTGGAGCAGTGGAGAGATACTTATTATAGCGAGTGTACTCAGAGTAACTTATATCAAAAAAGACATCTGTTTTTTGATCATGATGATACGTGATTCCCTCATGGAAAAGCCCGTAAATATCTTTTGCATAAGCATCATTATCATCTTCTGGAGTTGAGATCTGAGCATCAGTGTAGTTAAAATTATTGACTTGTTTAATCTGAGTCTGAAACTCTAAGCGATTTTTTTTATAAAAATGCCCCAAAGTTATATTGGAGTTATTATTGAGATCTTTCTCGTTACCGTCTTTAGCAGAAGATATAAACTTAGACTCCTGTAAGCTTCCATTAAATTTAAAATTTCCAGCGCTATCAGTTTTTAAGTTTTGGTTCACACCAACTTGTTGATAGTATCCGCCTGCCACTTGCACGGAGTTTTTCTCATCATCTTTTTTGGTGATAATATTAATGACACCGGCAATCGCATCAGATCCATAAAGAACACTTTGTGCCCCTTTAATGACTTCAATTCGCTCAATATCTAACGTATTGAGGATGGAAAGATTGATTGATCTATCTGCGATGGTTGGATCATACATCCTCACTCCATCAATGAGCACTAGAACATGGCGAGACTCCATCCCTCGCAAAAACAGAGAACTGGTTCCACCGACCACTCCGTTTTGAACGATATCAACCCCGCCGGCTCGATTAAGGACGTCCACGACTCGACTATTAGAGCGATTTTCAATTTCTTCGCTAGTGATAATCAGCGCCTGACTATTTAATTCACTAAGTTTACTTTCTTGTTTACTCCCAACGACAACTGGATCAAGGTCCACATCACTGGCAAAACTGTTTAAGCTTAAAGCTAATAGAACCATAGCTTTTTTCATTATTCCTCCTCGGGAAAAAATTGGTTTCACCTCTAGGATCGGACTTCTCTACCGTTGCGGGACAGTGTTGGATTTTCACCAAACTTCACTAAAGGATTTAATAACACTCAAAGAACTTAGCAACTGTGCTTAGTTCTTTATTTGTGTAACTGTATTTAATATCACCTACTGAAAATGTTTTATAATATTTATCAATTCCATATAGGCGCACTACTTGGCGAATAATCTCTTCACCAACGGCGCGAGATTCGTCGAGTCCATATTTAATTTTAAAGACTCGCTCTTCTGTAGGTTTACACATCCCTACCTCACCGACGATTTTTAGATCATTTACTCGGGTGCAGGAATAATAATTTGCGGAGAACTTATGTTTTCCTCCAACCTCGACATATTTTAAGGCCATGATATTTGCCTTGGCCTCAAGACCTTTTTCTCGCAGCTCTAACAGCCCGAAGGTTTTCCAAAACTCGAGATCGGGTTGCGAGTCTTTCATGACCTCAAAACTTCCCTTCTCCTCGCAGCCCATATAGGGAAAGTCATCAGAGACCATAAGGGGTCTAATTTTTTGCAGCTGTTTAATATAGATTGCATCCTGCTCTTTTCTGGTGAGCTTTTTTTGAATGATAGAGTTCGAGCAAGAAGCCAATATAAGTAGTGAAATTAAGAGTTTCATAGACGAATTATAGCACACTTAGCGATACTAGAGCCCGCCACTAGGAAATCTTTGACCTCCCTCTCAAGCTTTTCACTTAAACAACCGATATTGTTAAAAAGCTGAATTAATTTAGTCATACAAGGACAATTGCTATGAAAATTATTTTTGTTTTCACCCTTCTAAGCTTGAGTTTAGGCGCTTTTGCTAAAACGAATGAAGACGGATGCTTAGACTGTGACAAAAAACTCTCAGGAGCCAAGCCGGTTGAAACCAGTGAATACGATGCTGTAAACCAAGCGATGATTGAAGAGGTTAAGGTCCTTGGTAACCAAATATGCGATACCATGATGCTTTATAAAAACTTTGGAAAGCCCACCTATGTAGCTTTTGAAAAAATGGTTTTAAAATTTCTTCAAATCGATCCGGAAGAAAACTCTAATTATCGTCAAGAAGTTTCCAGCTTTTGGAATCAATACAATAAGCATATGATCTGCACGACTCCACACAAAGGTTATGAGACACCACAACACTTACTTAAGCGTGTAGTGGATATGAATGACATGACTAGCTTTTATTTTGATTATTTTCTAGAAGATAAAGACATCGCTGTAAATGCAGTAGAATGGAGAGATGGACACCCCGAAACAGTAGTAGACTACCTTGATACCATTATAGAGGATCCGAGATCCGAGGAATTATATGATCTCGCGACAGTTCGGCAACTACGAGGTTTTCTTGTAAATACTTACGGAGGAAAAAAAGCCACTGAGCTTCTACAACAAAACACTTAATGAAAGCTGTATTCTGTCTGATTATATTAATAAGTTTTGATCTCGCTGCTTGTGAGTTTCGATCCGTTGCAGAGGTCCAGATTCCTGATGAATTAAAGTCTTTTGTTCCACAAAACTGTTTTGATTTTGATCAAACAGGTATCGCACCAAATGAATTAAAAGAAAAGCATTGTGATTGTATTGCTCAGGAAAATGCGAAGTACGCATTAGACTTTGGAACAAGTTTATATGATTCTTTTCGTAAACGAGCATTGGCAAGACTTTGGGAACATCATGAAAAATCACTGTATGCTCTATCAGAAAACTTTATTCAATTGGAGTCCGATTTATTTAAAGATAACAAAGAAATTGGAAATACTTGTAGAAAACTTCTAAAAGATGATTTAGAAAATTTAAGCTGTGGAAGTAAAAAAACAATTTTACCCATTGAAAAAATCAAATCTATTGCACGTACTGTCTATCCAAAAATAAGAGCTGTATCAAAGGCTCGCCTAAATGGTTTGAATGGTCCCTACACAAGTAATAGGGAGCAAGCCTTGACTTGCCCTAATTCAAACGTTCGCATATCAGAGGTCGATTTGATTGATTACGAGCTGAAAGCAAACAGAAGTCTCTCAATGAATCTTAAGAATTTTTTGCTAGAGCTCCCTTCAGAAATAACTCAAAAGTATAAATCAATGGATGAGATTATTTCCTCTGATGAATTTTTAGAACTAATGATGACTGATCCAGCTCTTGTGAAAAAGATTAACACATTTGTTCATGATGCAGCTCGGTCACCTCAACTTTCTCCACTAATTGAAAATCCAAACCTAGTAGACATAATTCAGAAAGAGAACTTCTTCTTAGATGAATTAGAGAAGGCTAATCAAGCAAAGCTATTAGGGAATTGTGAAGCTATTAAGGAAAGCACCATAAATATCCTTTGTTCAGACAGAGCGTCCAACATCTTTCCTACGAGCTATAGAGAGAATAAGGCAATAGTCCAAGCTATGGAGCGTGGAACTCAAGGTAATCTGAGTCAAATTAATATTTATCAGGCAAATAATCTTTCAGCTAATTTCTGCTCAGATCAATATAACAAAGATTACACCGAAACCTTTAGAAATATCAGGTCAACTTTTCCTCAATATCTTACTAGCAAGGGAAAAACTGATTACGACTACATTCCAGGTTCAGAACTTGCAGAAAAAAATCACACAAATAAACTAAAAACGATCATGTGCCCCTACTTCCCTCCTCCTGAAGAAAATCGGGAAAGGCTGGCGGCGAAGGTTGCTGAGTGTGATGCAAATCCTGACACAGTCATGAGTTACGAATGTATTATGGTGAAAACGATAAGTGCGGATTTTACAGCGAAAGAAGAAGCTTTAATAAAAGCTAAAACATTATCGCTACAAGCACAAGACTTACCGGATGAAGAAATTGAAAAGAAAGTTAAAGAGTATAAGAAGTCTTTAGGAACGGATGAGCTATTGGCGAAATCAGAACCAAAAGGACCGCTGAAAGAGTTTTTAAAAGCAGATAAATCCGAAACTCAGGTAGCTGAAACTAAAACGAATGAGAAACGATCTGAGCGTGGGGAAGCCTATGATGGCTCAAGTAGCGCAGGCTTTGGTGGTGAACTCTCAAATGGAGAGCTGGCTTCAAGTGATCAGAATTCACAGGGGATGCTTAATAGAACTCCTGCTGAAATCGTGAATAGCCCGGAAGTTAATCGCAATGTTCAAAAAAATATGAACGACCTATATGATGAAGTGAGAAGAAGAATTCAAACTGCCAAAACGGCTCATCAAAATTCTCCACTTGGGCAAAAGTCTAAATCAGTTCCAAGCTATTTAGCGCCAGCCTTCGACATGCCAAAAACGGCATCAGATGATACTGGCGGAGCTGCAATTGCAGCAACACCGTCAGGAATTGAAGGACAGAATTTAATGCCGGGAGGAAATGGTTTTCTTCCACCACTTGATCCGACTTCGACTGAAGCTTCTGCAGCAGAGTCTTATAATAAAGCTCTCTTAGATGCTAACGAAGCCAAGCAAGCACGAAAGGCTGCAGAGGCTGCACAAGCGGCTCGAGCTGCTGGTCGCTCCCCTGCCAGCTCAGGACCAAGCCCTATTGCAATTTCAGGTTTTGGGCCAAATGCATTACATACCGAAATACCAAGTTTAACTATTAGTGGTGGCCTAGATGAAGCGCTTGATAAAATGCTTCAAGGTGATTTTGATAATGCTGAACTTTTACTGGATCTTTTAAAAGCAGATAAAAAAACGATTCTTATCGTGCCGGAGAAAAATCCAAAATATGCTGTTCGCGTCGAAAAACGCGGGGACACATATCTCGTCACTCCAGAGAATCCTGAAATGGTAGATGCTGACTATCGAGTGTTTGTAGACTCCATAAAAGAATCGCTAAACATCAAAGACAGGTTTAAGACTTTTGTCGCGAAACTACAGAGTTTACTACGTGGTCAAAACGAAAACGGCCAGATAGTTCCGGCCGGTGTTGATGTTTTAAATAATTTATTTGATTAATTTTGGGCTACGTAGATAATGACAGCTAGCATTAATAAAGAAAACAATCTTGCTTGTAGATTCAATGACATATCGCACTCCTTGCTATGTTACTAACCGAATCCTAACACAACCTTAACATTAGAGTCAATAATATTTGGTTACGCGTTAATAATTTTAGGTATCTAAAGGTCTCAATGCCATAGCTAAGGAGATTGAGGAGGTGGCCAAATCAAGGACTTTGGTTTGACCACCATCTTTCAAGCAATATACTTTACTCTTTTTCATCTCCAAATATTTCATGCAAAATTGCTGAAGCTGAAAGCCGATAAACCAATAACTCTCTTGGAATAACGCCACTTTCAATTTTAGAAGAATAGCTTTTTAATTTTTTTCCATTTTGACTAATTACTTCCACATTTGTACTTATAATGTCTTTCCCACCTAACATTCGAGAAATTCTTGCAAAAGTACCTTTTATTTTCAATTTAGTAATCAACACTTTCATCTTAACTTTTATAGAATTATCTGTTTGAGAATTTCGCTCGACCAATCTAGCCTCAAAAGCTTTTTTATAGTCCTCGAGAATCTTCATGTTCTCAGAACTTTCAATTTTTTTATCTAACTCAACTTCAAAATTAGTTACATGATATTTTCCAATGTTTACATCATCTTTAACATTAGATGGGTTATTGTCTATTGAAACCATCGCACAGGATGACAGCAAAAATACTCCGACTAAAAATGTAACAAGATGATTAGTTTTTTTCACGATATTCATAAATTCTCCTTTTTTAAGAAAATAAAAAGATATAGGTTTCAACTACATTTCATTTGTAACTGTGGCAAATGTTGAGTTTGAGAGTATAGCGAAAAGAAGGAATGGGAGAATTAAAAAACCTAACCATTAGTTAAATTCTATCCCCCATACAGTTCCATTTTTATCTTTATCAAGAATTAAAGTATGGCCACTAGATAGGTCTGAATTATCAGAGTCAAGTGGTACAGGCTTATTATCAGAAAAAGAAATATAAAACGCCTGCTCTATATCAACGTCTTGTTTCCACTTCTTCTCGTAGTCAGGGTGACTTTTAATAAGTTCTATTAATTCTACAAAACTAATACTGGCCATAATAATCCTCGCTACTTTATTTCAAACTAGAAACTTCAATCCAACGTAAAGTTCCATTAGGAAGTTTGGTATTCTTGTTAAATTTTCTTATTCGATTAACAGTGATGACTGTATTTTCCCCCATGTCAACAACAGTCTGCATTGTTTTACCGCTTGCAAAACCGCTCTCTAAAATATAGGAAACGGACTTATTGAGTTTATCGAGGTACTTTGTCCCTTTCTCTAAAGATTTGTTCACCATTCCTTCTGTAATACCTCGTTCTGCAAATCTTTGGAGAGCATGGTTGGATATTCTTGGCTTTGTTTGTATTAAGGCCTTGCCAACAGGTTCTGTCCATTCATCAATCTTTCCCCAAGCCCCTGTTTCGTTGCCAACAGTTCTTTTTAAGAGGTCAGTAAATTTAGATAGTTGCTCCTTCGTCTTGTATCCTAACTTCCGTGCGGAAAACAAAAGCTTACCTACTTGTTTCCCTGATTTCAAAAATGCTAAAGCAGGTAAGGCTGTCGTAAGAAGATCTGCACCAATAAGTGAAATTTCTACTTTATTTTCTTGCAGAAAAACTAATGGTTCTTGATTTGAAGCTTCATACTTTTTCTTAAGCTCTATAGTTTGCTCGATAGTTTGACAGAAAAAATAAGTACTGACTGCAACTGCAACAAATTTAAAAGCTGAAGCTGGAGCCACTCCCTCATAGTGGATATTCAATCTTGATTGGATTTCAACAAACTTAGCATAAGCTTCAGGATTTCCATCTACGTAACTAGTTAGTACTCCCTCTACTTTATCTATATCCCCCAATAGAAAAGCTACCTGATAGTCGCCTCCAAAATCATTGATGGCTTTTTCATATATCTCTCCCATATCTGCGATATATTTTTCTTGCTCACTCGGACTCAAATTTGTGAACGCCTCGATTTCAGCTTGCCTGGCGGTTAATTCTTCTGCCTCAAATAAGTCAGCAAGAAAGTTCCCTAAGTCCTCTATTACGACTTTATCAACCCTTTTTGGTATATGAGGTGCAACGTACTTATCGACAATCGCGTGCATTGTTTCACGGGTAACTCCTTGGGCAAGACCTTCATAAACTGCTCTATCAAATCCTTCCTTATCAAAACCTTTTTCATTAATAAGAGAATTCAATGTGTAGTCTTTACCTGCATTTAAAGTAGAGTCTACAACTTCGGCGACAAAACTATCTCCTGTGCTGATATTGGCGGCACCTGTTGTCACTGACATTAGAAATTGTTCAGCACTATAAGACTCACCTCTTAAAAGAACTGAACCTGCATCCTGAGTAAGATTTCTTGCAATGGCCGAGGCTGCGTTAGGCATACTCTGAAGAGTTTCAATTTGTGCTCCTCCAACGGCTTCTCCTGCGTAACCGGCTGCTGCACCAGTGACAAAGCTATTAAACAAATCTTGATCTGAAATTTGAGGATTCTCTAGTTTATCCAACATAGCATTCGCCATGGCTGCACCAAAAGGCCCAGCGTAAAGACTGGCAGTATAAACTAATGCCATACGGCCCAAATTTTCAGGACGTCCGGCAGCTTTCAACGCATTTGCTGTTTTAAGTAGACCACTTCCTATTTCTCTTTGGACATCGCTAAAAGCTTTGTCGTGAGTATTCTTTAGATTTTGATAAGCAATCGTTAACTCTCTATCGGCATCAGCTTTTAGTCGAGTGAATTCGCGATTTGAGTTATTTAAGATATTACCTGGCGCTCTTAAATCTTCTCTTATATCCGCTTCAATATGAATAATCTTAACTTCAGGCACTTGAAAATCACCTAAATCATCCATGAACCGAGAAAAGTCCCCATCCACATCCATTGACACGTGCATGATTTTTATATCTGGAATAACTAACTTAAGTTTGACCTCACCAACTTCGAGATGAGCAATTCTTACATCACTCAAGTTCATTTCCGGCAGCACAATATCAATTGAAGATAGACTCAAACTAGGCAGAGAAATATTTAAATCCCCCAAGTCTATTTTGAGATCAGAAATAGAGATATTAACCAAATTGATATTTGCCAAATTTATATCTATGCCTATCAAATCTCCTATTATAGAAGACACCGCCCGAGAATTTTGCGTGATCTCAACTTCCAAAAGAATTGATTTGATTGCATCCACTAACTTTGGAAGTTTCTTTGTTAGTAGCTTTCTTCTGTCTAAATAGTTGAGAAGCTCCATTGTTTTCTCACCACTAAGCTCAGTACTTTGCAACCACTGTTTTATTTTTGTATAGGAATCTTGATAGTTTCTTCCATAATTGAGAATTAGTTCTTTTTGTTTTTGCTTGAACTTCTGGGCAAGACTATTTAGTTTTGTTTGAAGTCCTTGAGTCAAGACATCTCTTTGACCTATATAATCTGAGTAAGCATCAAAAAAGTCTGTATTCTTTTCTCTATCAGCCTCAATTTGAATATTAATTTCTATCAACTTTTCTGTTGTACTTTCATAATCTCGAACCGCTTCACTAAGTTGACCATGAAGTTCTTCGGCTACAGAAACATAATTTTTACAATCTAGCACCTTTTTCTCGGCTGTTTGCAATTTCGGATTAAGCTCTCTTTCAACTTCTGCTTTTCTTGAGTTGGCTTGATTAACTACTTCTTGAGCAGCATTAGCTTCTTTTTGAGCTCTTTTCGCAGCCTTTGTGGCCCTTTTTCTGTATTCCCGCTTATCATTCGGCCAATTACTTCTGTTGGCTTTTTTCTTATACTTTGCCACCGTTTTTTTATGAGAATCGATGCTATCTTTGTGGGCGTTAATACGATTTTGATAGTTTCGCATTTCATTGTTAAAGGTAACAAGTCTTTGATCGATTACTCGCTTTTGACTTTCAACATCTAACTTACAGTTTTCAAACTTCTCTTTAGTATTAGTATAAGCAGTCTTTCTATTTTCTATCTCTACTTTGTAAGACTCAGCTTGCTGGCTAAGACGGGAGAACCTTTCACTTAGTTCGTCAAAGTGAGCCTTTAATTCTTTCGCCCTTGTACCATGCTCTTCGAGAAAAGCTTGATCTAGTTCATTGATGGCCCTAAAATCAATCCCCTTTTGAGTGGATGCATTTTGTTTTACTCTTTTGAACTCTTGAAACGTTTCTAGCGTATCGCTGATTTCCGATCGCATTTCTTCAAATTCATTCTCTTTGAAACGCTTTCTTAACTCGGAAATTTTATCTTTCTCAATTTGCTCTCTTGAAACGACAGACTTTTTAGAATCCTTACTGCAAGAAATCGCTAATAATAGTGACATTAAAAGGGCACGCACTTGCATCAGAATCCTTGGTTTTTGGACGTAGGATCTCTAATTAACACACAGCACAGCGCGGCGCAACAGGTAATTACTTTTTTATAGTCCCTCTTCTAAAGAAGATTTCCGGGGATATTCACCAATTCAAACTCAATAATCGCCTTCTCCTCACCCGCTTGAGAAATCACAGATCGAAACTTGAATCGAGTTCGTTTCTTCTTCGTAAGAGAAACCTTGATATCTATCTCCGAAGACGGCCTGGTCATCCCAAAATACTTAGCACTAAAAACTTCACGTAAGACCCCAAGAGCGTACCCCTGAGTCTTTTCTGAATCATAATTCTCTACCGGTGAGTGAAGCTTGGTGATGAGAATTCCAGCCGCTTGTGTGCTCATCTCTTGCAGCATTGCCCCCGGAACAATTGGAGCACCTGGAAAATGTCCAGCCACTAATGGGTGATCCTTCATATCCGCTTTCGCGAAAATATGCTTTTCATCGAGCTCTACCACATTACTAACTAATAAGTATGGATCTCTATGGTGAAGAAGTTTTTTGATTTCTACCTGATTCATATTATGACTCCCAAAATGATTAATCGTATCGTCCATAAAATCGTTCGCGCCCAATTACTTTTTACCAAACGCCTGATTGACTCCAAGTCTTTGCCGCTGATGAGATGATTGTGCTCTTTCACACTAAAAAAGAAAGTTACCAGCCAAGTGAAAACTAAGAGCACCATATTGACTTGAAAAAGTATTTCACTTTTTGGAAGTAAATAAAGTCCCGAAAGAAACTCAATCAACATCACCGGCCCAACAATATAAGTGATATTGCGCTGATGAAAATAAGAAAACTCCTGAAAGTTTTTCTCTTCAATGAAATAGAAACTTGGGTAGTGAACTAACTGAACAATCCAGATCACCCCGACCATAATAGCAGTAGCACTCAAATGAAGAGTTTCTACAGTCATAGCTTCTCTACTTTTTTATGAGGCTTAGCGTAGGCGTACCGACTTAGTCCTTTAAGCTCCACATAACCATTAAGCCCTACTCCGGCCATGGATCCAAGTCCTTCTAAATCAATCGTTCCATCTTCAAAGATAAATTTAGGGTCGAGATAAACCGCTTGAATTTCCCCTATCACATGAAGTGTTCCGTTCTCTTTGATTTCATATTCATTTACAAAGCGCAGCTCAATAACCAAGCTCGCACTTTGAACATAAGGTGTGCCATTTTCAGTATAAGAAACCTCAAATCCGCACTCATTAAATTCACTTTCTGACTTATCAAACTTCGCTGAGGTCTGATGAGCTTTTTCTTGATCTGCTACCAGTACATTTGAAAAAGTATAAAAACCGGTATCTTTGATATTTTCATAAGTGTGCTTTTCCACCGTATGTGGTCTTTGGATGTACCCCATAAGAGGTGGGTTCGCTCCGATATGGTGAGCTGAGTTTATGATAGATAAATTCTCCTGTCCGTTAGAGTCCTTAGTCCCCACCAATTGCAGCGCCTTAGCTCCTGAGAGAGAGTTCACAAAATTGGCGCGGTAGCGGCTCTCAAAAGCCTCAATATCGTTTTTAGAAAATCGCTTCATTGCCCTATCATATGCTAATACGCTGTATACATAAATTAGATAAAAATTGAACAGCCAAATTAAGTGTCAAAAAAGCTAACACCCCTTAAAGTTTTTCCAACAGCTCTCAAGTTCCCATCCCCAATATGCTAAAATTTGAGCATTATGAAACAGCTAATAAGCGCATTTATTCTTTTATTCGCCTTAACAGCGGGTGCTTCAGAGGAAGCGAGTCAGAAGTTTTTGGACAATATCGCTCCTCCGCTAAAAATCAATTATCTTGATGCTTATGATTTTTTCAAAGAAAAAAAGAGTCATTTTTTAGGTTTTCTAGACGCCAAAGACGTTCATAAAACAGCGCTTATGCTTTTAAAGAAAGCTCAACCTGCCATTGAGAAGAATGAGTTTGACCTTGTTCAGTATGGTGAATTTTTCGATTTTCTCACAGATACGGTTTATACCTGTGAGCCAGCGGTTGTTCATGAGGTTTTTGAAAATCAAATGAAAGCGGTAGAGCTAATCAACAAGATTGGAGTAGAAAACTTCTATGCCTTTAGAGCAAAGTATTTAGAAAGCTACCATATTGCTTGGAATAACTATGCTTGGTACGAATATGGTCGTTTTTGTCCCGAAGCTCTAAAGCTTACGACCTCAGACTTTCTTTAATTGAAATGCTTGTGAACAAAAATTGGCCTGGTTAAGCCCTTCAGGCAAACCTCGTAAAAAAGACTCTAATGAGTTTTGTGGAATCCCTAAATTCTTTATTTCAACTTTTGGTGGGTTTTTTAAATATTCATTTAGTGCTTTAGGATTGGCCGTCTGAAATGCAGCTCCATTTTCAATGGCAATATTTTTATAACGAGTGTTCAAATGAAAATAGATAACGTTTTTTTCTTGAACTAACACCTGTACGCCAACAGTTGAATTTTGAGTGATCACAAACTCACTTAATGCTGTGATCTTTTGCGTGGGAATATATTTAGGCGCGATGATCACTTCTCTTTTTCCCATTTCCTCCAAGATTTTTGCTTCAACAGCCCCGTCGACTTTTGGATGCAGCGAGATCACAATATTATAATCTTGGGAGGAATCAATAGACTTTAAGAAGTAGCGCAAGCCCTTTTCATAGCTCTCACCATATCCTCCAATATAGGTTATGGTTGGCTTTTTCTGATCAAGTCTCAAAACACTGGTAATCTGAGCCTTCTCTTTTGCTGACAAACTCACCTGCCAATCATTAAGGCTCCCATGCCCGGTCACCTTAACTTTTTTAAAACCTAGTTTTTTAAATTCATCTTCTTGAAGCTTCGAGGGAATCCAAACTTCATCTAAAACAGAAGTAAAGTCTTTGATTGGATGTTTTTCAGAAACTCTAGAGAAGGCATCAAAAAAGCCAGCTCTTAGAGTGGCCACATCTAATTCTGTTGCGATTTGTTTTTGAAGAGCACTGACGGTTCCAGTAATCAAAACCTTGGGTTGAAATTTATTTTTGAGAATTTCAATATGCTTGGGCTCTATTATTTGATCCCGACGCCAAAGCTTCTTGACGACAACCTCTTCGCCTAGAATTTTATTTAACTCTACCTTGTTAGCGCCCTGGTATACCTCAGCTGCCGTCCCAAAAGTTAGAACCTTCACATCCACACCAGTTTGGTTGTAGTGCTCAATCAAATTTTGCATCCCTTTAGTTTCCCCAGCATCATAGAGAACAAAGAGCACGTCTTGGGCGAGTGCTAGGTTGGATACAATTTGAATTAAAATAAATAAAAGAACTTTAAGCATATAAAAAAGCCCGGTCAAAGCCGGGCCATATATTAAGCAATATCTTTATCGATATCTTTTCCTTCCCAGAATTCTTCATCCCACTCAGCTTGCGCTTTTTGTTGGTCCTTAACCGTTTCAAGGTGTTTTCTAGAAATATGATTTTTCCATTTGTCTTTTTTCTTACTAACTTGTTTCTCAATCTTATTGATCGCGATATCAAGAGTCTTGTATAGTTTCTCAGAGTGAGCTTGAGCATGGTACTCAAAACTTGGCCCTAGAAGTTTTATATCTGCACATTGAGCGCCATCATCTCGAACATAACACGTCCAATGAACTTCAAAATTACCTTCGAAATACTTCTTTAGTTTTTGAGATTTCGATTTGATTTTGTCGTCTAGAGCTGGAGTGTGATCCAAGTGTTTAAATGAGCTAACGATTTTCATAAATTTTGCCTCTTTTGCTTTTCAAGTTTGTACTCTTATTATCGTCTAAAACTGTCCTTCCAATTAATGATTTTTTCTTATTTCTCCTTTCTTTTCGAGGAAGGTAAAATATTCATTGATTCTCGATACTTGGCGACGGTACGTCTTGCCACCTTAATATCTGACCGACTAAGAAGATCTGCAATCTTTTGATCAGATAAAGGTCTCTTGCTATCTTCATTGTCGATTAACTCTTTAATCTTGAGTTTAAGACTTTCAGATGCAATATCAATCCCACCGTTCTTCCCACCAATACCGGCATTGAAGAAATACTTTAGTTCAAAAGTTCCAAGAGGTGTGTACATGTACTTCCCTTTGGTAACCCTTGATACTGTTGATTCAGAGACTCCAATCTCATTGGCAATATCTTTTAGAATCATCGGCTTTAAATGAGCTGCACCCTTTTTAAAGAATTCAGGCTGATTGCGAACAATTGCATTGGCAACCTTCTCAATTGTTTTTTGACGATTCTCAATAGATTTTATTAACCATAGAGCTGCACGTAGTTTATCTTGGATATAGTCAGAAGTTTCTGTGTCTTCTCCAGCAGCTTTACCTTTTTTAATCAGGTTTTTATATAAAGTAGAAACCTTTAGAGTTGGTACACCTTCATCGTTCAAGTGTACTTGAAACTCACCACCAATTTCTTTTACATAAACATCAGGTACAACATACTGAACTTCTTCCGGACTAATTAAACGTCCAGGTTTTGGATTAAAAGAGTGAAGAATTAGCTCAGCATCTTTAATCACATCGGTATCAACACCAGTTTGTTTTTCAATTTCTTTATAGTCTTTTTTAATTAAGTCATCTAAATGGTTTTTAATCAAAAGCTCGACTAAAGGCACAGGTACTTCAAGTGCTCTCGCTTGAACTAAAAGACATTCTTGTAAACCGCTACAAGCACATCCAACAGGGTCAAGATTTTGAATCATAGATAAAAGCTCTAATGCATCCTCTCGGTCTAGTTCACTTTGACCAAGAAGCTCTTCTAAATTTTCATCTAGGTAACCTTCCTCATTTAAATTATGAATAATCAGATTAGCAAAGGTCCACTCTTCTTCAGTTAAGTGTTCCATCTTCAATTGCCACTCAAGGTGTTCTTGAAGGTTTCGGCCTTTCGAGATCATATTCTCATAGTTAGGAGCATCGTCTTTTGTTTTGATTTCCTTAGTATGAGGAGTGGATGATGTACTGTTGAACGAATCAACGTATTTATCCCACTCGAAATTATCTTTTGAATTATCAATGATATCTGGACCAGAGAAATCGTCAGAGCTTTTCTCCTGCGTCTCTTTGGAGTTGGCCATCACTTCTTCTCGACTGGACTCTCCACCGACTTCTTCTAGCATCGGGTTTTCTACCATTTCCTTAGCGATAACATTTGTCATCTCCAAGTGGGTAAGAGTCAGAAGTTTGATCGCCTGCTGCAACTGAGGCGTCATCATCAAACTTTGAGATTGCTTCAGATTTAATGACATCTTTTGAGCCATATAACTACTCCAATTTGTATGCCATCCATGAACTTTGATTTTTTGTCTAGACCGTCAGACTCATAGTTTAAATTCTTCACCGAGATAGAACTTTCTAGCCGTTTCAGATTCAACAATCTCATCCGGCGTTCCACTCACCAACAACTCTCCTGCGCTCATGATAAAAGCTCGATCAACAATTCCGAGGGTCTCTCGTACATTGTGATCCGTGATAAGCACGCCAATATTTCTTTGTTTTAGATCTCGTATGATCTTTTGGATGTCACTTACCGCTAATGGGTCAACCCCAGCAAACGGTTCATCCAGTAAAACAAAGCGTGGCTCTAAGGCCAGGCAACGAGCAATTTCAACTCGTCTTCGCTCACCACCAGAGAGTTCGCGTCCTTTAGACTTTCTAATATGATTAAGTCCAAAGTCCTTGATTAACCTTTCTAGTAGGTTCTTTTTTTCGTTCTTAAAAATATTCCTAATCTCTAAGATCGCATAAATATTTTCTTCAACCGTTAACTCACGAAAAACCGAAGCTTCTTGTGGGAGATAACCAATTCCCTTCTTCGCTCTTTCATGCAACGGCATTTTCGTTACATCTTCTCCGTTAAGTTCAATCTTGCCGTGATCAGCTTTTACTAATCCAACCATCATATAAAACGAGGTTGTTTTTCCAGCTCCATTAGGTCCTAACAAACCTACAACTTCTCCGGACTGAACATCGATACTGACACTTTTAACTACAGTACGACTGCCGTATATTTTTTTAAGCTCACTTGCTTGAAACGTTGATACTTCCATTTATTTATCCCTCTTTAACTTGAAGCTCGATTGAGAATCATCAACCTCAATCATCTCCACCGCCTCTCTCAAGGTTATCTGATACCCTTTGATGATATCACTACCTTGCTCGACTCGGGGAGCTCCCGTTAAAATTAGTTTGCCCGTTCCTTGATGGGCCTCTAGCTTCTCTGCAAAAGCTTTTCTCGTCTGAAAGACTCCAGATTTAAGCTGAAGTTTTTCCTCTAGTCTCACATCGTCATAAAGCGCATAATACTTGAGCTTTTTGTTAAAGTTTTCGAGAAAAATTTCTGCATTTCCGGCCCTTAAATGCATTTTATTTTGACGTATTTTCACATCGTTATCTAATTTCATAAATGATTCTTGTTGATCTAGCGACATCTCTTCAGAGGAAAACTCTAATTTGCCCTCATATTTTCTTTTTCTTTGAACTTCCCCCTGAACTCCACCTCTGAGCTCCACTCTTTTTTGCTGAAGCCAAGACACCATTTCTTTTGAGGAAATTTTCAATCTATCTTTCGTTGTTTCATCTATTATCAACGACTTAACGTTATTTCTGGCCTTCATTACTTCTAAGCGACCGTCATAATGAAAAAACTCACTTTCATAGCGGGAATTAGCATCTTTAATTCTAACTTCTCCCTCAAGCGTTAAGTCAGATTTCGCAGCATCCATATTTCCCGATTTTGCAGAGTAGTTAATTTTATTTTCATTATGAATAAAGATCCCCTCAGGCTTTAAAAATGAGAGAAAGGTATTTTCGCGAATATCGAGAAACTCTGCTTCAAGTTCAGCTTGGGGCTTTTGATCGAGAATTTTAAAATAATGAACACCTTTAAAATAAGAGCTCTCTACCTTATCGTCTTCCTTACTGATCTGAGCGGCATCCGCATCAGTACGTGCTGTGAGGGCTGAAACTAGAACTGCAGCGAAAATAATAATAAATATAAATATGACGGCTAAATTTTTTTTATTGTACAAAATAATTCCTTAACTAAATTCAATTATTTCAAAGCTTTAAAGTTTAATAAAGAGATAAATTCATGCCCATTCTTTGACTGTTTTCCTCAGGTTATGATAGTTTGTCCAACCAACACCAAACGAGAGACAAGGAAGATATATGTCGAATAATTCCGAGAGCTTAACCCTTGAGGAAATCGTCCGCGAAGGCGTAAAACTGACTCCTATGATGGAGCAGTATTATGATATCAAAAAACAATATAAAGATGTGATCCTAATGTTTAGAATGGGTGATTTTTATGAAGTGTTTTTTGAAGATGCCATCGAAACTTCAAAACTTTTAAATATTTCACTAACCCATCGTGGGAAGCTTGGTGATCATAAAATTCCTATGGCCGGTATTCCTCATCATGCAGCTATTAGCTATGTTGACCGTTTAACCGAGCAAGGGAAAAAAGTCGCTATCTGCGAACAAATTGAAGATCCAAAAGCAGCCAAGGGAATTGTAAAACGAGCCGTCACTCAGGTGGTAAGTCCAGGTATCCCTTATGACCTTGATAGATCAGAGTCACATAATAATCATTTCATCGGATGTGCATTTAAGCAGCACGATTCACAATACTATTTAGTACTCATGGACTTCACCACTGGTGAGTTTTTAGGGATGGACCTTCCGAGTGTTCAAGATGTCGTGGAGAAAGTTCAGCTTTATCGCCCGAAAGAAATGCTAGCTTACCTAGGACAATGGGAAGAGATGCCTTTAATGCAGGCACTTCTTGATCAAGATTCACTTTTGGTCACACACCTGTCTGAAGAATACTTCAATGAAAAGTACACCAACCTCTATATTGAAAAGCTTATTCCTGCTTATCAAAAAGATGAAGTGATTAAATCGCACACAGGTTTAATAGCCCCGATTGGTGCTCTTTCATATTATGTTTGTTCCACTCAGGCTTTTGATAAGATTAGCCATTTTCGTCCTTTTCAAATGGTGAATCATCAACAAGAAATGAAGATTACCTATCCGACTTTGGTTGGACTTGAGATTCTTCCAAAAAATAAAGATGACTATAAAAACTCTCTGCTTGGTTTTATGGATAGAACTAAAACCGCAATGGGTGCCAGAAAGTTAAAAAAGATTTTTCAAGCTCCTCTAAGAGACAAAGCCGAAATTGAAAATCGCCTCAATGTGGTTGAGCAATTTAGCCAAGACTATGATGGCCTTAATAAAATTAGATCTATCCTTTTTGATATCAGAGATATTGAAAGAATATTAGCTAAAGCTTCTACCGGGAAAATTAATAGCGCTGATATGATTAACTTAGCTGCTGCGAATGATTCCTATATTGAGCTTGAAAAGAGCCTTCCATCTAAAAAGTTCTTAGCTAAGATGACTCAGAAAAAAGAACTTAAAGAGCTTGCAACATTAATTCAAACAACAATTAATGATGAAGTTGGCTGCTCACTTGATAAAGGAAACCTTATCAAAGAAGGCTGCCACAAGGAGCGTGATAGACTCTCTAAGCTTAGCCTGAACGCAAAAGATGCGCTTATTGCACTCGAAGCGAAATATAGAGAAGAAACGGGAATTGGAAATTTAAAAATAAAGTCCAACAACGTAGCTGGGTATTTTATTGAAGTGAGTAAGTCTCACTTAGCTAAAGTTCCTAAACATTTTGAACGTCGACAAACCTTAGTTAATAGCGAGCGTTTTCAATCTCCTGAATTAGCAGATTTTGAAAAAGAAGTTATCACCGCAAGGGAAAAACTCTATAAGCTAGAGAAAAAAATCTTTGATAATGTGGTTAGCGAGATCAATGGTTTATCAAGTGCACTAATTACCCTATCTCTCAATATTTCTCTAATTGATATCTTCCAAAGCTTTGCATGGGTATCACTTCAGGAGAATTTTGTTCGTCCGCAAATTAAAGACCAACAAATTGTTCATATTCGCCAGGCATGGCATCCATTAATTAAATCAAACCTGCAAGATAGGTTTGTTCATCATAATCTAAGGCTTGATGAGACGGTTTATTTTGGTCTTATCACTGGTCCAAACATGGCCGGTAAAACAACAGTGATGAGAGAGATTGCGATCATTCAATTTCTATGTCAGCTAGGTTGTTTCGTACCTGCAGAGATGGCCGTATTGGGTCTAACTGACTATATCTTCTCTCGTCTTGGAGCCCACGATGATATCATCAAGGGACAATCTACTTTTATGGTTGAGATGTCTGAGACAGCAGAGATCATTCGTCATGCGACTAAAGATTCTTTAATTATCTTAGATGAGATTGGTCGAGGAACTTCAACTTATGATGGCTTAAGTATTGCTTGGGCATTGGTTGAATATTTCATTATGAAAACCAAGGCCATTACCTTATTTTCAACTCACTACCATGAGCTGATTGACCTGGTGAATTCACTACCTCAAGCGAAAAACCTCACAGTTAAAACTGTTAACAGCAATGGTAATGTTCAATTTCTCTATGAGTTGATTGAAGAAGGAGCTGCCCAAAGTTTTGGTATTCATGTAGCTAAGCTAGCAGGTCTACCTCCGGAAATCCTCGGTAGATCCAAGCAGATTCTAACTCAACTGGAATCAACAGAGCATACGCTCAATCTTCCTGTTGTAAAAAATAATACGAATCAATTGAATCTTTTTGATGAAGAAGTTCAAATTGAAGAGAAAGAGCATCCTATTTTAAAAGAACTAAAAAGCATGGATGTAATGAACCTGACTCCAATGCAGGCCCTTCAAAAATTAGATGAACTTAAAGCTAATTACTTAAACTAAACAACAAATTTATCGGCGCTGGCCCTATCCCAAATAGGTCGCCAGTTGCCTTGATAAGTCCCATCAATAAATGAATTCAATTCTAATTTAGGGTAAAGCTCACTATAGTTCATCACTTGCCCAGGTCCAATCCTTCGCTTAATATGCACCTTCTTTAAGTCACCAACTTGTTCAATTCCACTGGCACCGAGTAGATGTGAAACTTCTAAAAGTGTTCTCTTATGATAACCGGCAACTCGCTCCCCTTTACTTGGAACATCAACAAGCTCATATAGTTCAGGGTTTTGAGTGGCGACACCTGTAGGACAATCATTACTATTACATCTTAAGGCCTGTATACAACCGACAGCGAACATCATACCTCTAGCGGAATTACACATATCTGCTCCAAGAGCAAATTTTGTCACCATGGAAAAAGCGTCTGTGACTTTTCCACTACAAATTAGGCGCATTTTTTTTCTAATTCCTGCCGCGATTAAAGCATTATGCGCGAAATTAAGTCCATCATATAAAGGTGTTCCCAAGTAGTTTGCAAACTCTCTCGGAGCCGCACCTGTTCCACCTTCAGAGCCATCAATGGTGATAAAGTCAGGATAGATATCAAGCTCGATCATGGCCTTTATTACGCAG
The DNA here is from genome assembly GCA_036336775.1 of Bdellovibrionota bacterium. Classification (GTDB taxonomy): domain Bacteria; phylum Bdellovibrionota; class Bacteriovoracia; order Bacteriovoracales; family Bacteriovoracaceae. Next base: position 20,790 of record JAYZFM010000002.1, on the reverse strand, counting down.
AAAAACTCCACTTTTTTCCCAATACAAAGTTTAAAACCAACAGGCTTTCCTCCACTAAGTTCGCGTAGTTTTTGCAAAAAGCGAAGCATCTCTTTTGGAGTTGAAAACTCCTTATGACTTGGCGGAGAATTCACATCCTTACCAATTTCAACAGCTCTGATTTCTGAAATTTCCTTATTAACTTTCGCTCCCGGAAGAAGTCCTCCGTGTCCAGGTTTAGCACCTTGAGAAATTTTTAATTCAATTACTTTCACTTCAGGCCAGTTCGATCTTTCTTGAAACATTTCTGCGTTGAAACTTCCATCAGCATTTCGACAGCCAAAATAACCTGTGCCTATTTGCCAACAAAGATCAGCATGATGCTTACGATGATACGGGGATATACCTCCCTCTCCTGTGTTATGAAGAAAGCCACCTATTTTTGCTCCAAGATTCATCGCCTCAACTGCTGTTCGACTTAAAGACCCATAACTCATGGCCGAGATATTAAACCTAGAGGCCATATATGGTTGGCTACATTGATCTCCTCCAAGTTTAATTCTTTCAAGGCAAGCATGATGTTCTACCGGCTGCATTGAATGCTCTAACCATTCTGCACCTGCACGATAGACATCGTGTTCAGTTCCAAAGGCAGAGGTATCTAAGTCTCCTTTAGCTCTTTGATAAACAACACTTCGCTGCTCTCTAGAAAAAGGAGTTCCATCATTAAAACGCTCAATAAAATATTGCTGAATTTCAGGGCGAATAGATTCGAGTAGATACCGAAAGTGACCAAGGACAGGATAGTTTCTCAAAATCGTATGCTTACGTTGGAGCATATCGTATATACCTAAAAAATGAATCGGAAGTACGATTATATAGAGGTAGTAGAAACCTGAGCTCATAAAATAGCCCATAGCATAGATCACTAGCCAAATAGGCACCATCGAAATTAAAAATGACTTTCTCATAATGTGATTATAAGTCCTTAAAAATTTTAATAAAAGTGATCGCCATCATAGATAAAATTGCCTGCGCATTATTTAATAATAGATAAGGAGAATAAAATGAAAAAGACGATCACATTAGTCAGCCTATTAGGGTTAGTTGCAGCATGTAGTACTCAGAAGCTGGAGCCAAGAGATTTAGAATTACAGAGGAAAGCACAAACGATCTTTGGTAGCCTTCCGCTCAATTTAGTAGATGTTAGAAAAGATAAAGAAAAGATTGAGCTTGGTAAGCAGCTTTATTTTGAAACAAAATTATCCCTTAACAACAGGATTTCGTGCAATTCATGTCATAACCTCGAGACTTACGGTGTAGATAATGAACCGACGTCTCCTGGGCATGACGGAAGACGTGGAGATAGGAACTCTCCAACTGTTTACAACTCTGCTCTAAATTTCACCCAGTTTTGGGATGGGCGAGCAAAAGACTTAGCTGAACAAGCTGTAGGTCCGATTCTAAATCCGATAGAACATGGATTAGCTTCTGAGCAAGAAGCTCTTTCCCGAATTAGAACAGAAGACTATTTAATGAAATTTAAAGCAGCTTTTCCAAATGAAAAAGAAAGCTTTACTTACAAAAATGTGGGTAAAGCTATAGAGGCATTCGAAAAAACATTATTAACTCAGACTAGATTTGATGACTATTTAGCCGGAGATATAAATGCTTTAACTTCTCAAGAAAGAATGGGGCTAGAAAAATTCATGCATGTTGGGTGTACCTCCTGCCATAACGGTCCAGGACTGGGCGGCTCTAGCTATCAAAAAATAGGACTTATGAAGCCTTATCCTACAAAGGATGAGGGGTTATCTAAAATTTCTGGAAAGAGACGCGATAAGTTTAAATTTAAGGTTCCAATTCTTAGAAATATTGAAAAGACAGGTCCCTATTTTCACGATGGGACAATCGTTAGTCTCGATAAAGCGATTGAGCTCATGGCAATCCATCAGATTGGTACTGAGTTAACTAAAAAAGACATTGCCGATATTAAAGCTTTTCTCTCAAGTTTAACGGCAAAACAACTACCACAAATCACTAAAGAATAAGATTTCAGGGAGAAGGAAAAACATGCCTTCTCCCGCATGCCCAGCGACTCTTCCTTCAGTCCCTACTAAAGTATTCCGATAAAATTAGCATGAATAATGACAACAATATCATTCACCTCTCTGACTATCTTGATAACTCTGAACCGATAAAAATCGTAGACCACTTGGAAAGTGATTTTTCAGCGATGTTTCCCAAGGCTAACCTTATCAAAAGAGGGACCGCTCTTTGTTTGGACCTTTTTACACTGATGGTTTTAAACGTTGGTGTTCATAACGGTTACAATTTATTTGTTTCTGAGTTTCTTGGTGCACTAAACTATCATGGTCAGTACAAACTTATTCAAGGAAATATGTTTTTCTCTGGGAGTATTTATTTAGTTTTATACTTTAGCTATTTTCTCTACTGTAATTATATTTTAAATGGCAAAACTTTTGGGAAAATGATTTTAGGACTAACAGTCGTAAAAGAAGAATATGTTCATAGCCTTAATATTACAAACTACGATCTTTCTTTAAAAGATTGTGTGAGAAGATCAATGGGCTATTTAGGATGCCTACTCTCATTTGGAGTTTTCTTTATTTTTAATTTTGCTTCTGAAGATAATCGAGGTCTTCCGGATTATATGTCTGGTTCAAGAACTGTTTCTGATAAATGGCTGAAGCAGATGCGAGACTTTAAAGCCTCACATCAGCAACAGGTTATTATTGATATTTCTAAATTGGATCGTGAAAAAGAAGCTGCTTAAATATCTAGCTTAATCTTCAATTCCTTCAATTGATCCTGATCAGGAATCGAAGGTGCATGACTCATTAAATCCGTCGCAGCGTTTGTTTTTGGAAACGCGATTACGTCTCTAATATTGTCAGTTTTTGCTAAAAGCATAACTGTTCTATCAAATCCAAATGCTAATCCCGCATGCGGAGGAGTTCCATAGCTTAGCGCCTCAACGAAGAAACCAAACTTAAGTTTAACTTCTTCCTCGCCCATCCCAAGAACTTTAAACATCTGAGATTGAACATCTTCCTGATAAATTCTAAGAGACCCACCAGCCATTTCATAACCATTACAAACAAGATCGTAAGCTTCCGCTGGCATTCCTTTTAATTTTTCAGGATCACCTGACATAAAATCTTCTAAGCACTCTTGCTTTGGCATAGTGAATGGGTGGTGACAAGCATAGAAGCGTCCATCCTCATCATCGTACTCAAGAAGAGGGAAATCATTTACCCATAGAAATTTATAAGAATCTCTATCAATCAGATCAAGGCTATTTCCAAGATGACGTCTTAAAGCATCCGCACTCGCATGTGCGACTGAAGATTTTGCATCAGCACAGAATAGAAATGTTCCATCTTCTTTATTTCCGAGAGACTTAGTTAGCTCGGCTAAAACTTCAGCTGAAACGAATTTTGAAATACCACCCGTTACTTCATCTCCTGAAAGTTTGAACCACGCCACACCTTTTCCACCGTGAGGTTTAACCACCTCAACAAAAGCGTCTAATTCTTTTCGTGAGAATTCTTTTACTGACTTTGGAACGAACATCATCTTGTTCATTCCCTCACCAATAACTGATTCGAAAACTGAAAATCCAGAACCTTTAAAAAGGTCAGTAACGATATGGTGCTCTAATCCAAAACGAACATCTGGCTTATCAGAACCATACTTTGCCATTGCTTCCGAATAAGGAAGGACTGGGATTTCAAAACTATCATCAAAGCCCCAAAGTTTTCTCACCATTTTGGTTGCAAGATTTTTAATATATTCTTGAGAGGAAAAGCTCACCTCAATATCAATTTGGGAAAACTCGGGCTGTCTATCTGCTCTTAAATCTTCATCTCTAAAACACTTACAAATTTGGAAGTATTTATCAGTCCCACCAATCATAAGAAGTTGTTTCATTGTTTGAGGTGACTGAGGAAGGGCGTAAACTCTTCCCGGGTGTACTCTAGATGGGACAATATAATCTCTCGCTCCTTCTGGAGTTGTTTTATAAAGAATAGAAGTCTCAACTTCTGTGAATCCTTCTTCATAAAGAGCGATTCTTGCATCTTTCATCGCATTTGAGCGCACAGAAAGAATGTTTTGAAGTTTCTCAGAACGTAGATCAAGATAGCGATACTTTAGCCTTAAATCCTCAGTCGCGTTGATCTTTCCGTGTGGTAGAAATGGTACTTCGTTAGCAAGTGATAGGATTTCAAACTCTTTTACACTCACTTCAACTTCACCAGTATTCATATTTTTATTAATTGCAGACTCGGGCCTAGCTCTTACGACACCTTTCACTCTAATAACTGACTCAAGGCTTAGCTCTTTAAGAACTCCAAGATCTCCTGTGAACTCATCAAAAGCTAATTGAGTTAAACCGAACTTATCTCTAACGTCGACGAAATGTAATCCACCTAAATCTCGGTATTTATTATTCCATCCACATAAAATAACTTCTGTTCCCACATGAGATTGAGTTACCTCGCCACAATTATGTGTTCTCATATGCCCTTTCAAATTTGTTGTGTTCCCATTATGGTTGCCCATTCGGATCTCCTCGTATTAAACTTATCGCGATGACATACTTTATACCTCAAAGGCGCTTTTCCTTCATCTTTTTTTTCATATCCTTATTGATGGTGACGTCATGCAACACCCAAACAAATGCTTCAACTGCAGGCCATCTTGATAATTACCCAATCAAAACTTTAAAGCTCGGTGACAAAAAAGTTAAAGTGTATATTGCAAACAATGACGAGCGCCAAAAACAAGGCTTGAGTAAAATCCAATCCAAAGATTTTCCAGTAGATTCCGGAATGCTTTTTCCTGATGAATATATGCACATAAGACAGTTTTGGATGCCAGAAACATATTTTGATCTGGATGTGATCTTCATGAACTCCGATTACTATGTCTTAGATATTCATCGAGGACTTAAACATTTTCCAGGAAAAGGAAGTCGAAGAGAAGTCCCTCTATCAAAAGAAGTTTTCTGCCAACACGTACTGGAATTACGTGCAGATTCCCCATTAGCAAAACTCGTTCAACCGGGAATGACTCTAAAATTTGAGTAACTAGCGCTTTGAAAAAACAACTAAATATTCGTTAGGAGCGATTACTCCAAGGTGCTCTCTTGCCATCTTCTTTTGATAAGCAGATGAAGTTCTGATTTTTTTAATTTCTTTTATAAGGTCTGCGTTTTCTTGTCTCAATTCAACGAGAGATTTTTCTTTATCTGCGATTGTTTGATTCATGCGATGATAGTCTAAAATTCCACTCTCCATGAAAACTAATCTTAAAACAAAAAAACCTGCTGTTAACCACGCAAGCTTATAAGCAGTAATCTTTCCAAAAACATGATACCACTTCTTTGTTTTAGCAGTGGTCCCAATATATTTTGGTCTAGGCTTTGATTTTTTTGCCTTTTTTCTTTTTGGTGGTGGATTAAATTCTACCTCGTCAAAGCTCGTAGCGACACTTCGACGAGGAGATCTTGCAACTGAATTATTGATTGAACTAGAGCTGGAAAGGGCCTGCTGGAAGGGACTCTCGAAGATATCTTCGTCAGTATTATCACTAAAATTTTTATCAAAAACGAATTCCAAAACAATCCCAATAAGTAGCTGATTTTATTGTGCTTTTTATAATATTTTAAATCAGTTATTATTTCAACACAACTGGCCATAAAAAGTAGAAAATTTTACCCCCTCTATTACTTTGACGAAAGAAAGGTATCAAGCTATGAATTCCTCCATGAATGAATTAGAAAACTTTTTTGAAAAAATCTCTAAAATGGAATCGGAAGAATTGATGAGCTTAGTTGAAGCTTACCTTACTAACGAGCAAATCGAATTATTTGTTGATCATATCGAAGACTTCTACGGCGTAGAAGATGACGAGCAATTAGGAATGCTGGCGCAAATTATGGTTACCGGCTATCTTGCTGCTAAAAACACTAACCAAAATTAGTTGTTTAAAAGATTTTCGATCTCTACCCAAAAACCTCTAAGAGTCGCTAACTCAATCAGAGTGAAGTTGGCTTTTTGAAGAGAGTCTAGATAGTCTTGTGAATCTGGAGACATTTCCCAAGCACATAAAAACTCAAAAAGTTCTGGACCAACCAAACCTTTTTCAAAGACATCCATTAGTCCCTGAAAATTTGCATTGGTTGGATCATCGGTTTTAATTGTTATTTGCCCATGCCCACTAGAAAAATTCTTTAGAGGAAATAGTTTCTGAAAATACCCACGCATTTGTAAAAAGAGGTTTTCGTAAATCTTTCTGTCCCCTAGTGGCCCAAGTTTTACCAAACGATCTAATTTTTCGGTACGAGATAGCTTGAAGTAAACACGAAGTTCATCTTCATCACGTCCCATCCACCAAGAATCTCCTGGGTCTGAAACATTAAAGACATTTTCTTCAAAAACCGGAAACCTCTTATTGGCCAGGTTATTTTTTAGCGAACAAGCTAATTGATAAGAATCACATTCGTAATATCTTAGCTCTCCTTGCGCCACCAGTTCATGATCTAACCTCAAATTAGGAAATAGATCGGGGTGTTTCTTGATATTTTTAAAATCAGAGCGAAGATTTTTAGACGGAAGTATCCTTACGACAAACGTCGAATCATTTTGTTGTAAGTGAAATAGAACTCCAGAAGACTCAGGTAATTGCTCTTGATTTAAAAAATTAGAGAAAAAACCCCTCTTTGGGTTCTGTTCAGCGTCTTTGAAAGTTTCTTGTACCAGAAAACTGATATCATCAAACATAGTGCATCCTTGCTCTACCATAAAGATGGAATCATTTGTAATACGATCAGGACAATTAGATGGCTTATATCAAATTCAAGATTCACCTGTTTTGATAGGAATTTCCTAACAGGATCTACTGAATAACCAACAACTTTTTTTATCCAAAGTCTCCACTGCTCTCGTTCAAATTGGGGTAACCATGACAAAATAGCATCCAATAAAACTAAAAAAGTATAGACGTCGATTATTAACCTGATCATACCAGATTATTTTAAGTAGAATGCGGCGGCTTGGCAAATCCTAGAACGGTTTATAATTCGCTAAAAAACTCGCCAGAGTTAAAAATCCAACCGATCCCCAGAAAACTTTTACTGCATGTTGAGGGAAACGCTTCATTGAAACATGCCCTACAACACCAACGATAAGCCAGATCCCTAGTTTCATATATAACCAAACCGGCCAGCCAGCACCATGAGAAATTCCAATTCTAGCAATTAAGCCCATACCAGAAATAAGTATGAGAACTAAAAAAATACCTGTTGAGATTTTATCCGCTTTCTCAGACTTTCCTGCGTAAGCCGCTTTTGCAAACATAGAAAAGAAAAGAACGATTGAGATCACATGGATCATTTTATAAATTTGATAACTCATAACGAATAACTCCTAAATTTTCGCCATAACGGCTTTAAATAAGTCCCAAAATTTCTCAACAGAAGGAATATAAACCCTTTCATCTGGCGAGTGAGCCCCCATGATGGTTGGCCCAAATGAAACTACATCAATTTCACCAATCTTATCTCTCAGGATGCCACACTCAAGACCAGCATGTATAGCTTTAACCTCGGGAAACTCACCATACAATTCTTTGTACACGTCTTTAACTTGATCAAGAAGTGGGTTATCTCGATTTGGTTTCCAACTTGGATACTCAGAATGACATTCAACTTTTAGGTTGAAGATTTCACCTAAAGTTCGAATCTGATCTTCAATACTCCTAACCTCTTCCCGGTCAAAAAATCTTAGTGAACTCTGGATATAGAGTTTTCCTGCAACAACCAATAGCCTGGCCATATTATTACTCATAGAAACGAGCTTTTCCTCCAACGAATCAAAGGCATGAGCCCCATGAGGAAATAATGTGATCAACTTCAATAAATTCTGCTTACTCTCTTTTGATAGAACTGATTCCATCGCATCTATAGAAGTGAGGCTTATTTTGGCGGCTTTATCCTCTTCAGGAAGAAAGCTCATCCACTTACCTAGCACCTGGTCTGCGGTGGACTTTATTTTCTCGGCCATCCCTGAGTCACATGCAATTAAAGCAAATGCATCTCTCGGGATAATATTGTGGGCTTTCCCACCACGGATTTCTACGATTTCAATTTCGCCCTGAACTTTGGAGAGGATTTCACCTAAAAATTTTATGGCATTTCCTCTTTGCTCGTGAATATCAAGCCCCGAATGTCCTCCAACAAAACCCTCTACCTGAAGTTTATAGAATTCTTTTTTGGAAGCTGCCACCACATGCATTTCTCCCGAAACTTCATAATCAATCCCACCGGCGCAGCCGATATAAACACTCCCCCACTCTTCAGTATCGAGGTTCAACATTTTCTTCGCAGTTAAGTATTTATGCTCTAATCCAAGGGCGCCATTAAGTCCTGTCTCTTCATCTACCGTAAAAAGTAGTTCGAGCGGCGGGTGAACCATCGTTTTATCAAAAATAGTCGCCAAAGCAGCAGCACAACCGATCCCGTTATCTGCACCAAGAGTTGTCCCCCTAGCTTTTAGCCATTCGCCATCCACATATGTCTCTATTGGATCAGTTTTAAAATTAATTTCTCTGTCAGGAAGTGCGTCCGTTACCATATCGATATGGTTTTGAATCAAAACCGGCTCATCATTTTCTCGACCACCTTTACCAGGGACATAAATGATAATATTTCCGGCAGCATCGACTTGGTGTTTTAAATTATGGTCACCAGCAAGCTTAATCAGGTACTCACTTATTTTTTCTTCCGCACGACTAGGTCTTGGAGTTTGAGTAAAATCAAAAAATACATTCCATAAAGCTTCAGGGTTTTGAGGATAATTTGTAGGTTTCATAGGACTCTCCTTTTGTCCCTCTTCTATAACGATTTCAGCTATTTGTCACATTTAAACCTCTTTTAAAGTGGGAACGCTTAAGCTAAGATATTGTTTATGCTTAAATACATCTCACTTGTCTTAATCCTTTCTAGCTGTTCACTTTTTCTTTCAAAAAGAGAAAGAGTCATCCAAACCGAAATCCTTCAAAAATTAGCGCAAAAAGGTTCACAATTAGCTCAATGTGCGAAAGAAAATAAGCTTTTTGAAAAATATGATAGTGAACGCGTACGTGTAGTGATGTTTTTATCAATCAATTCAGAGAAACAATTAGAAAAATTTAAACTTGATAAACCGGACTACCCCGAAGAATTTGTGAATTGCGCCTTTCAAGTAGTTGATTTAATTTCATATCCTAAGATTGAAAACCATGAGTTGTTAGAAATAGAACAGCCATTTATTTTTTCCAAAAAGTAATCAGATCCTTCCCTTCAATTTTATAATTTAATCCGAAGTTTTCGGACATCCAATCGAATGTCTTTTCTCCAAAAAGAGAAATATGAGTTGGATCGATAATATAGTGCCAACTTTTTACATCACTTGGTTTAATTCCCGTGCTAAAAATCATAACTCCATCGTCTTCTAAGACAGATAAAAGTTTTTCGATCGTCGAGTGGAGACTTACTACGTGTTCAATAACCTCACAGACGGTAATAAATTTAAATTTTCGATTCCAAACTTTTTCATTTTTGTTAAAAAATGGATCATAGCCGACGCTATTTTTAAATCCTTCCTCAACTAATAACTCTAACATCATCGGATAAGGCCCTGAGCCGAAGTCTAAGCCGTTTTCATTTGTATTTTGTATTTCGCGTTTAACAAGATTAATAAGCCTGTAGAGAAAATTTAAATACCCTTCAGAGCGAACTGAATTATCGTGCAATTCATATCGAACTTGTTCTTCATCCCTTTCAAGAATTTGATCTCTATTCACAAAGGTTAAATCACAAGTCGCGCAGGTATAAAACTCACGCCCATGATTTTCAAAATCTTTCTGAGCATTACTCGAACATAAAGGGCACGACTGATTTTCAATCACAACTGATGTTTCTCAGTTTTAATCCATCCCGTGATTGCGAGTTTGATAGCTTTCTCAACAGGAATATCTAAAGGAGTGACTTGGTCACGATCGACTAAAGTCGTAAAACCTCCAAGCATATAACTCATAGGTATATAAACAGCGATTTTTGAATCAGGCACCGAACCAAGTGGAAGATCAGAAAATTCCTCGCGGGTCACAAGGCCAATACACTCAACCCCAATCTTATCCAAACGAACAAGAACCACTTTTTTCATTTCTTCCGGCCCGTTACCGCCAAAAAGTGACATTAAATCGCGAAGGGGATTATAAATTGCCTTTATAAGTGGAACTCTTTCAAACTGGGCGATGAAAAATCTGATCACACTTCCCGTAATAAAATTACTAACGAGAACCCCGACCCCAATCATCAGAACAAATGTTAAGAGTAAACCGGAACCTGGAATATAAAGCTCGGGTCCAATTAATTTTTTGAGCATTTGACCGAAAACATTTTCAGCATTTACCAGGATAACCCCTAATAGGTAGATGGTTAATGTGATTGGCATAACCACGATCAAGCCTTTCCAAAAGAGTCGGTTTATCATTTTTTCCCCTAACTTATATTACCCAAAAAAAAAGGGGACCCAATGGATCCCCTTCTATCATAAGCTAACTACTTATAATTACTTCTTCTTAGCTACTTTTTTTGTCGCTTTCTTAGCTACTTTTTTCTTTGTAGCTTTCTTAGCAGGAGCTTTTTTAGCTGCCTTTTTAGTAGCTTTCTTTGCAACTTTCTTAGTAGCTTTTTTCTTAGCTACTTTTTTAGTAGCTTTTTTCTTTGCTACTTTCTTAGTTGCTTTCTTTGCTGCTTTTTTAGTCGCTTTCTTTGCAACTTTCTTAGTAGCTTTTTTCTTTGCTACTTTCTTAGTTGCTTTTTTCTTTGCAACTTTCTTAGTAGCTTTTTTCTTTGCTACTTTCTTAGTTGCTTTCTTAGCTACTTTTTTCTTAGTAGCTTTCTTTGCTACTTTTTTCTTTGTAGCTTTTTTTGCCGTTGCTTTTTTAACTGCCATAAATTTCCTCCCAGAAATAAACGCTTCAATTGAAACAATTTTTTCCTATATACCATTTTAGGATAATCAGTTTTTTAGTTTAACGCAAACAAAAAATACTGATTTTGTTTTTATTTCGGAGGGAAATAGAAAATGCTTTAAAGTTTTTTTTAGCCTCTTCCGAGGGCAGTAACTTAAGTTTTTGCTCTATCGCTTTTATCCATCGATGTTTTCGTTTATTTTTCACTCAAAAAAAAAGGGAAAACATTTTCGTTTTCCCCTCTTATTTTTTTAAAAATTTCCTATTTTTTATTATGAAATTTCTTCCACCTTATGCTTAGAAAAGGTAAATTTCACCTCGTTATCATCTAAATCTGCCAAAACTTTTCCTCCATTTTCAAGTTTTCCAAAGAGGACTTCGTTGGCCAATGCTTTACGAAGCTTATCATCAATCAGCCTTCCTATAGGTCTTGCACCCATTTTTGGATCATAACCATTTTCGATGAACCAGCTGATTAACTCCTCAGAAACTTCGAGGTAAACATTCTTTTCTTGTAGTTGATTTTCAAGTTCGATAACAAACTTCTCTACAATCGACTTGATGTTCTCACTACCTAAGTGGTTAAAATAGATAATAGAATCAAGCCTATTTCTGAACTCTGGACTGAAGTAGTTTTTAAGAGCTTTATCTCTTTTCGCCGTATTTCCAGCTTTCTTACCACTTAGACCAATACTTCCTGATTCAAGCTCAGTCGCCCCAGCATTTGAAGTCATAATAAGGATGACATTTCTAAAGTCAGTAGTTTTTCCGTTTGAATCCGTTAACTTACCATGATCCATAACCTGCAGAAGGATATTGAAAATATCAGGGTGAGCCTTTTCGATCTCATCTAAAAGTAGAACTGAGTACGGATTTTTGTTAATTTTTTCCGTTAATATCCCACCTTGATCAAATCCAACATAACCCGGAGGCGCTCCAATTAACTTACTAACCGAATGCTTTTCCATGAATTCAGACATATCGATTCGTTCAAAGTTGATCCCCATAGTAAGGGCCAATTGTTTAGCTAATTCAGTCTTACCTACCCCTGTTGGACCCGCAAATAGGAAATTAGCGATAGGTTTTTGTTCATTACCAAGACCTGAACGAGATAAAATAATGGCATTGGATACTTTTTCCACCGCCATATCTTGTCCAAAGATAAGTAGTTTCAAGTCTCTTTCTAAGTTTCTCAAACGATCTTTTTCAGAAACACTGATACTCTTCTCTGGAATCCTAGCGATTTTTGCCACAATATGTTCAATATCTGACTGTTGAACAGCAACTGCCTCTTCACTTTCCTTTCCACTATTTTTAATACGGATGAAAGCACCAACTTCGTCGATAACATCAATTGCTTTATCAGGAAGCTTTCTGACGGTAATATGCTTATTCGCTAAACGAACAGAATTCTCTATAATCTCATCGGAATAAGTCACATTATGATGTTCTTCAAACTTGGTTCTTAAACCTTTAAGAATTTGTACCGTATCTTCTGGAGTTGGCTCAACAATATCGATTTTTTGGAATCTTCTGGTTAAAGCCTGATCTTTCTCAAAGAATTTTCTAAATTCATCATAAGTCGTAGAACCCATACATCTGATTAGACCTCGACTTAGCGCCGGCTTTAATAAATTTGAAGCATCCATACTTCCAGCGTTGGTTGAACCAGCTCCGATAATATTATGAATTTCATCAATAAATAGAATACAGCCTGTTTCTTCGTTTTTCTTTTCTATTGCTTTAAGAATTCCTTTGAGTCTTTCTTCGAAATCCCCGCGAAATTTAGTCCCCGCAAGAAGCGAAGCCATATCAAGGCTGTAAATCTCAAGATCTTTAATAATAGAAGGGACACGTCCTTCAACAATCATTTGAGCCAAGCCTTCAGCAATAGCAGTCTTACCGACTCCAGCATCACCGACTAAGATTGGGTTATTCTTACGACGACGACAGAGAACTTGGATGACTCTCTTTAGTTCTTCATCGCGGCCTACAGTTGGATCAAGTTTTCCTTCACGAGCAAGTTCATTTAAATTTGCCGTAAATTCATCCAGCATATTTGAACCTGACTGTTCACCTGCGAGTGGATCAATTTGAGCCGGAGCAGGATCAGCGTTATTAGAAACTGGCTTATCAACTGAATGAGCAATTTTATTTACGATCTTAAAACGTTCAAGCCCATTTTTTTGAAGGAAATAAACGGCATGGCTGTTTTTCGCCGAAAACATTGCCACCAATAAATGAACTGGCAAAATAGAATTCTTTCCAGAACTTTGCACATGAAGTGCTGCTCTTTGAATAACTCTTTGTAGCGACAAACTAATTTCTGGTTGATAGAAAATTCCGCTTTGGTTAGCGATTCGTTTCATTTCTTCATTATCAAATTGCTCTTTAGAAATATCCTCAATATCTTCATCAGTTAAAATACTGTGGTTCGCTGGATCAGCAACAAAAGATTCTAGATCTTCTCCTAATTGAGCTATCTGACCATCGCAGTCTCTTATTAGTCTACGAATACTATCATCTGTTAATAAAGCAAGCAGGACATTCTCGATGGTGAGAAACTCATGCTTGAGTTGGTTGGCTCTTCTAATGGCCTTGTTCAAAAGAACTTCTAGTTGTGAACTAATCATAAAACACCTCTCACACTCCTTAAGATGGTATCAATTTTTCTAATCGCAAGGTTCAATGGAACTTTTTAATGGATGACCCTTGCCTCGAGAGTATCTATTGACTTTAGCAGACTTTGATTCAGCGATTTCAAAAGTATAAATGCCGCATATCCCAACGCCGTCATTATGGATATTTAGCATGATTCCATGCGCCTCATCATAGGTTTTTGCGAAGAATTTCATTAACACATGAATCACAAATTCCATCGTTGTATAATCATCATTATGCATAACAACTTTATACATTTTTGGTTGTTCAAGCTTTGTCTTATCCGCTACTGCAATACCCGGATCTTGACCACCCGACTCTCCATCTGAATTCATCACTATATTATCTTGCATGACATACCCTTTTTTTTCCTTCATCATAAAGCTGCCTATGAATGACAATACTTTAATACTTAATCGCCTAAGAAAAAATCAAAAACGACTGAAGTCCTATATCAAGGACAACAATTTAGAAGCATTTCGTCTCTATGATAAAGATATACCTGAATATCCTTATATCATAGATGTTTATGGTTCGAAATTGGTCATTTTTGAGAAAGGTAAAAAGCTCCAAGACGATGAACGAAGTTTAAAGCTCAACCATCTGGCGGATATTAAGACGGCGCTTAACGAACTTTATCCCGATTATGAGGTCGTCGTTAAAGAAAGAGTGCAAAATAAAGGCAAACAGCAATACGAAAAACATGAAAATATCCGACATTTTTTCACCGTTACTGAAGGTCCATTAAAATTTCGAGTAAATACTTATGACTATATAGACTGCGGTCTTTTTTTAGATCACAGACCTCTTAGAAAAAAAATTATGAAAGAGGCTCAGAACAAGTCAGTTTTAAACCTATACTGCTACACCGGAGCTATTTCCGTTGCAGCTGCTTTTGCAGGAGCTAAAGTCACAAGTGTGGATATGTCCAAAACTTATTTAAAATGGGCTGAGAAAAACTTTGAACTCAATAAGTTTGACCCTAAGGATCACAAATTTCTTCGTGAAGATATTAGCGCTTGGCTACCTGACTTTCATGAAACATTTGACCTGATCGTACTCGACCCACCAAGTTTCTCTAATTCTAAAAAAATGGAAGATATTTTTGATATTCAGAGAGATCATCTTGAAATATTAAAATCACTTGCGAAAAATCTCAATAATAATGGAAAACTCTATTTTTCAAACAATCTTAGAAACTTCAAATTAGATTCTGAAGTTGAATCTCTATATAAAGTGCGTGAGATAACAAAAGATAGCATCCCACCTGATTTCCGGGATGCTAAAATTCATCATTGTTTTGAACTGATTAAGCTTTCCCTTTAAGCATGCCATGCCAATACAACTTAGGAAGCCCGTAAGCTTTTAGCATATACATACTAAAACGCTCTTGTGCTTGGTTGAAAGGAAAAGACTCCGCAGGATTTCCATCGTAATCAAACTCAGCCAAGATAGCCGTTCCATAACCGGTTACCAGTGGACAAGAAGCATACCCATCATATTTGGCCTCTAATGGATCTCCATCAATTAACGAAACTAAGTTTTTAACCGTCACAGGAGCTTGTTTTCTAATAGCAGCACCGGTTCTTGAAGTAGGCAGTGAGCTACAATCCCCTAGACTAAAAACATTTTTAAATTTCGAATGTTGAGTGGTGTATTTATCGACATCGACCCAACCCGCTTCATTAGCTAAACCACTTTTACTTATAAAATCAGGTGCACTCATTGGTGGAACTGCGTGAATCATGGTGTATGCTTTTTCCACCATTTTTCCATTATGCTCAAACGTGGCCACTTTTCTTTCTGGATCAATTTCTCTTAAAATATGTTCGTAGCTTGGACTCAGTCCCTTTCTCTCTAAAACTTTCTCTAAAGCTGCCTTATACTTCGGAACACCAAATATTCCCGGTCCAGCAAGGTGAAAATCGATATTAATATCTTCTCTTATGCCTTTTTTCCTTAAATAGTCTTCCGCCATATAAACAATCTTTTGAGGCGCCCCCGCACATTTAATAGGCATCGGAGGTTGAGTAAAAAGGGCATTATCTCCTGGGCGTAGCGCTTGAATGAATTCCCATGTTTTATCAACATGCTCATAACTATAATTCGAACAAACTCCGTCTCTACCTAAGCTTTCTGGTAACCCTTTAATGGCGCTCCAATTGATTTGTATTCCAGCAGCAACGATCAAATAGTCATAACCGACAGTGGAATCATCAGCCAACTGAACTTTATTGGCTTCTGGATCAAACCCCTTAACCGCTTTTTTAATCCAATGTACTTGCGAGGGAAAAACATCAGCCTGGTTTCTCTCACTTTCCTCTTTTTTAAATACTCCCGCACCAACTAAGGTCCACAGTGGTTGGTAATAATGCTTTTCACTTGGATCAATAATGACCACATCCCAATTACGATCAGGAAAGTCATTAAATAGTCTTGCAGCGACGGAGACACCTGCTGTACCTCCACCAACAATTAGTACTTGATACTTTTCTTTATTGGTCATTTGATGCTCCTTATTTTTTTATTTTTATCTTTCTTCCAAAATGAGTGGCCAAGCTAATCGCAAAGCCCAGTGATCTTTGAATATCTTGGTCAAATAATGATCCAAGCAGTGCTAACGGACCAATCTTTTTTCTTCTCCCAGCATTAGCAGCATGAGAATTACTCACAGCTAGAGATTGTCCTAGTGCACCCACGACTTCAATCGCTTTATCATCTAAAATCCCAGATTCTAAAAGCTTTGGAAGAGCACCTGACTCTACTAAGTGAACCAATTGCTGATTAAACTTCGTTAGGTTTTCACCCAAGTTTTCAATATTGAGTCCACCGGCAATGGCCTTCCCCATCATTTCATCCACACTATCTGTCATAATGGATAAAACATTTTGTAACTCTTTTAGCTGAACCGAAGCTTCTGCGACTTGCTTCACACTCCCCGCTAAAGTTTCAATTGCCTCTAGCGTTTCTTTTTCTGAGAGAATTTTTAGCAGCCTTCCAACGGATTCAAGTTTTTTAAGATTTTCTCGTCCGTCTTCAGAAGCGGGATTGAAAGCACCATCAATTGTATCAGTTAAAATACTAAACTCCGGCGGTAGCGGCATCGACTCTAGTGAGCGTGGTTCATTCTGTTGCGCCTCAAGTCTTGCGAGCCTCGCATCGATACTCTTCAGCAGTTCAAGAGTCTCCTGATCGGACATGGACCTCTCCTTAAAAATTGTTTAATGGATTTATTGTAATCGAATATAGTGTTGCGGAATTATGATCTAAATCAAACTTATCTAAACTAAAGTTTAATTTAGCAATAAAAAAAACCCTTTGCGTGGGGAAGCGCAAAGGGTTATTTGTTTTAAACAGCCATTTGTGAGGGGGAACTACTCCTGGCTTGCTCGTTTCGGTCTAATTATTTGTGATTCAGAGTATTGTGACAATTTCTCGTCTTTTACCTCAACAACAGGTTGCACATCCTCTTTTTCCGAATCACGATCCTGATCTGCGACAATTTTATCTAAAAAAGCATCACATTTAACTACGACTTTTGACTTGTGAAGTTTCTTTTCTGCCTTCTCTATATCTTCAGGCTCAACATCACCATCAAAAATTCCAAAGATTCCATCTCCACCTAAATCATCGTAGTTAAACCAAACTTTGTACTCGACTTTAAAGCTCGCTTTCCCACTTTTATTAAATGGAAATTTTTCTATTTTTTTCATACCACCGGTAAGTCCCATGACATTGACAGAAACTTGATCTCCACCAGCTTCATTAGGTCCACCGTAGCCAACTTTTATGATATTAACGCCTTTAATCTGTTGTCTGGCGTAAGGAATTCCTTCTTCTTCAAATTCTTTTATCGATTGCCCATCATTTCTGAATATGGCCACTTGATAATGCCTATACTTATTAGCATCATCCGCATGGGGAACGACTCTATCAAATCTTGCCATCATATCTATGGCAGACATGGGAGTAAGACTAAATGACCTTGAGATATAACTTTTTTCAAGTGAATCGATAGTGCTCAGGTTATGCCTCACATCGTTTCCTGATAACTCCATAGAGCAGGTTACATCCACTGAATTAGTTCCAGCATAAACTGGAGCAATCGAGCCTAAAATTGCGATCATTCCAAATACACGTTTCATAAAATCTCCCTCATTTCTTTACCCCTTTTAAGGTGCAAGGCTGATACCATTTTTTTTGATGAAATTTCGGGAAGTTGAAAAGAGAATTCTGTTTAGATTTTGATCAAGAATTTCGAAGTGTTTAAATTTTAGACAAAAAAAAAGGGAGGATTTCTCCTCCCATATTCTTAGTTAATTCTCGAAAGATATTGGTCCATATCGATGGCAACTGTACATGAGTACTGAGAGATATCAGCAGATAGGTTTAATGTTTGAGCTTTCATAACTGGCTCACAATTTTCATCTTTTTCTTGTGTCTCGACTAAAAGGTCCTGTGCTCCACCAATGCTAGTTGTTTCTTTGTAGCACTCTACATCTTTTCCGTTATTGGCATGCTCAAGAGAACCCATAAGAGCTATTTTACTTGAAAAAACTCTTTGTTCAGTATTATTAACATCTCTGGTTAAATCTTCATAAGTCGCTTTTAAGTGATTTCCACTAAAAGAAGCTCTTAATTCTCCATCAGCTAACACCAGTTTCGTAATTCCTTTGTAATGTTTTGAACCTGCAGCTAGTCCAATCCCTAGTTCTCCATATTTTTCAACCATCGTCATCGCTTCAGTATTACTTTCTGCAACTGAAAAATTATTCTCTTCGATAATTGTTTTTACTTCGTCATTGCTAAATGCCTTCACGCCTTTTGCCGAGCTAAGTAAAATTTGCTTTAAATATTCATTTTTGACAGAAACAAAACAACGAGTTGTTTTATCGACTTTTAAATTCTCAAGATCTGCCTTCGCAACTTGATCACATTGGAGAGAATCATCATCCCAAGAATTTCCACCAGGACTAGCGATATTTATTTGCATCATTGCAGGTACATCATTGTTTGCTTTAATAAATGCAATTTGCTCTTCAGTTAGGTCTTCTAGTTTTAAATCTTTTTCAAAACCATAAACTGAATATTGAGCATTTACTCCATTAAGATATCCTTTGCTTTTTCTAGCTCTTTCAATCATATTTTCAAGGTAAGGATTATTCCTAGCACTGATTAATATCATCTGCATGTTATTTAACTGATCATACATATCTTCGATGCTGTCATAACCTTGGGGCTGAGACTGTCTCTCACCATTTTCATCAGTTTCATGAGCTATCTCGAGATCCATAACTTCTTTTGAAAGATCAAACTTCAAAAGCTCGCCATTCGATTTGTAGTCATAGTTAACATCGACAACAGTTGCTTGGGCAAAACTTGTCATCATTAAAGCTAGTGGTAATAATTTTTTCATAAAAGCCTTCCTATTAATTAAACTTCTTTAATATACAGCCTGGAAAATTATCTGGTGACTTCCCTTCAGGGTTTCCACCGAACTCATAATCTTTTGATAGATCTGTGTTGTTTACAAAAACGGGTGCATTGTACGCGTCTTTAAGAGCTGGAAGCACTTCGTTTTTAAAGATATAAAACTTATCCCAATCGGTGCAGTAAACAGCAGATGCAGTCTTAACTGATCTATTGTATGAGCTATCAGGGTTCATTAAGTTGTAAAGTCTATTCCAAGGGGAATTAGCTTCCTCTTCTGATAAATCTGTCCAGCCACGACGATTACCTTCACCAATATCTTCCCAAAAACTAATTTTGTCAGTGTAGCCAGTTAACCTGATAAAGATTTGCTGCCCAAATACAGACTCCCCACCTTGGCGAGTAACATAAACAATATCGTCACAACCTTTGGCATCAAGAACAAGAGTCGGATGAAGATCAGACCAACCTCCGGCTGAATAAATTCCTTCTCTAAAAGGAATCACTCCTCGGTTAGGATTTTGTTCGTTAAACCACTCCACCGCAGTCAATGACGGCATAGGAATGATGTATAAAAATCTATTCTTATAAAAATATCTTTTATTAATGACACTACTGCTATTTACCCTCGGCCCGTGAGGGATTCTTTGTAGGTTTGATAAACCTGGTTCCGCTGGAGAAGTTGCCAAAACTTCAAACCAGATACCATCTTCTAGTGCAGTGAACTTCTGACTTTTTAAATCGTCTGGGTGCTTTTGTGTAAGACCTGCTTCAATATCTGCCAGACCTTCAGTTCTTCCCCAGTAACCATAGGAAAGTTCAGTATCAAAATCGAGTGTAAAATCACCAAATCCTTTACCTGATTTAGCCTCATATTCAGCAAGCTTTTGACTGTATCTTACAGCTGCATCACCTTTAACAATTGAAGTTGTCGGATAAGCATTAAGACCCGACCCTACTTTTTCAAAGATCATTCTGTTAGGAAAACTTCTTTCTAAAAGAACATTTTTGTAATAAGTATTTTTATTCCCAAATCTTTTCGCCTTACGCTTTCCAGGAATTGGTCCATAGTATGAATCAAGTGCTGCCGTTAATAGCTGGTTACACTCGGGAGCGGTTTTTACAATATCTTCCCAATTTTTCCCATTGGAAACTTCTTGGCAACTGCTCAGAAAGGTATCGAGCTTTTCATTTGCATTATCATGCCCATATCCAGCATAAAAATCTGCAAATCGACCAAATAAAATACCAAGATATTTAAAATCAACTAATCCTTTACGATAGAAAATATTTAGGTCTGATTTAGCGTCAAACTCTCCAAAGACTTTAACTGCTTCACCGATTTGCTCTTTGTAGAAACTAAAATTACGACGAAGTCCTGCTGCGACTTCCGGATTCAAAAGTGGTCCGTACTCTCCCAGAACATCAAAAAATGTAGGAAGATCTTTAGCGATGCTTACCGCTTTTCTTAAGGTTGAAATAAATCCACCTTCAGTTAAACCAGTGATATTTCCCACCATTTTCATCATGCGAGGCGCTTTTGCATCTTCGTTGATTAGATATAAAATATGCGGGACAAATGATTTCAGCATTAAGGCTTGCTTATTTCTTTTTACTTCTTCAGAGTCTTTATTGACTGTCTCATTTCTTGAAACACCGTCCAATAGAAATAAA
>JAYZFM010000001.1:0-30493 GCA_036336775.1 Bdellovibrionota bacterium | reverse complement strand
GAGAAGAATCAGGAACTTTAGATATTGTTCTCCTACGTCTAGCGGAATTCACTGAAGCACAATTAGAACTTAAGAACAAAGTAAAAGGAGCCATGACCTACCCTATCATCATGGTCATAGTTGGTTTTATTTTAGTAAGTTTTATCTTTGTATTTGTTATACCTAAACTTACAAAAGTTTTTGAACGCTCTAAGATGGAACTGCCAACTCTAACTAAAATTTGTATCGCGGTATCAGATTTTATGCTCGATTATTGGTGGAGCCTACCAATGATCGCTTTCAGTTTAATGTATCTTTTTAACCGATGGAAAAGCTCACCTAAAGGTGAGAGAACTTGGCATAATATCGTTCTGAAGGCGCCAATATTTGGAAATATTGTGCAGATGATTAACGTAAGTCGATTTTGTTCTGCACTTGCCACCCTACTTAGCTCAGGTGTTCCAATCCTCGTTTCATTAAAGATTGTAAAAAACCTTATCCCTAATGTTCATATTCAAGGCAGTATTGAGTCGGCGAGTAACGCAGTTCAAGAAGGTAGTTCAATGGCACCAGCGCTGAGAGCTTCAGGACATTTTCCGGTGATGGTAACTCATATGATCTCTTTAGGTGAGAGAACTGGTGAGTTAGAAGAAATGTTACAAACAGCAGCAAACAACTATGAAGGTCAGGTCAACTCAAAATTAAATGGACTTACGGCCATCATAGAACCTATAATGATTGTGTTTTTAGGACTAATGGTTCTTGTTATTGTGGCGGCTGTTGTTATGCCGATGATGAAGCTTAACCAGCTCAGTTAATCTAAAAACCAGAATTAAAAAATTGAAAAGGAGTTTCCATGTCAAAACAGTTAGTGTCGAATTCACCAATATTAGCCTCTCAAAAAGGGATGAGTTTAATCGAGATCTTAATCGCGATTACCCTACTTGGTATAGTTGGTACTTTTGTTGCTACGAATGTTTTAACTAGTCTGGAAGAAGGTAAGTACGACTCCGCTAAAATTCAAATTCAAAACCTGGGTGGAGCGCTTAAAGACTTCAAAAGAAGATGTGGAATCTATCCTACAACAGAACAAGGACTTGAAGCTCTAGTTGAAGCTCCAACTTCAGGAAGAGAGTGTAAGAGATACAGACCAATTATTGATAAACTTCCTCTAGACCCTTGGGATACTCCATTCCAGTATGAATCAGATGGAAAAACTTACGTTATTAGATCACTAGGAGCCGATGGTTTTGAAGGTGGAGAAGATTTCGATAAAGATATCTCAAGCGAAGACGTTTAATTTTATTCTTTTAAAAAAGACTGCACAAAAGGGCTTTTCTCTTTTAGAGATTTTAATAGCTGTTGCCTTAGTTGCTTTGGTAACAGCTATAGCCGTTCAATCCTTTTCAACAAATGATCACCAAGATTTAGAAGATACGGTTTTTGAAATCGATCGCTCCCTAAGGTATGCCACGAATGAGGCCATCATGCGAAACTCTATAGTTAGGCTTCGCATAGACCTAGACACATCCCCTATTGAATATATTATCGAATATGGAGAGGGCTCTGAAATGGTACTCCCAGAAATGGTGGACTCAGATAAACTTTCAATTAAAGAACGAGAAGATGAAGCCAACCGACAAAAGAAACTCGATGGACGTTTTACCAACACTGGTTATTTCGAAGACGGTCCTAAAAAGTTTAAAGACACAGTGTTAATCTATGGAGTAGGTACATCTTACCAAGAAAATATTGTCACCTCTGGCCAAGCAAGTATCTATTTTTATCCTTCGGGAGAGAAAGACAGTGCGATCATTTTCTTAAACACAGACGAAGAGCTGGTTTCGTTAAAAATTCCTCCTTTTGAAGAAAAACTGTATGATGAATATTATAAATTTAGTCAGACAGAAATGGACTATATCGACGACACTTTAGAGGGGCGATCCCGTGAGGTTTTCAGGCAATGGTTAAGAGAATAGATCAAACCGGTATGTCATTGATTGAAGTACTGATTGCGCTGACAATCTTTGCTGTCATGTCTACTGTTTTGATAAGTACAGTCTCTTTTAATATAACTAGCTCCATGTATGCTCGCGATGATGTCAAAATGCATAACCTCGCAGAGTTCAAGATGAATGAGGTACTCATAGCCAATCGAGAATTCACCAACGCCACTGATAGTACAGAGGACACCGGTAATTTTGAGATTGAAGGTTTCAAAGACTATAAGTACAAAGTCCAAATAAGAAAAATGGAACTCCCCGATCTATCAGCTGTCATGGGACAGACAGAAGATGAGGCCAATCGAGTTGAGACCCAGGAAACAGAAATTAGAAAAAGAGTCTTTGGGCTTTTAAAAAAGAACTTAGAAGAAATTGTATGGCAGGTACGTGTAGAGGTCACCTCACCTGATGGAATAATTTATGAACTTACCTCATGGGTTGAAAAGTCGAATGCGCAAATTGACAAAAACTTTGGCTTCTAATACCCAAGGTTTTACATTAATCGAAGTCTTGATCTCGATTACAATCATGGGGATTATGTCTCTTGGAATCATCAGTTTTTCAGACTTTGTCATAAATTCTTCCGAAAGTACGATCTCAGAAGACAAAGATTTCTTGAGGGTCGAAACGGCCATGTCTAGACTCGAGTGGGATATTTCTCAAATCTATACTCCCCTCGCGTTTGATATTCTCATGAACCCAGCTCAGATGACTCCTAATGAAGGAGAAATCTATAATCAACTCATTGATATCTACCAGAGAAATCAACGTTTTGCTCAGCTAAGTTATGAAGGACTACCTGTTCCAATTTATGAAAATCCTGAAAAAGACGAATTTATTTTTCTGACAACTTCTAATAGAAGAAAAATCGCTAACACCAAACAGTCTCGTTTTGCTTGGGTGCGATATAGCCTAGCTCCCGACGAGGGAACTCGCGATGAAGCAGCCGTAGGTGAATTTAAAAACGCTGATGAGCCGGAAAGAAAAGGTGGATCAGTACTTATTAGACAAATTTATAATAAGGATATTTTTAGTCCTGAAGACATTCCATGGAGTGATGTAAAGTCACAAGTTCTTCTGCGTAATGTAGACCGATTTGTTTTTGAGTTTTGGAATCCAAAAACCAGTAAATGGACTGATAACCTGCAAACTATTACTCAAGGAGTACACAGAATTTACGCGGTAAAAGTTAACCTTACGTTTTTTGATATCCTCAATGCACAGAGATACACAGAGCGAATTTTTCGTCCATTGTTTCCCGATTTTCAAGCGGAAGATGTCTATAAATTTCTCAAACAGAAGCCTCGAACAGGAAACACTCGTGGTGATGACGGTGGCAATTCAACCACGACCACAACACCTTCTGTACCAGGGGATGAAGAATGAATATTTTAAAGAACCAAAAAGGTGTCGCAGTTTTTATGATTATGGCCGCAATTGCGATTGCAGTCCCCCTCGTTTATAAATTTACAGAAGAAAATTATATCAACCGTTTTAGAGCGGATAATATTGAATCGAGAGCTAAGGCACGATTGGTGGCGGAGTCAGCTCTAAAATTTGCCATGGCCAGACTTAGGCTCTACAAAGAAGCATTCAATTTTCTCCAAAATAAAGGTGACGCAGCCAAAGCCGTAAAACAAGAAAACTTAGACCTTATCTGGAACTTCCCTTTTGTCTATCCTATCCCTGTTACAAAAAATATGAACGCGATTCAAAAGGACGCTCTTAAAAAGTTTGAACAAAATTCTTTTTTGGAGGGATCGTTTCAATTATCAATTAATAACGTGTCTAACAAAATTAACTTAAATCTTTTGCGATTATCTTTACTGACTCAAGCAAGAAATAGAGCCGCTCAAGCAAACCCAGAAGAAGAGCCACCAGAGTTAACTGAAGAAGAACTAACTTTCACTCCAGAAGCTCAGCTCGTAAAAGCCTTACAACAAGGTATTGAACTAAAAAGTGCAAATGATGAACTATTTGATTCAAAATTTTATGGGCTCGAAGTACAACCACTGGTCAATGAACTTAAGTATTATATTAGTGACCCCAACGCCATTGAAGACACGGGAGGAGCTGATAGAAGCTTTGATGAAATTAAGTTAACTCCAAAAAGAGCACCTATCACATCTTTTAGCGAAGTTTACTCGCTACCTAGTTGGCCGGATGAGATTATAGAACTGATCGAAAATGAATTTACCGTTCACGGCGCCTTGATGATCGACCTAAATGAGATCACAGAAAACCTAATGAGGCTTTTGATTCCAGATATTCTTCCCGAAGATATCAAAGAGTTTTTTGACTATAAAAATAATCCAGAGGATCCAAAATACTTCAACAGCCTCGATGATTTCAAAAATTATATCGTCAATATTGGCAATATTATGACCGAAAGCCAATTCGACGAAAGGTTCAATAATTTTCAGAAACAAGGACTAAAGTTTGGAGTGTCACCAACACTATTCAAGGTAGTGATTAATGCCAAAGTAAGAGAGTCTGTTTACAATCTTGTCGCTTATATCACGATCCCGGTAAAACCAGAGCCTAGACCGGTCACAACAACTCCTGGGGGAACTGTACCTCCGCAAACTCCCGCAGGAACGGATCCTGGAGATGACCCTCCGCCAACTACTACGTCCCCTACAACACCAGGTAGCACAACGCCTCAAAAGCAAAAGACTCAACTACTTGAGCCTCGGATTGTAGAGATCATAGTTGGCTAAAATTTTACTTTTTAAAACATGAGCGCTGCAATACAATATTAGCATGTTAAATATCGTCGCAGAAATTGGTAGTTACTCAGTAAAAATCGTAAGTTATCGTCAGGAAAAGAAGAAAATTTGTCTGCTCTCAGCAGAAGATTTATCCCTCGATGACGAGAGTATCAATGAGGATACAGAACCTATGGTTTTATGGCGAGCTAAGCTCAACCTCATTAAAGAGTATGTCGACAATATCCACGCAGAAAACCAGTTAATTATTTGTATGCCCTCTGAATTTGTCACCACGAGATTTTTATCTCTGCCAGTAAAAAATAAAAAGAAGGCTCATCAATTACTTCCTTTTCAAATTGAAGAGGATCTTCCCTACAGCTTAGCCGAAGCACATTGGGCGGATAGATTAAAAATTGAAGGTGAATTCACTCATGCAACCGTGGCCATCGTTCGTCACGAAACATTTGCTGAGTTTTATGATGTCTTAAAAGAATCAGGACTAGAACCAACAATTCTTACTACGGATGTTGCTGCCTATGCGCAGTTTATTGAAATGCATGAGACTGATTTTGAGCAATCATGTGCAATCGTAGATATAGGCCATAATATCACTAATGGTTTTATTTATCAGGATGGTCTTTTAGTTTCTAATCACCAGTCTTTTACGGCTGGACAAACTATTACGGAAGCTATTTCTAAGTCTTACGAAATCTCAGAAGAAGAAGCGGTTTTATATAAACATCAAAATTCATTTCTACTGCTTGATGGTCAATACGACAAAGTGAATGATAATCAAAAAGAGTTTGCTCATATTATGGATGTTGTTCTTGAACCACTGATAAATGAAATCAAGCGTTGGGACATAGGCCATCGAGTAAAATATGGTTCAACCATTAAGAAAATTTACTTAACTGGTGCCAGTGCCAATATTAAAAATATGAAAAATTATTTAGCTGAGAAATTACAAGTTCCGGTGGAGACTTTTGACCCTTACCGCTACTTAGAATTAGAAAATATCGACACCTCTGAAAAAGTAAAAAATAAATTCAGTCCAGTGGTTACCACAGCAGTCGTTTCGTCGAAAAAAACAGGTCTCATAAATTTATTGAAGGGTGACTATATGTTCACCAATAAATTTGGATTACCAATAGAACCTTTTACCTTCATATTAACTCGAACAGTTCTAGCATCGGTTTTATTGAGTATTTTCTTTTTATCTAGCTATTTTATCACCAATCACCGTTTAAAAGATGCAAAAAGAAGCTCAATGGCCATTCTTAAGAATCCAAGTTTGGGCATAGGAAAGACAAGCGGTAAAAGATCTGAAGATGTGCTTGCCCTCCTTGAGCGAGAGAACAGGAATATTAACCAGGAAGTTAAAAGCATTCAGGCTTCACTCAAGGTGAACGCTTTGAGGCATATGCAAGATATCATCAAGTATTTGCAAGGTCGAAAAGTTGAAATCATATATTTTTCAGCGATTGAAGATCTTTCGCAAACAAAAGCCGCTTCAGATCTGAAACATGAAATCGATTTCATCGTAAAATCAGAAAGCCTTTCCGAACTAAAAGTTATCTCTCAAACACTTAATCAAAGTGGACGCCGCTGGAAAGTCAGTCTGGATGAAAATAAAAAAGAACTCTCTGTAAAAGGACTTGGTGAAACTTTATGATAAGCCCGATGCAAAGAATTGATGAATTTTTAAAACAGCAAGTGGAAGACTTTAAAGATGCCCCTGCGTATTCTCAAATAATCGAGACCTACTCTAGTTTAGAAGACTGGCAACAAGAAGCTATTAAATTTGCCATGATGGTTTTTAGTATTTTAATACCTCTTATTTTTACTTTTATTTTCTACCTTTTCTACTCCAGTGCAAACTATGACTTAGTCCTACAAGAGAATATTATTAAAAATGCGAATCAGATCATCGCAAGTAGAGCTGACCTTAGGAAATCTAGCAATATTCTAAATCCTTACCCAATTCCCAATCAAAATGCATTAGAATCTAAACTTTCAGCTTTTGGCGTGGATACGAGCAAGATGCGAGTCGCATCTGGGAGCTTTGATATTATTGAAGCTAATGGGATTAGTGAGATGCAAGCGAGCATTGAGTTTAAAGAAATATCCAGCAAAGACCTCTATGATTATCTAAATAAATTAAGCTTTAGAGCAAAATTCAAATTTAGAGAAATATTGATTAATAAAAATCCTAAAAATAATCTTCTTGAAGGAAGTTTTGGAGTTTCACAATTTTCTAAGCTTCCAGATGAGCAGGAAATATAATGAGTGAAACAAACCATAATGAGCCTGAATATAAACTGAGTTTTCTTCGCAAATCTCAATGGATACTAGGGCTGTTCATATTATTTGTGATCACCTTTGCCCTTCAATTTGAATTTAACTTTGCACCAGTAACTAAAACGGCCGGTAAAACCTATATCCAAAATTCTGCCTGCCCACTCTCTTACGATGATTACAATTTCAAGCTTAACGGTATAGTCGTCAATAATGTGCAATTGTCAGCTGCTTGTACAGGCGGTCAACCTCTAACCTTCAAAGCTATAGAGGTAGGCTTCTCTGGATTTAGCTTCTCCCCTTTTGGTCCGACTTTCAGTATTGAAACAGAATTACTTAACAATCCAGTCGAAGTTGATATAGCAGTAGGACTCACTGGTTTTGCAGTAGTGATGGAAAATGAATCAACAAATGGTGTTTTTGAAGATCAGAACAAAAAAATAAACTTAGCGACTCTGAGTGATTTTTTACCAGTAACCTTAATGGGTGATCTTTTTATTTCGAACCTGCACTTTAAAGCTGACTACCAACTTAGAGAAATTGATATCCTTACAGTAAATATCGTCTCTAAGAACTTTATTTTCCCTTCTCAAACGATCAGTGCACCTGGAATGCCTTTCCCCTTTGCGATCAAAGAAAGTTTGATTATTAATGATTTTCTCATTCTCGGAGAGCTTGAATCAACAGGTGCGAATCCGACGTTTAAACTAGAAAGACTTACAATTGGTGATGATCAATCCCCTATTAGGTCAGAATTTAAAGGTAAATTAGGCTTATCCCTACAAAGACCACAAAATACGAAATTAGACCTACTTGGTGAATTAAAGCTTTCAGAAAGCTTTCCTCAAAAGGACCTCCTCGTGAATTTCGGATTAAGTAAATTTGACCAAAAAGACGGTTTTTATCAAATTCAATTGAAAGGACCTGCAAATATAGGTACTCTGCTGACTGCAAAATCACCTCGCTAACAAAGAATAAGAATGCTTGATACTTGGACAAATGAAATTAACAAAAAGCTTGAAGAGGTTCTAAAAGACTATGTAGCTTGGGATAAAATCCGAGAAATGATGCATTATTCTCTAATTCCCGCTGGTAAATTATTTCGACCTCTTCTGATAACACACCTTGCAAAAGATCTTGGTGAAGTTAATCCTGAACATTATCAATTTGCCAGCTCAATCGAAACTCATCATTGTTATACACTTATTCATGATGATCTTCCTGCTATGGATAATGATGACTATCGCCGTGGCAAGCTCTCATCTCATAAAAAGTTTTCAGAATGGGAGGCAATACTCACAGGTGATGCACTCTTAAATCTATCATTTCAAATTCTAGCTAAACTTCCGCCCAAATATTTACCTGAAATACTAGAAATTTATGGGGACTATACTGGAGCAAACGGTCTTATAAAAGGCCAAATAATCGATATGCATGCTCAAAGTAAAAGCCTCGATGATATTCTGGAAATTCATTTAAATAAAACTGCAGCATTAATGCAATTAAGCCTTGAAGGCTGCTGTATTTTATCAAATCGCCCAGACCTCAGATCTGATATAAAAGAAGTTGGACATATTATTGGAATAAATTTTCAACTTTTAGATGACCTATGTGAGTTGACCGAAGAAGTTTCAGGCCATGAAATAAACGCCAATCCTTTTCTTAATTTTCCTGTAAATGAAATTATGAAGATAATTGAGGCTAATCACCTGAAGCTCAAAAGAATCTTCGCAGATCACAAACTTGTAAACCTACAAAACTATTTTGAAATTTATAGCAGCAATATTTTGGCAAAATTAAACGCCGGCTGCGACCAAATTCATATTGCAACCAAACTCGAAACTAGCTCTTGGGATTTTCTAAAAAATTAGATTACCAGCCGTACTTCTGATAGAGGTCATCAATTTTAGTCAGATGAATTTTTAATTTTCTTTTTGCCTGAAGAAGGGCCAGCATATCTTTCTCAGAATAATCGATTGCCATACTATTCTTTAGACTTGCTTGCTTTAAATCTTCTCCAAGAGATTGTTGCATCATCTCTAAAGAGCTTTCAAAAGCAAAAGCTGATCGAGGTTCAAAACTTTCTGCGTTTTGTACCTGATTCTTATTCCCCAAACCAATCGATTTTATTTCTGCTGATTTAATTTCGGCTAATTTTGACTCTTCAACTGCGACTGAGAGATTAACTTCAACAGGAGATTCAATAGGAGTTTCGACAGCAACTTCTAAATTCATTTCTTCTTTAAGCTGATTAACTGCTTCGGACAAGGCCCTATCTAACTCAGCCTTAGCTTCTTGAATGGAGAGCTTCTGCCCAAACAAAAGCTCTTTTATGGTTTCAATTGATTGTTTGTCTTCTTCAGAATAGACTTTCCGCCCGTCGGCACTCATAGTTGGTGCTATTTGCTCAAACTCACTTTCCCAAAAGCGAAGAACATACGGCTTAATCCCGGTTAAACTTGATAATTCTTTAAAGGCATACTCATTAACTGAGTGAGATTCAAATTGCATACTATCCCCGCAGGTAAGGATTTTTACTTTCTAATCTTCTTCTTCACCCGTCAGGAAAGAACTAAGCGCTCTAGGCTTACCTTCTTTCGGGGCCAAGGAAGTATCCTCTTTACCGTCTTTGTCGATTCTATGACGATATCTTTCAGTAATATCATCCCTCAAAATTTGTGATGGTTTAAAAGTCAGAACTCGTCTAGCAGAGATTTGCATAGCATCACCCGTTTGTGGATTTCGTCCAACCCTAGTTGATTTATCTCTTATAGAGAAATTACCAAATCCAGAGATTTTTACTTTTTCACCGCGGGCAAGAGTATCTTTAATGACTTTAAAAATAAGATCGACCATCTCAGCGGCTTCCTTCTTGGAAAAGCCAGCTTCCTTGTAAACTCTCTCTACAATGTCCGCTTTAGTGATGCTCATTTAAATCCTCCATGATCTATTTAGCTAAGTTCTTATTATTAGGTTATCAGAAAAATAAATTTACGCAAAAAAAAACTCCCGATTTTCGCGAAAAAAATCGGGAGCTTATGTATTTTATGCTTATTACTTGATTATTTCAGTGAAGCATGAAGTGCTTTGAACCCTTCGAAATCTCTAGCGGCCATTTCTGAAAGCATTTTTCTATTAAGTTCGATATTGTTTTTCTTTAAAGCACCCATAAGTTGAGAATAAGATGTTCCAAGCTCTCTACAAGCAGCATTGATTCTAACGATCCAAAGCTTTCTCATATCACGCTTAAGTAATCTTCTTCCCTTGTACATGTTCTGCATTGCTTTAAGAACAGTGTGGGCAGCATGACGGAATTTCGTTCTTCTATCGAAATGAAATCCTTTCGCCATTTTTAAAATTTTGTTTCTTCTTCTTCTGGCTTTAAAACCACGTTTTACTCTTGCCATCTTTTACTCCTTTTGAATCGTAGGGGGACATAGTCGCTTTAAACCCTAGGTCAAACAAATAGCTTATTAATATTTATAGGTACGGTGCAGCTTTCTTCATGTTACTAGCATCTTTAGGAACAAGATATCCAGCTTTTCTCGCGTTTCTTTTATTCTTCTGAGACTTCTTAGTAAGAATATGTCTCAAGTTTGCTTTTTTGATTTTTACTTTTCCTGATGCAGTAACACTGATTCTTTTAGCAACTGCTCTTCTAGTCTTCATTTTAGACATATTTAGCTCCAATTTCTTTTAAATTTAAGACAAATACGTTTATCATGTCCGACTCAAATGGCAAAGAATTTTTTAAAGGAAAATGCACTTATACGCAGCGCACAAGTGCTTATTAAGGTATTTACTTCTTTTTCGAAGGTGCGATCATCACGATTGCTCTGTTCCCCATCATTTTGAGTGGAGACTCAACAACCGCATCAGTATCCTCAACAATTTTAGCTAGGATTTCCTTGAACTTTGTCAGTCCAATATCTTTATGGGCCATTTCACGACCTCTAAACTGCATTAGCATTTTAACTTTATCGCCTGCATCAAGGAACTTATAAACATTTTTAAGTTTTACTTGCAAGTCGTGAATATCAATCGCTGGACGAAGCTTAATTTCTTTCACCTGAATAGTAACTTGCTTCTTTTTGGCTTCCGCAGCTTTTTTCTGCTGTTGATATTTGAATTTTCCGTAATCAATTAACTTAACAACAGGTGGTTTAGCACTTGGAGAAACTTCTACTAAGTCCAGTCCAGCTTCCTCAGCAATTTCAAATGCCCTTTGCAAAGATACAACTCCATGTTGTTCGCCTGCATCTGCAATTAATCTCACCTCTGATGACCTGATCGCCTCATTGACTCTCGGCCCTCTTTCTTTTCCGCCGCCTCTATTAAACTGAGCTATTGTAAACCTCCACTGGTTAAGTTAAGTAGTTATTATAATTAAATAACATCCTTTGAGAAGTTATCCAATTGAAAAATTGGAATAAAGCACCGCAAAAATGAAACAAAAAAACAAAAAACTTAGTTTTGATGATTATTACACTGAAATATATCCTGATAATTGGAAAGAAGTGAAAGAGGCTCTATTGGCTGCTGAGAATCAAATGATCAGGGCCTGCTTCGATGCGCCTGCAGCTCAAACTTCTGAAAAAATACTGGATTTTCCTAAGTTTTCGGCTGAACTAGCTTCACTTCCACATAAGCGAGACAAAAAAAATCTTAAAAATTACTACGTCATGGACCCAGCGAGTTTTATATGTGCCTCCCAGCTAAATATTTCTCCGGGTGATAAAGTGCTTGATATGTGTGCTGCACCTGGTGGGAAAACTCTCATTCTAGCAGAGTCTCTAGCGGGAGGAGAGCTGTGGTCTAATGAAATTTCACCAACAAGAAGAGATCGCTTAAAGCAGGTCATCATAGACTACGTCCCCAAAGATATCCGTGAGAATGTTTTCATTAAAGGTAAGGATGGTCTCAAATACGGAATAAATTTTCCTGAAGAGTTTGATAAAATCCTTCTAGATGCTCCCTGCTCAAGTGAGAGGCATGTTTTAAAAGATCCAAAAGAACTAGAAAGCTGGGGACCTAAACGAACAAAAAAGCTCGCAGGAATCCAGTATGGCCTATTGTGTTCTGCACTTCTCGCCTGTAAGTCAGGAGGAGAAATCGTTTATTCAACCTGTTCGCTATCTCCTCTTGAAAATGATGGAGTCATTGAGAAATTACTGAGTAAAAAAGGTGACCAAGTAGAGGTCATTCTTAATGATGTAGAATTTTTTGAGAAAACAAAATTTGGAAATATAAGCCTTCCTCATCAATTTGGAATAGGTCCGATCTATTTTTGTAAATTAAAAAAGATCTAAGCTCACCCTTCCGGAAACATCAATCACGGCCCTTCCTCTTTCATATTGAGAAATCTTTTTGATAATTTCTTGGAAATCTTTTTGGATGAACTCTTCTCTATTGGCCACAACTGGAGAAAAATCTTCAACTGAAATATCTGTTAAGGCCTTAAAAGCTCCATCAAAACCGATCACTTCGCGTCCAATTTTTATCTGACCTTGATCAAAGTAGATGGTCACTTGTTCGTCAATCGCATCTACAAGAAGTGAATCAAAAATGAGATCGTCGATTCTTTGTAGACACTGAAAAGGTGTCGCCTCAGAGTTTAATACGACTCCCATAAAGCGGCGATTATAGAGATTAACTGTTTTCATAACTAAACTTTAAATTGATTGAGACCTGATCATTAACATCTCTAGCAAATTTTTCAATAAGATAACCGACTTTATCCGGCTCAACAACTTCAATAATTCCTTGATCATCAATTTTGATGATTTCTAGATTTTCTAGGTATGAAATCGTAGCCTTCATTTTCGGAACGGTATAAGACTCGGTATATTTAACGATTCGCCCATGATCCTTTTCCATCTGAAAAAGTTCCGCCGAAACTTGCAAAAATTTATCCACATTAAATTTTTCATTCACAAGATAGTTTACCGTAATAGCGGCAATATAATAAGCTTCATAAATATAACTAAGAGCTGTTGAAAATCGCCTCACTTTTGAAGCAACTTTATAAAGATCGTCCATAGGTAGATCTAAAATAGAATCTATATTATCTAACTTACGTCCTAGGGCATACTCAACAACTCTGATCCCCTCACTAATCATCTCTGAGGTTCTCGGCAGATAAAACTCATATTTAAGTTCTTTTCTTTTTATGAGAAGGAATCTTCTTAACTCTGATGGTGTTTTAATTGTTCCATTAAAGATATTAAACCAAGTCGCATTCATAACGCCTGGAACGAGAAAATGATGAAGGATCATATTTTTGTGATAAAGAAGATTAACCCTACTCTCTTCTTGGATCGAATAGAAAACTTGATTTAGTTTTTCTCTTTTAATGAGCTCGACCTTTTTATTGTTTAAGAACATATCCATGGCCACTTTGAGAGTCGGCTCCCAGTTTTCGCCAGCAAGTGAGTCGGTCAATGGGATTCCCATGTAATGGCAGTAATCCCTCACATCTTTTGCCCGGTTCATTATTTGCTTCCAAGTGAGTGCCCCTGAAGGCTCATCCAAAAGAATCAAGGACAATAAGGATGAAGGAGTAATCGGCATGCCATGTCCTACACCTCTAAAAATTTCAAACGCAAGTTCTTGAGTTTTAGTTTTTAGGCATTCAAAATTTTCTTCAACCACAACGCCTGGAGAAAAAGTCACATGTACCGTTCCCAATTTTTTATTAAACAACGTAAAAAGTTTTAATAATTGAGTTGGTTTTTCTTTCTTCTTTTGTCCCCCACTAAGTTCCTTCGCATGCGCTCTCTCCTCAGGAATCATTTCATGGGCAATAGACACAGGAATAAACATCAAAGGTTTTTTCCCATCACCGAAAGTAGCATGGGCGTCTAGGATCATGCTGAAAAGTCCAAATTTAGGTGATAAAAGTTTTCCAGTTCGAGTTCGTCCTCCTTCAAAGAAGAACTCCACCACTTTATCCGTTTTTAAGAGATAATAAATATATCCCTGGAAAGCGATTTTATAGGTCTGTTCATCAAACTTTCTTCTAATGAAAAAAGCTCCACATTTTTTAAAAATATCGCCGATGGGAAAAATATTTAAGTTGATACCAGCCGCAATATAAACTGGTATTTTAAAACGCTTAAAGAATATATATTGAAGAGCGATATAATCCGCGTGTGATTGATGATTTGGACAGAGCACGACGTGGTATTTTTCTAAGGTCTCTCTTAAGTCAAAATTCTCTGGCAGGTGAAGATTAAAACCATCGTAGAGTTTAACGAAGGTTTTATCCATAAACTTTTCCATCGCCGATAACACGCTAGTGCTATAAGCACCTTTAATTTCATCTATATGTTTATGAATCAATGCTTTGTCTTGAGGGTTCTCTTTTAAATGGTCACGAACCTTCGGGTAAGAACATGCAATCTCGTATAAATCCGCCAAAATTTTCTCCTCGTATAGGAAATATATCGCTAAAGCCTTGTCATATCAAACACTTAAATATTTAGGGTAATTAGTTCATATGGGCCTGTATTTTTTCAAAACTCGGATATTATGCGCAGCAATAACGCTTCTCAGGGGACTATATGAAGTATGTAATCGCTTTTTACCTCATTGCCAGTATTGGGTTCACTATGGCCAATCCTCAGCAAATGAATCAACAAATGCAACAAGCTGGTCAACAGCAACAACAGCGTCCGCTTGCCCAAGGCAGCAGACAAGGAAATGTTATTCAAAGCCAACAAGGTTCTCACAACCAAAGATTAGCGCCTCCTGCCGAGGCTCAAAATGGAACTCAGCCGCAGCAGCCGCAACAATCACAGCAAGGACAATAGCAACGTTTTTTAATTCATTCCATGGGGTCTAGACTCGGCCATACCTGAGCTAGACATTTCCATAAAGAGTGAATTTGAAACCATATCTTTCAAATTATTTGCATTGAGATAAGTCATCCCAGAGCGAACTCCACCTGCGAGTTCGTCGATGACATTTTCAACTGAACCTTTACAAGGAATAAGCCTAGATTCACCTTCAGCTGCCATCCCTTTTTGCATATTACCTCTCCAAGATACTTGAGCATCTTTAGAGGCCATCCCACGATATTTTTTCATTCCACCTTGAATCTCACCTGGAGTTTCTAAACAACCAGCTAACATCGAACCCAGCATGACAGTTTCTGCTCCTGCACTTAATGCCTTAACGATATCACCTGAAGTTTTAATCCCACCGTCAGCAATTACTGGAATATTATGTTTTTTAGCTTCGGCCACGCACAAAGCAACAGCAGTTAATTGTGGAACACCACAGCCTGTAATAATTCTCGTCGTACACATTGAACCAGGTCCAATACCTACTTTTACCGCGTCTGCACCAGCATTGATAAATCTTGCCACACCATCAGGCATCGCCACATTTCCCGCAATGACATCTACATGTGGATGAGTCTTTTTTAGATACTCTAAAACCTCTAGCATCATTACCGAATCGCCATGAGCAATATCAAGAGTTAAAATTTCAGCTCCTGCTTCAACTAAAGCGTCCGCTCTTCGCATCCCCTCTTCTTTCACACCAACACTTGCAGAGACATGAATAGAAGGAATCTCTTTCTTTAACTCGATTAAATTTTTCACTTGTTCAACTTGCTCTTCAACAGTCATAAAACGATGAAGAATTGCGTGAGCTCCAATTTCTGCCATCTTCTTGGCCATTGCAAACTCTGAAACGGTATCCATATTGGCAGCAATAAAAGGAAGATCCATTTCTTTATTTTTTGTCAGTCGAGTTTTCAAACTTGGCATAGAACGAGAAGTTATCTCACAGTGACGAGGCATTAATAATACATCATCATAAGTTAATCCTTTATTACGCTCTGTAATCTCTGTTGATCCAAACATTAAGCTCATTTTATTCCTCTCCTGCTAACTTTCTTAATCTTTTAGTTTCATTTTCTATAAACTCTAAAGCTGTGCTCTTTAAACTAAAATAGTTGTCCTCCACTTCCTTTAACTCGGACAAATACTGCTGTTTTTTTTCACCATCAGCTAATTGCTCAATACCGTCGGGTCCGTGCAATCCGTTTAATAAGTTTTCAGAAAATTCAAATGCATCTTCATAAAACTTGGGAAGGGAGCCAATAAATCCGGCATAGAAAACTTGAAAACCATTATAATTTTTATAAACATTTGCAATCGCTGAATTGTTTATTCTTAAATAAACTAGCGAGTAGTAGATCTTACTTTCAATTTCAGATTCAAGAGGACGAACACTAAATTTCTCGTGGTCAATAACATTAAATACCATTTTCATTCCTATCCCCATCCCGGTGATAGAAGCCTTTTTTGCATATTCAGCGAACTCTCTCTCTAAACAGGGCATAGCAGATTTCTCTGCATCACAATTCTGTGAGAGGTAGGCATAGTCAATCTTTTCCGATGCAGACCAAGCTTGTAAGATATCCTCTTTGTTCTGGAAAAAGAAAAAGCTACCAATCATTAACCCTAATGCCCCAAATACCAAAACTATATATTTTAAATACCTAACCATAATTAAATTTTAATTTTATCAAAATAATAACAAAGAAACTCGTCGAAGCTTCTTGTATCTTCTTCACGAACTTTTTTCTCATCTTCCCATGAGCTTTTAGACAAGTCTTCTAGCTCTTTGAAGTCATAAGTTTTTTCACGAAACTGGTAAGAGAACCTTTCTGCAATATTAAGTGCAGCATCGGTATATCCTCTCTTCTCAATTTCGCTGAGAATTTTACTTGATGGGAGTTTATTTATATTTGTAATCTTCTCTAATTGAAGATCAAAGCTCTCTTGATATGAAGGCTCTACTTGAGAGATCACTCGAGCAATTTTTGCAATCTCCATCATATTTTTTGTTAATTCATCTCTCATGAGAACTGATTTGCCACCAGAGATAAACTCCAAATCTTTTGCCCTACCTTGTGTGACAATCTTTTCAAATTTCTGATCAAATTCTTCACATTCAGAACTAACTATTTCCGGTGATTCAGAGGTGTAACACCAAATTAAAAACAAGTGTAGAAAGTTTATGGTATCTTCAGAAATTCCCACGGCACTGAATGGATCATTATCTAGAAGCCTCACTTCTAAATACTCTACCCCTCTTAAATGAAGGGCCTGAAGAGCACTCTCTCTAGATCTAGCAACATTTTTTGGACGGATATTTGTATAAAACTCATTATCAATTTGTAAAATATGAGTATTTAATTGAAGATACTCATCATCTTTTTTTAGCCCGATTTTTTCGTATTTTTCATAAGGAGTTAATCGTGCTTTTTCCAAGGTCTCAATATATGTTTCAACCTTATTATAACAAATTTTAATTGAGGCCTGTGCATTGCTAGTGTAACCAAGCCCTCCCATGCGAAGTGAGGTACCAAAAGGCGTGATGTAAGCATCGTCACCAAGCTTTTCTAAACGATGCTCCTTCCCTTTCAAGAAGGACTTATGAACAGCAGGTGAAGCTCCAAAAAAATACATTAGCATCCAGCGATAGCGCTGAAAGTTTCTAATAATATGAAAATAGCCTTCACTCTTAATCTGCTCTAATGATTTATCGGACTTCGTAGATTCTTTGATAATATTCAAAAATTTATCAGAAAATTAAAAATTATAGTGAACACCAGCAATCGACTGCATCGATCGACCGTATCGATGACCTAAGCCTTTTCGATACAAAGTTTTTAGCTTGCCGACGTTTGACTCTCCGAAATAAGCGAGAGGAATATCATTTTCATTTTCCGGTAAAATAGCCGGCATTGAAAATGGCCAAAACATTTCACTATCTAGTTTCTTTAAAGTGTAACTATGAAGTTTTGTAAGTTTATCAAGAAGATTACCTGTCTCTTTTGAAACATCTGTTATGAATTCTAAAAGATTCTCAGAGTAATCAGTTGTGATCGATGGATGAGTCAATTTTGAACCAAGTTTTTCCGGATGATCTTTATGAGAGGCAACACCATCATGATCCACTCTAAGTGTTTCTCGTTCGAGCCCTTGCCTAACTTCAAAGATAAGTGAAGGATCCTCTAAAAAAACATTCCTCACCTAGACCTCCTGATTCTTATACATGGAAACAGCTTGGGCAAGGTTCATGGCATGCGCCCTAATTTTTCTTAAAGCAACGACCATATCGGAGTAAGTTAAAGCAGAAAGCGCATCGTATTCGCCACGCCCTATTCTTTCTAGGTGTTTATCTCGAATATCATCTGCCCACTTTCTAAGCATTTCACTTTTTTGCACAACTTGATCAAGCTTCACGACATCATCTGCCTTCAAGTAAGCATCGGCACAGAATTGATAGAACTCCCAAACGGCTTTCATAAATTTAGTGTACTCTTGATCACTTGGACCTTGAAAATCAGGGCTTAACCTAGACTTATAGATGACTATTCTTTCCAAATAGTCTGCAATCGATTCTAACTCATCAACCATTTTAATGATCGCTTGAGACTTCATTGATTGTCTTTCACTTAATGGTCTTTCCATCACTTTACACAAGAAGACAGTCACTTCTTTTTGCATATTATCTGTGATTTTTTCGTAAGAGCTGACCTTTGCTTTTACATCAGCATTTTCTTCATTTAAATAACTCAGAGTTTGAGACTGCATGCGCTCTATAACATCCATCATTTTCTTTACTTCGGATTCAGCTTGAACAATCGCAGTTGCAGGAACAATGTCTTGAGCATCTCCAACGAGCACAAGATGTTTTTTCTCATCCTCTCTTTCAGGCGTTAACCATGTTACAAAGTCTGCCAGATAGCCTAGAAAAGGAAGAAATAAAATTGAAGCACTAATATTAAAGACCGTGTGAGAAGCAGCGATATGAGCAGCAACATTCGGATGAGTTCCGTCCTCAGCAACCATATCGGCCAGACCAGGTATAAGCCACTCAATGAAATTCACATATATAGGAAGGATTGAAAAAATCACCAACACTCCAAATACGTTGAAAAAAGCGTGCGCCCTGGCTGCTCGTTTTGCATTTGTCGTTGTTCCAACAGAAGCAAGTAAAGCTGTAATTGTGGTTCCAATATTTTCCCCTAAAACAAGTGCAGCAGCTGTTGGAAATTCAATAACTCCAGAGGTTGCTAGCGCAATAGTAATACCCAACATTGCACTTGAAGACTGTATAACAACTGTTAACAAACAACCTGTTAATATAGAGGCAAAAAATGAACCATAGTCATTCCCTGCAAAATAACTAATCATCTCTAGAAATTGCTCGTTAGAACGAAGTGGCTTGAAAGCTCCACTCATAAGTTCAAGTCCTAAAAAGACCATCCCTATTCCAAAAAGAACTCTCCCGATATTTTGTAATTTTCCGTTTTTGCTAAAAAGTGCCGGAAAAATTCCAAGACCGATCATTAAAAGGCCATACTTTCCAACCTTAATTGAAATGATCCATCCAGTAATTGTTGTCCCAATATTTGACCCGAAGATGACTCCGATCGCTTGAGTTAATTGCATCAGTCCGGCGTTTACAAACCCAACAACCATAACTGTTGTCACCGATGAACTTTGCACGATCATAGTCACGATCATACCTACAATTACTGCAAGAACACGATTCGTGGTTAGAGAATTAATAACCTTAGTGATGACATCACTGGCCGCCTGTTGAAGGGCATCACTCATCGTCTTCATACCGTAGAAGAAAATACCGAGCCCACCTAATACTGTGTAGATAATTTTGAACGTTTCCATATAAATACCTTGAAGGATTCCCCAATGTTATATATTAAGAAGTTGGCATTGTATAACTGACAATTTTATTTTTTAGACCAAATATCTACCTGATATTTATTAGGTTCTACATTACGATGACACTTTTATACATTAAAGGAATTATAGTAAGCCTATGCTAGCGAACCTCTATTTATATAACTTACCAGCTCAGATTGAACTAAGTGATTACAGTGACTTAGATGGTAATTTTGTGCTAGCAACTTGCCAAAGAACGATGGTTCTTTCCCAAGGTACTAAAATTGATAGCTTAGATGAATTCACCCCATTTAATGACAAAGACGCCTACCAGTTCCTGCTTGAGGTCATTTGTGGGATGAAAAGTAGACTTATCGGAGAGAACGAAATTGTCTCTCAGTTCAAGAAGGCGTACCAGTCTTATGTTCAAGGATCGGAGAAGAACACTGAGCTTCTTTTAATTCTAGAAAAATTATTTAGAGATGCTAAATCTATTAGAAGTGAATACTTAACAGGAATCTCACAAAAAACATATGCATCCTTAACAAGAAAAGAGTTTGTACAAAAACAAAGAGCACAAGAAATTGTAATTCTAGGATCAGGCCAGCTGGCTCAAGATCTAATCAACCAATTTGTTAAACATTGTAAAATTACTGTTTGTGCCAGAAATATTGAGAAAATTGCTGAATTACAAAATATCGAGCGATGCAATATCCTTGAGTGGGACGAGTTAAGTTCACTAAAAGACCATCCTTATATAGCCAACACAATAGGCTTCAAAGGAGAGCTCCTTGGACCAGACTTCTTCGATGTTTGGGCTTCACAGCATGAAAATAAGTTATTCATCGATCTTGGATCACCTAGTTGTATAAATACTGATTTAAAAACTGATGATGGTGTTCTAAGATTGGACGACATATTTAATGAAGGGGCGATTCACGAGGAGAATAAGCGAGAAAAGCTTGAGCAAGCCCAATCTGCTATCAAAGATCTCGTCGTTAAAAGAAAAGCCTATCTTCGCGATAAACATTTAAAGAAAAGAAGTTCGGCACCCCATGGAGAAGAGCAAACAGCAAACATTTAGAATCGGAACGCGCGGCAGTCTACTTGCCGTAACTCAAAGTGAAATCACAAAAAATCTTCTTGAATCTGAAACAGGCCTACAATTTGAAATTAAGACCATCAAAACTCAAGGTGATATCATTACTGATAAGCCACTATGGCAGTTAGAAGGTAAAGATTTTTTCACAAAAGAACTAGATGCAAATCTGCTTGAAAAGAATATCGATCTTGTCATTCACTCTTATAAAGATTTAGGCTCAGAGAGACCAGAAGGTATTAAACTTGGTTGCATCACAAAAAGATTCTATCCTCACGATATACTTCTCATCAAAAAATCTACGGTAAATAAGATTCCAAATCTAGATACATTTATTGTGGGAACTAGTTCTCCTAGAAGAATTACCAATTTAGAGGCGGGACTGCATGAATTCCTACCCCATTTCCATGGGAAAGTTGAAGCAAAAAACTTACGTGGAAATGTTAACACTCGAATAGAGAAGCTATTAAACGATGATTATCATGCCATCACCTTAGCCTTTGCAGGGCTTGAGCGACTTGCTCATAGAGAAGATTCTAAAAAAGTTTTAGAAGAATTAGTTAAAGACCTAACCTTTATGATTCTTCCAGTGAAAGAATTCCCACCCGCAGCCTCTCAAGGAGCCTTAGCGCTGGAAACTCATGAAGAAAACACCTTTCTCCAACAAGAGTTAGCAAAAATCTCCGATCAAACGACCATCGAAGAAATTCAAAGAGAACGGGAAGCATTTCAAAGCTATGGTGGTGGATGCCATTTGGCCGTAGGTGTTTTTGTTAGAAAACTCCAAAATTATTTTATTCACTTTCATAAAGGCCAGGTTGATGGCAAACAAATAAACGTAAAAAAACTTGAAGGAATCGATTACTCTCCGCTTAAAGGAAAATCTGTTTATTACTTATTTAGAGACTTTGATTTTTTAGTCGAGAAAAAAACTACTGAATACAAAACTGGTGATAATAATATATTTGTCACGAGTTCTCACTGCATAAACAGCGTTGAAGATTACAATACTCTATGGGCTGCAGGTAATAGAACGATGAAGAAACTGGCTTCAAAAGGTTTATGGGTTTGTGGATCATCAGAGGGATTTGGTCATCAAGAAATAGTTGAATTCCAAAAATCGAAACTACTTCAAATTTTCCTTAAAGATTCTAAGTGGGAAGTACTCTCACACGACCAAGCGCAGAGTGAAGTTGGTCCATGTAAACCCGCCTACACCAGAGAGATTAGAGAAGTTAACGATCAGAGAGTTGAATTAATGCTAGATGCTGAAGTCATTTATTGGTCTAGTGACTTCCAGTATAAAACCTATACTCAAAAATATCCCGAGCTAAAAAATAAAATTCATACCTGTGGTCTCGGAAAAACATTTAAAAAATTAACGAAAATGGGAGTTGAAGTAACTCCTGTAATTGATATGACTCATTTAAAAGAGTTAACAAAGGATGATCATGAACTCTGAAGAATTATTTCAGAAATCTTTAAAATATGTACCAGGTGGAGTTCATTCTCCGGTAAGAAGTTTCAAAGGACTTCATACCACACCAAGATTTATCAACCGCGCTGATGGAGCTTACCTTTTTGATGAAGAGGGAAAAGATTATATTGATTTTTGTATGTCATTTGGACCTCTAATTCTGGGACATAGAAATCCATTGGTTGAGGAAGCAGTTAAAAAATCTCTTGAAAGAGGTTGGAGCTATGGGGCCTGTGAAAAATACTCTTTAGAGCTTGCAGAGTTCATCGTGGATAAAATCTGCTTCATTGATAAAATTCGCTTTGTGAATTCCGGGACAGAAGCCGTGATGACAGCAATTAGACTAGCAAGAGGTTTCACCGGAAAGGACAAAATCGTAAAATTTAATGGCTGTTACCACGGGCATACAGATTCAATGCTAATTAAAGCTGGTTCTGGTCTTGCAGGAACAAGCACAGCTTCGAGTAAAGGAGTATCCGAACATATCAGTAGTGATACTCTGATTTGCCAACTAGGTGATCTAGCTCAATTAGAAACTATTTTGAGTGAGAACAAAAATGAAGTGGCAGCTGTATTTGTAGAACCACTACCAGCCAATAATGGTCTTTTGATGCAAGAGGAAGGTTTTCACACCCAACTACGCGCTCTTTGCGATAAATATCAAGTTCTCCTAGTTTTTGATGAAGTCATCGCAGGCTTTAGAGTGGGATTTGGTGGTATGTGTTGCCCTACTCAGGTGAAGCCAGATATTGTGACCTATGGA
Organism: Bdellovibrionota bacterium; assembly: GCA_036336775.1. GTDB lineage: Bacteria > Bdellovibrionota > Bacteriovoracia > Bacteriovoracales > Bacteriovoracaceae. Next base: position 7,456 of record JAYZFM010000001.1, on the reverse strand, counting down.
AAAATTATCGGTGGCGGATTTCCAGTAGGTGCAGTAGCTGCAAGAGCTGAAATCATGGATTGCCTTGCACCGGTTGGGGATGTGTATCAAGCAGGAACCTTGAGTGCCAACCCAGTGGCCATGGCAGCAGGACTAGCAAATTTAAAACAACTTACGCCTGACTTTTATAAAGAACTTTATAGCTACTCAGACAAAATTATTAGAATCTTTGAAAAATGGATGCAAGCGAAAGGATATGAGGACTACTCTATCCCTTCTTTCAACTCATTATTTTGGCCTGTACCAACTAAAGATAAACTTAGAAACCCTGATCAAATTCCTAGCAACATCAATGATAGGTTCTACAAGTTATTTCAAGAGCTGCTTGATAAAGGGATTTACCTTTCTCCAAATGCCTATGAGGTAGGATTTGTAAGTATTGCTCACGACGCAAAGGTACAAGCGGAACTCGAAGAGAGACTATGGAAATAAAGCGCAATTGGTTCTACTGGTTAATCAGTGGATCAGTCGTTATGCTTTTAGCCTTGGGAACTTGGTGGTTATATCTTGTGTTTAAGCTCGCCAATAAACTTTCCACTCTTAATCACCCCACTCTAGAGGGAAATCTAATAAGCATGATAAAATGGGAAGGAGCAACCTTTCTACTTTTTCTTTTGGTGCTTACTATAACCTTAACCTATGTCTACTTACTAGACCTGAGAAAAACCAAAGCACTCCAAGCTTTTTTTAGCTCACTTACTCATGAACTAAAAACTCCCCTGGCCAGTATGAAACTTCAAACTGAAGTTCTAAGCGATTTAATTGAAGGTTCTGATCTTCAAGATAATACTAAGGCTAAAATTGAAACGTATACTCAAAGACTTCTAACGGATAGTATCCAGCTAGAAGACCAGTTAGATAATCACTTGCAGCTATCCCGAGTAGAAAGAGATAGCCCACTCAATTTACGTCCTATCGAGATTGAGGATTTTATCAAGAAAGAAGCTCGTAGAGTAAAAATGAAGATAGAGATTATATCTCCGTCTGAAGGCCAAATGATTATGGCCGATGACTATGCTCTTCAAACAATTCTTAGAAACTTATTTGAAAATACGAGAACTCATCACCCAGAATATGAAGTTATTACTATTTCAATAAAACCAACCGATTCAAATATTCAAATAACTTTTTGTGATGGAAGTTCTCATTTTGAAGGTAACTCAGATCAGTTAGGAGATTTATTCTATAAACACAACTCTCCTAAAGGCAGTGGAATCGGTCTCTACCTTGTTAGAAGACTAATGTTTAAAATGCGAGGTCATCTTCAAATCGAGACTAAAGAAAAATTTGTCATAGACCTGTTCTTCCAAAAGGTAGCGGAATGAGCCAAATACTAATCGTAGAAGATGAGACAAACCTAGGTTTGACCCTAGTTGATTACCTGGGTTCAAAAGGCTTTCAGGCAAAGCATGCTAAATCTTGTTCTGAAGCAAGAATCGCATTTGATTCTGAAGTGAGTATCGTTTTAATGGATATCGGACTTCCTGACGGCGATGGGATTGACCTCGCAAAAGAATTTAGAGCGATAAGGAAAAACTTTATTTTGTTATTTTTATCTGCGCAAAATGATCCTGAAACGAAATTCCAAGGCCTAGAAATGGGAGCAGAGGATTTTATTACGAAACCCTTTGACTTAAGAGAGCTCACTCTGAGACTTGAAAAAGCTCAAATGACACATAAACTGCTCCAAGAACACGAAAAAGAAATATCAATTGGAAAATTAAAAATTCGCTTTGACTCCTACCAAGTTGTCTCTGCAGGCGGGTTTGAGATTAATTTGGGACAAAAAGAATGCGGTATTTTGGAGCTCCTTTTTCAGAATAAAAATAAAGTCGTTAGCAGAGATCAAATTATAGATGAAATTTGGGGCAAAGATAGTTTTCCCTCCAACCGTACAGTGGACAACTACATCGTAAGACTTAGAAAGTGGATGGAGACAGATTCATCTGGAATTATGGAAATTAAATCAGTAAGAGGAGTTGGCTATCAACTTCTAATAAAAGAATAAGGAAAAGAAAATGGGACTTTTTGAAAATAGACTCTCTAAAGATGGAAAAACTCAAGTACCAGTTTGGTTTATGCGCCAAGCGGGTCGTTATCATGATCACTATCAAAACTTAAAGAAAACTCATGACTTCATGACATTATGTAAGGACCCAAAGCTTGCGTGTGAAGTTACTATGGGACCGATCGATGAGTTTAAATTTGATGCTGCCATCCTATTTTCGGACTTACTATTTCCGCTAGAGCAACTTAATATGGGATTGACTTATAATCCGGGACCTATTCTCACAAAAAAACTATCGACGCTTGAAGATATTAAAGCTCTAGACAAGAATACTAATAAGGAGTTTTTCCAATTTCAAAAAGAAGCCTGTGAACTTTTAAAAGTGGCCCTTCCAATTGACAAAACTCTTTTAGGCTTTGTTGGTGCTCCCTTCACTCTTTATGCTTATGGAGTAGAGGGAAGTCACGCTGGAGCTCTTGTATCTAGTAAGACAGGTCTCTACGATGGTCGCTATGAAGCTTTTTGTGAACTATTACTTCCAAATGTTCTTGATGAAATGATTCTACAAGCGGAAGGTGGAGCTGACGCAATTTGCTTATTTGACACAGCTGTAGGAGAACTAACTGTAAAAGACTTTAAAGCCTTTGCTGTACCTAAAATTAAATTTCTAACTTCTGAATTCAAAAAACGATACCCAAATAAGAAAATCGTATACTACTCAAGAAACACTCATAAAGAGCACCTAAGAAATATCCAAGATGATAATATCGATGTCATCGGTGTCGACTGGAGACATAATCTTGCCGAAGTCTTAAATGAGTTTGGAAAAGATTATTATATCCAAGGAAATTTTGACCCTTGTTGGTTGCACCTACCTTGGAATCAACTTGAAAAACATTTACAAGAATTCTATCAAGAGTTAGATGGTCAGGACCTTAGCCGCTGGATCTGTGGACTAGGTCACGGAGTCCTTCAACACACTCCTCAAGAAAATGTGCGTAAAGCTGTTGAGTACATCCACAATAATTTTCTATACTAAATATCAACAAAAAAATCAGGCGCAATTCCTGCGGGCATGAGCTTTTTCATGCTCACAGGGACTACTCCTGTGAACTCTAGGCCGTTATCTCCTCGAATCCCAATCCGATTACTAGTGATGATCTCCCCTTCCATCTTGGTGATCTCCACGACCTCAGAAACGATCCTCTCGCCTCGCTCATTGCGATCAAGCTGAATTATATAATCAACAGCTGTAGAAATTTGCTTTCGCACAGCTTTTTGAGGAACTTCAAATCCTGCAAACAAAAATAAATTTTCTATTCTACTTAAAGCTTCAACAGAAGAATTCGCATGCACTGTACACATACTTCCATCATGGCCGGTATTCATTGCTTGGAGGAGATCGAAAGCTTCTGCTCCCCTTACCTCTCCTATAATGATCCTGTCCGGCCTCATTCTTAAAGTGTTCTTCACTAGGTCACGCACTTGCAGTGGATTTGCTAACCCAGCATTCATATTTGCGGTAAACAATCTAACGGTATTGGGACTTTTGAAGCTCAATTCTTTTGTATCTTCGATAGTGATAACCCTATCAAGAGGTGAAAGCTCATTTAGCATGAGGTTCAAAAATGTCGTTTTACCAACACCGGTACCTCCAGACACGATAATATTTGACCTCGACTCAACAAGAGCGCGAAATAATTTAATCCATTTACTAGAGATGAGAAACTTACCGTCTAGCTCATCAAAATTTCGAATATTTTTTAAGTATTTTCTAATTGTGATCGCGGGAAATTTATCTGTGTACCGAGAAGAAATAATATTGATACGGCTACCATCTGGTAGAGAACCATCTACGATCGGGTTTTCTATTCCAAAATGAACTTGATTCTGCTTGGCCACTTCTTGGCAGAAAGGTTCGAAGTGATTGGCATTCAACTCAACATTCAACCGAATCAAATCCCCTTCTTTCTCAATATACACATTATCAGGAGCATTTATAATTACTTCTGTAACACCTTTTTTTGGTTTCAAATCTTCTAATAGTTTCCAAATAGAGTTATCCACTTAAACTTTCTCCGTTAAAAAGAAATTTTCATCCCCAATCGCGTGTCCATAAACAAGCATATGAGAAAACAGTTTCTTTATTTGAGTTTCATTCAATTCATTTTCAATTTCTCGCCAATGTCCTTTAGATCGTTGAAAAATTTCTTTAGCATGTTCAGCACCTAGCATCTCAACGAGTCCCCAAACAATAATAATTAACCAATCAGGTTGACTGGATTTATTATTTTTTGTCACTAAAATATCATCAACCTCTAGAGGTATAAGAATTGAGTCTTCTTGTTCTTCCAGAAAAAGATTCGCTTGGTTCAAAAACTGCCCTAACAAAAACACTCTCTGATTTCCTGTAGAGAATAAAAAATTAAAACGTTTTTCAAAATCCAAAGTATCTTGAACGAGATCTAGTTCATCGATTTTATGCGGAAATTTGCGGTATTTAAATTGGTGTAAAAAAGCTTCTGCGAGACGATTTCTAGTTCCCTCCCAACCTAATGAATTGATAAGGGTCATAGTTCCCCCCTTAATGAGGTGGTCCTTAAATAACCTACGCAAATAGATACTTAGAAACTCATCGTTTTCCAAGATCTGACAAAGTTCTAAATAAGACTGTCTTTTTCCCTTAACCCAAACGTTACACAGTTGAGAGATTTGATCAGGCACTCTTTGTAAACTATACCTATCAAGCATTCATTTTACCTCTTCACCTATTTTAACTATAATAGAGACTAAAGAGAAGTGATTAAATGGCGTTTCCAAGTTTTAAAAAAATTACCCTTAACTCAAGTGAGCCTGATCTATTAATAGCTCAGCTAGATCAATTGGACTTTCGATCTAGACCTCATATTCTTTCTCTTCACAAACTACCTAGTCAACAGGAAGCTTGTATTCAGGTTATAGGAAAGTATTTTCAGGATCGCCCTCAGAAGCTATTCCCTTACCCTCCCTATGTCCTTACTACGGTTAAGAGTTCACCTTTTAAGGAAGTCAGTCTAATTAACAGTGAAGATCAACTTCCAAAGTTTTTTAAAGTAAAAGAAAGGCCACTCAATCACAAAGAAACAAATTTGATGAATAGAATAGAGCTGCAACAAAAAAACTTTCGCAATATAAATATGTTTGAAGCCCTAGACACTATTTCTAAATACGCAGACAACCACCGGGAGCTTGCAAAAATTCAAAGTGAAATAGATTATCTTGATCATTTATTTGCAGAGCTTGAAATTTGGGATGGATACTAATGAGCACTAAAAAGCCAGATGATGACTTAATTGGTTTCAGAGATTTTATTGATCAGGAACCAAAGCAAAAACCAGTGAATCATAAACGGCAAGTCGGTCATGAGATGGCCACATTTTTGGAAAGGGAAAGTTCTCGAATGGGCAATCTCGTGGACTTCTTTGAAGAAAAAGTTTTTATGCTTAAGCATTTTGAGCAATACAATCAAATCCGCCAAAAAGCTAATGCACAGCTTTTTGATAAACGCCAGAAGGTTGCGAACTCGCTCTTTGAAGAAGGCAGAAGCCTCAAAAAAAATATCGATGAAATTCTAAGGACGCATTTTAGAAATTAGTTTTTCACTAAGGTATTTAAGAATATTGGGCCACCAATATGCTTATACTCCTCGTCTTCTAGCTCATCAAAATTATAACCAGCAAGATGCTCAGTTAGAAGACCATAGATATACTTATCAAATCCTTCAATTTTTCCCAAACCGTATTTGGTATTAAAGCTTATGATAGATTCTTGCATTTTTTGATCTTCAAAATTTAAAAGGAAATACTCTTCTTGGGTTCTTTTAAAGAGAATTTCCAAAAACTGCTTAAATTCAGATATCGTTATTCCCATTTTATTCATAGTGCTTTCATCCAAGTTTTGGTTCAAGGTGAAGGATACAAAACTAGACAAGATAATGGCTTCGAAATCAATTTGCTCGATATCGTAGTTAAGATAGAAATCATTATGAAGATGTCCATCCTCTTTAAGTTTAGTAAAAACTTTAAAAAACTCCCCTGCAAATGGGAGCGAGTCTACCAGTTGTTTATTTAATGACTTCCAGAAATAATAAATGCTCAGATTTTTCACTTCTTGTGCATGAAGTGCTGCCCCAAAGTTTTTAACCTTAGGATATTCGCTTAGCGATTGATCAACAAAACTACCCCACCATGTTCCTAAAAAACCTTCATTTTCGTCAGTATCAAATTGATGAATTCGTAAATTCTTTTTAAGCTTTCTTTGTTCAAGTGAAATTAATGTACGACCGACTCTAAAGACATCAAAGAAATCAAAATCATCAAAAAGACTTCCCTCTCTTTTTGTTCGAATATATTCAAGACCTAAATTGAGATACATTCGAGTCGATTTACTCACTCTATTAAGCTCAATCCGTCCTCCCTTCAGGGCATCCTTAAGGGTTATAGCGGAGTTCACTAACCTGACAAATGTGAAGTGAAGGTAAGCCTGCCTCTTTTCATCTTCTACCTTTGCAAGCTCATCCATCAAAATATCTTGATCCTCATTAAAGCCTGTTACTGCTGAGTGATGAAGGCTTTGATTTTGAGAAAGTTTACTAACCTCTGCGGTAACGGCCTTGCGTTCATTAATAAACCGATCCATCGCGGGATAGCTTGGAAAATCCACAAGACTTTCCATCGCATCAAAATAGTCCACAAATCCGTAGTCTTTTAGACGCTCCTTTTTTGCCTGATACTGCGCCTCTTCAAGTTCAAGATGTGAGTCATTAACAATTTTAAATAAATGGGCATAGGCTTTCTCCACCCCCATTTTGTCGTATAAATGGCGAATCAGGTATTTAAGTTCATTAGGATTAGGATAATCTTCTCCATACTCAATCAAGAGTAGAGAGTCATCAGTTAAAAAATAAAAGTCATGATCAGGATATTCCGGGTCCTCAACGTCAAAAGTGTAAACATTGACCCTAGACCTCAAATAAAGCGCAAAATCTTCAGCAGATACAAAATCTTCAATTATTTCCGGCTCTTTTACCTTCGCGTAGGATTCAATCCAAAAATCAAAGCTATTATAATCAACCTCATCCTTTTTCCATAAGTCCAAATCGAGCATGGCCTGTCGCTGAGGTTTTGACATCCTTGGAAGGACTTCTGCTACCTGATCGGAGCCAGCGCTGGTGATCGCCACATAAAGAGGCTGAACCGGGATAACGGCAAGACTTGTTTGGCCTTCAACTAGTTTTTCAATGTCTTCTAGACGATCGTAGGATTTTGCTTCTTGGACTATTCTAAAAATGAGATCTTTTGACTTATTCATAAGTCAGGGAAAATACATTAATTTCAGCTGTTGGTAAAGCTTAGCTATTGAAGAATCTGG